>JAZSPK010000048.1:0-37857 GCA_045537405.1 Acetatifactor sp.
ATTTCTGAGAAGATGAGACGTCAGATTCGTGGTCTTACACAGGCTTCTGAAAACGCACAGGATGGTATCTCTTGTGTACAGACAGCTGAAGGTGCATTGAATGAAGTTCACGATATGCTTCAGAGAATGAACGAATTGGCAACTCAGGCAGCTAACGGAACCAATACTAATAAGGATAGAGAATATCTTCAGTTGGAAGTTAGTCAGTTAAAGGCTGAAATTACCAGAACAGCTACCAACACTTCTTTCAATGAGCAGTACTTATTGTCAACTAATAAGACCTTAACATTGCAGGTTGGTACAGAAAATGGTCACACTATCGAGTTCGCACTTCAGAAGATGGATGCATCAGCTCTCAGCATTACCAGTGTTAACATTAGCTCATCTACAGGAGCAGCTAGTGCACTTACCACTATTAAGAATGCTATTAACACTCTTTCTGAGTACCGTGCAAAACTTGGTGCTACTCAGAACAGATTAGAGCACACCATCAATAACTTAGACAACGTTGTAGAAAACACCACAGCAGCTGAGTCTCAGATCCGCGATACTGATATGGCTTCTGAAATGGTTAAGTACTCTAACAACAATATCTTGGCACAGGCAGGTCAGGCTATGTTGGCACAGTCTAACCAAGCTAATCAGGGTGTATTGTCTCTGTTACAGTAATAACTTAATGAAAACTACCAAAAGGGGCCGGTTTTACCGGTCCTTTTTCTTTAAACTAATATAAGAGGTGGATAATTTATGTTGCAATTTCCGGAAGGGTATTTTAAAAGAGAAATTCGTTCTAATACAGTAGTGAGTGAGACGACCAAAAGAGTATGGGCATGTCAGCTTGAAATATTGCAAAAGATTGATGTCATATGTAAAAAGTATGACATCACTTATTATGCATATTGGGGCTCACTTTTAGGGGCGATACGACATAAAGGATTTGTTCCTTGGGATGATGACTTTGATATTGCTATGCTGAAGGATGATTATATTAAATTTCTAAGCGTGGCACAGGAAGAGCTTCCGGAAGATTATTGGCTTTTAAATATGTATACCACGGAAAAGTGGGATAATGTTTTTTCAAGAGTTGCTAATGGTAAGTCTATTGATTTGAAGAAAAGTAGAAATAGTGAGTACCATGGTTGTCCATTGGCATTGGGGATTGATATTTTCCCCTTGTATTATGTGCCAAGAGATAAGAATGTAGCAGAAAATCAGAAAATTCTGTTACGGGTTATTGAAGAATTAAGAGGTATTGTGGAATATAGGTATAACGATAAGATAGCAACGGAAGAGGAAAAGAGTCAATATGATATAGTAATTGCTCAGAATTTGGTGGACATTCAGAGAATTACAGGATATGAATTCACCACAGACAGACCATTAAAAAACCAGTTGAATATTGTGTTTGATCAGATGTGTAGATTGGCAGAGGCTGAGGACGCGGATTGTGTAGCCAGTTTCGTGCATTATATAGAAAAGAATAAGCACGTGATTGATAAAAGATTATACAAACCCATAGAGATGCCTTTTGAGAATATTATGGTAACAGTTCCTAAGGGATATGATACAATTTTGAGACAGATGTATGGGGATTACATGTTTGAATGGAAATCTAATTCCCTGGAGCGCCATAATGCTATACGATTGCAGACGGAGGAGCTGGGGGAATTGTTAGAAGCTCATTATTTGCAGGAGTTGAATTTAGGGGAAAGTGTAAAAATTTCGGTAAAACGCAAAGAGGATTTGGGACCGGAAGGTGTCCCCTATGAGCAGGCAAAAGAATTGCTTCCGGAAGACTGGTTGAAAAAGATTTATTACCAGGATGATTTGGGTGCATGGAAACGAAAAAAAGTATTCTTTTATTATACAGGCATTAATGCCATGCTAATTAACAGCGAGTGTGTAGTGGAAAAAATTACAGAGGTGTTAGAGCGTTTTAAGAATCATCCCGAGGTTGTCCTTTGGTGGATGCCATGTCGCTTGGATGGAGAAAAGTTGGAAATATTACATGATTACGCACCGGACATGAAAGCCGGATATGAGGCGGTAATGCAAAAATATCAGCAGGAAGACTGGGGTATTTATGATGTCAGTGGTGATGTAAGCAGAGCAATTGATATGAGTGATGCGTATTATGGAGATAAGGGGCTCTTGGTGCGAGTATACAAAGCCACAGGTAAGAAAATAATGTATCAGCATTACCATGTGGAGAATTTGATGGATATCATTTCTTCTGAGCAATAGAAAGCATGATGTAGAAGGAGATAACGCATATGGAGAAGTTTTATAATCTGATTGAAGATAGGTATTCATATCCGATAGCAGCGACTTTGGTGGACGATAGATATTTGTATTTTGTAACTTGTTATAATAATATTCTGTATAAACTGGATTTGGAAACGGATGAATATGAAGAAATATTGATGCCTGTGGGAAATAAAAAAGCAGAGGCATTTTGGCATATTGTTTATTATAATGGGAAATTGTTATTTGTGCCTTATCAAGAAGAATTTTTCTTAGAATACAATATTGCTGATGGTGGGTTTAATATATTGTTTGAAGAGTTGGCGTTGGAGAAACCGTTGTTTAGAGATTGTGCGGTAGATGGCAACAGATTAATTCTATTAGGGATGGCAAGCCAGCAATTAGTGGTAATTGATTTAAAATCAAAGGAAGTTATTAATAAAATTTCATTGGCGAAGTATGTAGAAAGACCAGGTATATCTTTGTTTTGGATGAAGTTGAGCGGGAAATATGCATATATTTTTGGAAGGATTGGGAAAGCTGTTTTGAAGGTAAATTATATGGATGGAAAGATAAATTTACTAAAGACAGTACATGAGATTTTGTATGGAGAATATTTTGACAATTCTGTTATTTATATTCCTAATCCGGAATACATACTTCAGATATGTTGTCTTGATTTGAAGACAGGAAAGGTAAAACACTTATGTAATGCAGAAGAAATACAGGTAAAAGGAGTTGCGCATGCACGTTATTGGAGACCGAAGCAATATGGACAAGAGTTGTTTTTTTTGCCGTATGAAGCTCAGGATTTAATTATATATCACATGGATAGTGCGTCGTTAGAAAAAGTTGAAATGACGGTGGGGTTGAGTAAAAGTTACCAGCCGAATTTTGAAAAAGCAGTAGGTAGTATAATGTCCTTCGGAGATGGTTTTATAGTAATTCCTTTTGCAGGAAGTGGAATTTTAAAGTTAAACAGTAGTAAGGAGATAGAGAAAACATATACTTTCAAGATTTCTGATAATATTTTGGAAAAACATATTTTAGGACGAGAAGATAATATTGAAATTCGTGAAGGTGTTGTTGATTTGGAAGAATTTATTGAATATGTAAAGAAAAATGGGTGAGCATATGAAAAAAGTTATTACTTACGGAACGTTTGATTTATTCCATGAAGGACATTACAAGCTTTTGCAGAGAGCAAAGGCTTTGGGGGATTATTTAATTGTAGGGATTACTACAGAGCATTTCGATAAAGCACGCGGAAAGGTAAATGTAATTGACTCTACTGTAGAACGAATCGAGAGTGTGCGAAAAACCGGTCTCGCAGATATGATAATCGTAGAGGATCACGAGGGGCAAAAGATTGAAGATATTCAGAAGTATGATGTGGATATATTTACCGTAGGTTCTGATTGGGTAGGAACTTTTGATTACTTAAATGCTTTTTGTGAAGTGGTTTATTTAGAAAGAACACCCAATATATCATCTACACAGCTTCGTGGAAATCGATATAATATTATTTCTATAGGCGTGGTCGGAACAGGACGTATTGCACCTCGTTTTGTAAAGGAATCGAATTTTGTTAGTGGTGTGGTAGTTGAACATGCTTATAACCCAATTCGTGAAAGTGCCCGTAAATTTGAAGTGACCTATGGAGTTAAAACGCATACAAAAGATTACGATACGTTTTTAAGTGAAGTAAATGCGGTATATATTGCGTCTCCGCATGAAACACATTACGACTATGCCAAAAGAGCTATTTTAGCAGGGAAACATGTGCTATGTGAGAAACCGCTAACCTTTACGAAAGCAGAGGCAGAGGAATTATTTGCTTTGGCAAAGGAGAATAAGGTTGTTTTAATGGAAGGTATTAAGACTGCGTATTGTCCGGGCTTCTTGCAGATGATTAATGTGGCAAAGAGTGGTGTTATTGGTGATATTAAGGATGTAGAGGCTTGTTTTTCACGATTGGCGAACCCTACCTCTCGAGAAATGACAGATGCACAGTATGGCGGTGCATTTATGGAGTATGCCGGATATCCGTTGTTACCGATTATTAAGTTGTTGGGAACGGACTATAGTGATATTCACATTGATTCGATTCGGGGAAATAATGGTATTGATTTGTATACGAAAATTAGTTTTCGATACAAAGATAGCTTTGCTATGGCAAAGATGGGTGTTGGCGTAAAATCAGAGGGTCAATTGATTATCGCAGGAACCAAAGGGTACATATTGGCGGAGTCGCCGTGGTGGTTAACACATAAATTTGAAATTCGATATGAGAATCCTAGCAAGATAGACCGTTATGAGCCACGTTTTCAGGGAGATGGTTTGCGATATGAAATCAGTGAATTTGTCATGAAAATTAATGGACAAGGTGGACGTGATTATAAGTTGACTGCACAGGAATCTATTGCCATGGCAGATATTGTAGAGAAGTTTTTAGCAAAGAGGAAGATGGTGGAAAGTTGATTTTGAGATTAGGGATAATAGGCACAGGGCGTATAGCAAATCGCTTTGTGCCAGAAGTGCGTACAACAAATGAATTTCGTATAGTAGTGGTGTACAATCCAAGGAATACCAGTGCTCAAGCGTTTGCTGAAAAGTGGGATATTGACGAAGGGACAGATGATTGGGAGAATTTTTGTTCCCAGATAGATGTGGCATATGTGGCTTCGCCGCATGGAACTCATTATGATTATGTGAGAAGACTTTTGATAAAAGGGAAGCATGTGTTATGTGAGAAACCATTATGTTTTTCTAAGAGAGAAGCGGAAGAACTTTTTGAGCTTGCATCAGGTAATCATCTGGTACTTATGGAGGCTGTAAAAACAGCGTATTGTCCCGGATTTCAAGAATTGATTAGACTGGCAAAAAGTGGTGTGATCGGAGAAATTAAGGATGTAGAAGCTTGTTTTACGAAACTGGAAAATCCGGAAGGTCGGGAGTTGAACAGTGAGACCTATGCTGGTAGTTTCTATGAAATGGGTACATATACATTGCTACCGGCAATCAAATTGTTAGGAAAACCGGAAAAAGTATTTTATCAAGCGATTCGTAGCGGGAAAAGGAATGCAGATGGGTTTATGAAAGTGCATCTGTTGTATGAGGAGGCCTTTGGGTTGGCTAAAACCGGATTGACGGTGAAGTCAGAGGGCTGTTTGATTGTTTCAGGAACGAAGGGATATATGCTGGCACAGTCGCCTTGGTGGTTAACCAGAAGGTTTGAGGTTCGTTTTGAAGATGTGAGTGCAACGAAGGTCTATGAATTTCCCTTTGAAGGACAGGGGCTTCGATATGAGATACTGGCATTTAAAGAACGTATTAGGAACGTGGAGGAAGGCCAAGGTCAATATGATATTGAGGAAGGAGTAACTTCACAGGAGTCGATTTGGATGGCCGGAATAATGGAAAGCTGTCAAAGATTTATAGAATAATTGGGAGTTATAGCATGGTAGAACTAAATAAAGATACGCTTCGTCAAATACAGCTGATTCAATTGGAAATGCTTCAGGAAGTGGATCGAATTTGTAAGAAGTGTAACATACAGTATAATATTATTGCTGGAACACTTTTGGGTGCAGTACGGCATGGAGGGTATATTCCATGGGATGACGATGCA
Organism: Acetatifactor sp.; assembly: GCA_045537405.1. Lineage (GTDB taxonomy): Bacteria > Bacillota > Clostridia > Lachnospirales > Lachnospiraceae > Acetatifactor. Next base: position 5,876 of record JAZSPK010000048.1, read on the forward strand.
GATGTGGCTTTATTACGACCGGAATATGAGAAATTTCGTAAAGCCTGCAAAACAGAATTAGATACCAGTCGTTTCTATTTTCAGGATCATAGAAATACAAAAGGTTATCGCTGGGGTTATGGAAAACTTCGACGTAAAAATACGGTGTTTCTTCGTGAAAATCAAGAGCATATGCCTTATGAACAGGGAGTTTTTATTGATATATTTCCGTTGGATGGAGTACCGGATAATTATTGGCTTAGAAGTCTGAAGAATTTCGAGTGTTTTTGCGTGCGGAAAATTTTTTGGTCTCCTGTAGGTGCTGTGGCCGACAAGAATCCAATAAAGCGACAGTTATATAAGGTGTTACAGAAGTTGCCGGACGAGAAAGTATATGAATATTATCATCGGATGATTCGAAAAGCGGGAAGGAAAAAGACGAGAATGGTGCGAATTCTCACGTTTCCGACACCAAACAATGAATATGGGTACTATCGTAACTGGTACGAAAACAGTACAGATACATGGTTTGAAGGTATAAACTTTCAAGGTATAAAAGACTATGATAGTTATCTGAGTTTCAAATTTGGAGATTATATGGAACTACCACCGCCTGAAAAAAGAAAGATTCATCCGGTGAGTGAACTGAAGTTATTGTAGCGGTATTGATATAAGAGGTTTTGAATGGAAATAAAGGATTGTGCTGAATTAAAATGTGAATTGGAGAAAAGTAAAATAATAATTTATGGTGCAGGATATGTTGCAGATAGATTTTATAAAGCGTTGAGTAAGCATGGTTGGCATAATAAGGTATTATTTTTTGTTACAACTGAAGGTAGTGACAAATGTATGAATGGGTTCGTGGTTAAGAGTGTAGATGCATTGTCTAAAAATGATGAGTTTTTAATTTGTATTGCCGTGCATGAGTCTATTAGGAATGAGATCAGTAGAACTCTTGATAGAGAAGGAATAAGTAATTATGTGTGGGTATATCCTTTTTTGAATGAATTGATATTGGGAAAGCCATTGTATGAGAATAAAAAAATTTCCATTCGTAGTATTTGGAAAGCGAATAAAAGTAATTTTTCTATTGCAGCTAGATATTTGGCAGTTGAGGAATATTATGGACAGAAGCTGGGAGGGTATAAATCTTACTTATCATGTTTGTCTCTTTTTAATGAAAGGGAAACTTCTGAAAAGCGTTTGGCTCAATTTATACGGTTAATGAAAGAGTGGAAAACTTATGGATATGATGAAGGAAAACCAATAATATTATTGGCTGACGGAAGAGTGTTGGATGGATTTCATAGAGTTGCGATTGCAATTTACCATGGACAGAGAGAGATGATATGTACCCAATATGGAATGTCTGATGATATTGGAAGTACACATGAACCGATTGCATTGTTAACGGAAGAGAGTGTGCTAGATGCGGGGCTCGATAATGAGTTGATACTTAAGTTGAAAAAAACCAATGAAAGAATAGAGAGGGTACTATATGAAGATAAGTGTAATTATCCCAGTATATAACGTGGTTGAGTGGTTAGATAAGTGTATGGAAACCATAGCAAAGCAATCGTTTCTTGATTTTGAAGTACTCTTAATTGATGATGGTTCGACGGACGATTCAGATGTTTTGTGTAATCGATGGGCAGAGAAAGATAAGAGAGTTAGAGTTATCCGGCAAGAAAATGCAGGACCATCAGCAGCAAGAAATCGAGGAATTCGAGAAGCAGAAGGAGATTTTTTGGCTTTTGTAGATGCTGATGATTGGGTGCATAAGGATTTTTTGAAGAAGCTTTATGATGCGGCAGTGCGCTATGACGCAGATATGGTGGAATGTGATGTTTTCCGAGTGGATGATAGAACTGGCGAAATGACCTACCATGTTAGCTCAGGTAGCCTAGGAAAGATATATTCTAAGAAAGAGCGTATGAAATATGGTTATACCCCTATATGGAAATGCTTATTTAAGAAAGAATTATTTGACAGATATCATATAGAGTTTCCCAATTGTCACAGTGAGGCCAAGGCAATATATCCCTTGTTGGTAGCTTTGAGTAATAGTGTTGTCAATGTTAGAGAAGGATTATATTATTATCGTCGCTTTCGAAAGGATTCATTAACTGCAAAGCCGCGCAAGAATAATGGAGATGAATTTGCTATAGGGATAAAAGCATTTGAAGAGTTACTAAAGGGCTTTGAAAAAAATAGTATTTTTGAAGAGTATCATGAACTGCTAGAAGAGATAGTGAAATATAAATTATCAGATATGTTGGCGGCGTTATTCTATCGTAGAGATAAGGAAACGTATCAGCAAATGTTATGTTCGTATAGAGGATATATTAGCAACCGGTTTCCTGGAACGGCAAATTTTCCATATATTACTTTGGGAGGTTATAATCTAAATCGGATTGCTTGGAATATGAATATGTTACACGATTCTGGAAGCAGATATAATTTTTCAAGTATTATTAGTATTATGAGCCCATTGAGTAAGCAAATTGAGATTGCTCATAAAAATAATTATAGAAAGCTGATGATTGAAAGAGATGTATATTCACTCTTTTGGGATAAGTTGAGAGAAAATTCTGTTCAATACCTATTAATTGACTTTATAGAAGAACGTTTTGATATAATAAAGTATCAAGATGCATATATAACGAAGAGTGATGCATGGGATGATGCAGAAGTACAGTTGAGTGATGGTATGTTGGTTAAAAGGCATAGCGAAGAGTGTACAAAGTTATGGAAGAAGAAGTGTAGGCAGTTTGTGGAACGGCTACAAAAAGACTATCCGAATGTGCAAATAGTTCTTGTAAAAAATTATCTATGTGAAAAAGTTGGCAGTATTGATAAACAGGAGTGCCATCATAATATTGAACAAATCAAGCAAGATAATTCTCTCCTGCAAGAATACTATCATTTCTTTGAAACGGTATGTGAAAAATTAATAATTGTGGATGAAAGTAACAATAACTATTATTTTACAGATAAAGATTATGAATATGGGGCAATTCCTTCGCATGTGAATGAGATATCCAATAGATATATTGCAAAAAAAATCGAGCAAGGAATAGGAATATAAATGGGGGAATTATGAAAATATCAATTATTACGGTTTGCTTGAATAGTGTCAAAACTTTAGAAAGAACAATTGAAAGTGTTATCAATCAAAAGTATCCAGATAAGGAGTATATTATTATTGATGGTGGTTCTCAAGATGGTACGGTTGAAATAATAGAAAAATATCAAAAATATATCACTTATTGGCATAGTGTGGCCGACAATGGTATATATGATGCTATGAATCAGGGGATTGAAAAGGCGACAGGAGATATTATTTGTTTTTTGAATAGTAATGATTGGTTTAATGATGATGTGTTAGATAAGATTGTTAAAGTGTTTCTTGAAAAAAAGTGCGATATGGTAAGCGGCAGAATTGCATGGATTGTAGATGGTCAAGTGCTGGGAAATAGTCCAACTCCTATGTGCGAAACAGATTTATATGAAAAAATGATTTATCCACACCCGGCGCTTTTTGTTAAAAAAGGTCTTTTTGAACAATTTGGTAAATTTGATTTGCAATATAGAGTATGTGCTGATTATGAATGGTTATTACGTGTTTACACTAGAGGCACGAAAGTTGAGACAGTAGATACTGTGGTAACTAATTTTGCAATGGGAGGAATAAGTTCAAGTCAAAGAACGTATGAGGAAACCAAAACAATTTGTTTAAAATATTTGCCAAAGAATTTGTATTTACAATATTATAGCAGAATAATAAGTACTTATGAAATGCGTATGAAATTGGCTGCGTTTCGAGAGAGTATAGTGATTCTTGAGCGGAAGGAATATCTCAGGGAAAAGATTGTGGATATTCTAAAGGCAGAACTAGATATTCATGAGAACTGTTCATTGTTTGGGTATGGCATCAGAGCGTGGGAGTGTAAAACGGTTTTAGAGGCATTAGCAATAAAAGTTATAAATATTTATGATAATTCAAAGAAAAAACAAGGACAGGTTTTCGGGGAGATAAAAATATTACATCCAGAACAAATTTCGATGGATGAAACTATTATTATTTCATCACTAAATTATGAAAAAGAGATTAAAGAACAACTCGAGAAAATGGGTATTAAGAAGGTTGTAAGTTTAGAGAAGGTGATAGATCTTATTGTAGATAATGTTTATCAGTGAAAAATGATAGTATTATAGATAAGGAGAAGAAATGCTTTTACTTATTACGGCATGTATAGATGTTAATGAGGATGTTCCTTATGTGAAATTACAAGATAAAGAAGAACGAAAATCACTTTTGTTTCAGACGTTGGAATGGGCGCTGGGACAAGGTGAATTTGATAAAATAACAATCTGTGAAAGTAGCAATTATCAGGATATTAATTTTGAAGAATATATAAGCAGACTTGAGAGTAAAAAGGGAAAATTTGAATACATAACTTTTCAGGGAGATATAAGACAAACAGCGCGTTGTGGAAAAGGGTATGGAGAAGGTGAAATCTTAAAATATTTTTATGAACATAGTAAACTCCTTGAAGATGAACGTTTTTTTTGTAAAATAACATCTAAATTGTATGTGCAAAATTTGAGGGCGCTAAGACTTAATAAACGTAAAGCTGTATGTTTTCAAAATTATTTGAAAGAAGCGGGAAAAGTGGATACACGATTCTACATGATGAGTAAGCAGATATATGAAAAATATTTTCTTGATGTACACATGAAGGTAGATGATAGAGCTAATTGTTATTTGGAGCATGTGTATTATAGAGTATTACATGATAATAAAATAGCATATAAAAGCTTTAGAGATTTTCCAATTATTCGAGGTCGATCGGGAAGTACTAATAGAGAATATCAAGGTACAAGAGGAAATTGGTTGATGAAACTTTTCTGTTATCTGAATTTAGTGAATAAACCTTATATGAGAGAATTCTGTTTTAAGAATCTCAAACGGTAGATAAGTATGGAGTATGATTTGCATGAAGATAATTTTTTTTGGTATGGGGAAAAAGTTGCAGAAAATAAATCAGTACATAGGTAAGGCAATTAATCGAGATTATGATGTTGTAGGAGTTTCGGATTCAAAAATACTTTTTTCTCAAGGTGATATAATGTTTGGCGGTAAAAAGGTACCAATTGTCAGTCTGCAAGATATTAACAATATGGAATACGATTATGTGATAATTGCCACATCAGATTTATATGTAGATGAAATATATCATAAATTGCTGAAATGGGGTATCAAAAAACAGAAAATATGGACATATGATTTGTATGAAGAAGATCACTTAGAGAAGGTAAAAGGGCGTTTGCTCAAAAAATATTTCTTTGATGATGATTTGGAAATGAGGGAACTGATTAGTTATTTAGAAAAAAAACCATTAAAGGTTTTTAATAGTAAATTCAGAGATAATTATTCAGTAGATAATATGAAGGTTTTTTATGACAGTGATTATGAAATGTATTATACGATGTGTAATGGTAAAAGAATGTATTTAAGGAGAAGTATTAATACTGAGCAGGCGGCAAAAAAATATGTATGTTCACTAGAAATGGAACAAGACAGCGATTCTCCACATTGTTACTTGGATGGGAACGAACACTGGAAAGAAGATTGTGTTGTAATTGATGCTGGAGTCGCAGAAGGAAATTTTGCATTAAGTGTCATAGAAAAAGTCAAAAAGATTATTTTGATAGAGGCTGATAGTGAGTGGGTTGAAGCTTTAAAGATAACGTTTGAACCGTACAAAGATAAGGTGGTAATTATCAATAAGTTTTTGTCAGATATTGTAGATGATACTAGTGTGACGATAGATTCTTTAGGGCTGGAAAGAGTAGATTTTGTTAAAATTGATATTGAAGGTGCAGAAGAGATGGGCATGAAAGGGATGGAGAAGACGCTAAGGCGCAACGATATAGATTTGAGAGTTTGTGTATATCATACACATGAGGCGGAGAAAAACATCAGAGATTTTTTATCCCTATATAATGCTAATGTTTGTCATACGAAAGGATATATGTTTTTTATGCATGAAAAAGATGCGTATTTAGAACCTGAATTTAGAAGAGTGCTTTTAAAGGTGAAAATTGATAACAAAAGGGTGAAATGATAATTTTATGGTAATCTTAATATATTCAAAGAATCCTTTTTCGCATAATTCCGCCATCACCTCCACATACTAAGCAAAAAGCTTGGATGGTGGACTCAATTGAACAAAGAAAAACACACTCCCGAACAAAATAAAAGAACCAAGAGTATGCTTTTGTTATTAGCAATGACAAGCATACTCTTTTTATATAATTGGATAAATGATGCGATTGGTAATGCACACGTGATGCCCGAGGTTGAGAAATTTGCCCTGCAACAATTAGCCGGACAAATCATAGATACTCCGGAAGAAATACATCTGCTGGCGGAACAAACGGGACTGAATGAAAAAGTAATTCTTAAAATGTTGCAGGAGAATCGTGGAGAGGAATTGGCAGAAGTCCAAGAGATATATTTCGCCCCTATTTCCATAGAGGAGATGCAAACCACCCCTCTCACCATTTCTGAATGGTTGTCCGAAGAAAGTGAGCAGGCAATAGGTGGCGGCATGCCACTTGTGGATGTTCAAAACGGAGATATCCTGGTTACAAAAAACTCCAGATTTCTTGGCTGGCGCAATGGGCATGCGGGGTTGGTGGTGGATGCAGAGAAGGGGTTGGTTTTGGAGGCGCTTACAATTGGAAGTCCCACGAAACTTTGTAATATAGAAAGGTGGGAGAAGTATCCCTCTTTTCAGGTGCTTAGGTTGAGGGAAAGCGCGTCCCAAGAAAGAAACCTACCGTCCCAAGTTTCCCTTTACGCGAAAGAAAAACTCATAGGCATCCCATATCATCTTCTGGCGGATATTTTAAGAACTTCTAAAGCAGATGAACTCGCTATCCCCTGCGGGACGCACTGCGCCCATTTGGTCTGGTATGCTTATAAGCAGTTTGGCATAGATTTGGACAGTGATGGTGGATTGATTGTGACACCCACCGATATTGCCAACAGTCCTTATTTGGAGGTAGTGCAAAGTTACGGCTACTAAAATAATTCACAAAATACTCTTGCAAAAAATAACGGAATATCGTATATTACTATCACATGCAATTTATATGAAAAGGGGATATCGAAATGACAAAAGCAGAAATTTTAAAGCAGGAAATACTGAAGCAATATCGTAGTGTTCGACAGTTTGCCATAGAAATGGAAATACCCTACAGTACTTTGGTGACCGCTTTGGAACGTGGGATTGAAGGTATGGCTTATGGTACGGTAATCAAAATGTGTGATAAGCTTTCTTTGAATCCTGTAGACTTTACTTCTTTGGAAGAGGATGCGTCCTTGGGTGCGCAGCTCCTGGAGAATAGGGTAATGCAGTATTATATGAAGTTAAATCAAGAAGGCCGTGACAAAGTGTTGGATTTAATGGATGATTTTGTACAAATCGAGAAATATCAGGCAAAGAAGGGTTAAGCATGAAATACGATTATTTAGTTGTGGGAGCAGGTCTGTTTGGTGCAGTATTTGCCTATGAAATGAGGCAGGCAGGCAAGAAATGTCTGGTGATTGATAAGAGAGAACAAATTGCAGGAAATATTTATACCAAAGAGGAATGTGGAATTCAAGTGCATAAATACGGTGCTCACATTTTTCATACCTCGGATAAAAAAATCTGGGATTATGTGAATCAGTTTGCAGAGTTTAATCATTATATTAACTCGCCGGTGGCTGTTTTCAAGGATGAGCTTTATAATATGCCTTTTAACATGAATACCTTCAGTAAAATGTGGGGGATTAAGACTCCGGCTGAAGCGAAGGCAGAGATTGAACGTCAGTGTGCGGAAGGATTTGTGGAGAATCCGCAGAACGTGGAGGAGCAGGCCATTTCCTTGGTGGGAAGAGATGTTTACGAGAAGTTGGTAAAGGGATACACGGAGAAACAGTGGGGCAGAAGCTGTACAGAACTTCCGGCTTTCATTATTAAGAGATTGCCCGTGCGCTTTACTTACGATAATAATTATTTTACCGACAGATATCAGGGGATTCCCATAGGCGGGTATACGCAGATTGTAGAGAAAATGTTAGATGGTACAGAAGTAAAATTAGGTATCACATATAAGGAATTCCTCGCGCAGAATGCAGCTAAGGGAACGGAGACGGACCAATTTGAAAAGGTGCTCTATACCGGTATGATAGATGAGTACTTTGATTATCAGTTGGGAGAGCTGCAGTATCGTTCCTTGCGTTTTGAACAGGAGACTTTAGAGGGTTGCGATAATTATCAGGGAAATGCAGTAGTGAACTATACGGAGAGAGAAGTGCCTTATACTCGTATTATTGAGCATAAGCATTTTGAGTTCGGAACCCAGCCGGATACCATCATCACAAAAGAGTACCCTGCTACCTGGCAGAAAGGGGACGAACCCTATTATCCGATTAATGATGAACGCAACAATGCTTTATTTGCGCAGTATCAGGAGCTTGCCGACAAAGAGAAATATGTCTTATTTGGTGGTCGCCTTGGCCAGTACAAATATTACGATATGGACAAAGTAATCGCCGCTGCATTAGAGATGGTAGAAAAAGAGTTGAATTAAGAAATTATTATATTTATGTAGAGTTTTGGGTAAACATAAGACAGAGGCTATATATATTCTAACCTGACCGCCCTAAAAACGTCGGTCCTTAGTTTGCGTATTTTGCAAACTTAGGACCGTTACGTTTTTAATAAGCGCAAGCGGGCCGAAGGTAGAATATATATAGCCTCTGTCGTATTATTCTTAATCTTTTAACAATATCCATTAAACATCATACCACTATAAGCGCTGGTGGTATAAGGGCTGGCAAAATTCCGTCCCGGATTCTTATATGCGACAATCTTACGATCCACATAATTCATAGGATTTAACGCAATGTCAGAACTCTTTTGCAGCAACTGATTGGAGAATTCCTTCAAAACATTAAAGGTATCTGTAACTGACTCGTCATCAGAAACACTCTTACTGAATTTCTCAGTGTCCACTTCCAAGGTTCCGTTGTCGGAAATATTAACTCCCATACTGTCAAAATAAGCGCTGTATTTGCCGGCAATGCTATTCATTTCCCGGATGGCATGCTTGCTCTTGGGCTGAGTTTGCAAATAATCGGAGGTGGCTTTAATAAAGTCATTGAAGCCCTGTGTCAGCTGCAAAACATTATCCGTAAGGGATTCCATGTCGGTTTTTAAACCTATGGTAATGGTTTCACCGATGGCAGTAGTGCCGTTCAGTGCTACATCAAACATATGCCCCACGGTAAATTCATTAGAGGTGGTGCTGCGTCTTTCTCCATTAATAATGAATTTGGCATTGGTTGCTTCGTGACTTACATAATCCAGACCAAGATAGGAGGTGGCCCCCTTTTTCTTGCTGGTATGTTCATCGCTTATCTTGAAAAGATATTTCTGGTCACTGCTCAATCCGGTAGTTTCAGAGGAAATCACCAGGGCGGTACGGTCATTACTTTCCAAAATGTGCGATTTCAGCCCCACTCCGGAAGTGTTTATCAGTCGAACCAGACGTTCCTGGACTTCCTGATTGGTTTCGTTCTCAGTAATAGAGAACTGGAACTCGTAATTCATATCATTAATGGTAACGTCAAAGGAATAGGTATCAGGAGTTAAACCGATTTTGCCTTTTTCCAAAAAACGTCCCATATTTTCCTGTGGTGTTGCCAGCTCCTGAACCTCTAAAGTAAAGGATGGAGAAGCGGTGCCTGGTTTGTAAGTGCCCACAAAGCTTGCGGTAGCCACATCCGGATTTGTGGAATAAGCAGTTTTCTTACTTAAAAGCTCTTCGTCATCCAAACCGCCTAAGGAAGCAATGGTATTACGCAGACTACGGGCGTTTTCTTTTAAACCAATGGCATAAGCCTGTGTTTCCTTGTTGTTGGAAGGAAGGTACCAAGGCGATTCTTTATTTAATTGGACAATGGAATTGTAAACACTACGCAATTCGCTCTTTTTGTGTGCATCATAACGAGTCACGCTTTTAGGCGCATAGGTAGTCAGATAATTATTATATGCTGTATTGAGAACAGAACTCATTGCCACGCCTCCTTTCTTCCATGAATTAAGCCGGGCAGCTTGAAAAATAATGATAAGTGAGGTACAATCTAATTCCGTTTAGATATGCATAAGAGCATACGTACCCACTTTTATAAGTAAAGTATATCACAGAATATAAAAAGAAACAAGTGAAAGTTTAGTTTTCACTTGTTTCTTTGTTGTCAGAAGTATTTAAAAACATGTAGTATGCTATAAGCAACGGAACTGTGTAAATAATCGGAAAGGCATAACGCGGATGTCCCCAGATTACAGGAGCCAGTATAATAACCACGACACTTAACAAAATAGGTGTGGCAGGGAGCAGAAAACGATATAGTTTTTTGCATAATGCCAAAAGTGTCAGGAAGAACAAAGTAATGGTGTACGGTGCGGTATGGCTAAGCATTCCGATGATTGGCAGATTGTGAACGAAGGTAAACCAACGAAGTAAAATTTCCTTATGGGTTTTAAATGTGGTTACTTCTGCTAATCCTACTTGTTCCTTTAAGGGTGCCATTAATTCTTCTGAAAAATCATTAAAGCGCATATATACGGCAACATTGTTTTCAAAAGGATAGATCAGATAATAGCTTTGTGCGACGGATGCTTCTATGTAGGTTAGAGGATATTTAAAAAACATTGCTCCCCAGGTTTTGAAGTATTGCAGTAGTTCTGCAGTAGTTGCATTTCTGTTAAAGGTTGCCTTTACCGGATCGGAAATAAAGGGAGTGTATTGAGTTTCCAAAACTGTATAATCCAAAATAGCACTTATGGCTTCCCTTTCTTCAGCTGTTATTTGGTCCGGATGCAAGAAAACACATCTTGCGGTCTGCTGAAAGGGGAAGGACAATGCTTCTCCGAGGCTTCCTTTTTGAATATGATAAACAGAGGTTATGGTAGCTGTAATAATGCCTGCAAGTAGGACCGGGGCAATTAATAAAAGAAATGCTTTTGTAAGTGTCTTTTTGGTAAAGCTTCTGTGTTTCCATATGAGAACAAATCCTAGTATTATTAAAGTAGGGTAGAGGATATGCTTTCCGTTATTTCTGAATAGAATAATTCCCAAAATGGAAAGCGCTGTAAAAACAATATGATGTTTGCGTGACGTAAAATCCTCTAAATTAAGTAAAGCATAAATAAGCTCAATAATAAATAATAATACCGAAATGGAATATAGATTATCTTTTAACAGCATGCTGACCCTATTTGCGTAATAAGGTGAAAAACCGGCAGCGATAAAGGTGAGTAGGAATAACCATTTGGGAGCCGACAGCCTTTTCATTAATACAAAGGAGTAAGCAATAATAAGTGCGTATAGAGTAGTTTGTACCAATATAAATAAGTAAAGACCGATGTTAGCATGTCCAATTAAGGTACCGAGCCAGGTGAAAAAACCAAAGATTAAGGTTTGAACTGGTGGGTGGTGGGAGGTGAATTCCGAAAATTCCCAAAACTGTGAGAGCTGTATCCAGGTATCGTTGCATAGATTGGCCGGATAACAGGTGATAACTGGAATGGACCAACATGCAAGTAATGCGAATACTGTGGTAACAAAAAAATGTGCTTGGCACCAAGAAATTATTGGTGTAAACTTAGAAGGAGCAGGGGTGCGAAAATCTTTTCTGTATTCCATATAATAGTAAAATATACGAAGTGAAAGAAGTATTAAGTATGTTGCCCCCATAAGGTAGATTGTGGATTTTACCAATTGACCGCGGGTGGAAAAGATATGCTGTAAAGTGTTGTCGATTTGAAAGCTTTCGCCCATAAGCCACAGAAAGCCCAGTCCCAAGGATGTAATTGCAAATAAAGAGGGAAAGGGGAGTTTGATGTGTTGCATACGAACACTGAAATAAAAAATGCAAATTGCCAATAAGGTAATTATAAATGCTTCATTATTTGTACTGATGGTTAAACTGTAAAAGATTTCTTCAAGTGTGGAATTGGCGGGGACATTGCTGTTTACAAAATTCATGCAGAGCATAAGTGCGCTGCAACAGGAAAAGAGAAAATCGATTAATGATCTGCATGGATTGTTTTTGCGTGTCAAAGTAAATTCCAACCTTTCATTTTTGCTTTATTTTATCATGATTTAAAATGAATAACAACACATAACAGAAAATACAATAAAAGTGCAAAAAAAACATTGACGAAAGGACCTTGTTGTGATATATTATTCAAGCGAGATTGATTTTAGGTCTTTTTTTTATGCTTAAAATTTCAAAACGACTTGAAATTATTTAGGAACGTGAAAGATAGATGTACTGCCTTCCAGGCAGTAGAATGGAGGACATTATGCGTACAAAAATTACTTTAGCATGTACTGAATGCAAACAGCGTAACTACAATACCACCAAGGATAAGAAGACTCATCCTGACAGAATGGAAACCAAGAAGTATTGTAGATTCTGTAAGAAGCATACAAACCATAAGGAAACCAAGTAATTCGTTCTACAATTGAGAACAAAGGCAGTTGGCCGTAAGTATACGGCAGAATGGAGAGAACATGGGAGATTCGGCAGAAAAGAAGACAAAGAAACCCGGATTTTTTAAGGGTGTTAAGTCTGAATTCAAGAAGATTACCTGGCCTGATAAGAAGGACACATTCAAACAGTCTGTAGCAGTTGTTTCAATATCTGTAGTAGTTGGCGTTATCATTGCCTTGTTGGATCATTTTATTCAAATGGGCGTGAATTTCATAACAACATTATAGAGCGAGGGTGAATGTATGGCAGAGGCAAAATGGTATGTAGTTCATACTTATTCCGGATATGAGAATAAGGTCAAAGCCAATATTGAGAAGACAATAGAGAATAACAAGCATCTTGCAGAGCAGATTCTTGAGGTACGCGTACCGATGGAAGAAGTTGTGGAAGTAAAGAATGGTGTGAAGAAGACCGTTCAGAGAAAGCTGTTTCCCGGATATGTTCTTCTTAATATGGATATGAATGACGATACATGGTACGTTGTACGTAATACACGTGGCGTTACCGGATTCGTAGGACCGGGAAGTAAGCCGGTTCCGCTTACAGAAGCAGAAATGAAACCGCTCGGTATTAAGACAGAGTCTGTTTCAGTTGATTTTGAAGAAGGAGATACCATTGCAGTTGTTGCAGGTGTTTGGAAAGACACCGTTGGTGTGGTTCAGAAGATGGATCGCAACAAGCAGACTGCAACTATCAATGTGGAAATGTTTGGTAGAGAGACTCCTGTAGAAATCAGTTTTGCAGAAGTAAGAAAAGTTTAAATGATATTTACCCGGGGGATTCCTTGGGCGAATATATAGCGGCTGGGCGTGAAAGTTACGCGAGTGACGAAACGACCGGAAGCATGGCAACAAGTTAAGGGATGTACATCCCAGTGGGAGCAAGGGCATTTTACATGCAAGCCTTGCGCCGAATTACCACATTATAGGAGGTGCCACAATGGCAAAGAAAGTAACAGGTTATATCAAATTACAGATTCCTGCCGGAAAAGCTACACCGGCTCCACCAGTTGGTCCTGCACTCGGACAGCATGGTGTTAACATCGTTGAATTTACAAAGCAGTTCAACGCTAGAACAGCAGACAAGGGTGACGTTATCATCCCTGTTGTTATTACTGTATATGCAGACAGAAGCTTCAGCTTCATTACCAAGACTCCGCCTGCAGCAGTACTTTTAAAGAAAGCTTGCAACATTAAGTCTGGTTCAGGTGTTCCTAACAAGACCAAGGTTGCTAAAATTTCCAAGGCTAAGCTTCAGGAAATCGCAGAATTAAAGATGCCTGACTTGAACGCAGCAAGTCTTGAAGCAGCTATGAGCATGATTGCCGGAACAGCAAGAAGTATGGGTATTGTTGTAGAAGACTAATTAACTATTAATTAATTTGGGAGACAATCCAAAGAGGTTGTCGTTAGAACCTAGGAGGTATAATAATGAAACATGGTAAGAAATATGCTGAAGCTGCTAAGTTAGTAGATAAGGCAACATTATATGATCCAAGCGAAGCAATCGCTCTTGTTAAGAAGACTGCAATTGCTAAGTTTGATGAAACTGTAGAAGCACACATCAGAACCGGTTGTGACGGACGTCACGCTGATCAGCAGATTCGTGGTGCAGTAGTTCTTCCTAACGGAACCGGTAAGACTGTTAAGGTTTTGGTTTTCGCTAAGGGACCTAAGCTTGATGAAGCTTTGGCTGCAGGCGCTGATTACGCTGGTGGTGAGGAATTAATTCCTAAGATTCAGAATGATGGTTGGTTGGATTTCGACGTAGTAGTAGCTACTCCTGATATGATGGGTGTAGTTGGTCGTTTGGGTAAGGTTCTCGGACCTAAGGGCTTAATGCCTAACCCTAAGGCTGGTACCGTTACTATGGACGTAACCAAGGCTATCGCTGATATCAAGGCTGGTAAGATTGAGTACCGTCTTGTCAAGACCAACATCGTGCATGTTCCTCTTGGAAAGGTATCTTTCACCGAGGAAGCTTTACAGGAAAACTTCAAGGCACTTATGGATGCTATTATGAAGGCTAAGCCCAGCGCTGTTAAGGGTGCTTACTTAAAGAGCATTACCCTTACATCTACTATGGGACCTGGTGTTAAGGTTAACACTGCTAAGTTTGTATAAGATATGACACATTAAAGTCGCTCCGCATGGGGCGACTTTTCTTTGTCTTACAAAAATGTAAGACAAAATGTCACGAAGCTGTAACTTAAGCGGTTTATAATGGCAAGTGTAAGAAAATGATGATGTGATGACCAAGGGGATAAAATTGTGAATGATTATAAACAGTTGGCAGTCAGATATTTAAAACATAATAAGAAAAGAACATTCCTAACTATATTCGGGGTAGCAATCTCAGCTATGATTTTGTTTGCTTTTCTAAATGCTATGTTGAGCCTGTATTTTACTAAGAGGGATGATTTACAGGAAACGGTAAAGTATGAGGCGATTGTTTTATGCGAAGACGATGGTGTAAGAGGGGAAATTGCCAGAGAGCCTTTTGTGGTTGAAAGCAAGGAAACCATTGTGGAGCTTTCAGCGGAAGAAGGTGGCGGAGCAGTAAAGGCTCTTTATGTGAGCTTTGGACGTCCTTATTTGACGAGCAGGTATCTGAATGAACTGGCGGAAAAGTATGGCGTTGATTATCAATTAACGGAATTGGCTATTTATTATTTTGCAGAAGAAGGATTGGGCATTTTCGGAATTATTGGGCTGGCGGTATTGTTGGTTGCATACATTTTTGCAATTTTCTCGGTGTCAGTGGTAAGAAACTCCATACAATTGATTTCCTTAGAGCAAATCAGGGATTACGGAGTATTACGTTGTGTGGGTTCCACCAAGAAGCAGTTAAAGAGCGTGGTATTCTGGATGGGCTTTCTTTTGGAATTGAGTGGTATTTTAGTGGGTAGCATTTGGGGATTCTTGTTATACTTGCCCATAGCGATAAAGGGGAAACTGGATATTGGTTTTCATGTGATTGTCATACCGGTTATTCTGGCAGTGTTTATGTTTGACTTGTATTTTGTAATGCAGGAGAACTGTAGGTTTGTAAATCGTCTGACTCCTGTTGCTGCTGTAAGAGGGGAGTTTAAGATAAATAAAAGTAAAATCAGAGCCCGCAGAAAAGGGGTGGCAGGAATGCTTCTTGGCGTAGAAGGGGATTATGCCATGAAGAATCTGAAACGTAATCCTTCCAGAATGTGGAAGACCATCGGTATTATGTCCATGGGTATTATGATGGTGACGATTGCGATTTCGCTATATCTTACTATTTGTAATTGTGTGTTGGGAGATGCGAAACAGTATGGTTGGTACCAGATTAGTGACTATGTGACATGGGAGCCGGGACTGGGAGCGTTTGAAGTTTTGGAAGATAGTCTGTTAGATTCTAACAGTGTTAATGTCTTGCAGAATGATGAGTGTGTGACAGAATATAAGCCTCTTTATGAAACCAATATTTATTTTGCAAATGTGTTGGAATTATATGAACATATGACTCCGGAGTACGCTTTAGACACGAATTATGGTAAAGCTATTTTGGGAATGGAAAAAAGTTATAGAGAAGGAAATTTGGAAGGAAAAGGTAAGGAAATGCTGGATCTTTTCCTTGCCTGTCATAGTTTCGTGGGATATGACGCTGCAGATTATGAACGACTGGGAAAGGAACTGGTGGCGGGAAGTCTGGATTTGAGCGAAAACGGAATCGTTCTTATTAACGGAACCAGTCTGTTAAGTGATGATATGGGTACTTTGAATGAGGCATGGACGGACTACACCATTACCACATACAAAATTGGAGATACCATTGAAATGGTGGATTATAAGGCATTGAGTGGGCTGGTAGAGCAGAGATTAATGCAGGAAGGCTTAATGCCTTCCGTGAAAAATGGGACCTGTAGCTGGGAGGATGCAAGAAGAGTACTTCATGAATGCTACTGGGAAGCAGTGGAGGCCGGCAAAACCAAGGAATATGTGGTGGAAGCGTTAATTGCAAAGGATGTGAACCGGGCAACCATGTATTCGCAAGAAGCCATTTTTGTACTTCCTTTGAGTCGCTATTTTGAAGAAACCGGTCTAAATGCTTCTAATCGTAGCGGAATGATGTATCATATAGATGGCATAAGGCTGTCGGATGATGTGGAAAGTATCTTTTATAAAAGTCAGTCTTTTACGGATTTAAGCTATTTGACGGTATTGTCGACATTAACGCAAACCTTGGATTTGGTTGTTGGCGCAACTCTTTTTGTATTGTTTTTGTTTGTGGTAAATATGCTGAATGTGGTAAATACTACTGCCAGCGATTTGTATTTACGCAGAAGAGAATTTGCACAGCTACGGGTGCTGGGCATGTCCAAGAAGAAACTGACTTTCACGGTATTACTGGAATCCATAATTGTGGCAGTAATTTCCGGTGTGATTGGTATAGTGGGTGCTTATGCTGCAATGAAGGCGGCGCTGGATTTTGTGAACATAGGCTTTTATGTACCTTTGCAGTTTTCCTGGGGAGTTTGCCTCGGTATGGTGGCACTGTGCACATTGCTTATTTGTATGACGGTTTACATACCCATTAGGAAAATGAAGATGAATATGGCGGAAGAATTGCTGGCCAGCGGAGAATAGTGAGGAGAGCGTATGGAGATTATCAGATTAGAAGATGTAAGTAAAATCTATGGAGAGGGTGAAAATAAACTGGCAGCACTGGACCATGTAAACTTATCTGTGCAAAAAGGAGAGTCTGTGGCAGTGGTAGGTGCTTCCGGTTCGGGGAAATCCACACTTTTGCACATTATCGGTGGTGTGGATGCGGCCACAGAAGGTAAGGTGTTTATCGAAGATAAAGATATTACCAAGTTAAGCGATGAGGAAATGTCTATTTTCAGGCGCAGAAAAATCGGTTTTGTTTTTCAGTCCTATCATTTGATACCGGTACTTACCGTGGAAGAAAATATTCAGATGCCGGTACTTCTGGATCATCGTAAACCGGACAAGGAGTACGCGGAGTACATCTTGGAGATGCTTGGAATTAAAGACAAAAGAAAAAGTCTACCCAGCCAGTTGTCAGGCGGACAGCAACAGCGTGTGGCTATTGCAAGAGCACTGGCAAATCGTCCCTCCATTCTTTTGGCGGATGAACCTACCGGCGCCTTGGATAGTAAAAACGGAGAGGAAGTAATGGCACTCTTACAAAAGTCTGTAAAGGAGTTAAACCAGACCTTGATGTTGGTTACTCATAATGTGGATTTGGCAAGGGAAGCGGACCGTATTATTAAAATGGTGGACGGTCGAATTGTGAATTAGTGGTTAAAAGTAAGCCGGACTGTGGTTGAGCAGTTCGGTTTTTCTTGTGTGAGGGAGAAAGATGGGGTATACTAAAAGATAGAGTGTAATTTAGAGGTGGAGCATGGCGGATAAAATATTACTGGTGGAAGATGATTTTGCACTGGCTATGGGAACGGAATATGCATTGCAAAGTGAAGGCTATGAGGTTATTTGTGCAGATACCTTGGAGAAGGCAAGAATTTTGCTTAAGGAAAATTTAAGTCTAATTTTGTTGGATGTTATGTTGCCGGATGGTAATGGGTACTCTTTTTGTAAGGAAGTGCGGCAGAAGGGCATGGAGGTGCCTATTATTTTTTTGACGGCAGTTTCGGAAGAAGCTAATGTGGTACAAGGCTTGGAACTGGGGGCGGATGATTATGTGGCTAAGCCCTACCGGGTAAAAGAATTGTTATCCAGAATTGCCGCAAATATAAGGCGCTATAAGAACGGTTCGTCCGGGGAGAGAAAAGTTTGCGTTTTTGGGAAGCATACTTTTTTGCCGGAAGAGTTTCGTTTGCTTGCTGAAGGAAAGACTGTGGAGTGCACCGGTAGTGAATTGCGGCTTTTGAAGGAATTAATTAAGAATGAGGGAATGGTTTTGACCAGGAACGTTTTGATGGAGCGTCTGTTTGATACCGATGAGGTTTATATTGATGATAATACCTTGTCCGTATATATGAACCGCCTGCGTTCCAAGCTGGGCGAGGATGCGGCTTACTTAGAGACGGTGCGTGGAGTCGGTTACCGTTTTGTGAGAAATAAGTAGGGACTTCGGTGGAGAGGGTGAACTTTTGAAAGATAATTTTGAAATGCAGGAGTTCAAAAAGCGTTACATAATCATAACGCTCATAGCGCTAATGTTGTTATGGTGTTTAGCCTGGTGCATGTGCGATTTTTATATGTGGAAAGCATGGGTACTGACAGGTGCGGTGGCAGTTCTTACGGTAGTACTTTATTGGGTGGCAGCAGCATTTTTGCGTAGTCTGTATAAGGATGTGGATGATGTGTCAAAAGTGATGCTGGAGGTGGTAGAAGGTAAGGAAGACTATCACGCGGAAATCTACAAGCAGGGGAGCATGGGACTTCTGTACACAAATTTTTATAAAATGGTGACTGCTCTTCGGGAGAGTCAGCTGAAGGCCGGTGAGGAAAAGGAATTTTTAAAGGAAACCATATCAGATATTTCACATCAGCTTAAGACTCCACTGGCGTCCTTAAATGTTTTTATAGACCTTCTTTATGATGATAAACTTAAAGACGAAGCAAAGAAAAAGGAAGTGCTGGGCGAAGCTAAGAAGCAGTTAAACCGCATGGAATGGATGGTGCTTGCCATGTTAAAGCTTGCCAGAATTGAGGCAGGGGCGGTACAGTTTGAGGTCAAATCTCGTGATGCGGAAAATATTATCAGAACAGCGATGGAAAGTGTGAATTATTTGTTGGTGAAGCGTGGGCAGAACGTCAATTTTAAAGCGGAGACTGCCGGAACGCAAGTTTTATGTGATGGAGAATGGTTGACCGAGGCTATTATCAATCTTTTAAAAAATGCTTCAGATTATTCCGGAGAGGGAACTACGATTACTGTTACTTTGGAGGAGCATGAGTTGTTTGCCAAGCTTCATGTGCAGGATGAAGGCGTAGGAATTCCTGAGGAGGCATTGCCACACATCTTTAAAAGATTTTATCGAGTGGATAATTCAGTAAACCCGGGCAGCGTTGGCATCGGATTGGCACTGAGTAAATCCATTGTGGAAGGAATGCAGGGTAAGATTAAAGTGAAAAGTGAAGTGGGGAAAGGAACCTGCTTTACGATTACCTTTTTGAAATAACGGTATTGAGAGATTAAGCATTGTCACAAGACGGTATTGTGATATGCAGGGAGGAAGTATGAGATATCAGATTAAGCATGCGTTGGTACAATACGCTGCAAATACTATATTGGAAGATGTGAATTTTGAAATTCATGATAACGAAAAAATCGCGGTTGTGGGTAGAAATGGTTGCGGAAAGACCACACTCTTAAAACTGATTGCAGGGGATCTTCATATGAATAATCTGGACAGTGATGAAGAGTGCGGTATTGTGATGGCCGGCAAGCAGGAAATAGGTTTTCTTCGTCAGATTAGTTTTCCGGATGGAGAAGTGACTGTGGAAGAGGAAATCAAAAAGACTTTTGCTCCGGTGTTTGAATGTGAAAAAAGAATGGCTGAAATAGAGGAGCTTTTGCAACAAGACGGCGAGAGTCGCGCTTTGCTTGGAGAGTATGATTACTTGCAGAAAAAGATGGAGGCTTTGCAGGGATATACCTGGAAAAGAGATATGGAAGTCATGTTCCAGCAGTTTGGGTTTGCTTTGGAGGATTTGCAAAGGCCTATCGGAAGTTTTTCCGGCGGGCAACAGACTAAGGTGGCATTTATTAAGCTTTTGCTTAGCAGACCGGATATTATGCTTTTGGATGAGCCGACCAACCACTTGGATTTGCCCACTATTGAGTGGCTGGAAAATTATTTGAGAAGTTATGATAAAGCAGTGGTTATCGTTTCGCACGATAGAATGTTTTTGGACAGAATTATTGATGTGACGTATGAAATTGAGTATCACCGAATCAAAAGATATCCGGGCAATTATTCTGCTTTTTTGAAGCGCAAGGAAGAGGATTTGGCTAAGCAGGAAAAGGATTATGAACTGCAGCAGAAGGAAATAAAGCGTTTAACGGAATGGATTGAAATGTGGAAGAACACACCTACTAAGGTGGCGGCTGCACGCTCAAAACAAATGGCTATTGAACATATGGTGAAGATTGAAAAGCCCAGACGTTTCGATACCAAAACCTTTCGTATCCTGTTTACACCCAGATTGGAGAGCTATTCGGATGTGCTGATAGCAAGGAATCTGAAAATCGGTTATGACAGCGTCTTAAGTCAGGTGAACCTGCATTTGCGAAAAAAAGAGCGTCTGGCAATTTTGGGCGAAAATGGTAAAGGCAAGTCCACTCTTCTGAAAACGCTGGTAGAGATTATTCCGCCTCTGGGGGGAAGCTTTACCATAGGACAGAATGTGGAATATGGGTATTTTGATCAGCAAAAGGCCGTAGTGGATGATGCAGACCCTAATCAGACGGTGCTTGATAATTTCTGGGATGTATATCCGGATTTAAAGAGAGAAGAAGTACGTAGTGCGCTGGGAAGCTTTTTGTTCTCCGGCGAGGAAGTGGAGAAGCTTATGGGACAGCTTTCCGGTGGAGAGAAGGTGCGTCTGGCGCTTTGTAAAATGATGCAGACTAAGCCTAATTTGTTGATTTTGGACGAGCCTACCAATCATATGGATATTATGGGTAAGCAGGCCTTGGAGCAAATGCTGAAGGTGTTTGAGGGAACGGTACTTTTTGTTTCACACGATCGTTATTTTATCAAAGAGGTTGCCACGGGAATTCTGGAGTTTGGCAAGGATGAAGTAAAGCAGTACGACTGGGGATATGAGGATTACCTTCAGGAGAAACAGAAACAGGCAGAACGATTGAAGAGCGAATCTGCAAAGCAGGCAGCAGGAACTGCCGGCACAATACGCGGAAATGGTGTCGGTGCCAATCCGAAGTCTGGTAACGGCAATACTCAGGAGCCTACGCTCCAGGATGTATTCAATAAAAAAGAGTATTATAATCCCGGCAAGATAAAGTCGCGATTGTTAAAACAACTGGAGAAGTATGAAAAACAGTTGGCGGAAAGCGAAGCAAAGGCGGATGAGATAAAGCTTCAGTTGATGGATCCGGCTTTGGCGTCGGATTATCAGAAGTTGATGGAGTTACAGACTGCGCTGGATAATGAGGAGCATTTGCAGGAGAGTTTACTGGAGAGGATGTTGGAGACAGAGACGGAGCTGGAAGAATTGGAAAGCACTGTTTAAAGAATGGATGACGAATTGCGGATTTGTGACTAAGGAGGGGAACAGAATGGTGAATGTTAATGGGTATTTGGATTATTTAAGGACGCCGTGGGGGCGATTGTTTTACCGACTGGTTTGGCATAATCTGGAATTTGAGAAGAAACAGATATTAGATTTCGGAAGCGGTTTTGGCGTTACTGCAAATTATTTGGCAAAGCGCAATGATGTAACGGCAGTGGAACCAAACGAAGAGATGCTTGCGCACAGAATCTGTGAAAATTCGTATAAGCAAATGGTAGGAAGTATTGATAAACTTAGGGAGATGGTAGACGAAAGTTTTGATGTGATACTCTGCCACAATGTTTTGGAGTATATTGATAACCGGGCTGAGCTTATGGCTGAATTTCACAGAATTTTGAAGAAGGGTGGGATATTATCGATTGTGAAGCATAACAAAGATGGTAAGATTATGCATAAGGCAGTTTTTGAGAATAATATTGAGGAAGCGTTGTCGTTATTGGCCGGTGGGAAGGCAGTGTCGCAAAATTTCGGAACCATTAATGAATATGAGATGGAAGAGTTACAGGAGTATATAGGTGGACGATTTGCCTTGGAAAAGGTGGGGGGTATCCGTACCTTTTTTGGCATACAGCCTAATTCCTTCAAAAGCGAACCGGATTGGGAGGATAACATGTTTGAACTGGAGTGTGCCGTGGAGGCGAATCCGGTATATGCAAATGTTGCGTTTTTTCAGCATTTGATTTTTTGCAAGAGCTATGCACAGATGAATCGAATTGGCTGATGGGAGCTTGCTCGCTGACAGACATATTCGAGTTCA
Organism: Acetatifactor sp.; assembly: GCA_045537405.1. Lineage (GTDB taxonomy): Bacteria > Bacillota > Clostridia > Lachnospirales > Lachnospiraceae > Acetatifactor. The sequence goes on from JAZSPK010000048.1 coordinate 28,512, forward strand.
TCTGTATACGGCGACGCCGTACATGAGGAAGAAGCCCGAAGGGCGGACTCCGAATGAAGCATGGCGGGATAGAAAATGAAATTCGAAGCTATCGTGAATGCAGTATTCTCATGAAGGTGGTAAGAGTAGCGATGAGAATAAAGGTGGTATGATGGCATTAGTGTAAGGAAAACTTGAATTCTCGTGAGGAAATAAATATGAGCGTGAGAAAAAAGGGTAGACGAAAAATAAGCGTTGATGATAAAGAATACATTTGGTATGTAGAAGTAGATTATGATAGTCCTTACCATATTTTAAATATTGTGTCCAATGATAAACAGTTGGTTTTATCATGTCCTGTAGATACGGAAATACCATATCTCATAAGTAAGGGTAAATTATTCCAAAATAAAGATACAGATGGAATTTGGAATAGATACTTATTGCCATTCAATATTCCGGAGATTGTTACACCATCATTTGTGGCAAAAATAATAACTTGGGCGACACAAGATATTAGTACGGAAAGTATTGTATGGAATGGTAATAGTATTCCTATTTAAGCGCTTTCAAAATTTCGACTTTACGGAAGTGGTACCAAAAGCAGTGAATGTGTGGTGAGGGGATGATTTCCGGTTGAGGATATCAGACTTAGGGTGTTTAGTCATGGCACTGCGGCAGGCTCGTCATGGCAATCCGCAAGAGTCTTGCGTAAAGTTTTTTTTATACCCCCTTGACATAGTTAAATATGTGTGTTAATCTATCAAAGGTTATTGAACCGGCCGAAGACAGTAGGTGGAAGCGTAAGCGACCGTAAATCCTACCGAGGAGAAAGAGTGAATGATGAAACATTTATGCCTTCCTGTCTTCGACAAGGGAGGTTTTTTATTAAACTCCTTCGGCAGAAAAATTAAAAGGAGGAAAGAAAATGGCAAAAGTTGAAATGAAACAGCCTATCGTAGCAGAGATTTCTGCTGGCATTAAGGACGCACAGTCAGTTGTATTGGTTGACTATCGTGGACTTACTGTAGAACAGGATACCGAGTTACGTAAGCAGTTACGTGAAGCTGGTGTTACTTACAAGGTTTACAAGAACACCATGATGAACTTTGCTTTCAAGGGAACTGATTTCGAAGGACTTGCTCCTTACTTGAACGGTCCCAGCGCTATTGCTTACTCTACTGAGGATGCAACTGCTCCTGCAAGAGTAATCGCTGAATTCGCTAAGAAGGCAAAAGCTTTGGAATTCAAAGCCGGTGTTGTAGAAGGTAATGTATACGACGCTAAGGGTATGGAAGCAATTGCAACTATCCCTTCAAGAGATGTACTTATTTCCAGATTGCTTGGAAGTATGCAGTCTCCTATGGCTAACTTCGCTCGCGTTATTAATCAGATCGCAGAGAAGAATGCCTAAAACGAAGAGAATTACTAAGTTGCTAAAGAACAGCAACTAAGAAATTCTAGGCTTCGTTTGAGAGAATTGCAAGCAATTCTCTAGAAACTAATGAACAATAATAATTTATTTAAAAATGGAGGATATTAAAATGGCTAAATTAACAGCTCAGGAATTAATCGAAGCTATCAAAGAGTTAACTGTATTAGAATTAAATGATTTAGTAAAGGCTTGTGAGGAAGAGTTCGGCGTATCTGCAGCAGCAGGTGTTGTAGTTGCAGCAGCTGGCCCCGCAGTAGAAGTTGAAGAGAAGACCGAGTTCGATGTTGAATTAACTGAAGTAGGTGCTGAAAAGGTTAAGGTTATCAAGGTTGTTCGTGAAGTAACCGGTTTAGGCTTAAAGGAAGCTAAGGACGCTGTTGATGGTGCTCCTAAGGTTCTTAAGGAAGCTGCATCTAAGGAAGAAGCTGAAGAAATCAAGAAGAAACTTGAAGAAGTTGGCGCTAAGGTTACTCTTAAGTAATTTAAACCAAAAGCTTGGACCTCATCGAAAGATGAGGTCCTTTTTATATGGTGTGCCCGGCCACGAAGGTTATTAAATATATGTAAGTTAATCGGGGTTAATCTGATATAAATAAATCTGATAATAACTGGTGGCGGTGGTAAAGGGTTCTTCCCGCACCAGAGTTAAGTTGAGTTTTTCGGCGTTTACTATATAGGCGGCGGATAAAATATAATCACATCCTAAATCCGTTAATGCGAGAGTATCAATCTCTAATTGATTATACCAGAAGGAGTTCTTTTCAATATTGTAATAGCCCGGAATTTCGGAACTGAATAAATAGCAACGATTCCCCCAATCATCGAAGGTGGTTAGGAGATATTCACTTTTGGCAAGCTCCGGTGCAATTACTTTACGAAAAGCATGTTTGTGGTTCAAATCATAATTGTTGGAGTAACCGTCGATACAATAAAAACCATGATACAATGCTACACTTGGGTCAATGCCCAGACTTACTACCGTATATGCACTCTTTTCTAAACCTTCTTGTGTGTATAAATATTCTTCAACCTGTTCCATAACACCCAGGGCAAAATAGTCGGACCAACTTAGGATTTTATAATCCTTATTGAATAGCTTTTGAGCATTGGGTTTTACGAAGGAACCCTTCAGGCAACTGAAAGTTAACAAAATAAGGAATACAAAGGAAACGCTGTATTGCAGTAGTCGCAGGAAACGTTTTTCCTGAAGGAATATATTTAGGCAAAGGGCAAGGATGATGTACCATAAAGCAGGTGTAATCCAAAGCACACGTGTAAATTGGAATGATTTTATTGCTCCAAAATGTTCCCGGATTTGAATGACCAAGGCTGTTTCCCAGAGGGCAGCTATGAAACACAGCAAGCAAATCAGTGAAAAAACGCACAAAATTTGTTTTATACAGGTATGAGTTTCCGACGACCATTTTTTGTAAAAGAGCAGTGCCGGAAGTAAAAAGAGGACCATCAAAATTAATATTAAAATATGATAGTCTGTGGAGTGCGAGGTATTGCTTGTAAGAAAGGAAAAAACCTGGCGGAAAAAGGGATACGAATTTAATGCATATTCTGTTTTGTGAGAAATGATATCGTTCCCGATGCCAAGCATTTGCAAAACTAATCTTAAATTCACTGCAATGTACAGAATTAACATCATTGCAAAAGAACTAAGGAGCCACTTTTGTTCACGAATTCTTTTGGTAAAGGCAAAATAAATCCATAATGCAAATCCAAGTAATATCCAAATAAAACCAATAAGTACCGGAGAAGACATTGTTGCATAAAGGGCGATGAAAGCAAAAGCGGGAAGCAGATGTTTTCTTTCATACAAAAGCCAAAAACAGTAAAGTAGTAACGGAACACCGTACTGAGCAAGCCCATATACCGGTAAAAAAGGTAAGAATACATAAAGTATTGCAGTAATAAAGGCGATATATGGATTCTTTACCAACTTACTTATCAGTCCGAACATTCCACCATAAGCACAGACCTGCCCTAATATAAGGAGCAGCATGTAAGCCGTGAAGGGAGAAAACAGGCGAAACAGTAATACTGCCAAGGGAGCCGGTGCGATTAGTGCGGTCTTGTCGGCTCCATTCATAAACTCGGGAATAATATTGCTGCCGGAAAATAAGTATTTCGCTTGGTAGATATATGCAATTAATTCACCATCCAACTGATCGTGATAGTATACGAAGCTATTTGTTCCCAAAATTAACATGGGAATATAGGAAAATAGCAAAATAAGAAAACCAAAAATAAAAAGTGTCTTTTGGGAAATCTTAAATTTTTTAATTAAATTCATGAAAACCTCTTCCTTATTATCAAAAATAAGATATAATAGATGACTGAAACCTCTTCTAACACAATTTTAGGAAAACAATGTGTTAATGTCAAGATAATTGAAAAACTTCTAAATTCTGTAAAATATCCCCTTGACTACTTGAAAAGCTTATGATACTATGATAAATGCACTATATTGGTGTGTTATGCTTATTTGGCTGTTTTTGTACGCACTTGAACTGACTAAAATGAGCTGAAATCAGAAAGAACGGGGTGAAGTATCAATGGAACAGAACAGAATACGTCCAATTGCAAATAGCAAGAATATGCGTATGAGTTATTCAAGACAAAAAGAAGTTTTAGAGATGCCAAACCTGATTGAAGTCCAGAAGGATTCTTATCAGTGGTTTTTGGACGAAGGCTTAAAAGAAGTTTTCGAAGATATCTCTCCTATTGCAGATTATAGTGGTTCTTTGAGTCTGGAATTTGTAGACTTCGAGCTTTGTGAAGACGAAGTGAAGTATTCTATTGAAGAATGTAAGGAAAGAGATGCTACTTATGCAGCACCTTTAAAGGTAAAGGTTCGTTTGCATAATAAGGAGAAAGAAGAGATTAGCGAGCATGAAATTTTCATGGGCGACCTTCCTCTTATGACTGCAACGGGAACATTTGTAATCAATGGTGCAGAGCGTGTAATCGTTAGCCAGTTGGTTCGTTCTCCGGGAATTTATTATACTATCGGACATGACAAAATCGGTAAAAGATTATTTTCAAGCCAGGTAATCCCTAATCGTGGTGCGTGGTTGGAGTACGAAACTGATTCTAATGACGTATTTTATGTTCGTGTAGACAGAACCAGAAAGGTACCTATTACCGTGCTTATCCGTGCGCTGGGTGTTGGTACTAACGATGAAATCAGAGAGCTGTTCGGTGAGGAACCGAAGATTGAGGCGAGTTTTGGAAAGGACACTGCTGAGAATTATCAGGAGGGTCTGTTAGAGTTATACAAAAAGATTCGTCCGGGTGAGCCTTTGAGCGTGGAAAGTGCTGAAAGTCTGATTACTGCTATGTTTTTCGATCCCCGTAGATATGATTTGGCAAAAGTCGGTAGATATAAATTTAATAAGAAGTTAGCTTTCAGGAACAGAATCAGACATCAGATTCTGGCTGCGGATGTAGTGGATCCTGCTACAGGTGAAGTGCTTGCACAGGCAGGAGACAAGGTGTCAGCAGAGCTCGCTGATACGATTCAGAATGCAGCGGTTCCCTTTGTATATATCCAGACAGAAGAAAAGAATGTCAGAATTCTTTCTAATATGATGGTTAGTATTAAGAACTATGTGGATTGCAATCCCAAGGAATTGGGCATTTCTGACATGGTTTATTATCCTGTGCTTGCTGGTATTTTGGATGAGTTTTCGGCGGATCCGGAAGCTCTTGCAGAAGCAATCAAGAAGAATGCGAGTGAATTGGTTCCCAAGCATATTACCAAGGAAGATATTTTTGCTTCCATTAACTATAATATGCACTTAGAGTATGGCCTCGGAAATAGTGATGATATTGACCATTTGGGTAACAGACGTATTCGTGCTGTAGGTGAACTCCTTCAGAACCAGTATCGTATCGGTTTGTCCAGAATGGAAAGAGTGGTCAGAGAACGTATGACCACACATGATGCAGAGGAAATTTCTCCTCAGTCTCTTATTAATATTAAGCCCGTAACGGCTGCTGTAAAGGAATTCTTTGGTTCTTCACAGTTGTCACAGTTTATGGACCAGAATAACCCTCTTGGTGAGCTTACTCACAAGAGACGTTTGTCAGCCTTAGGTCCCGGTGGTTTGTCAAGAGACCGTGCCGGCTTCGAGGTTCGAGATGTACATTATTCTCACTACGGAAGAATGTGTCCTATCGAAACTCCTGAAGGTCCTAATATCGGTTTGATTAACTCTCTTGCATCTTATGCAAGAATTAATGAATATGGTTTTGTAGAGGCGCCTTATCGTAAGATTGATAAGTCTGATGCGGCAAATCCCCGTGTAACCGATGAGGTTATTTATATGACCGCAGATGAAGAAGATAATTATCATGTAGCACAGGCGAATGAGGCATTAGATGCAGAAGGACATTTTGTTCGTAACTCTGTATCCGGTCGTTTCCGTGAAGAAACTCAGGAATATCCTAAGACTATGTTTGATTTCATGGACGTGTCGCCTAAGATGGTGTTCTCAGTGGCAACTGCACTTATTCCTTTCTTGGAAAATGACGATGCGAACCGTGCGCTCATGGGTTCCAACATGCAGCGTCAGGCAGTACCCCTTCTCTTTACCGATGCACCCGTAGTTGGTACCGGTATGGAAGTAAAGGCAGCGGTTGACTCAGGCGTTTGTGTTGTAGCGCCTAAGGCAGGTACCGTAACTTATGTATCTTCTAATTTGATTAAGATAGACTACGAAGATGGTGAAAAGGGTGAAATTCATCTTTCAAAATTCACCAGAAGTAACCAGTCTAACTGTTATAATCAGAAGCCCATCGTATTTAAGGGTGACCATGTAGAAAAGGGACAGGTTGTAGCAGATGGTCCTTCTACTAACGAAGGAGAGTTGGCACTTGGTAAGAACCCTCTTATCGGTTTCATGACTTGGGAAGGTTATAACTACGAAGATGCGGTTCTTTTGAGTGAAAGATTAGTTCAGGATGATGTTTATACATCTATTCATATTGAGGAATATGAGGCAGAAGCAAGAGATACCAAGCTGGGACCGGAAGAAATTACAAGAGATGTTCCGGGTGTTGGTGATGATGCATTGAAGGATTTGGACGAAAGGGGTATTATTCGTATTGGTGCAGAAGTTCGTGCCGGTGATATCCTGGTGGGTAAGGTTACTCCTAAGGGAGAAACAGAGCTCACAGCAGAAGAGAAGCTTCTTCGTGCAATCTTTGGCGAAAAGGCCAGAGAAGTAAGAGATACCTCATTAAAGGTTCCTCATGGCGAATACGGTATCGTAGTAGATGCCAAAGTATTTACAAGAGAACAGGGTGATGAACTTTCTCCCGGTGTAAATCATGCTGTACGTATTTACATTGCACAGAAGAGAAAAATTTCTGTTGGTGATAAGATGGCTGGTCGTCATGGTAATAAGGGTGTTGTTTCTCGCGTATTGCCTGTAGAAGATATGCCTTACTTGCCTAACGGACGTCCTCTTGATATCGTGCTTAATCCTTTGGGCGTACCTTCGCGTATGAACATCGGACAGGTATTGGAGATTCATTTGTCGCTTGCGGCAAAAGCACTTGGCTTTAACGTTGCAACACCGGTATTCGATGGTGCAAACGAGAAAGATATTATGGATACCTTGGACTTGGCTAACGATTACGTTAACTTAGAGTGGGAAGAATTTGAAGCAAGACATGGCGAAGAATTACTTCCTGAGGTATTACAGTACTTATCAGAGAACAGAGACCATAGAGAACTTTGGAAGGGTGTGCCTATTTCGCGCGATGGTAAGGTTCGTCTGCGCGATGGTAGAACCGGTGAATATTTCGATAGCCCGGTAACTATCGGACACATGCATTACCTGAAACTGCATCACTTGGTTGACGACAAGATTCATGCACGTTCAACAGGACCGTACTCCTTAGTAACACAGCAGCCTCTGGGTGGTAAAGCTCAGTTTGGCGGACAGCGTTTCGGTGAAATGGAAGTTTGGGCATTGGAGGCATATGGTGCTTCTTATACCTTACAGGAAATTTTGACAGTGAAGTCCGATGACGTTGTGGGACGTGTAAAGACTTATGAAGCAATTATTAAGGGTGATAACATCCCTGAACCCAGCATTCCTGAATCCTTCAAGGTATTGCTGAAAGAATTGCAGGCTCTTGGTCTGGATGTAAGAGTACTTCGCGAAGATCGTACCGAAGTAGAAATAATGGAAACTATTGATTACGGCGATTCAGAATATCGTTATGAAATGGATGAAGACCGTAAGTTCGATAATAGTAATTATGACAGTGTTGCTTTGGGTGAAATGGGTTATCAGGCGCAGGAATTCAACGAAGACGGTGAATTGGAACCGGCAGAAGATGACTATTTCATGGATGATGATTACAGCGAAGACGGTATGGAAGATTCAGACGAATTCTAAACAAAATAGTGGAAGGGAGTACCATAAATGTCAGAAACAAGAAGTAGTGAACAAACTTATCAGCCCATGACATTTGATGCCATTAAAATAGGATTGGCTTCACCTGAAAAGATCCGTGAGTGGTCACATGGTGAAGTAACCAAGCCGGAAACCATCAATTACAGAACCTTAAAGCCTGAAAAGGACGGTTTGTTCTGTGAGAGAGTGTTTGGTCCCAGCAAGGATTGGGAATGTCATTGCGGTAAATATAAAAAGCTTAGATATAAAGGTGTTGTCTGCGACCGTTGTGGAGTAGAAGTTACCAAAGCAACCGTTCGTAGAGAGCGTATGGGACATATTGAGCTTGCAGCTCCCGTGTCTCATATCTGGTACTTCAAGGGTATCCCCAGTCGTATGGGCTTAATCCTTGACCTGTCTCCCAGAGTGTTGGAGAAGGTATTGTATTTTGCTTCCTATATCGTATTGGATGCCGGTGAAAGTGATTTGACATATAAGCAGGTTCTGTCAGAAAAGGAATACCAGGATAAGAGAGAAGTCTGGGGCAACAAGTTCCGTGTCGGTATGGGTGCTGAAGCAATCAAGGAATTGTTACAGGCAATCGATTTGGAAGCAGAAGCCGTAGAATTAAAAGAAGGTTTAAAAGATTCCTCAGGACAGAAGCGTGCGCGTATTATCAAGAGATTGGAAGTAGTGGAAGCATTCCGTGGTTCTGAGAACAAGCCGGAATGGATGGTAATGGATACCATTCCCGTTATTCCACCTGATTTGCGTCCTATGGTTCAGTTGGATGGTGGTCGTTTTGCAACCTCCGATTTGAATGATTTATACAGAAGAATTATTAACAGAAACAACCGTTTGAAGAGACTCCTTGAGTTGGGAGCACCTGACATTATCGTTCGTAATGAAAAGAGAATGCTTCAGGAAGCGGTAGATGCTTTGATTGATAACGGTAGACGTGGTCGTCCTGTAACAGGTCCCGGAAACAGAGCACTTAAGTCCTTATCCGATATGCTTAAGGGTAAGTCCGGACGTTTCCGTCAGAACTTGTTGGGTAAGCGTGTAGACTACTCAGGACGTTCCGTTATCGTAGTAGGTCCCGAACTTAAGATTTATCAGTGCGGTTTACCAAAGGAAATGGCTATCGAATTGTTCAAGCCTTTCGTTATGAAGGAACTGGTAGCAAAAGGAATTAGCCAGAACATTAAGAATGCAAAGAAATTAGTGGAAAGATTAGATACACAGGTATGGGATGTATTGGAAGAAGTTATCAGAGAACATCCGGTAATGTTAAACCGTGCTCCTACACTTCACAGACTTGGTATTCAGGCATTTGAGCCCATCCTTGTAGAAGGTAAGGCGATTAAACTTCATCCGCTCGTATGTACTGCTTACAACGCGGACTTCGACGGTGACCAGATGGCGGTGCATTTGCCACTTTCTGTAGAAGCACAAGCGGAATGTAGATTCCTCTTGTTATCACCGAACAACTTGTTAAAGCCTTCTGATGGTG
>JAZSPK010000030.1:0-74668 GCA_045537405.1 Acetatifactor sp.
CCGTAATATACAAATTTCCACTCCTCTAAATAGGCATGAAACTCCTCGCGATTCATTCCGGTGACAAGCCCAAACAAGTCTTCCTCTACCTTAAGGGCAGCCTCCTCCGTCTTTGCAGAATAATACTTCTTGAGTCCGTACGCGATTGCTTCCTCTGCATCCGCTTGGTAACGGATTCCGTAGGCCTCCAGCATTTCCTTGGCGATAAGATTCGGAGCAAAGTATTTTCTCTTCTCCTGCGTCCTGATAAATCGCTCTGCATACACACCTATATAAGCATACAACAACCATTTCAAGTTGCGATTGCCCAGATATATATTATCAATCTCTACCGCAAATACCTTGTTATTGACCAAGATTCTGAAAGCCTGTTCAATAGCATCCAAAACATAATTATAAAAATCCTGCTCCGTATCAAAGGTATCAAACACCGCCTGATTTACACGCAAATAAACCGCATCGTACTCTTCCGTCAAAAGATAATGCAAATCGCCCTTCCGGTCCCGGATACTTTCTGCATTTACAAGTTCCGGAGCCTCCTGTGCTTGATTCATAGAAGGTTCTAATTGACCAGCCAAGGATTGCGACTGAAGTTCACGTCTGAGTAAACTCACATATTTTTGATAAAAGGTCTCTTCCCTGTTATCCGCCTCGCAAAACTCTCTTAAAGCCTCAACGGAAGCCTCACTTAAATCCTGACCAATAAATTCCTCATTATATCTGAACAAATCCCTATTGGACATAGCCACGCTGTTATTTCTGGCATGCAACCTCGAATATATGCCGAATAAATAATCCGCCATTTTACCCTCATCTCCAGCCATATACGCTTGAGCCCACATTCGCCGAAAGGTCTCCACTGCCTCTCCGTGATTAATTTCTGGCAACTCATTTACTGTTGCTAACAGAAGCGGTGCATCAACTCCCTCATTTTCCTGCCCAAGTTCATTAATAAACAACTCCCAATCCTCAAGTCTTCGATAAATCAGGTATCTATTCAAAATAGTCTTGTGGCGTCTGCCAATCTGAAGCCCCTGCTCCATACAAAAATCAGTCATGAGTCTAAGATTATCTGCATTAAGCCGAAACAAATCAATAATCACTTCAGAAATCATGACCACATCATATTCCACGTTGGTTCTATCTTCATTCGCCTCATTTAAAGCCTCTATATGCTCCTGAATCCTATCCAGCATACGAGCTTCTATACCTATTTCTTCCAGAAAACGCTCTAATAACTCTCGACAATTCACTTAAATATCCTCCGTTACTTTGACCCCTTCACAGTCAAATACTTTGCCAACATTCCCTCCAGCTCCTCCACGTTAATGGGCTTTGAGAGGAAGTCGTCGAAACCATCTGCCAAATATTGTTCCCGCATTCCTTCGATTGCGTTGGCTGTGAGAACAATAATTGTGGTGTTTTGGTTCACATTATCCCGGTCCTCACGAATCATATGCAAAGTCTGCACACCATCCGGCTCTGGCATCATGTGATCCATTAAAATCAAATCATATTTTTTCTCTTTTGTCATGCTTAAGCACTCGTTACCACCGGTAGCAAAATCCAGCTGCACCTGGGTACGCTTTAAAAGTCCTCCGACTACCTTTAGATTAATCTTGTTGTCGTCCACCACCAGCACCTTGGCCTCCGGAGCACAAAACTGCGGTTTTTCAGGCGCCTTCTCCGTAGCCTTTGGCTTTTCCTCCGTCTTAACAAAGGCAGTAGCATCAATAATTTCCTGAGGAATTTTAACAGTAAAGCAACTACCCTTACCATACTCGCTCTCGACTTCAATGGTACCGTTCATGGCACCTACCAGTTGCCTGGTAATATTCAGTCCAAGACCGGTTCCTTCTATGTATCGGTTCTTGGCCAGTTCCAGACGCTGGAAACTGTCAAATAACCGCTCCAAATCATCCTTTTTAATACCCTTACCGGTGTCCGAAACAGACATAAGCAGCGCGAAACCTTTCTCCTCTTTCACGCCCTTTACGGTAAGCTTCACATGCCCCTTGTCCGTATACTTAATGGCATTGGACAATAGGTTATTCAAAATCTGCTTAATACGCAGCTCGTCGCCCTTTAATCCTGCAGGAAGTGACTCCTCAAAATCACTCAGAATCTCCAGATTCTTTTGCTTGGCACGTTCCTTACTCCACAAAATCACATCACCCAGCATGGATGCAAGAGAATACTGCTCCTCCACAATTTCCAGCTTCCCTGCTTCTATCTTAGAAAAATCCAACACATCATTAATCAGTCCCAGAAGCATCTGGCTGGCATGCTTAATATTGGTGGCATACTCATCAATGGTCTCGTCCTTATTTTCCCGCAAAATCATCTCGTTCATACCGATGACCGTGTTAATGGGGGTACGAATTTCATGGGACATATTGGCCAGGAACTTAGCCTTGGACTGTCCCATGGCAATGGCCATCTGCTTCTCCTTCTCCACATTCAACAAGTCCCTTATAGACTTTAAAAGTGCCGAGAACAGAAGCACCACAAGACCAATGCACAAACTGATACCGTTAACCGTGGTATCCACCATATACGTCAGGGCAATCTCAAAAACCCCTGCCGCCATTAACAAAGCAAAGCCTACTGCAACCTCTCTGTATTCCCGCACATAGCCTCTCACAATATCCAGCACAAAGGTAACTCCCATAGTCACAATCAGTGCCAAAATAATAATATGCGAAGTAATCATGATTTCAAAGAAATCCTTAATATTCAAAACCTGCAACACTACCACTACCACATAGTTGATGGCGGTACAGATACCAAGCGTCAGATATGCCTTCTGGTAACGGCCTTTCTGGATGGTATTCACATAGGACAGGAAGGGATAGGGCAAAAGTGCCACCATCAAAAAGCCCATCAGCATGGCAACGGTAGCATTGGGGAATAGGAACTGCCTGATTTTCGATTCCACCAAAAGCCACATGGAGGCTATCAAAATCACAATGCCCAGATATAAAACCTCCACATCCCTCTTAAAGAACAATTTCACAAACAGGCTGCCCGCAATTACGAAAATACTTATGATAAACATAAATGCCGCAACCACCGCGGAGGGTGCATGCTGCCTATAAAAATGCTGGGTAATCTCTCCCCGCTGACCTTCGTAAATTTCGCTTACATAGCCTGCATAAATGGAGTCACTCATAAACTCCACCCGAAGCTCCTTGCCGGCATCAGCGGCATACAGGGGACAAAATACATACGTCAGGGTACTAGTCTTGCCAAAGGGCTGGGTATCCAGCGTAGAGTACTCCTTGCGAAGCTCCCCGCCCACATAAATCTTCAGCTCCTGCTGCATGCTTCGAAAACAAAGACTGGTATCCTCACAATCGCCCGAAAGAGTGGTCACAATAGTCACCCACTCGCCCTGCTTGGTTTCGCAGGTTCCGGGCACCGTTATGGTCACCTTCTTGCCATCCGGCAACACCTGCATCCAGTCTGCGCTGAAAATACCATACGTTCCGCCATCCGCCGTATTTTCAGGCGGCCAAAATACTTCTCCCCATAGGAAGAAGAGAAACGCACTTATCACCAGCATACCCAATATACGCTGTACAATTTTCATCTCAGGTTTTTTAAATTTCTCCACGATTTTTCTCCTGCAACACTTTCCACTTCTGATACCTTACCATGGCCAGCTTTAAATCCACTCTTAATTCCACGGTATCTTACACAACTCACTCAGCACTCTTATGTAATGATAATAACTCTTCCTTCTGATTCCGAAACCGCCTTCCACATGCATATCCTCTGCATCGCAGGGCAGACAGAAAGAAAAGCAGGAAATACCTCTCTCATCGTATTCATAGGTTTCATCATCCAATGCTTCTTCTATTTGCCCGTCAACATAACAAAGATTTTCCGGGGGCAACATACTGATAATTCTTTTGGTAGATATATAAGACGCAGGATTCTCACTCTTCTGCGCTTTATCCGCAGGAATAAATTTCCATTTCAAACCGGTTTCCTGTATATATTGGATAATACTATCCATCCACCTTTTATCTCTCTTGTAGATAAAATCATTTTCAACGGTAAACTGCGTTTTTTCTCCAAAGCCACTATACGTATTATCCAACACTATGACATTAAATTTCTTCTTTTGCGCTTTTAAATATTTGCAAACCCCATAAGCCCCCATCATATCAAGCTTATCATTCGCATCCAATCCTTCCTCACGTCTGAACTTACTCAAGTATCTACTTGTTTTCTTGTATTTTAAACCTAATTTTTCCAATACATCCTTGGTGTCCCCTTCGGCTTCTTCATCACCGGTAAAGGCAAATACCACATTTTCAGGAAGGTCAAAATATTTCATCAAATAAACGCTTGCCGCATTTGCTATGGCATTATCAAAGATCCCTACCATTCTTTTAGGGTGCTTTTTACTTTTCTTTTGAAATACCGCATTTAACTGCAAACAATCCGCATGACCGGAAATAACCAATAACTTCCCGGGGATTTCTTCAATCGGCTTTTGAGAATAGAGTCTGAATATGCCTCCATCCACCCTATTGCAATACTTCGTTTCCCGCAATTCCTCTTCAATGTTTTCTAATCTGTCAAAGGTCACGAATTTCACACCGTCACTATGACTTGGCACCGACATCCTTTCGGCTAAATATAAAGCCTTCTCTTTATCCATAAATACTTTTGAGACCATATTTTTCTTCCTCTCTGTACTGCTTTCTTCCCACATCTGTGCGGTCATATAATTGGTATGCCCGATTCGCACCTCCTTCATCAGAGGTACCTCCACCTCATCACAGCTGTGGTGATAGTTAAATCCCAGCTTCTCCTGCACTCGTTTGGACTTCTGATTGCCCTCATAATAACCGCACCAAATGGTACTCATACCCAAATCCTCAAAACCATGTCGAAGGAGCTCCTGTGCCGCTTCCGGCATATAACCTCTGCCCCAGAAGGGCTTGCCCAGCCAGTATCCCAGCTCACATTCATCGTCACGCTCGGTCATGTCTGTGTGACCATTTAACTTCAGAGAAATGGAACCGATGGGGGTATCAATAGCTCCAGATGGATTGGTAGCCGCCTCGTCCGCGTTCAAGCAGATGGCATAAGTCTCCGACACGCTAAATACATTGCGAATCACATATAAGCTCTCCTCCACACTCTTGTGGGCGGGCCAGCCTGCACTCGGTCCAACCTCCGGATCCTTGGCATATTCAAATAAACTCTCTGCGTCCTCTTCTCGCCAAGGGCGAAGCGTCAGACGTGCTGTATGTAAAATCATGGGTGCTCCCTATTCTCCTATTTCTCTCTCCACTTCTCATACCAGCCATGCATCATCAAATACGCCGCCATGGATTCTGCCGAAGTCCCTACCTGCAAAAAATCCGGACAACCGCAAACCTCCCGGATGAGACCGATTTCGTCCACATATTCCTCCATGGTAATCCGCACTCGCTCTGCATACACGGCGTACTCCTTCGGTAGCCACTCACCTACCATGCCCCGATAGACAAAGGTGGCCATCATCATAGCTGCCGTTCCTTCCACAAAGGAATCCGACTCATCCAAAATATCATGAAAGCGTCCATCTGCAAGCTGATATTTTAACATAGCATCCAGTAACTTCTTTCCGCACTCTATCAGTTTCTCGGCTGCTTCCGTTTGCACTTTGACAAGTGCGGTCTCGACCACTCTCGCAATGCCTAAAAGGGCCCAACCGTTGCCGGTAGCCCACAACTTCTTTCGTACGAAATGCCCCGTCTCCGCATCATAAATATGGTATAACAACCCGCTTTCCGGGTCCTGCAAATACGCCATATAACCTTCTATCTGTGCAACCGCTTCCTTAAGTTCACCCATCACTGCCAGAAAAGGCGGTGCCATGTAGATGGAATCCACCCAAACCTGCTGTGCTGAATATCCCTCATGAAAGCTTATCTGATTATGACAGATACAATTATTATCGGTTCTCGGTGCCTGATACAACAAATAGTCGAGCATCCTTTTCGCCGCCTCTGCATACCTGACATCACCGGTTCTTTCATAAGCTCGCCACACCACTTCCCCATTAGCTGCCGGGTCCGTAACGGCAATATTCTCATTAATCACCGCCAACCGGCCATCTTCCTTCTGGCGAAGCACTGCATCATGAGCCATAGCCAGGGCAGTAGTCACATCACCAAGTTCCCACAAAGCTTGGGCGCACACTCCCTGCTCCCAAGGATAGCGCTGCACCGCCAACATAGCGTGTTTTACTAACTGTATTTTTTCGGACATATTGTTCTCCTTTTCGTGCCGTGGCACTACTCTAAATCCACTCGTAATCTCCGCCGGTAATGGCCAAGCTAAGCAAAGTATCCATCATCTCTACTTCCTCATCCCGCACTACCTTGATTAACTTCGCCGCCTCCGGTGCCTGCGGCATCTCCTCGTCCGGCCCAATCTCCATATCCACTTCCTCGCCGCAATAGGGGCAAATCAGACTTGGCGCCACTGCTACCGACAAAAAACGCATGCCGCAATCCTCACACTCATAATATCCACAAAGCTTTGTTCCATCGGGTACAAAATACATGGGGGGACCTCCTTTAAACCAGTTCCTCTTTTATCTTCTCAATCAATGTAATATCCGCCGGTAACCACTCCACAGAATCTAATTCTTCCTTAGTCAGCCATTTTGCTGCCTCATGCTCTTTAAGAACCAAATCACCTTTTAAAATCTCTGCCCAGAAGCAGTCCATGGAAAGATGGAACGTAGGATAATCATACTCAATCGTATCAATTAATTTCCCTACACGAATCCTAGTATCCAGTTCTTCCTTTATTTCCCTACGCAAAGCTTGTTTCGGAGTTTCTCCCTCCTCAATCTTTCCGCCCGGAAATTCCCAGCCACCTTTAAAATCACCATAACCTCGCTGAGTGGCAAAGATAATTGGTTCTCCGGCTTCATTGACTGCTTTAATAATCGCTGCTACTACTCGTATTGTTTTCATGTTGTACCTCTTATCCATTAGTAATATATTCGTATAAATCTTCACGTACCGGAACATCTAATAACCACTCAATTTCAACAGCAGTCTTGTCTGTATTCGGCATAATAAATTCTCTTACTTTACCACTTGCTTGCATATGTCCCAAATAATAAAATTCTTTGGAAATCTTATCGTCCTTGTTTTTACGCACAAATAAATGAACCTGTATTCCTCTTTCCGTAGCATGTAAAAAGTTCTGCACATCCTCAGACGCAATACTTCTTCCCGATTTTGATATTGCAATTAAACTACTACTACTTGTAAAGTGGTCTTCGTATTTAGTCGTATCACTAATATCCTCTGACTTATCATAATTGATAAATACAGGAAAAGTCTTGGTCTTTTTATCATACTTATATCCACCGATATTTAGTGGCACTTCATTAGTTTCCCAATTAAGTAATCGACAGACATCTTCATAGGTATATTTCTGATATAACACAAAATCCGTTCCCTTATATGTGTCAGAAAAGTCCCGTTCATAGCGACTGATACCAAATTCAATGAGTTCTTTCATGATTTCATAAAAATCTCTATTAGCTAGCATCTTCTCAAATGATTTTGAAACATGATAATCTGCTCCGCCATCTTTCTCAATAAAAATACACTCCGCATACGTATTCTTACTTGCACCAGCAGGAAATTCATTTGTCATAATATTAACTATATTATCCTGCTGAATAGGACTTAATTGAATTCCAAAATAATCACCTAACTCTTCTTTTAAACCAGTAAACAAATTCATTCTGTGTCCATATGCCAGCACTCTATTTAGTAATCGTAACTCCTGAACACGCTTACCACTAGCAAGCTTCTTAGACACAAATTCAATCACTTTTTCCTCTTCCGGCGTTAATCTTACTTTATATTCCTTTTCATATTTTACGAGGAATTTATAATAACTTCCCAAGCTATTATTATCAAAAATACGCAGAACATCCATCTCACCATAATCATCAAAATCTTTTAATCTTGGAATCCTGCCAAGCTTGTTTTTAAGATTGGTGTAGTTCTCTTTAATAAGCTTTATGTCACTGAAATTAGCATTATCCACAGCGGCAAAAATACGTTTTTTACTAATTTCATCAAAATGAATTGTACTTGCACCCGGAATTACTCTCCCGCCTTCCATCAAGTATCTTCTGATATTATCCTTGTTGTAGCTACGATCTCCCGAAAGCGCAATCGGAATCATAAAGTTATTCTTGTAATTACCAATAAAATCAAGAATTACAACATATTCTTTCTCAGATGCTTTTCTTAGTCCACGTCCTAACTGCTGAATAAAAACAATTGGCGACTGTGTGGGACGAAGCATAATAACTTGATTCACTTCCACAATATCTGTACCTTCTGAAAAGATATCCACCGTAATAATGTAATCCAAATAATTATCTGTCTCTGATTGCACATCCATTGTCAGACGTTCTATAGATTCAGCTCTTGTTTCCTCAGAATCAGCGCCACTTAATGCAATAGTTCTTAATCCTTGTTCATTAAATTTTCTGGATAGTTCTTTCGCTTCATCTATTCTGCTACAAAAAATCAAACCTTTTACACGTTCCCCGGAACATCCAAAGTATGCCGCCTGCTCCATAACATATCTCACACGATCATCGCTAGTCAAATATCTGAAATTCTCAAGCTGCTCTTCTCTGGAATTTCCTTCGTCAGAAACAAGCGTCAGATCAGTAATTCCAAAGTAATGGAACGGACACAATAAGTCTTCCTCCATTGCTTGTTGCAAGCGAATCTCATAGGCAATATTATGGTCAAAGATTTCATAGATATTACGTCCCTCTATATTATCATCACGTTTGTCCGGTGTAGCTGTCATTCCCAATGTAAAATCTGGGGTAAAATAATCCATTACTCTTTTGTAACTACCCGCACTGGTATGATGCGCCTCGTCATAGATACATGCATCAAAATAATCTCTTGGAAATCTTTCTAAATTTTCCAGCTTACTCAATGTCTGCACCGTCGCAAACACAAAATCTGCTTCATAGTCATGCTTGGTTCCCGAAACCAAACCAGTCTTAATACTACTACCAAAAACTCTCTCAAAAGAGTTCTTCGCCTGCTTTGCAATCTGATTTCTATGTACTAGAAACAGAACTCGTTTAAATCCGAGCTCTCTCATGGCAAAGGCAGCTGCATAGGTTTTTCCTGTACCCGTAGCAGAAATCAATAACGCCTTATCTACACCTTTGTTCCTTAGTTCTAATAGATTATAAATGAACGCTCTTTGCATTGAGTTGGGGCGTAATGTATATGCTTCTACAGAGGGAACAACCTCACTCTTCGCAATGCGCTTCTGTTCTGCAACCATTTTATTAAACAGCTGCTCTTTTTCGTATTTTCTTCTGTATTCTTCGATAAATTCCTCATAAGGCTTCGTACACTCTGTCGCATTCCAAAGCTTTTCAAATTCCGACAAAACAGAGTCTACCATTTCATCTTTATCAACAGACACGAACCTTGTATTCCACTCCATATTTCGTGTCAACGCATCCTGTGTCAAATTAGAGCTGCCAATGATGAACCGATATTCTTCATTTTTTTGAAATATATAACCCTTAGTATGAAATCCATTCCCCGCGCGTTCCGTTTGGTACATGCGCAACTCAATATTGGAAAGTTTTGCCAATGTATCTAATGCTACAGGATCACTAAATCTAAGATAGTCCGTAGTCAAAATTCTGCCCGGTATACCTTTACGTTCCAATTCTTTCAACGTCTGTAAAAGCGGCGTAATACCACCTCTTGTGATAAATGCCACGCTAATTGCAAAACTATCACATCTAAGCAATTCATCTTCAATGGCAAAGAACACCTTCTGACCGTTTTTACTATCGTTATAAATAAACTGCGGTCTATATGCTAAATTGGAGTTAATCGCACTGTTAATAAATGCTGTATTAAAACCGCTTTGAAATTCAGTTGTCTTTTGTTCGGTCATTTAAAGTACCTCTTTTCATTCACCTTTTACATACAATGGGGGCATTTTCGAATTGCCACATCACAACCATTAGCCTCATACTCAAATCCACATTCATTACAATGCAGCAAATAAGCCATTTGATTATAATGATTACCTGGTTTGTTCAAACAGCCATAATTCTCTTGATTATTTCGATTGATATAACCTTCTACTAATGTTTTTCCAATTTTCCTCTTTGCTTTTCCAATTTCCGTCGCCACTTCCTTTTTTTCCGAAATACCTTTTGCATATTTCTTCATTGAAACAACCGATGTAATACGTTCTTCCTCAAGAATTGTCTTGTCTAGCTCAAGCAACTTGTTAACGCGAATTGTATAAAAGTTCATGCTAGGAACATAACTTCTATATTGCCAAGCCAATGCGCCCGGACCATTATATATTTCTTGAATGGTTCCCGTTTCTTTATCCAAATACTCTACTAGCAAGTACTCTGGCTTCTCTCGTATAACAATCGAATCTTTACCCTGCGTTCCTTTAATCTGAACTTTTTTACCGTTCACTTCACCGTCATGAGTCTTCTCGGATTGCTTATACAAAGTAATTCCATATGCTTGCGCAGTTAATACTTCTACTATATTTCCTATAAGGATTCCATCTAGTTTAAACGACTTTTCTGGAAATACCTCTTCTATCTCGGAAGTGATTTTATTTAGTTCTTTAATCTTTTCTGATAAGAATGTTATTTTCTCTTGCTCTGTCATTTGTCTCTATTTCCAATCCTTGAATACTTTAAATATGCTCTAATATGATATCTTGCAGAGCAAACCTTTCCATTTTTATTTTACATACATTTTTTGTCTACGTAAAGCATTTATATAATAAAACTGCTACTTATATTGTCGTATAGTAGCTTACTCAAAAAAGGCACTGATGCAAAAAAATATCTGCAATTCAGTGCCTTATTGACGAGCCATCCTAGCACATGCCATCCTGCCGCAAGCATACTTATCTGTACTCTTTTAATATTTCTATGTCCTCTTCAGCTGTCATCATACATAATCTCTCATAATTTTCCTTCATAACTTTCACAGGTGCCAACTTATAGATATCCTTACTTGATTCATACGTATGATAATGCCAATAGCGATATTCGTAACTAATCCACTATATACACTCCGGAGAATATACCTTATCATTCTTTTTAAATGTATCTCAAACCATTTTATACATCACTTTAACAAAAATTCTTCATTAATTTTTCCTATGATAACAATCATAATCTTTAACAAATCCATATAATCCTGCATCTGTACATCTTCTTCCATCGGATATGTACTATGAATGTATTTATTTCTCAAGTCCTTTCCGTTACTGTATTCCGACCGGTTCAACATATAATTTAAATAATTGGTCTCCGGAACAGAGAATAATGTACTTTCCATTCTTATATGATTTGAGTCTTTCATTTCAGTTAATATAGTTTTATACTTTCCATAATACTGAACACATACAACATCATGCTTATACATATCCGCTAATATTGTGATATATTCTCTGTTCAATCTCAGTACATCATTATCATCCACATACACAACGTTCTTTTCTATCAACCAATCGATTGATGGTAATTGATGCTCAAAAAAGTCTGAACGCTTCATCTCTTCTGACATGATAAGCAAGCAGAACGAATTATATGTGCTTTCTGTTTTCTCTGTGTATGCAATGGTTGATTGATCAGAGAACAGCAAATGCATTTGGTTATGCATATCCGCACTTTCTGCATAAGCATACTTATCCTCCAAAAAACTTGGAACAGCACTCAAAACAATATGTTCTGATGACATTTCCAACAGCTCTCTGTCTATTTGACCATCCTCAACATATATTCGATACTGTTTCAAAATACCATCCATTTCAGACGAAATACTTCTACACTTATCTAGCCAACTTGCATCATTCTTAGGTGGATTATAAACAAATCCGTCCGCACCAAATTCTTCTTTTAAATACTCTTCAAAAAACCATTTTATTACTAATTCGAGGCTGATGTTGTTTTTTTGTAAAAAGTTGTAATATGCATTCATTTGAAGAGTACTTGTCATATTACACATATTAAAGGATGTTCCCCTAATATATTCTCTCTTTCCTTTCATACCTATATGTTTTTCAAACACACCCATTTGGGACTCTACCGCAACAAAGGTGCAACGCCAAAACATATCAAAATACTCAAACAAGAATTTAAAGTTATTTAAAATAGTAGGATAATCTAGATTTTCCTCCAACCATTTAATATCATATGTATATTTTATCGTATATCCATCTTTTTCATAAGACACTGCATCCGATACATCTCCAAAAGAAAGTTCTACTCCATAACCTATGCCGGTACCACTCCCCTGATTATTCTCCCAATACTTGTGATATGCCTTTTTAGCAGATAATTTAAGCTTATCGCTAATTGGACATTCTTTTGTGCTATTATAAATCATTATTAAATGCAAATAATTAGGATTCGGATTTTCACTTTCAACATATTTCTTTAAGATTTCTTCATACTCACTTGGTAATAACTCCTTCGGAAAATAATATCGTATTTTCTCGCCTGCTTCCCCAAAATTATGTGCAATCAATTCCGCTGTCTGTTCCGAAACTCTTAAAACATCCGATAACTCTTGACCAAAGAAATCCACAATTCGTTTATGTTTTAATATTACCCATAATGTCGGATTACTCTCTTCCAAGAAGCGTTTAAATGTGTCTTTACTAATTCTTTCATAAACCTTAAACTTTTCTATCAACATCCAAAAGTCTTCCAAATACGAAATACATACACTCTTTTCAATTTGCATAAAGCTATCATTTCTAATTCCGGAAAAGAATTTTGCACATAACTTCATCAGCAATGGAGACTTAGCTTTGTATCCATTGTATGTATTTTCGTCCCATTTTCTTAGGCATACTCCTGTGTCTAGCAATTGTGCAATATTAAACAATTCAATAGCCTCATCTACATTTTCCACCTTACTATCGGAAGAAATAATTTGTAGTTTTTCCTCTGAATTCTCTAATTCCCATCCTATGCTCATATCATTTTTCCCATAATACTTAATTCCTTCATAATCTGGTCGCAAATCATATCACCTCTTCTTCGTTTACCTTTAATCTTATTAAATAAAACAACGCATATGCTCTATTATATAGATACTCTATAAACTGTGAATCATTTAAGGCTTCTCTCTTCTCCTTTGTAGCATTAAGACAATCGTTATGTCAAAATATTCATTGGATAATTTAATAAGCTCATTAAGTTCCTGTTTAATCACTGTATAAGCTTTATTATCCTTGTCAGTATTAATGCTACAAGCTAGCGTCGCATCCTTTCAGAATTCCTCCCGGAAGGTCAAATATCTATTTCCTAGTTTTACTTCAGAAAAAGAGGCATGTCTTTTGAATGACATACCTCCTTTTATTCTACAAAGAATATCCATTCTTAAGTAACGACAACTGCGTGTTACTTAACATTGTGACTTTACCCTCTCGAACTCTTTTCAATAAATAATTCGAACACATTTTTCTAATAGGGTCATTCGATTCAATCTCTATATATTGAAAAGAATTATTAACAAATCCGTTATCATATCGAACTTTTGCATATCTCTCTTTTGTATTTCCTGCCGAAATAATAAAATCAAAAATAATACTTCCTGAATGGATTTGTTCCTGTTCCAATTGAGAAATCAA
Source organism: Acetatifactor sp. (assembly GCA_045537405.1). Lineage (GTDB taxonomy): Bacteria > Bacillota > Clostridia > Lachnospirales > Lachnospiraceae > Acetatifactor. The sequence continues at coordinate 13,717 of JAZSPK010000030.1, forward strand.
TGCTTCAATATTATCCAAAGGATTTGTTGCGGCAATAGGAATCACAATACATTCATAGTTACTACAATTATCTTTAATGATTTCATATACACTACTCATAATATGTTCCTCCTTTTCTCACTTGTTTCAGCAGTAATTATTCATTATATATTTAATATATTCTCTTGTCAAGAATAATATTCCTCAATTAATTTTAATGCATCCATTATTGTTTTGTCAACTTCAGCGCTTGTTAATACTCTTGTTGTATCCACACCTAATGAATTTGGATTATCCCAATGTTGTAACTTGTTTCTCACCAATTTCATATAAGTATATGCTTTACCTATAGATTCAATCTTATGTGAATTATTACCCAAATGACCCCAATGCGCCTGCTGTAATTCATACTTAGTAGGATCTCCATTTGAATCTTTTTGAGTCGGTTCAAAAACATTTATATTATGGCCATGTAAAATCCCTGCCAGTGCAATTCTAATGTGTCCCTCTAAAGCTCTTTCTGCTGGTGCAGCTAAATATGTAGGGTCGAATTTTTCTTCCAAGTCACGCCTATTTTGTAACGCTTGACATATACATTTTTTAAGTTTTGATGACATATATGCTTTCGATTTTACAAACATATCATCAAACTCCGCTTCAATTTCTTCCAATGTAGTTTTAGTTCCATAAAATGCATTTAACGCAGCCATATTCTCTTCTTTTCCAATTAGACCTGCCACTTCTGCAACACATACAGCAAAAAACATTTTAGGTTTTCCCTGAATCATTACAGTATGACCACGCCCTGAAGAAAAATGTGTTATAGTTACCTCGTTTCCAACTTTATCAAAAAACTTACAAATTGTGACAGTATCTTCATCACGAGTCACCTCGTATCTGTCACAGCAATCTTCTTCTTTTATAATTGTTACTAATTTATCAAAAATATCTTCATCAACTTTTTTATACACAATTGTGTCATTTGCTTTCTTATCTAACGACATATGAAGAGCATATTCATTATTGATCTCTACATAATTATCCACATAAAGATTACTATCTTCAAGAATATGTTTTGCAAATAATTCTTGTAACTCAGGATGTCCACCTTGACCTGTTTGTATTGTAGTCTTTCCATTCTTATTAAAGAAGAAATCCAAGAAAAACTTATTCCCATCTACCTCGATTGGTAATCTAAACCTTTTTCCATCAATATTCTCAATTGAACCAATGAGATAATTCTCATAATCCTCTATTGTACATTTTTCATAAACAGATAATACTAATTTTGTTCTATCAATCATTAAATTACTGTACGACATTTTTATCCTCCAAGTCAAAAATCTTTATGCACATTTCTTTATTAATCAAATCAGTTGAATCAAATTTTATCTTCAAGTAACCATCTAATACTTGATATTCCACTCTTATATTCGATACCTTTTTATAACCCCTTTTTTTAAGCAAAAATTTTACAAAATCAACAATACTTTTTTCTGTAATTATCTTATCTTGAACCACATAGGATACTTTACTTGCTCCACAAGTATATGTTTCCCTGAATTCACAATACTGCAAAATACAATCTTCAACATCTGTTTTTTTCAAACCCTCCTTAGCAAGTTGATCTGCCATTTCGTTGTATTTTTGCCCACTATGAGCTTTTACTTTTGTAAACTCAATACGGATTTCAGAGGAACAGTTGTCAATAAAAGTAGCATATTCTTGAGTGCCACGCTTATTAGCTTTCCACTCACCATTTGCCCAACTTGCAATTCCTTGATAATCATGATAAATTCTGATACTCTTTATTTTGTTTCTTATCGCCCACTTAATAGCTTGTACCGATGCTTCCAATTCACCAGCGACATTTCGCATTTCAATATAGTTGGCGTTTGCAGAACTACCACTTATTTTATGAACGACATTTCCATCTTTTATTATTACGCAACCATATGCATATTTTCCTATTTCTTCATCAAAACTTCCATCAACATAAGCTTCAATCTCTGTTTTCAAAAAAACCTCATCACCTTTACCCATATACTCATCTGCTTCTTCTTTTGAGTCAAATGATTTATACATTGCTCCGCTATACCCTGAGACTTGACTTTTACAATCATCCCACGAAGTATATACCCCAATATTCCTTCCTTTCTTTACCGCATAATACTTCAAATTTAATCCTCCTTTTTAGTTATTCTCAAGTTATAATTATAAAAATGAACAAAATTTGCAAAGAATATTACATATATGAAATCAAAAAATACCCCCTCCAACAAATTATCTTCTCCACCGCAATGTCATCCATTCTTCAGACCATGTCACAGCCCCAAATCCTTAATTATTTGACTTAAATCCGGTATAAAAATCCTTTCTCATACTCCCACACCCCTTGATTTTCCTGCACTCTTTCAGATAAACAACTTCTTGCCGTGACCCTTCCTCTTCTAATCACACCTAATCTCTTTAACTCTAGCATCATGCGTTAACACAATTTCACATCTATCCTCATACACTCTATGTAAGCGCACCCACTTATTTCCTAGATACTTATATCCTTGATACTCTCTTGTAGATCCGTCATTTAGAATACATACCACATTTCGAATTGCTGACTTTAGAAAATAGTTCTTCAAACAATACTGAATAGAATTAATTCTGTCGCATTCTACAATTCTTTCGCATCCATCTTCCAACAATAATTTAATCTTATTCTCGTTAATTTGTTCAATTCTCTTTCTAGTAACTATAACCTCATCTTTCAGAAATACACTTACATCCACCACTGTGCTTCTATCCTTTATTTCTATAATAGCCCATTCACCAATGCACAAGGCAAACCAAATCACAAAGAACCATACAGCAACCGTTCCAAATAATAACTCTTTGTCATACATCATTTCAATCCAAACAAAACTCAAAAACAATAGTGCCATAATTGTTCTGATTATTTTCAAACCCAATGGCAATATGCCCACATCATTAAACTCATATTTCTTTATAAATACCTCACTTTGTGTGAAATGAGCCACCCCTATGTAAGTTACCCAAGACATTATCCACATTATTACAAACACACATATTCCATTGCTATTACCGAAATTAACCAACATGAATAACACATAGATGTCCACTAGTAATAGTCCCATAAGAAAATGCACTTTTCTATATAAACTTCCTCTTACTCTTTTTATTAGCCTTGCAAAAAGGAGCAGGAGGAACATCCCGACAAAACTTATTATCACGCTAATCCCATTTGCAAAATTTAATACATTTGCAAAAAACAAAAATGTATATGCCATCCCTAAAATAATAAATATTGGCAATAGAGACTTATACATCTCTGTAAATGCTCCCAAAAACCATAATGCCTCATCTTTATCATCTTCATCCTTTATAGGCAACAGGATGTATTTACTGACTTTTGAATCTAAAAACTCTTTCACCCACATAAAAAACTTTAACACGGGCACAACCATACCTGTTATTATGATATAAAATAAGCCATTTTTAAACTCATTCATACTATTAACGATATTAATTAGCCAATCGTTTCCTACTTCCATGTGCTATACCTCCCTTCAGGTCAATTTGTTTTATCCCCCCTACGGCTCACACCTTCCGCACGGGTCATACCCCATACCTATACATTCTTCTCTCGTCCCAGTGAAATACGCTTTGTTTTTATCTTTCATCTGCTTTACGCTACTGCAAGACGGGTAATGGAATTTATAGGTATTTGTATTCAAAATATAATCCGTTCCCGTAGGTGTTGTTTTCTCTACCACCGGTTCTGCTGTTGGTGACGGTGTTGCCGTTGGCTCAAGTGTAGTTACCGGCGTACTTGTGGGTGCTGGTGTCGGCTCGGGTGTAGGCACCGGAGTACTTGTAGGTTCCGCAATTGACTCCGATGTAGCAATTGACTCCGTCACAATTTCTTTTGTTACTTCTGCTTCCATTTCCTCTTTAGGCAATATCTCTGCAATTAGTTCCAAGCCTTCACTTTCCTGTATATTGTCAGGCTCCCCCGCCACATCTTCTATGACCGGCATACTCCTATCCACAGGTTCACTTTGATTTTCACCCCCACAAGCTCCCAACATGCCCATGAGTAATACTCCAAGTAGTCCTGCCAGCCATATTTTTGTCTTTGGACTTTTTTTCCTTCGTTCTCGTTTCATATACTTCTCCCGTAAGTAGTTTTTTATCTTCCCTATTTGACATCCTTTGACAAATTATACCATCTTTTCAACTAGCATTCTAGTCTTTTACACTCGTAGATACTTGAATTCCACAAACCCAAAAAGACACCTACTCGCAGTCGTCACCTGCAAATCAGTGTCTTCTCCATCAATCCCACAGCGCATAAAAATGTTCCTTCAGCAAGTCCAACGCCTCATCCTTGCACTTACTTCTATACGCATATATTTTCTCCTCTTCCTTACAGTACTTTTCTCTTACTTCCTTTTTGAATTCAAAATTCTCCTCTTCATAGGGGTTCTTCTTGCTACAGGTGTGCACATCCGCCTCCCTCCACAAAAAAATCATGCGGTCCAATATTTTGTTCCATTCCTCATGACAAGTATCATTGACCGCCATCCCCTCCTCATTAATATAATACTCACCCAAATATGTGGGCGCGCCCATGTGATGTTCACGCATCTCCCGGAGCATATCCGGAATCAATCGCTGTAGGTAGGCATCCATATTCCACCAATCACAATCTGCATATCCACGAACAATACGCTGTTTACTCCAGCGTATACATTTCCCAATATGTTTTACGATACCTATCAGCTTACATTTCCCGCCTGTACTACACCATCTGAAGCCTTCTTTGTCCCAAATATTATTGGGTGAGGCTTGTTTTCTTGCCTTCATCCTATCGCCCCCTTATGCATTCCTCGCCTACAAATATATTAGCCCAGGCCTTATGGGTTGTCATTAAACTTGTAGTTCAAAATGCCTGTCATACATGCACGTTTTTTCTAACTTGAGGTTCCAAATTGGAGCCTCAAGTTTCCTCATCCCCTAATCTCCGTACAACGCTCTCTATAGTTGCCTTATCCTCTATCTTATTAATAGCAAAACACTTTTTGCCTGCATCTTTAATTGAAGCTCCGATATGGTATCCCAGCGTTTCGTCTATAATTAAAAATCTATCATGAAACTTGCCTGTATAATGCATTTCGATAGATGGATATTGTTGATTAAAATTATTAATATCTGCCTCCATGTTTATTCTCGCTTTCTTGTAAACTTGATATTCCAGATTGGAATATCAAATTTCTGTATTCTTCCTTTGTTAACTGAAAACAAAAATCCTCTGGAAATCTGTCTACATTACGTTTCATAGCCTTGTTCAAATTATAAGTTTCCAGGTGATATAACATTGCCAAATCACTATCCAGCATCACTTGCTGTCCACGAATTACATGTATTAAATTTTTATATTTTTCTAGTCCTTTAAACTTGCAAGTATCCCAATTATCAAAAAAAGGCGCACCCCTTGCGTCCTTTTCTTTTTCTATCAATGGGCAGGGTTGGACTTGAACCAACAGAGTCCGTAGACACCGGATTTACAGTCCGGCCCGCTACCAATTACGGTATACCTGCCCCTGGGGTGACTAGGGGGAATCGAACCCCCATATGCAGAGCCACAATCTGCCGTACTAGCCATTGTACTATAGCCACAGTGACCCCTGCGGGGCGCATGAGGTCCGGGGGACCTCAGCTTTGCGCCGACCGAAGTGGAACGTAGACCTTGAACCCAGCATCTTGAGATTGAAAGTCTCAAATCCTAACCTTTAGACTAAGGGGCCTTAATCCTTCTGCCCAAACCGCAGGCAGAAGATTCTACTCATGTGCATTTATGCACTTGCTTGTATTTGTTTTGCTTGATTGGTCACAATGATATCATCCATACCCACACCCAGAAGCGCCGCCAGCACCACCAAATTATCAATGGTGGGTAACGCCAAGCCTTGCTGCCACTTGTATATGGCCTGCGGCGTTCCAAAACCAAAAGTGTCCTGCAAGTCCCTCACAGACAAACCTGCCTTCTTTCGTAAGATGATAATATTCTGTCCTGTCTTTACCATGTCAATGACCGGAATTGTAAACATTTCTTTTTCCTCCTGTTCTGCTTCCGGCAAGAACAGGAATGTTCCTACTCGGAAGTTTATATATTTCTTGATTTCCTCATGTAATTACTTTTATGTTCTCGATATTCCATACTTTTCCTCACTTTCTTGTCTTGTATCTAAACGCAGCTCCAGCCCCGCATAAGCAGACTCGCAACGCCTTCGGCGTTCCTCGTTCGCGTTGCTCGCCAAATGCTCATACATTTTCGCCTGCATGCAAGCATGCGCTTCTCTGTATGTGCGCATAAAAAGACCGCTCGTCTCATAAAAGATAAGCGGTCCGAAATTCTATGTATTCCCTGTTTTTATCACATGTGTAATACTACAGTTCACAATTCACAGTTATTCTTTGCCTTTGCTTTACCTTAAATGAGCGCATGAAACCGGACCACTCTTCATGTTTAGATTCTGAGAGTGATTCATAATGACGTTCAATATTATGGTGATATGCAAATCTAACTGTTGTCATGTCTTTTCCTTTCCGTGAATACACCCCGCGGTGCCTCCACTCGCTTAATCTTTTAAGAAATCGTTTTGCAAGCATCTCTTGCTCTTCCTATCGTCACTATAGCACGAATGGTTTAGCTTGTAAATTATACCCGTAATATAATTTAGAATGTCCCAGTTCGCATATTTGCGCCCAATCGTTTATGAATATGGGAATTGGGGACATAATTTCCTACAAGCAAGGCCTTGAAAAACGCCGGCGCTTAGCGAGGTGGTTTCGAGCTTAGCGACCGTTGCGTTCTTTCACGGAGCGGAAGCGTCCTTCGGTAGGATGTTATGTCCCCAATTACCCTTGAAATATGTAGCGGGTACAAATATGCGAACCGGGACTTTAAATTTTACTCCATCCCCAAAAACTCCTTCACCTGCTTCAAAGATACCGGGAAATAATGGTTCGCATCCACGCCCACATCGTATCTTAAGATACCCTCCTCACGTTGCTGCAAATTATACTCTCCCGTACTGTGAATATGTCCGTGCAAATGCACCGAACCATGACGGGACTTAGGCCACTCCATCATGGGATAATGCATCAGAGAAATATTCATGCCGTCCACATGCAGCTCCAGAAAATCATGAATTTCTTCAAATAATGCAGGGTCGTACTTCTTGTCATGATTTCCCTTGCACAAAATCTTCTTGCCGTTCAATCGGGCAATTAATCGATTTGCCTCCTCTAGCGTAATCCTGTGAGAAAGATCTCCCAGAATATATACCGTATCATCCTTTCTTACGCAGGCATTAAAATTCATAATAAGGGTTTCTGTCATTTCTTCTACCGTTTCAAAGGGTCTGCCGCACATATCCACTGCAGCCTTATGTCCCAAATGTAAATCACTGGTAAACCAAATCATTTTATCACCTCATCTCTTAAAACTAACTTGTAGCGTGGGGTAGCATCTCCTACCCCAGCACTCTCTTGAAAATTTCATAATTTCTCTCATCTCTGGGAGAACAATATACCGCAAATTCAATGGTCTCAAATTTTCTTTTATATTTTGCAATCACATTCTTTGCAGCCCTTGCCACCACTTCCGGATTATTCTCAAAAGCACCGCAGCCGAAGGCTCCCAGTATCACCACTTCATTGCCTGCTGCCGCTGCCACATCAAGTATTCTGGACAAACGCTTCTCATGCAGCTCCAGAAGCGCTTTATCGCCTATTTTAGCCGCTTTGTCGCCATCACCCATATTCATGGCGTTAGCAGGCTTTAAACGCAAATTTGGGGCCGCACAGGTGATTACATTCACCTTGGTCCACTCTTTCTCCGTCAAAAGCTTCGGCATGGCAGTATCGGACTTAAAAACCACTACCTCCGGGGTGTAAATACAATCATCATTATGTATCGGATCCTGCACATTTCTGTGGGGTGTATAGAAACCATTCCACATATCCGCCACATTTAAGTTAAAGTAAAGGGTGGAGCATCTGCATAGACATTCTTCTTGGGCAGAACTTCCCTTGGTCACTCCGCCGCCCGGATTGGTCGCAGAAGCAAAATTATGGACACATACCTTTTTGCCCTTATAACCGGTGGCTGCCTCGTAGCTTCGCTTCTTGGAAACCACAATAGTCGCTTCCGCCTCACACACTTCACAGTCCGGCTCCCAATCCGGCCAGAAATCCTTCACTTCCATATATTCCGGCACAAGCACCTGATTCTTGGTAGACCATTTTACTGCCTCTGCCAGTATTTTATTATTTTTCACCATCTTTTCAGTATCCTGAAAAATCTTTACATTTTCTTCTCTTCCCATTTTCTTACTCCTCTTTATTTCCTACCACAAAAAATCCTCCCTTAAAATTGTTTCTAAGAACATTCTAAGGGAGGGGAAGTACTTTGTCATTGAACCTCTAGTATAAAAGTGTTAAGCTGCTCGGTTCTCCTGGTATGTATGTATGGGTTCCACCTTGGCCGCCTGTATCTTGGGTTCCCTGTTGCCTCTTACCATCTCATCGATAGGCAAGCCAAACAGTTCGCTCAATGCGTACAGATTATCAATGGTGGGCATACTCAAACCATTCAACCAATGGTATACACTTTGTACACTGCCCAGCCCTAAGTATTCCTGTACATCACGCACAGCAATACCGCGCTCATCCATAATCTTGCGTAAATGAATTCCGGTTTCCTTTTTACTAATTAATGGAAACATACAATCACTTCCTTTCAAAATCGTTACACAACAGTTTCTACTCCATCCCCGGTATCCAATGTTTGAGCAAGCTATTCAGCTTCTCTCTGTCAAAGGGCTTGGATAAGAAATCATCAAAACCATTCTCCAGATACATTTCCTTGGCTCCCTGGATTGCATTTGCAGTCAGCGCTATGATAATAGTGCCGTCTGTCATGTCACCACATTCTGAACGGATTACCCTGGTAGCCTCTATACCATCCATCTCCGGCATCATGTGATCCATGAACACTATATCATACCTCTTACTTTTCACTTTGTCAATAGCTGATTTTCCGCTATCCGCTTCATCTATTTGGAAACCATAAGCACGAAGCATTGCCACTGCCAGCTTACGATTAATCGCATTATCGTCCACCACCAGCACCTTGTAATCTGCACTGACAAAGGGCTGTTCCTTTTTATCCTCCACATTTGTCTTCACCATAGCATTTTCTGCAATGGTACGTTTATCCGCTACCTTCTGGCTAATATGTATGGTAAAGCTACTGCCCTTTCCATACTCACTTTCCACCTTTATATCACCATCCATCAAGGTTACCAGCTGCTTGGTAATGGCCAGGCCCAAACCGGTTCCCTCACTCTTACGGTTGCGGTTCATATCTAACTGACGGAAGGATTCAAAGATAAGCTCCATATCCTCTTTCTTGATTCCCACGCCGGTATCCTGTACCACGCATTGCAGCTTATAAGTATCCTCATCCACATACTCACCCGTTACCGCCAAACGCACAAAGCCTTCCCTGGTAAACTTTATAGAGTTATTCAGCAAATTAATCAGAATCTGACGAATTCTTCCCACATCACCGCAAAGCTTGCAGGGAATATCCTGTGCCAGTTCTACCTTTACTTCCAGATCCTTTTGCTCTGCCACCACCTGTACCAGATTGATGGTATCCTGAACCAACTCCTGTACAAAGTATTCCTCCTCAACAAGCTCCATCTTACCGGCTTCAACCTTGGAAAAGTCCAAAATATCATTAATGATGGACAATAAGTTCATGGCTGCCGTCTTAATATCACAAGCATAATCATAAATCTTCTGTCCGCGACATTCCTCAATGATTAATTCGCTCATTCCCACTACCGCATTCATAGGGGTACGAATCTCATGGGACATATTGGCCAGGAAGTTTGACTTGGAAAGGTTTGCCTCTTCAGCCTTTTCACGCATTTCATGTAGCTCCTGAATACGCTCATGAGTCTCTGTTACATCCACCACCAAAATCGTATACCCTCGTATAATCTGCTCGTAATCCTTTACCACGCGCAGATGTCCTTCGTAATATTTTCCTGCCAGTTCAAACTGCTCTTCCTTATCTTCCTCATTTATGAGAATCGGAAAACGCTCCACTTCCTCAATATTTTGCGCAAATCTAAGCTTGGGGAAAATCTCCTTGGCCTTGTCATTGCACATAAGAATTTCTTTGTTCTCTCCCAAGGTAATCATGGCATCGCCCAAAGAGTTTAACACCGTATCCGTAGCGGTTCTGGTTAAGTCAAAGTCCCTGCGGTTCCATACACCAAAAATCAATAGCGAAATCATCAACGCCATGGAAATGGGTGTCGGGTCATAGCCTTCGGGGAACACACCAAATAAATAGATAATTAAAACTCCTATGGAAAAACAGGATCCGCCCATAATAATCTTGAATTTGCGAATTCTCTTACTACTCTTTTCATGAATAATTGACCTGATTAATACCCAAACCGATACTGCCCATGGAATCACCGTACAGGTCAAAAAGTAAAAGATAAAACCGATTCCATACGAAAGAACAATGTGGGGATAAGCTCCTGTCTGCACAAAATCTACATCCGTATAGTACAAGGAATGTTTTTCACTGGTCCATACCATCACAATAACAGCACATCCGCATAAAAGCAGGAAACGCTCAAACCATCTGTATTCCTTCGTGCCGCAATAGACCATAATAAACATCATGAATAGCGTAGCCACAAGACTGCTACCCAAGTATTCCATCTTTACCGCCATCATGGCTTCCTGCTCACTACGGGCAAAAAGCTCCAGCAAATAGCCCGCATTATGTACAATTTCCGCCAGCGTAAACGACAACATCAACTTCAAAATATAAGTGGAGCTTCCGCGGAAAATATAAACCAAGGCAATAATCAAAAGAAATAAAGCAAAAAATTGTAATAATACTAACGCTGTAAACATAGAATTCCCCCCTTTTTACAGGTACTTCTGTAACATCTCCTCCAGGACCTTTACGTCCAAAGGTTTTGTCAAATATCCGCAAAAACCTTCCTGCAAATAATTCTCTTCTGCCCCCTGAATTGCATTGGCCGTCAGAACAATAACCGGTGTCTGCTGATTAGGATTCTCTGCATCCTCTCGAATCAAGTGCAAAGTCTGTACTCCATCCGGCTCCGGCATCATGTGGTCCATTAAGATAACATCGTACTTTTTATATTTGGCAAGTTCCAAACACTCATTGCCACCCAGTGCAAAATCCAATTGGATACCCGAACGCTTGAGCAGGCCCTTAATCACCTTAAGATTCATTTCATTATCATCTACTGCCAAAATCTTAGCCTCAGGTGCATATAAAAAGGCTTTTTTCTCATCCCCGCCCATTACATATCTTTGCTGCTCCTCCAGCTTACCCATGGGTGAAGCGTCTACCACCTTCTGAGGAATACGCACCATAAAGCTGCTGCCTTCCCCATATTTGCTGACAACCTCAATCTTACCGCCCATATTCTCAACCAGCTGCTTAGAGATATTAAGACCCAAACCGGTTCCTTCAATATGACGATTCTTATCCAGCTCCAATCGTTGGAAGCTTTCAAATAATTTTTCCTTATCTTCTTCCTTGATACCTCTTCCGGTATCCTTTACTCCTAACACCAGAACAAATTCGTCTTCCTTGCGGACACCCTTTACCATAAAGGTAACAGAGCCCTGCTCTGTATATTTAACGGCATTCGTCAGCAAATTATTTAGTATCTGCTTAATACGAATTTCATCACCGCATAATACAGAAGGTAATTTCTCGTCAAAATCCAAACGTAAGCTTAAACCTTTCTGTTTCACCCTGGTTTCAACGCCCAAAATCACATCCTTCAACATACCTGCCAAGCGATAGTCGCTATCTACAATTTTCAGTTTACCGGCTTCAATCTTGGAAATATCCAATACATCATTAATCAGTCCCAAGAGCATTCGGCTGGCATTCTTAATATTATCCGCGTACTCGTGAATAGCAGGGTCCTGATTTTCTCTCAAAATCATTTCATTCATACCGATAACCGTGTTGATGGGTGTACGAATTTCATGAGACATATTGGCCAAAAATTTAGCCTTTGACGCACTTGCCGCAATCGCTATCTGCTTTTCTTTTTCGGCATCCAACATCTCTCCGATAGAGTCATACAGGGAATTAATAGCGGTAGCAATCTGTCCCACTTCACTTTTTCGATTAATGTACTCCTTCAACTTGGGATCCTTCTCCATATTCATCTGTTCGAGTTGTACAATAGCTTTCTCAACATACTTTAAGGGTCTGGTACTCAATCGAATGATTCCCCAAGCCATAAGGACAATTACTAAGTCGGACACGATACAAATAACTGCAAGCATTGTGATATTCTTATTAACATCGGCATAAATGTTGGCCTCACTGTTACAGGATACTACCGCCCACTTATACTTCGGCAGGTACTGATATGCTGCAATGGAAGCGCCTTCTACCTCGTCCTGATATTCCATATCACCGGTCCAGGTCTTACTATTATCTGAAAAAGTTGCAATAATGGAAAATAACATTTTGTCATTAATCTCTGTGGCAATCAATTCCTTGTCCCTGGCAAAAATATACATGAAAGATGCCGTATTAATCATGTAATAATTGGTGGACTCATCCTCCACAGCTGCCAGCAGTGCCTCTAATTCGCCTACGAAGGGGCCTCCGCCTACATAGCCCAAGATACTGCCATCCTCATCATAAACCGGGCAATATAAGGATAATATGAGCTTCTGAGAGGCAGGTGAAACAATGATACCGGCATTATATAAGCCGTTTCTGTCAAGCATTTCCTTCTGCAACTGCTTTAAAGGTTCGCCTTCACGGGTAACCATTCCTACTACCTGCGGGTTGGAATGGGCTATAATGTGAGTATCCCACTCTCCTATATACAAGCCTTCCCAATTTTCCAAATGTCCGTAATATTCTTCCGTATATTTCTGTGCCACCTTCTGCTTTTGCACATCACTGGGATTCTTCAGGAATTCTTTTACTTCCATGGCATTACTGAAGTTGATTAATAAATCCTCCTGATGTTCCACATACTCCTCGATAATCTGCGTCTGAACATTCAAAGTATCATGCAGATTCTCCATTGCAGTACTTCTCATGGTAACGGTCAGGCTTCTGCTGGCAACCAAATAAAGCAGGTAGATACCGATTGTATTTACCACCAGAATCCCAATTGTAATTATAGTACTCATCTTTTGATTTCTCATAAGTACATTCCCACCCATTTCTTAAGCCAGACTCCTTTCCCGGCTTACTCTTTTACCTCTAAAAGTGTCGTATAATCGTAATTTTTTACAAACCTGCCGAAATTTTTCAAGCGTTCTTTATGTTCTTCTGTGGTCACCCGGTTCTCACCGGCACACAATTTTTCTGTCATAGCATCCGTAATTTCCTTGGAATAATGTGTTACGTCCGTGTAATTATCTAAATCACAAATCCATTCTTCACAGTCCTGGAAATAAACCACTTCTACATTCCCAAAGGCCGCCAAATACTCTGTAAGAAAAGCAATACCGTCCAATTTAACATCTACTTCATTTGCCACCAAACTGTCATTCCAGTACAGCATGCTGTAAGGCGGGAAAAATACAATCCATTTGGTATCCGGAGTGGCCTCTATATAGGGTATAATATAGGTTTCCAGATTCTTTTGGAGATTTTCAAGGCTGTACCGATTGGAATGAACATAGCTTCGTTCCGGCACCTTATAATTGCTTAACACCTGTTCTTTACTGTAATTCATATGCTGCCAATGCCAGTATATCTCATTTACTTTAATTTCACTTTTTTGTCTGTAAGCCTCATGTACATAATCCAAAAGCACAGCTTTACTTAAGAGGTATTTCAAATCATTAAAAATATTATCGTCATACAAATGCTCCGGATAAGGATACGAAAGAGTTCCAGGCTCATACATATAATTGGCAATATCAATGCATAGGAAAGCATATTTTAAGGTATCCTTTTCCTGCGTAACAATTTTCATGATTTTATCAATATCATGGGGATAGGCCGCATTGTAGGAAAGCTTAAGCATTTCACAGCCTAAACGTTCATCAAAGATTGCCGTATCAAAATTCGTGGTCATGGAAGAACCCAACATTACACTGTCATATTCAAAGTGCTTCGCCATACCCGGATTCTGCTCCAGCTGATTATCCACAAAATAATAGGCTCCTTCCAAAGGTGCATGGTAAACAAAAAACGGATCCACCACTGCAATTAGAGTTCCCACAAGCATCAAGGGAAGAAGGACTATGACTGCCAGCACAAACAACTTTTTCTTCAGATTTTTCATAAACCTTTATCCTTAAAAATTAAAATACAAAAAGGTACTTACATTGGACAGGGACAACACACACCATATAAACAAGGCGCCATAGAACAGAATGGATAACCAACCGGCCTTATATTCTGTCTCTGTTTCGTGAAGATTCTTACTTCCCCAGGTAATGCCCGCCACCACAAGCAAAAAGATACTCATTTGAATCCTGGGATGGGTACTATGTCCAAGCACCTCCAACACATGGCTCACTTCGCTAAAGCTTAAAAAGGCGGCTATCTCCTGAAAAACATGAACCCCATTCATTACCGCCAGTTGCTTATACATACCTAATGCATGAGACAAATTCTCTGCCCTGAAAATTCCGAAGGCAAATGCCACAAATAAAAAGCAGGCAAGCACACAGAAACCATCTGCAAGCTTTTTCACAACCTTATTTTTTATTTCCGGCTGCCCCAGCTTCTCTTTTCCCTTCCACCACAGTCTGGTAACAATCTGTGCGAAGGCATGCAATAATCCCCAAACCACAAAGGTCCAGCCTGCGCCATGCCAGATACCACTAATAAAAAACACAATGAATATATTTAAAAGTGCCTTTGCGAAGCCTTTTCGATTGCCGCCTAACGGAATATATACATAACGCGTAAAGAATCTTCCCAAGGTCATATGCCATCTTTTCCAAAACTCCACCACATTCTTGGACTTAAAAGGAGAATTAAAGTTTAACGGGATTTGAATATTAAACAAATATCCCAAGCCGCGAGCCATGTCACAGTAACCGCTGAAATCAAAGTATAACTGCAAAGAGTACAAAACGATTACGAATGCGGTGTTAAAACCATCCAACACCGAATAGTACTCATATCCCCAATTCACAGCCCGGCCAATAGTATCCGCAATCAATACCTTTTTACTCAAGCCACAGACAAAGGTCCTGATACCCAACATCACGTTTTCTAAATGAATCTTGCGTTTTTCCCGGTCCTCAAACTGAGGAAGCATTTCTTCATGATTCACAATAGGTCCTGCTATTAACTGGGGAAAAAAGCTTACAAATAAAGCGTAAGAAAACAAGTCCTGTTTCCTAATCTCCCTCTTATAACTATCCACAACAAAACCTATCTGTTGGAAGGTAAAGAAGCTGATTCCCAGGGGGAGTGCTATCTGCACCATATTGATATTCATTCCGGTAAGAGAATCAAAAATCTCCATGGTAAAGTTAAAATATTTGAAGTAATACAAGATGGCTAAGTTGGCTATAATACCACCTATAAAAATCTTTTTTCGCGTCTTTTCCTTTTGATTAGTCTCCTTAACCAAAATCCTGTGCAAAATATAATTTAAGCCTATGCTACACAAAATAATCCATAAATACTCTATTTTGTTATACCCGTAAAAGAACAAAGACATGCATATCAAAAAGAGGGTTGCCACCTTGTACATGCCCACCCTGTTCAACAAAAAATAGCCCACAAATGCAATTGGTAAGAAATAAAAAATAAAGTCAAAGGAATTAAAAAGCATATATTTTTACCTCATGGACAAAATCCTACTATCCCTTTTATATTTTAGTATAAAATAACATTTATTGCAACAATCCGCCTTAACTTCCGCCACTTTTCTCGCACATTTTCCTGTACATAAAAAAGGCCGCTTTCGCGACCTTTTTCCTCTTAATGATATTCAAATCTTTTCTGGTTTGCTGCAAGCCACTTTGCAAAATCCTCAAATACGGTTTCCGAAGTATGCTTTTTGATGTAAGGCACCGCTTCCGCATCACTTATAGATACGTACCATATGGACTCCTCAGGTGATGCTTCTTTTAAAATATCCTTGAAAATATTCTCCCCGTAGGTTTCAAACAAATAGGTGAAGAATCGATATCCGTAAAGGTAATTTTCGAAATCATCCTCTTTCTCGGAGCAGAAAATCTCCTCTGCATTTTCCGGTGTTATCTCTACCGGATAATGAGAATAATTATTAACAGCATCAAAATTAAAAATCATTTCCTCGTCTTTGTCACAAATACGACCTGCTATATAAGTTGCATATCCTTCATCCATAGATCTTCCCATCTGTACTCCGTTTAATAAGTGTACACAATGTGCTACCTCATGAAGAATTGCATAGCCTTCTCCCGCAGCGATTTCAAGGTCTTGAGGATTAATCACTATACCATATCCATACGCACTGGCAGCACAAACATCATATTCCACTACATATACATGGAATTTTTCAGCATAGGGGTCTACACCGGGGAATACATCCTGTCCGTACAACCAGTCAGTTTCATTACCATTCTGAGTTGCATATATGGAATCATTCTCCAAATAAAGACCGGTTTCTTTTTCCACAATATCAATTAATTGTTCAATCAACTCCATGGTATTACCATATACCTTTACGTCTTCCGCCAGGAAAAGAATTACATTATCACTTTCTACATATTCCGGTTTCGTGGTTACATATTCATCTGCAGCATTACCACTTAATACCATAGCTTCCGGAATCACTGTACCTGAAGTAATCATTAAGGTTACATTTTGGTCTTCTTTCGCATCCACACAAATAACTCTGTTCACTGTAAATTCGTCCTGGTATACCTGATTGTCCACATAGGTACCATCAAACCCCATACCGATGATTTCCTTACCGTCAATACCCAATGTGTAGGCAAAAGAGGTACCATATTCATCATAGGTAATCCAGTTCAGGCTAATACTTATGTCCTCGCGTCCTATGTATAATTTCTCATCAGGGCTTAACACAAATTCTTCATCAAATCCTGCTGCCAACTCCACCGGTTCGGGTGTTACTTCCGGTGTGGCTTCGAGGGCCGCCTCCTGTTCCTCGGTACTTGTGGTTGTCGACTCTGTAGTAACTGTTTCCGGTGCTTTTGTATTCTCTACCTGCTCCTGTACCTGATTACCGCAACCTGCCATGGCAACTATTAATGCTCCTGCTAAAATGAGTCCTCTTAATTTACTGCTCTTGTTCATTTTTTCTTCCTTTCTGCTCTCCTTATTTACACAAAAATTTGCTGTGTTTTACGCTTTCATACATAAAACACAGCAATTCTTAAAAAGGTTTCAAAAATTTTTAAACTACTTTACAATAAATCCTGCAGGTAATCTCCAGGAGGAATTGGTGTAGTAGAAAGTAACACTGGACATAAGGTATTCTCCGTCATAGTACATACAGGAAGAACTTCCGCCATCCAGGTTCGCAGCATTCACTGCATCAAACTCTTCCATAACGGCAATCAAGTCTGCACAGGATGCTCCCAAATGACCGGACTTACCTCTACCGTCTGTTACAAACATAAGTACCGCGCCATCTGCACGCTGACCGATAGCTGTACGGGGATTCAGACCGCTACCCTGACCACTCATTTCACGGGACTCCCCATTAATAATAAGCTGCACGAAATGATTGTTGGCATCGCTGGCTTCTTCCTGGAAGGTAACCGCATCGCGAATCTTCATATCTTCTACAAGCTTCTCCACATCCTGAGAACTCATTTTGGAAATATCAATAATCTGCAAAATATGTTCCTCGGTAAAGCCTACCAATACCAGACCGGCATACTCACGAGGCTTATTGTGCTGAATCTCTCCATTAGAAACAATAACACCATAGGGACTACCACCGGAATTGTTGGTGGAATTATAAAGTCCGCCGTTAATACCGGCAATCGCTCCATTATCTGTTACCAGTTTATCCAAGGTTACACCGTACTCTTTCCAGGGATAAATGGTAGCCAGACTCACTCTGGAAGGATCCTTTACAATCATCATGGTACCGGTAAAGGTTGCACCTGCCACTTCGATAATTTCGATATCCTGCATTTCCTCCTGTACCTGTCCTGAGCCAACCGCTACATTACCAAAGCTTCCGGGCTTAATCAGGTTGGTATCTACCTCCACATTAAATACTTCCATGGAGTTTTGGTCCACAATAGCCTGAATTTCTTCCGGAGACAAAAACCAGGAAGCCAGGAATTTCAGCTGTCCCGTCTCCAGAATAGTGGTTACAAAAGTATTTTGTACATTGGGAAAGCTCTTAGAGCAGAACAATTTAAGGGATGCCAGCAAAACAATTGCAATTGCCACCACAAAGGTTAAAATCATTAATAATACTCTTAAAGTCCACTTTCCGATTTCTTTTCCAATGGAGATAGTGTTTTCATTATTTTTCATTGTTCACAATCTCCTTCATACTTACCATTTTCCACTGAGGGTTGTCTTTCTTATCGTCCGTATCGTCATACTTCACAAAGTAAAATCTATCATTCATAGGGTCATCTACCTTGGCACCGGAACGCAAAATCATGTGCTTTACAAAACTAATATCCACGGAGAAACAATCCTCCGTAATCCACTGGAAGTTGGTTACCAAATCTTCTGTAAAGGGAGGTGTTGCCAAACCATGCGCACTGGTAAAGGTAATATCCACGCCGGTAGCATACTTCCTTGCCACCTCATACTGATAAGAGTCCTTTATCATGTACTTGCTAATCTCTGCGAAACGCATATCATTGGACATAAAAAGACTCCAATCATGGGCTATCTGAAGCAAGTCCACTTCGTCCGCAATTTCTTCCGGCACATTTTCCTCGCCTTTCATCTGTTCCAGCAAATCATGCTCCGACTCTCCTTCTGCCAGGATTACTGCCTCGCCATTCTGATCCAAAACCTCAATTGCTGCATTTTCCACCAATATTGCAATGCCATAAGTATGTATCTTGGGAAGCTCTTCCACATAATCTTTCAAAGCATCAAAATCTCTGTTTTCAGACACTTCAAACACTCCTTGGGGAACAGCCTGGCCTTCCACTTTAATATCATAACGGCTGTCTGCCACGATACTTGCCATGGTAAGAGGCAATTCACTACCGCCTTCATACTCAACCACATTGCCAAAACAGTCCGAAATCTTTACTACGGGTTTTTCCACTTCATAAACATCAAAAGACAAACGGTTCTCACCGGCATCTGCGCCTTTAACCTCTGCCCCGTTTACTTCTACTTTCAGAGAAGACGGCAAAGTAAGGGAATACACATAGAACTCTGCTATAACCTGATCATCTTTTATGGTAAAGTTTACATTTCTGCCATTTCGGTCTTTAATTACCATTTTGGGTTCCTGGTAAAGTCTGGGCAGGAAGTAGGTGATTTCATTTGCATTACTTTCTTTTGCTTCCTTTTCTGTCAGAGTAATACCATTTACCTCCACCACAAAATCCTTCGGTACGGAAATCGTATAATCCTTTACCTCAAACAATGGTCTGACATATTCTATCTTCCATTTACGGTAACTGAATACTGCCAGCTTGGTTTCTGCAGGACCTAATGCCTTTAACTTCACCTCTGCCAGCTCCATATTGCCGTTCCTTACAATATAAAACAGCTCATCCTCCGCATGCATACCGCTTTTGGTACCATACTCCATAAATCCCTGCTTAAAAAGAGACTGATACTCTGCTTTAATATCACGTCCTTGCTCAAAGGCTCCGGCATCCACCTCCGGCAATACATATTTATTCCACATATTGCCTTCTGCAGCAGTAAGGGCCAATTCACTCATGGCCGCTTCCACCTGTACTTCCGGACGCAACTTTTCATATTTACGAAGCAACATGGCTACATAAAGGATGGCGGCAATCACTAACACCAACATCACAGCAAGGTATATGAAATACACCTGCTTAAAACTAATTTTCTTTTTTTCCATTAACTAAATCCCTTTCCGCCTGCTCATCACTGTTAAACACCCATTTATGTTGGATGCGGAAGCTGACAAAGAATAAAAGCGTATCGATAATTGTCTTTGTCAGTGTTGATAATGCAGGTGATGTAATACTCAAAAGCTTCTCTACACCAAATACCAATACTGCAGATAAAGCAATCTGAACTATCGCCAATGTATAATAGCGCAGAAGTGTTTGCTTACTCACTTTGTCTTTAAACACCTGTGTTGCATTCAGCCAATAGTTAAACAGCGACGATATAACTCTTGCCAAAAATGCCGCAGTAAAAGTCAATGGTATGGGTAAAAAACCTAAAAATGCAAACTTTTTAAATATATAAAAAGCAGTCTCATCCACTATGGCTGCTGCCACAGAGCTGAATAAATATTTCAAAATCAGCGCGTAAATACGCACACTGTCCCGTACCACCCTGAAATGCGAGGACTTGTTCTCTTCTATGTAAACGGTCGTAATGTCCACTTGCTCGTAAGGAATCTTCTTACGGTTAATCATAAAGAGCATATTGGTTTCATATTCGTACCGGTCGCCTTCCGCTTGAATAATCTCCGGAAGATACTTTACCGGAATGGCACGTAGACCCGTCTGGGTATCCCGAAGCTTCATTCCGAAAAAGAGTCTGAATACACCACAAGTAATACGGTTGCCCATAACACTTCTGGCCGGTACATCCGCCTGAGAGAAATTACGGGTACCAAGTACCACGGCTTCCGTTTCCAAGGCTTTTGCACAAACTGCTTCTATATCCTTTACCAAATGTTGTCCATCCGCATCCGCCGTTACCACACAGCCTGTACTTTCTCTATTTTCCGTTACATACGCAAACGCAGTCTTAAGGGCAGCTCCTTTTCCTCTATTCACTTCATGCACCAGCAAGGTACACTCCGGTATTTCCTGAATTTTCTCAAAAATAGGCGCGCACTCCTTCTTACTTCCGTCATTAATGACAAGAATATCCGAAAAGCCTACTGCAACCAATTCTTCTACTGTTGTCAGCAATTTGTCATCCGGTTGATACGCCGGTATGATAATCGAAATTGCACCTTTGTCCATTTTATTCCCCTCTGTTCTTTTTACGACTTATCATCGCAATTACAATCACCAGCAACGCTATGCCGCCTACTCCAAGCAAAAGAACATTCCTTTGCTTTTCCTTCTTCAGCCGAGCAGCTTCTTCCAAGGCTGCCTGTTCCTCTGCCCGTCTGGCTTCCTCTGCTGCTTTCAGCTCCTGCTCTAAGCGTTCTTTCTCTGCCTGTAAACGTGCTTCTTCCGCTTGTCTTTCCTCTTCAGCCAGTCTCTGGGCTTCCAGCTCAGCTAAACGTTTCTCCTCGGCTTCCTTTTCAGCAATAACCCTGCGTTCCTCATAGGTTACTATATTTTCCAGAAAATCTCCACCCTCTATATCAGGACCCACCTGTGTATAGTACAACCCAAAATGACAGGGTGAATAACTTCTGATATCGGTCGCTTTCTTAATTGGTTTATCCGCGGTACCGTAAATCCACTTATAGAACCAAGTCCAGTGCTGGCTCTTATGGCAGGCAAATCCCTCCTGCGTCATTTCAAAGGCAGTCTTTCCTCCGAAAGTTTCCAACGGAATATCATAATCCATCACGATTGGATTTTCCTCATATAAGTGAAGGTACAGTTTCTGCGTTTCCCATATTCCATATCGGTCAACACTCTCCGGAAACTGAGTCTCATCTGCTGCAATATGTATCGCTTCCGTCAGAACCTGAGCATATACCACATGTCCTCCATGGCCGTACTCACCATTCAAATCATGAGTCACAACCACCAAAGGCTTAAAACGTCTCAAACACTCTGTAATATACTCCAAAAAATCCTCGTATGCAACCCCTGCAGACTCATATACTTTCAGAGCCTGTGACAAAGCAACTTCACGATTCTTAGATTCCGCATATAAATCCGGAAAACTCGGCATAATCGGATAATTTCTTACACCTACTGTCCACAAACCATCTAAAAGTTCATGAGGTCGTTGATGATTGGCTACACCATTTGCCTCAAAATGCTGCACGCCGTAAACCACCTGTACCTGCGCTCCCTTTTCTCCCGCATACAAAGGCAAAAGTCCTGCAAAAAATAACTGTTCATCATCCGAATGAGTGGTGAGTAGCATAAGGTCTGCCGTTTCACAGGGCGGCTCCCATACTTGTACCCAATCGGGAAGTTCTCCCTCTGTAAAAGCATATACATCTGCAATTACCGTACCTGCCGTGAACTGCAAAACCAATGTTTCCGGCAATACTTCATACAAAGTATTTACTGCCACAAATTCATGTATAAATCCATCTTCGCCACAAGTAAAGCTCTCTCCCGTAGTCGGATTGGTAAGAGTCCAGGCGGAAGGAATTCTATCAAACTCCACATAAATACCGGCAATTCCCTCCGAATTGGTAATGGTAATCATACCTTCTTCTTTGCAGTTGGTATAGGTATTACGATTTTCGTCGTATAGATTCTTCGGCTTACCAAAGCCTTGCGCTTCTATTTCCGACGTTTCATACTGGGCCTCGGCAGCATACACTGTAAAACTCTGCCACAAACCACATATGAATATTAAAGCAAACAGCAATTTCTTCATAAGAACCTACACCTCCTCACAATAACATACTTTTAGATAATACCTTAAAATAGTCAAAACGTCTACTATCTTTTGTAAATCTTAATATCCCAGGACAAACATTACAAATTTAATCCATAAATACTGCTTCCTGTTCTCAGTTTTTAGCCAAAGCAAAACTTCTTCCCGCTTGGAAACCGTAGATTTTAGCAACTGCTTGGTTACCATCGTTTCTCCATACAAATATTCTTCGTAAGCAGTCAGGAAATACAAATCCTGCTTTGAATGAAATACTTCCGAAAATTCCTTGCTGATTTTATCCTGTAGCTCTGATAAGGTTTCTGAAGTCTCACGCTTATACCCCAGCCTTTCCAAAAGCCATAAATTACGTTTTACCTCTGTTACATACTTCTGTTCTACGGATAACTTGTTATAGGACCGTTTTTGACGTACTTTTTCCGCAAAGAACAATATTAAACCTACCGGCAGCACAACCCCCAGCACTTTTAAGAGAGTGTACCAACCCTTACCGCTTCTTTTATTCGCATCTTCCGGTGCCTCTAGCTCCTCTTGCATAACTGGTGGTGCAGGGGTAGGCGTAATATTTTCTCCCTTACCGTCCAAATCTATTTGAGGCTTCTTTACCTCCCAACCCAAATATCGCAAATTAGCATATCCCGGCGTAGGTTCAAAAGGTAACCATCCGATACCCTCTATATAAACTTCCGGCCAGGCATGAGCCATAGCCGAGGAAACGTGCATTTCCTTGCTTTGATTTACCTGCACACAAAAGCCTTCCACATAACGAGCCGGTAATCCTTCCGCTCTTGCAAGCAAAACAAATGCGGTAGCAAAATACGTACAATATCCCTGCCTACTCTCCAAAAGAAAATAATCCAGGAATTCCTCTTCACTCCGTACCTCTTTTGGTAACTTACCGGGATTGGTATTGTAAGTAAAGCCGGACAACTCTCTTTCTATGGCCTGCAACTTTTCATAGGGTGAGGCACAATTCTTTGTTATCTCTGCCAAATACGCCTCTACCTCAGCAGAAATTTCTATTTCCTCATAATACGCCTCTTGCATGGCTTTACGATAATTCTGCAAATCCTCCAAGGATAAATCCTTCATGCCCTCCGGTGCAAATCGGGCAGCAACCTCTTTCCAGATTTCTTCATCTTCAGCCATATCGGTATGAAGCATTTCCATAAATTCGGGCGTCTTTTGATTCATCTGATAATAAAGAAATCCATAGGTAGTCCCATATCCCTTTTGCACACCAAAGGTAAAATCCCTTCCCTGAATTTCAAAATCCGTATCTTTTACATAAGTGGTCTTCAAGGGAGCAAATAGGTATCCTGTGTCAAAGAAACCATACTGCAATGTAATTCGTGAATCCAGCACATAATTGTACATACCCTGTTCATCAAATCTGAGAACTGCATATATAAGCTCCAATGCATCCAGCGGGTATTCCTTTAAATCCTTAGAAACCTGTTGCTTCCATTCCCTGCCGCTAAAGGAATCATATGCCTTTCCGCCCAAGTACAAGTTTGTAACCAGGCTGCCGCTTCCCTTTATGGTCATAAGCTCCCGGTTGTCCTTCTTAATATTTCCTCCAACCTCTGCTTCCTCAGAAAACCCTGTTAAAAAGGAGCCAAAATCTTCCTTCCCCTTACGATTCACATCTTCAAACCAAACCACAACTTTTTCCCGAATATGACTATAAGCCTGTCTTACAAAAGACCAATCATAAGGTTCCTCTTTCGGCGGGATATAACACAATATCAGCAGATAAGCCAGGAAAAAGGGAGCAAGCCACATAACATAGCCGCGTTTATCCTCGGTTTTCTTTTCCTTCTGCCAGTTTAAGCGAATTCTTTCCACCACACATACGGTCGCATATACCACAATTAAAGCCACACCCACAGAACTTATCTGAACTTCCTGAAGCATGCAGACAATCAAAAGTCCTACCAGCAATACTGCCGCTAGTTCTTTGATAATTTGTATTTTTTGAGATAGAATCTGGAAAACATAGCTTCCCAACAGCACCCACAGGGTCTGCACCAATTCATACCCCAATATCCATTCCGGTTCAAAATCCTTACGAACAATAAGCCATAAGTAATAATTCTCCCAAAAGTCCTTTATTTGTCCGGCACCTACTAGCGGCAAAATAGCCACCACCGTTAGAATAAGCAGGACTACGGAAATAATCTTGGCGCTAATTTTTCCGTACTGAAACCAGGCCAAAAGACTTAAAACCACAACCGAAAATATCCAATGAAAACTACCAATATTTCGAATTCCTAAAAAGCTGCCAAACCCAAGCATTAATACTCCGGCAAATAATACTACATACAGTATCCGGTAAAATACCGGGTAGAAGGCAGTCCATTTCTTTTCACTCATAGTATTTCCTCCAAATTGCCTTCTATGGGTATTGCAACAATCTTCATTCTATCGTTGCTTTGGCGGATATATTCCGATATATCCTTATCCGTTACAACATACAAAATCACCGTATAACCTTCTTCTGCAAGTATTTGTAACAAGCGCAGGAGCTCTCCTTCCGGCTCTTGCACTACCACAATTAAGGTTTCTACATTCCAGTGGCCCCTGCCCTCAAACCATTCTTTAGCCAGGCCGTTTATATTTTCACGGGTATCAAAAATAACATGCGCAGTTTCCTCGTATAATTGTTCAAAATGCTCCAAGCCTTCTACCAATTTTGCACGCATACCTTCCTGCCCATGCACTACCGTATAAGTAATATTTTTTTCCGCAAAAAACAATCCCAGTGCCAATACCAGCTCCAGAATCTGATTTTCAGCCGGAATATATTCCTGCTCCTTTTCACTATATCTTTTGGTATCATACAAAAGCAAAATTTCCTGCTTTCGTTCTCCCAGCATAGTGCGGGTTTTTAATTTCTGCTCTCTTGCGGATACTTTGAAGTGGATTCTTTTTAGGGCATCTCCGGCTACATAATCTCTGGTTACCACATCCGGTGTGGTTTGATTCAGCACGGTTTCCCTGGTACTCATATGAATAATCTCTCTGATGCTTTCCAGTTCCTTCTTGCGAACAATTCTGGGATAAACCACTGCTTTTACCGCTCCCGGATTCTTATAACGGATACGAAACAGTCGTAAGAAATCTGTTACCACAATATCCTTTACACCCACCTCGTACTCTCCTCGATACTTGCATATCAGGGTCGTATGATAAGTATATTTATCTCCCGGTAGTAATTCATACTCCTTGTAAGTTTCTATATCCGTCACATAAGAAAAATCCGAGAAAAGCCTTACACTAAGTCCTGCAAACGCATATACGGTTTCATTTTGCAAAACAAAGAAGTATGGCACCGGCTGCTTACTTACCACGATTCTGCTGCCAATTTCCTGATAAATACGAAACTGCATAAAAACAAATAGCAAATAAACCAGCGAAAGTACCGGAATCAGTGTAATACCCCAGAAGAGACCATAGCTGATTGCCCCTCCGTAAAAGGATATTCCCACCAGTGACAAAATCCACAATAGCAACAAAATAATTCTGCGCCATTTCATATTCTATTCTCCTATGGGTACTTTGGTTTTCACAATCAGGCTGCGTAAAATTGCCGCAGCATCGGTTTTCATCATTCTCGCTTCTGAAGTTAAGGTTAAACGATGTAATAAAATATCCTTTGCCACACTCTTAATATCATCCGGCTTCACATAATCCCGCTTTTGTAAAAAAGCATGTGCCTGTGCTGCACGAAGGAGTGCCAACAAGCCTCGAGGACTGACACCATATAAAAAGCTTTGCTCTTCTCTGGTCAGGTTCACCAAATCATTGGCATAGCCGATTACTGACTCCTTCACAGTAACCTGTTCCACCGCTTTGATAAGCTCCAAAAGCTCCTCTGTACCGCATACGGCAGTTAAACCCTCATAGGTTTGACCCGACAGAAAATTCAATGCCATCTGCATTTCCTGTTCTCTATCCGGATACCCAATGGAAATACGCATCATAAAACGATCCATCTGTGCCTCGGGAAGAGGATAGGTTCCCATAAATTCCACAGGATTTTGAGTGGCTATTACCATAAAAGGCTTCGGCAATTCATAAGTAATTCCATCCACCGTTACCTGACCTTCCGCCATAGCCTCCAAAAGGCTGGCCTGGGTTTTGGGCGAAGTACGGTTGATTTCGTCCGCCAGTAAAATCTGATTCATTACCACTCCGCTACGATATTCAAACTCTCCGGTCTTCATGTTATATACGGACATTCCCACAATATCTCCCGGCAAGGTATCCGGTGTAAACTGCACTCTGCCAAGACTACAATCCACCACCCTTGCCAAGGTTCTCGCCAAAGTCGTTTTGCCCACTCCCGGCACATCCTCCAAAAGAATGTGTCCTCCGGCAAGTAAACAAATAAGTACTTTATCCACTACCTCTTCCTTTCCTACAAAAACGCTATTTATGGCAGTCCTTATCTGTTCTATGGATTCATATTTTTTCTCCTGTGTCATAATACACCCCTCATACTTATATTTTAAAAAACACATGAGACGTTTTGCCGTCTCATGTGTCTTAAGTCACTCCATATCGGAAAATTATTTCATTGCCACATTCAACATATTCTCTGACATCTGGCTTACATGCTTACTGTCTTCAATAACTTCCTGTAAGTTTTCGGTACATTTATCCATTGATACAAAGATAG
Source organism: Acetatifactor sp. (assembly GCA_045537405.1). GTDB lineage: Bacteria > Bacillota > Clostridia > Lachnospirales > Lachnospiraceae > Acetatifactor. Next base: position 41,187 of record JAZSPK010000030.1, read on the forward strand.
ATTCTACCGCTGATTTATTCTCTTCTGTATAAGAGCTCATTGCATTAACCTTGTCCTTCAACTCATCGAATACAAAGTCAATCTTTTGAATCGCACCATTCTGTTCTTCGATTGTCTGATACAAATTATCAAAACGTGCTGTCAGGCTATCAAAATCGTTCTGCAATTCATCCAAGGAAGTAAGAGAGCCACTGATTGCTTCTGTACTTTCACGTAACTGTGCGGTGGTTTCCAAAACCTTCTCCTGCATTTCGCTAAGTACATCTGTAACTCTTTCAGAACATCCGTTACTATCTACCGCAAGCTGCTGTACCTTGGCTGCTACGACTGCAAAGCCTGCACCCATCTTACCTGCTCTCGCAGCCTCGATAGAAGCATTTAATGCTAACATATTGGTACTTGCTGCAATCTTATTCAATTCATCAATAACCGTAGAGATTTCTCCCATCTGTGCTTCCAAAATGGAGAATACCTTGTTGGTATTATTCATAGCCTCACGAACAGAGCCCATTTGCTTGCTCATTACGTTCATGCTCTTGCTGCTTTCCATAATAGCACTTTCACATTCACCGACTTCATTATTTAAGGCTTCAATCTGCTGTCCTGTACTGCGGATAACCTCATGGGCTTCATCACATACATTCATAACATCCTGGGCACCAACTACAATTCCTTCCGAACCATTGCGAAGTTCATCTGCATCCATGGCAAGTTTGTAATTTACTTCCTGCAGTTCCTCATACTTCACAGTAGTATGTGCCATGCTCTTCTGCAGTTCTTCGCCGACTTCTTTCATGGAATCCAGTAACTTCTCTGCTTCTGCCGCTCTTGTCTCACTTATGTACAAGTAAGCACAACCTCTGGTTACCAATAAACACACCAGGAATGATGCCAACATAAATACTACCACACATAAAATGAACTGTGATAAACTCTCCGCCTTCTCAGGATGTACCACATACTGAATTACCAACAATACAGGAATAGCAGCAGCCTGAATTTTGGTAATCTTAGGATTAAAATAAAGACCTGCAAGAGCCAAAACAGCTAAGTATAAACTGTAATCATCACTGTAATGCGCACCACTGTTTAACGATATAACAAATATCAAAAGCACCAAACTCATGCACACTACTATCTGCTTAATTTCCTGCTTGGCATTCAAATAATGCATCGCGATAGCAGCGCCTGCAAATACAACCAAACAAATACCGATGGTAATGGCACCACTTGCTGTACCACTGATAATATTCTTAATCAAATAAGCCGGTGCTACAATGTAAACCAAAATCAACATCAAACGGTAAATCGACTTGTTACTCATTGGTTCTTTCATCTTTTTCTCTTTCACTTTTGTTACCCCCATGTAATAAAGTTATAAAACATTAATACTTACTGATAAGTATAGTCCTAAATTGTCAAAAGTGCAAGTAATTTGTCATATACTTGGCTAGTAATATAGGACTAATTACCTCCAAATAATAAAATACCCTCCGGATAAACCGGAGGGCTCCCTTTTTCTTTATTCACATTTATTACAAAGTTCTTCCCAACGTCTGTCTACTTCTGCTTGGAAGGCCACTAAAAGCTCTTCATTTCCGGGCTTAAATAAGTGTTTGAAACGTCTCTGAGGACGCAAGAAATCTTCCAAAGGAAGCTTCTTCTTGGGTGCATAGCTCAAAATCCATTTACCATCAATCACCTCAAACATGGGCCAGTAACAGGTATCTATCGCCAGCTTACAAATGTTCATCATTTCAGAAGGCTCATAGCCCCATCCACGTGGGCAGGGAGACATAACATTTAAGAATGCTGCTCCGGGGGTATAAATAGCCTTTTCTGCCTTGGTATACAAATCCTTGAAATTGCTTGTATAGGTACTCTGACCCACATAAGGAATGTGATGTTCTGCCATAATAGCCGCCAAATCCTTACGTATCTGCACCTTACCGTTTGATACCTTTCCAGCAGGAGTAGTAGTGGTATCTGCATACTGAGGAGTTGCAGAAGAACGCTGGGTACCGGTATTCATATAAGCACCATTGTCATAGCACACATAAACCATGTCATGTCCACGCTCCATGGCACCGGACAAAGACTGGAAACCGATATCATAGGTACCACCGTCACCACCAAAGGTAATGAACTTGTAGGTATCATCAATTTTACCTTTTTTCTTTAATACTCTGTATGCAGTTTCCACACCGGAAAGGGTTGCGCCTGCATTTTCAAAAGCATTGTGAATATAGCTGTCTTCGTAAGCAGTGTAGGGATACATAAAGGTAGAAACCTCCAAGCATCCGGTAGCATTACCGATAACTGCTTTGTCGCCTTCTTTCAGTGCACGAAGTACGGTACGAACTGCTACGGTACCGCCACAACCTGCACACATTCTATGACCGGGAGCCAGTCGCTCCGGCTTATTCATGACTTCTTTAAAATTATATGTAGCTTCCATAGTATCAGATTCTCCTTACTTCTCTCTCAAACCGATGTAATCGTAGTTATCCGTAATCTCGTGGGTTTCCGCAATTTTCTCCAGACGATTGTAAATATCTTCAAAATCCTGCACGGTAATATCACGTCCACCCAAACCATAGAAATAATTTACTGCTTCTACCTCAGACTTTGCCTGATACAGTGCTGCACGTACTTCTGCGCCCAAAGGTCCACTGGTTGCGGAGAACATTTCGCAGCGGTCCATAATAGCTACGGCCTTTACCTTAGAAAGAGCTGCTGCCAATTCTTCTTCCGGGAAAGGACGGAATACACGAATCTTAATCAAACCTACCTTCTTGCCGGTGGTTGCGCGTATCTGTTCAATAGCTGCCTTACAAGTACCTGCTGCGGAACCGATAATTACGATAGCATATTCTGCATCTTCCATACGATATTCTTCAAAGAAACCATACTTTCTGCCGGTCATCTTTTCAAACTTCTCTGCCATATCCAAGATTACCTGCTTGGCGTTCATCATAGCCTGTCTCTGAGCACGCTTGGTCTCCATATAGTAGTTAGATACAGCGTAAGGACCTACGGACATCTTTTCCTTTGCATTTAACAAATAATGCTCCGGTTCGTACTCGCCCACGAAATCCTTTACCAAATCATCTTCCACCAAAAGAATATTCTCCACACCATGACTGGTGATGAAACCATCCTGGCAAATCATAATGGGTAAATGCACATCCTTATGCTCTGCAATGGGGAATGCCTGAAGGAAGTTGTCATATACTTCCTGATTGGACTCTGCATAAATCTGAATCCAGCCCGAATCTCTGGCACCCATACTGTCGGAATGGTCCGCATTAATGTTAATAGGACCGGTTAAGGCTCTGTTTACCAATGCCAGTACAATGGGAAGTCTGTCAGACGCTGCCACGTACAATTCTTCCCACATAAGCGCCATACCACAGGAAGAGGTAGCAGTCAATGCTCTGGCTCCTGCTGCTGAAGCACCCAAAGTAGCACTCATGGCACTGTGTTCACTTTCCACATGAATAAATTCTGTATCAATTTCTCCGTTGGCAATATAGTTTGCCACATACTGAGGAATCTCGGTTGAAGGGGTAATAGGGAACGCCGGAAAAACATCCGGGTTAATCTGCTTAATTGCATAAGCTACCGCTTCGTTACCTGATAATCTTTCTCTGATAGCCATTTATTTGCCCTCCTTCATTTCAATCGCACCAAAAGGACAAACCTTGGCACAAATACCACAACCCTTGCAGTGGTCATAGTCAAACTCTCCACGCTTGCAATCCTTCACCGGGATGGAAGAATCCGGGCAAACAGGCACACAAAGGAGACACTGCTTACATTTTTCCTCAATGAATACCGGTGTGGAGGTTCTCCACTCACCGGTGCAGAACTCTCTTGAAGTCGCTGCTTCAAATACTTTATTTCCCTCGGTAATATCCTGCCAGGGACTTCTTTCGTTAATTCTATCGCTAATCATTTAACCTACCTCCTCAAATGCAAGTTCCAGTGCCATCATATTACCGTCGATAACCTCCGGCTTCTTTGCAAACTTATGCTGGAAGGATGCACGCATTTCGTTTAAGAATTCAGCCTTGTCCATTACCTTGGATACTGCTACGGTTGCCGCCAACATGGGCGAGTTAGGGTAGTTCTTGCCCAGTGCCTTAATAGAGATTTCCCTTGCATCTACGGTGTAAACCTCTCCTTCGTAGCCGCGAAGCAAAGGTTTTACTTCCTCAACGCTACGGGTGGTATTAATAATAATGGCACCTTCCTTGTTTAATCCCTTGGTCACATCAATACTCTCTAACAAAGTCTCGTCAACTACTACCACGTAGTCCGGATCATAAATATTGGAATGTACGGTGATAGGATTGTCACTGATACGATTGTATGCGGTAATGGGTGCTCCCATACGCTCCGGACCATACTCCGGAAAGCCCTGTACATACTTACCTGCTTTGAATGCCACGTCCGCCAGCAAAAGAGCTGCTGTCTTAGCACCCTGACCCCCGCGGCCATGCCATCTGATTTCCACTGATTTGTTCATTTGTCTAAATTTCCTTTCTAAAAAACGTAAGCTCCTGTCGCAAACGACAGGAGCCTATTATTTCTCTCTCATTCATCCACGACATACCAACATATGCGTCCTCGATTACGGGAGGAATCCGTCAACGTCTACTCGCACATCTTATAGATGCCCTTTGGCGTTGCAACTTCGGAGGGATATTCCTTATCTTCTTACTCGTACCGCATCTCAGCTTCCGCGGCTCTCTGTGACTTTCCAAAAGTAAGTACTGGCTCCATCATCGTCTTTCCATACAAATATGTAATTGGCTTTATTATATTAACGTGTTGATGAATTGTCAAGTTGATTTTTGTATGTTAGGAAAATTTTTGTGATGTTTCTATTGTTTTCTACACCTTCACAACATCTTTCTTTCTCGAAGTAATCCCATGAAGCTCTTTTCGGCTTCTATGGGATTACTTTGGGAACACTTCACCATTCTCGCCTATCCCAAAATAATCCCAGGGAGCTCCTTTATGTCTTCATGGGATTACTTTTGGAGCACTTTCTCATTCCCTCCTATCCCCCAATAGTCCCATGAAGCTCGTTTAGACCTTCATGGGATTACTTTTACAATACTACATACATTTCTTCACATAAAAATCACCCCACTTAGCCTCAAACAGCTTCCATGGGGTGAACACTTAGTAGCGATCGACATATTTACCCTTGCCAAACTACTTAATATTTTTTATTCCTCAATCGACTTTTTCTTACTTACCAAAACCTTCTCTTCAAAGCATTCGAAAATTTCTTCCACTGTCTCCTTCTTCATCTTCGGAGTAATAAGGCTCACAATAGGAACCACAATCATTCCTGCCACCATAGCAATGGCACCTGCATTAATAGGCGATGCAATAAACTTGAAGAACATATTGGCTACGGTAATACCTACGCCACAAGCAAAACTTGCCCAAACAGCAGCTTTGGTTACGCCCTTCCAGTACAATCCGTACATGAAAGGTGCCAGGAATGCACCTGCAAGTGCGCCCCAGGAGATACCCATAAGCTGCGCGATGAAGGTGGGTGGATTAAGTGCCAGCACTACACTAACTACAATAAATACCACCAAAAAGATTCTCATGCAGAGAAGCTGCTTCTTTTCGTTCATTTCTTTTACAATATTTCCCTTAATCAAGTCCAGTGTCAAAGTAGAACTGGAGGTTAGTACCAAAGATGACAAGGTTGACATAGACGCAGAAAGTACCAATACAATCACAATACCAATCAGGATATCCGGCAAGGTAGAAAGCATGCTGGGCACAATGGCATCGTAAACAATCTTGCCATTTTCATAAATGTCATCCGAATCAAACAAACGTGAGAAACCGCCCAGGAAGTAACAACCACCGGAAATCACAATTGCAAAAAAGGTTGAAATGATAGTACCTGTCTTAATGGACTTTTCATCCTTGATTGCATAGAATTTATGTACCATCTGAGGAAGTCCCCAGGTACCCAGAGAGGTTAATATTACAACACCAATTAAATTCGGCAGATCCGGTCCGAAGAAAGAAGTAAACACTCCCTTCTGTCCCATGGTAAGGGACACATCACTTTCCAGTTCTGCTAATTTAAATATTGCTTCGTAGAAGCCACCCTGACCATTTAATACCGCTACTACTACAGCTACAATACCAAACAGCATGATGATACCCTGAATAAAGTCTGTTATAGCGGTTGCCATATATCCCCCCAAGGTTACGTACAAACCGGTTAACACTGCCATGGTGATAACACACACCACATAAGGAATATCAAATGCCATACCAAACAATCTGGATAAACCATTATATACGGATGCCGTATAGGGAATCATAAATATAAAAGTAATAGCACTTGCAACAATTCTTAATGCATTGGAATCAAAACGCTTGCCAAAGAAATCCGGCATAGTTGCAGATGACAACTTTTTGGTCATAACGCGGGTTCGTCTACCCAAAATGATCCATGCCAGTAAGGAACCGATAAGCGCATTACCGATACCAATCCAAGTGGCAGAAAGACCATATTTATATCCAAACTGTCCTGCATAGCCTACAAACACTACTGCAGAAAAATAAGAAGTACCATACGCAAAAGCGGTCAGCCAGGGACCTACCCCTCTGCCACCTAATACGAAGTCATTTACGTTTTTTACTTTGCTCTGTGAATAAATGCCCACACCAATCATACATGCAAAAAATAGTACCAATAATGTGATTTTGATAATCATGTCCTTTTCCTCCAATGTCCTTTTACACTTACTTTGGCTTTATCACTCAAAAGCGCAACGCTTTAAACTTTTGAAGTTAGACGCTTTAAAGCGATAAAGTAATTATGATTATACAACCCCCTCGCAGAAATTGCAAGGGGGTTTTTAAAAAATATTAAATTCATTTTACATATTCAACAATTTCCTTGCATTACCGGCAAATATAGCCTCTTTTCCAGCATCTGCTAAAGGCAAACTATTGATTACTTCAATATCTCTCCTTGCGTCGCTCCATGGCGAATCAGTAGCAAACAAAATCTTGTTCGTACCATGCTTTTCACAAAGTTTCAGGAACATTTCCCGGGACATATAATCAAAACAAAAGGCTGTGTCCAAGTACACCTGCTCTCCTGCCAGATATTCATATACCTCATCCCACTGTTTCCAGCCACCCATATGGGCCAGCACCAGTTTCTTAGGTTTCAGAGTATCCAGCACCCTACGTGCCCTGTCCGGCGGACAGTGTACGGTCTCCGGCAAGCCAATATCAATACCTGCATGCACCAGAATTACAAGCCCCAGCGCATCAGCGTACTGAATAATTCTCATATAACGAGGATCATCAATCATCACACCCTGATAGTCCGGATGCAGCTTAATTCCTGGCAAACCCAGTTCCTTAATGCGGTCCAGTTCAGCCTTGTAATCCTCACTGTCCGGATGAATACCACCGAAGGAAATCAACTTCCCAGCATACTGCTCATTCACTTTTGCCGCAAAGGTATTAACCGACTCAAACTGAGATGGTTTCGTGACCACCGGCATGATTACAGACAAATCCACCCCGGACTTATCCATAGAGGTAAGCAGCCCCTTCAAAGTGCCATCTGTTGCCGCCGTTACACCAGCCACCTCAGACAATGCAGCAATGGTTTTCTCTGCAATTTTATCCGGGAAAATATGAGTATGAAAATCAATTATCATAATATGCCTCCTCGTGCCTTAATCATTATTGAGTATCTTGCTATTTAATCTTTTTATGCAGATTCAAACTCTATTCTACCATCATCTGCGATAGCCTTGGACCCCCTTCGCAAATGCTTTCCATACGGATACCACACCTTTCCTTATCACATTATAATCCACGGAAAAGCAGTGCCATAATTCCACATACAACCATTGCAAGCACAGCTGAACCAATTGCCAGTAACACTTTCTGATAAGGACGTTTGCCGGATTCTCTTGCTTTTTCAATCTCGTCTAGGCTCTTTCCTTCCATAAAAGCGCTGATTTCCTTGTAGGTCTGGATATCGAATTTCTTCTTATACTTTTCTACACGGAAGGCAAAGTACAAACCCACTGCACAAATTACTAGATACACAGCCATGCCCCACCAGCCGAAAAAGTGTGCCAGGGGTATGGGCATAACCAACATAAGCACGTAAAACACTGTCATAATAGCAGCGTCCTTCTGAAAGTTTGTAAGTTCCTGGGTATTAATTTCTTTTTTCATGATTTCTAAATCTCCTTTGATTAATTGATCAAGGGACACCTGAAAAACTTCACTTAAGAGCAACAAACTTTTAATATCCGGATAGGTCTTATCATTTTCCCAATTGGATATGGACTGGCGTGAGACAAATATTTTTTCTGCCAACTCATCCTGGGACATGGACAACTCACTACGATATTTTTTGATTTGTGAACCAAGATTCATTTTCTGTATCTCCTTTCTTCTCCACCATATGCCTGATGGCGATTTTTCACAATCAAAGGGCTTTTACATGTGCACTTTTCGATATGTAAAAGGTGTTTTACATGCCCAAAACCAACGTATTTCCGTGGTTTTCGGCTCATTTCAATTACAGCCCCATTACTTTCGTGACATGTCCCTGATTTTTCCGGACAAGCCTCGTAGCGATGGGGCTGTTAAATATTTCTTAGCTTTCAAATCCAAGCAAGAACGCTTTTTTATTAATTTCCACAGTCTTAGGTGGAACGGTCTTTTCGATGACATTCAGCCATGCTTCCTTAGAGAAGTCCATATGCTTAGCTGCCACACCAAGTACGATAATATTAAATACTCTGGAATTGCCCAGCTTCAAAGCTTCATCCATAGCGTTCACGCTGTATACGCTGTGCTCCTTTGCCAGATTCTCAATAATGTTTTCCGGATACTGTGCTGCACCGGTTACTACGGGCATGGGGTCGATACGATGGTCGTTAACTACGATAGCACCGTCCTTTTTCAAAAAGTGTGCATAACGGAGTGCCTCTAATTTCTCAAAAGCAATGAGTACGTCTGCCTGGCCTTCTTCTACGATGGGTTCTGCAACCTTCTCGCCATAGCGGACAAAGGTAACCACGCTACCACCACGCTGTGCCATACCATGCACCTCAGAAAGCTTTACATCATATCCTGCATCTACGGTGATACCACCCAAGATACGGCTGGTAAGAAGGGTTCCCTGTCCACCAACACCTACAATCATAATATTCTTTGTCTTCATACTTACACCTTTCTCGGCAGGCAGTCACATAACATTTCCACTCTGCCGCGCTCTCGCTCCGTGGAAACATTATGCGCCTGCCCGTCGTAAACCTCTAAATATCTACAGTCTCGATCGCATCAAATTTACAGATTCCCTTACACAATCCACATCCGTTACACATGGTCTGGTCGATGGAGATGGTGCCGTCTGCGTTCTTGGTCAATGCAGGACAGCCGGGCTTTAAGCACATGCCGCACTTCTTACACTTCTCAGGAACAGGAACACATTTGGTAGTAAATTTATTGCCCTTTAAGAGCACACAGGGAGACTTGGTAATAATAACGGATACTTCATCCTTTGCCACTTCTTCCTTAATAACTTTCTCAAGAGTTACAGTATCAAAAGCATTTACTTCCACTACATTCTTGATGCCCATAGCCTTGCAAAGTTCAAAAATATTGATAGCAGGTACGGTCTCGCCCATAAGGGTCTTTCCGGTTGCTGCATGATCCTGATGACCGGTCATACCGGTAGTAGAGTTATCCAGAATCATAACGGTTCCGGTACCCTGGTTATAAACCATGTTCATAAGGGAGTTCACACCGGTGTGCATAAAGGTAGAATCACCGATAACTGCTACCCAGTTCTTGATGTAGTCCTTTCCCTTTGCCTTCTCCATACCATGGAGGGTAGAGATACTTGCCCCCATACAAACAGTGGTATCTACCACGCTAAGAGGTGCCACTGCACCCAAGGTATAGCATCCGATATCGCCGGCAGCGTGAATTTTTAACTTGTTCAGTACAGAGTATACGCTTCTGTGAGGACAGCCCGGGCAAAGAATGGGAGGTCTTGCAGGCACCTGTGCTGCTGCCTTGATTTCCTCTTCTTCCTTAAGTACTGCCTTGCGAAGCATATTTGCGCTGTATTCGCCCTGTACGGTGAAAATCTCCTTACCAATGCACTTAATGCCCCAGGACTTAATCTGCTCTTCAAAAACAGGCTCTAATTCTTCAAATATGTACAGAGTTTCTACTTTGGAAGCAAACTCTTCAATTAACTTCTTAGGGATAGGATGTACCAAACCAAGTTTGAGTACGGATGCTTCCGGACAAGCTTCCTTCACATACTGATAAGCAATACCACTGGTAATGAAACCAATCTTGGTGTCATTCATTTCCACCTTGTTGATAGGCATGGTGCAAGCATCCTCTGCCATATCTTTCAAACGCTTCTCTACGTATACGTGACGTCCCTTAGCATTGCCGGGCATCATAACGAACTTGCTTACATTTCTCTCATAAGGAATGTCGATGGGCTCGCATCTTTCTTCCAAGGTAACAGGACCCTGTGAATGAGACAAACGAGTGGTAGTACGCAAAATAATAGGGGTGTCGTACTTCTCAGACAAATCAAAGGCATACTTCATGAAATCCTTTGCTTCCTGGGAGTCTGAAGGCTCCAGTACCGGTACCATAGCAGCTCTTGCTACACATCTGGTATCCTGCTCGTTCTGGGAAGAATACAGACCTGGATCGTCTGCTGCCACCAATACCAAACCGCCGTTTACACCTGCATAAGAAATGGTGTAAAGAGGGTCGCTCGCTACGTTCACACCAACATGCTTCATGCTTGCCATGGAACGTACACCGCTGATGGATGCACCGATAGCTACTTCCATAGCTACCTTCTCGTTAGGAGACCACTCTGCGTAAATCTCCGGATAATTCACAATATTTTCACTGATTTCGGTACTGGGGGTGCCGGGATACGCTGCAGATACCTTCACGCCTGCTTCATACGCACCACGGGCGATAGCCTCATTACCTAACATAATCTTTGTTTCGCTCATCTTAACGTTCCTTTCTATGTTTGTTTTCCTACATTGTTTGGACACCAAACTCGAAAATGCTTCGCATTTCTACTATCCAAACAATTAACCCAAGTTTTGATCTGCAATCAATTTATTCGCACCATATATTTCACGCAACTTCGGCTTCTCAATCTTGCCGGTAGGGTTACGGGGAATGTCTGCAAAGATAATCTCTCTGGGACGCTTGTAACGGGGAAGTTTCAAACAGTACTCATCCAGTTCTTCCTTAGTCATGGTCACGCCTTCCTTCAACTCAATAATTGCCGCAGGAATTTCACCCAGGCGGGCATGTGCCAAACCGATAACTGCTACGTCATGCACCTTATCATTGGTACGAATGAAATCTTCAATCTGTACCGGGTATAAGTTCTCACCACCACTGATAATAACATCCTTCTTACGGTCAACCAAGAAGATAAATCCATCCTCATCTTCCTGTGCCATATCACCGGTAAAGAGCCAGCCGTCGCCAAGCACTTCATTGGTAGCCTTTTCATCACGATAGTAACAAGTCATAACACCGGGACCCTTTACTGCCAGCTCGCCCACTTCACCTTTGGCTACGGTATTGCGGTGTTCATCCACAATCTTTACTTCCCATCCGTATCCGGGCTTGCCGATAGCGCCCACTTTATGTATGTTTTCCACACCCAAATGTACACAACCGGGACCGATGGACTCGGACAAACCATAGTTGGTATCATACTCATGGTTAGGGAAAATGCTCTTCCACTTCTTAATCAAACTCTGTGGTACAGGCTGTGCACCGATATGCATCAGTCTCCACTGGTCTAATTCATAATCGTCCAAATTTACCTTGCCACTTTCAATGGCTTCCAAAATATCCTGCGCCCAAGGCACCAACAACCAAACAATAGTACATTTTTCTTTGGATACTGCCTCCAAAATAAATTCCGGCTTGGTACCCTTAAGCAAGATTGCCTTACAACCGGAAAGCAAGCTTCCGAACCAGTGCATCTTTGCACCTGTATGATACAAAGGAGGGATACAAAGGAATACATCGTCCTTCTGCTGTCCGTGGTGATTCTGCTCCACCAGACAGGAATGGGTCAATGCTCTGTGTTTATGTAAAATCGCCTTAGGGAAACCGGTTGTTCCTGACGAAAAGTAAATCGCTGCATCATCATCCTCAAAAATAGGGATAGCCGGTGACTGGCTGGAACAATTTGCTGCCAAGGAATTATAATCATCCGCAAAGCCGGGACAACCTTCACCTACATAAATAAGCAGTCTTCCCTTGCTGATACGGTCTGCAATTTCCTCTACACGTCCGATGAAGGAATTACCAAACACCAACACATCTGCTTCCGCCAAATTCACACAATATTCAATTTCATCGGAAGAATAACGAAAGTTCAAAGGCACTGCCAAAGCTCCGGTCTTTAAAATACCGAAATAAATGGGCAGCCATTCCAAACCGTTCATCATAAGAATAGCAACCTTGTCGCCCTTCTTAATACCACGCTGCAAAAGCAGGTTTGCAAAACGATTAGCCTTTTCATTAAACACGCTCCAAGTGATTTCACGACGATAGCTGGTCTTGGGGCTGGGCTCAATCAACTCATATTCTTTCCAAGTAACTCTTCTGTCTTCCTGAATCTCAGGGTTAATCTCTACCAGACACACATCATTTGGAAACTGTCTGGCGTTTCTCTCTAAAAACTCTGTAATAGGCATATCTTTTTCCTTTCAAGCGTTTCTCTAAAATTTTGTCCGCCCGCTCTCATTAGCGGCGACGTTTTAATGCTTTAACGCTTTTAACCACTAAACTGTATTATAGCATTGATTGAGTTAGCGGTCAACTAGGGAATTTGTAGATAACCATCTTAGAATACGCCTATATAAAGAACCCGCAAGTCTCTATATTTTACGACTTGCGGATCTCTATTTCCCCTTTAACAACTTAACAATTCTACAACCTCTACTAAATAACCCTCTCAGCATATTGCAAAGGAATACCATAGGTTTCCTCATAAATATCCTTCCATACCTGATAATTTTTCTGCATCATTTCCTTAATATTTGCATCTTTGGATTTATTGGGGTCCGGATAAATCGGCTCTGCTACATGAATGGTATATTCCTGAACGAAGAACCCATCATCATCCACCACATCACTATCCTCCATGGTAATAAAACAAGGCAATACCGGTACATTATTTCTCACTGCAAAGGTATACGCCCCCTTCTTTAAGGGCTTGGGTTTCTTATAATTCCACCACATACTTTGCTCCGGATAGATGAGCATGAAATGCCCCTCCTGCAAAACCTGATCCAATGACTTTAAGAACTTCTTCATGGTATCCTTGTTGGAACTTAACGGAAAAGTGTTGCAATTGCGCATCAAAATACCGTAAAAGCCCGGGAAATTAGTATAATTTCCCTCACGAATAATTCGATAAAAATTCCTGTCCTTCTGTCCGGAAGCCTCATACGCAAGCTGCATGGCAAAGCTGTCAAAAGCATTAAAATGATTACAGGTCACAATAGCACCGGAATTCAAATTGGCATAATTCTCAATTCCCTTGATTTCCTTGATTATTAATTTTCTTTCATCCAGCAAATTGTAAACATATCTTCTGGCAATGGCATAGGCAAAGCGACTCTTGATTTTGCTACTTACCTTTTTTCTCAGATAATCAATATCCTCCGGCAGTAGCTCCTTGGTTGGCGGATCTTCCTCCACATCCTCGTCAAAACGTCCTTCTCTTTCAAGCTTGGCAATCTTATCCATAATCATAAGTCTGTCCTTGGATTTACTGGTGCCATTCTTCAGCATATTCAGGTAATTATTTTCCTTATTGATTTCATAGACCGCTGTCTGAAGCAAACGCTCACAACAAAGTCTGTCCTGTTCGCGCTCGGCGTCCGTATAATTTTCTAACACCTGCAAAATCTCCTCGTATACAAAGGTTTCTGCAGCATATTTCCAGAAATATTCACCAAACCGGCAATCCCTATAATGCCATGGCTTGGAAACCATAATATAGTGCAACAGTAAAAAGTCACTCTCTTCATAAGCAATTTCTCCGAACACTTCTGTATTCCACTGCTGCTCCAGCCAAAATACCTTGCCCTTGCATAATAAATTCAAGTAATCCTCGTCCTGCGTTACCACAAAAGTGTAAGCATCCAGCAACTCTACAAACTTCTCTAAGATGTTATTCTCGCGAAATGCTTTACAGTTCATCAGTAGCAGCCCTGCATTGAAATAGTAATTTCGGTCTATCCCCAAAACCTTTTCCACATACTCGCCGTAAACATCTACTTGTAGCATGACCTGTTCATGGGCAGCGCCTACATAATTTTCTCCCAAATCCTTATGATACAACTGTGCAATATCCCCAAGCACTACGGTATCGCTGTCAATGTAAATCGCTTTATCATACTCGGGAAACATCTCTGCAATAAACATTCTGTAATAGGTAGTCTTGGAATAATAATCTCTTATAGGCAGTCTGTCACTTATGGACTCCAAATACTCTTTGACATTCACAAAGCATATGTCAAAATATTCCTCCGACATTGCCTTTACTTTATTCTGCATCTCTTCCGCAATATCTACATGCAAAATATAGGCTCTGTACTTATACTCTCTCGAAGCGTTGCTCATTACGGATTTCAGTGAAACCACGGTATATTTCAAAAATTTGTTATCACATGCCCAGAATATAGGGATTTGCTTTTCCTGCATCATCTGTTAGTGCCTCCTTCTACTTCCTTGTCAAATTTCCTCTTTAAATAAATATACTCAAACAGAATGTCATCAAATTCATAGTATCCAAATACTTTATGTACTTTTCCCACCATCCACTGCTTAATATTGTCTGTATGGGGATAGGGCAAATAAAACAGCCTTTTTGAAAAATGTCTGACCACTGTATGCTTGTGCAGAAACTTCTGGTCATTAAATTTCTGCGGCAACATCTTTTTGCGAGTGGTAGAGCGATAAATCGCACTTTGGTCCGCAAATACCAACTTCTTAGTTTTGATTAGTTCTCTGGCCTTTTGTAGCAACCCGGTCTGCTTCATTTTCTTTAAGTTAAACAGCAATACTCCTGCATTAATGTAATTAGGGTGCAACAGATATTTACCATAATGATCCCTTGCCGCCGCATACTCATACTCTTCCACATCAATATCATACAAAAGCTTGATATCTCTGTTAAACAACAAATCCACATCCAGATATAATAATTTGTCCGGCATATCCGGCACCAAATCGGCAAACAACCGAAGTAGGGTATATGGTGAACAATAAGCCATTTCATTGGGACAATAAGCAAACTCCTGCTCGTAAAGCTCGGATACATCCACCCGTATCACCTGATTCTGCGAATTATACTCCTTCGCAATACTCTCCAGATACTCCACCTCTTCCTGCCGAATTGCTGTATATTCCGGCTTAATTCGGGTGATATCCATGGTATATATGTAAAAACGAAAGGGCTCCTTCGTATCACTTCGCTTAAAAATCGATAACATGCAGGTTAACACTCCATCCACCACCTTACTGTTACCGGAAAACAAAATGTTAATCATCTTTCTCCTCCGCCTTAACGTACTGAATCATTTCCACCGTATTATTCTTTGAACGAGCAACCATGGTTTTATAAACACGGTTACGCAATTCTTCCCTCTGTTTCCTGCCTTTGAGGGTTTCGTCCGGATAAAAAGGACCATCCACATAAGTAACCATTCGCGGTGTCTTTCTGAATCTCCTCTTTTGATAAGTATTGGTAAAACAAAATACCGGCACCTTTAACTGAATAGGATAACGAAAAGAAGTATCCTGAAAAGGACGTATCTTTGTATAATAGGGCCAAATATGTGCCTCTGGATAAATTGTTACTGCATGCTTCTCTCCTATTCGGGTCTCCACCGCCTGCAAAAAGTTTTTGGTTGCCACCGCATCATCCGGCAAGGGCAAAGCCCCCAGACTCGGTGTTATCCTGCCTAAAAACGGCATGGAAACATTATTGGGATGTACAATCACATACATATCTTTGGGTGTGCTAATCATGGTGGGAACTAACGCATCTGCCAGAAAATGTGTATGGTTCCCATACAAGAACCAACCGTTTTTTCTTACCTGTGCCACCACCTGTTTGTTGACAATTCTATGCCCAAAGTACAACTTCAAATACAAGAAGGCCAAAGGTGTCGCTACTATCCGGTACCAAAAGAAGCGGGTAAACTTTTTCCACACTCCCTTGTAAACATATTGATAATTCTCATCAATCCTTTTAGGCGTAATTACCGCCGTGGAAAATTCATCATTCAATTCATCTTTATAATAAATTACCTGTTTTTCCATAAAAAAGCCTCCCTTTGCTACATAAGAAGGCTACTCCTTATTTTCATTAACATTCGCTACAAAACACTTGACGTAGTTATTATAACTACGTCAAGCAATTGTGTCAACTACTTGTTGACATTTTACAAAAACAATTGACATTTTCACTTTACGTTGATATACTTGTCAGCATGAGTGAAGGCTCATACAAATCATCAAAACTAATTAACCCAGTTCGAAAGGAGGATAACCATGAAACAAAATACTATTAACACCATCAATAACTTAACAACAACTCGAGACATGATTGTCCTGAGCCTTATGGACTAGTCATATACTTATCCCTATTGTTTTAGGATTTCCGTGCCTCTTACTGAAAGAGGCTATTTTTATGCCCTTTTTTAGACGAATTAGAAAGGAAATCCTTATGAAAACAGTAAACGGAGTCTATACCTCTGCAAAAATTTTCAACACAAATACAACTGAATACAGCATTGATGACTATGCGATAGCACAGCTCCAAGCCTTATGCGACAACGAAGCTTTTGAAGGTTGTAAGCTTCGCGTCATGCCGGACGTTCATCCCGGCAAAGTGGGAACTATCGGCTTTACTTCTACACTAGGAAAGCGGATCCTTCCCAATGTAATTGGCATCGATATGGGTTGTGGCATGACCTTGGCTCAAGTAAAAGGCAAAACTAAGGAATTTCAAAAACTGGACGTAGTAATCAGAGAGCATGTGCCTTCCGGCTTCTCTACTCGCAAAAGCGTACACCATATGACTGGCGCGGTAGACCTTACCAAACTCTACTGCTACAAGCATATTTTCGGAGGAAAAGCGCTTCTAAGCTTAGGAACTCTTGGGGGTGGAAATCACTTCATCGAATTGGATACAGATGATGAGAATAATACATACTTAGTAGTACACACCGGTAGCCGCCACTTAGGAAAGGAAGTCACAGAGTACTACCTTACAGAAGGCCAAAAATACCTGAAAGACAACGGCATTAATGTCCCTTATGAAACCACTTATCTTGAAGGAACACTTATGAATTCTTATCTGCACGATTTAGAAGTTGTTCAGGAATTTGCCACCTTAAACAGAGAAATCATCATTGCCGAAATTGTGAAAGGCATGAAATGGAAGATGCTTGATTCTTATTCCTGCATACATAATTATGTGGATTTTAGTACCAATACTCCAATCCTGCGCAAAGGAGCTATCTCTGCCAAAGAAGGCGAAGCGGTCATCATCCCTATCAACATGCGCGACGGAATTCTTTTAGGAACCGGGCTTGGTAATCCCGACTGGAACTACTCTGCACCTCACGGGGCAGGAAGAATTATGAAAAGAGAAGATGTGAAAGCAAATTATACCGTGTCTTCTTTTAAAAGTGCCATGAAAGGCATCTATTCATCCTGCATTAGTAAGGACACCTTAGACGAAGCCCCCTTCGCCTATAGAAACATTGACTCTATAAGAGATGTCATCAGCGATACTGTCTCTGTAGAAAAAGTCATCAAACCCATTTATAACTTTAAAGCAAGTAATATAAAATAACATGATTTAAGAAAGGAAAAATTTATGATTATTCAGATAAGCTCCGGGCAAGGCCCGGTAGAATGCGAATTAGCGGTGACCAAATTCTTTGAAAGCTTGAAAAAAGAATACCCCGACATAAAAATGATTAGTTCTCACAAATCTCGATTTAACAATAACTATACCTCTATTATGTTTGAGACCGAGAACAATTTACAAGGGCTGGAAGGTTCTGTGCAATGGATTTGCAAAAGTCCCTACCGCCCAAACCACAAACGGAAAAACTGGTTTATCGACGTGAGTGTTATCCCGGAACAACAGGTTATCTGCACCGACTCCAATATACGCTTTGAACGCTTCCACTGCGGCGGAAAAGGCGGCCAAAACGTCAACAAAGTAGAAACCGGGGTTCGATTGATTCATCTTCCCACCGGTATCACAGTAACCTCTACTGCTGAAAGAAGCCAGCTACTTAATAAAAAGGACGCTCTCGAAAAATTATCAAACCTCTTGAAAGACAAACAAGACGAACAACGCAAGTTACAAATCAATGCCGCTTGGTTGGAGCACAATCGCCTTGTGAGAGGAGACGCGGTGCGCACTTATCAGGGGTTGGAGTTTCGTTTGCACTCGCCGAAATCCTAATCTATGCATTTCTGATAATCCCATGAAGCACTTTTCTGCTTTCATGGGATTATTTTTTCATGCTCACCTCACAACTCTCCTACATATAAATAGTCCCATCTCCCTCTATTTTGCTTTCGTGGGACTACTTTTCCCTTTTACTCCCTCATATCCCAATGCCAAAGTAATCCCACAAAGAACTGTTTAACTTCTATGGGATTACTTCCCGCGCTCTCCCCACCGTTCTCCCGGACAAAAAAAGGTGCAAAGTCCTACAAAATCATAAGAACTCTACACCTTTCCTTTTCATCCATATAAATCACATAAATTCAGCGCATCTACACCAACACTTCGTCCAGAAACTCTTCCACAAGAGTTTCATAACTATCCTTATCTACACAGTGACTCAGACCATGGCCGGCACCGGGCA
Organism: Acetatifactor sp.; assembly: GCA_045537405.1. Classification (GTDB taxonomy): domain Bacteria; phylum Bacillota; class Clostridia; order Lachnospirales; family Lachnospiraceae; genus Acetatifactor. The sequence continues at coordinate 60,206 of JAZSPK010000030.1, forward strand.
CGGTCAGGATACGTTTAGACTTACCACAAGCTTCGAAACATGCCTTACTCATATCACAGGGAACGAAATCGTCCGCTTCTCCATGCACGAAAAGGATTGGCACCTTGCTGTTACGCACTGCTTCCACACTGGAAGCATCTGCCTGCTCCACATCAATACCACCAAACAAACGCCCACTGAGTCGCACAATCGGATACATTAGTCCAACAGGAAGTCTCATGGAACGGATAACACTTTTGATAATGTCCGAAGGCGAGGAAAATCCGCTATCCTCCAACACACATTTCACATTAGGGGGCAAATCCAGTCCTGCTGCCAGCATAACCGTTGCTGCTCCCATGGATACTCCCATAAGCACAATGGGCGTATCTGCCTCAAAACGCTCATTAGCATACCGAATCCAGTCCAGGCAATCATACCTCTCCTTTATTCCAAAGGTCATAACCTTGCCTTCGCTCAAACCATGAGCACGTTGGTCCACCATCAACACATTATAACCACGTCTTTTACTCATAATGAATGCGCCATTACCATCACATAGTGCGTTGCTACGATAACCATGCATAAATATGGTTAGTGGTGCCCCATCCGCCACATGATAATACCTTGCATGCAGCTTCAATCCATCATGGGAGGTAATGTACACGTCCTCATGTTCATGGGCCAGTACCACGTCAATACCTTTCAAAATCTGTTCCCGATAAGGCTCATAGGTTTTTCCGGGTGGCGCCGAACATTCCGTACTGGCAGAATTTCTATTCTTACGAAAAGTAAAGAAAAACACACCATAAAGCACAGTCAATCCCATTATGCAGATTCCAATTAATACTCCAAGCCAAATCATCTGTCACTCACTCCTATGACTTATTTGTACTTCACGCCTGCAGTCCCGGCGCCATCTGCCACACGTAAGCGCTCAAGGAACTTACTGTCACACTACGCCCCAATGGCATTACCGGTATACAACTGATAATATTTACCCTTTTCCTCCAGAAGCTGCTCATGGGTACCGCGCTCAATAATTCTACCCTGCTCCAAAACCATGATACAGTCAGAATTCTTAACCGTTGACAGTCTGTGAGCAATAACAAAAGTGGTTCTGCCATGCATAAGGCGGTCCATACTTTCCTGGATAATACGCTCGGTTCTGGTATCGATGGAACTGGTCGCTTCGTCCAAAATCAGTACCGGCGGATCCGCAATAGCCGCACGGGCAATCGCCAAAAGCTGACGCTGTCCCTGACTCAAATTAGCTCCATCGCCCACCAACATGGTATCATATCCCTGAGGGAGTCTTGCGATGAAAGCATCCGCATTTGCCAATTTTGCTGCTGCATAAACTTCCTCGTCCGTAGCATCCAGCTTACCGAAACGAATATTTTCCTTTACCGTACCGGTAAACAAATGGGTCTCCTGCAAAACCATACCCAAAGAGCGTCTTAAGTCTGCCTTTTTAATTTTGTTTACATTAATACCATCATAGCGGATCTTACCATCCTGAATATCATAGAAACGGTTAATCAAATTGGTAATGGTGGTCTTACCGGCACCCGTAGAACCTACAAAAGCAATCTTCTGTCCGGGCTTTGCATAAAGCTCAATATCGTGAAGTACCATCTTTTCATCAGTATACCCAAAATCCACCATATCAAACACAACTTCGCCTTTTAATTCTACATAATCCACGCTACCGTCTGCCTGATGGGTATGCTTCCATGCCCAGCGTCCGGTACGTTCTTCACATTCTGTAAGTTTGCCGTTTTCTTCCTTTGCATTTACAAGCGTTACATAGCCCTCATCCACTTCCACGGGCTCATCCATCATGTTGAACATACGCTCTGCACCGGCCAGCGCCATAACGATGGAGTTCAACTGTTGTGTTACCTGATTGATAGGCATATTAAAGCTCTTATTAAAGGTTAAGAAGCTGGCCAAGCCACCGAGGGTAAATCCACCCACGCCGTTAAGTGCCAGTGCTCCGCCCACAATCGCACAAAAAACATAACTGACATTTCCCAGCTGAGCAGTAATAGGTCCTAACACATTGGCAAAGGTATGCGCTTTGTCTGCGCTGAAAAACAATCTGTCATTTAACCCTTTAAACTGCTCCATGTTCTCATCTTCATGACAGAATACTTTAACCACCTTCTGACCTTCCATCATTTCTTCGATGAAACCGTTTACAGTACCCAAATTAGTCTGCTGTTCCAGGAAATACTTACTACTGAGTCCTGCTGTCTTGGCCGTACAGAACATCATAACCACTACCATTACCAAGGTCAAAATAGTAAGCGGTACATTCAAGACAATCATACTGATGAATACACTGACTACAGTAACTGCACTGTTTACCATCTGAGGAATACTCTGGCTCACCATCTGGCGCATGGTATCGATGTCGTTAGTATATACGGACATGATATCACCATGTGCATGGGTGTCAAAATATTTAATGGGTAACTTCTGCATATGTTCAAAAAGCTCGTCACGAAGATTACGCAGCACTCCCTGTGTTACGTTAATCATGATTCTGTTATAGGTATAATTGGACAAAATACCAATGGCATAAAAGATAGCCACTCTGCCGATAGCTCTTGCCAAGGGCTCAAAATTCGGGTTATCCGTCAACAAAAAGGGTGTAATATAGTCATCAATCAAGGTCTTTGTAAAAAGGGTTCCCTGAATATTTGCGAAAACACTAATCAGGATAAATATCATTACCAATACATAGTGGATGCCATAATCCTGAAATACATATTTCATTACTCGTGCAAAGAGTTTTCCGGGATTTTTAATCTTTGGTCTGGGACCTCTCATACCACGTGCACCTGGGCCTCCCGGACCACCCGGACCTCTCATGCCTGGTCCCGGCATTGGTTTCATTGCTTTTGCTTCTGCCATACTTAATCCGCCTCCTTTTCATCAAAGTCACCGCTACCGCCGGTCTGGGATTCATATACTTCACGATAAATTTCATTGGTTTCCAACAGCTCCTCATGGGTTCCGAAACCATTGATTTCACCATCATCCATTACAATAATACGGTCAGCATCCTGTACACTGGATATTCTCTGTGCAATAATCATCTTAGTAATATCCGGCAATTCTTCCCGGAAAGCCTTTCTGATTTTTGCATCCGTTGCTGTATCCACTGCACTGGTACTATCATCCAAGATCAATACCTTGGGATTCTTTAAAAGCGCTCTGGCAATACATAATCTCTGCTTCTGACCACCGGAAACATTGGTACCACCCTGCTCAATATAGGTTTCATATTTATCCGGGAATCGTTCAATGAACTCATCTGCACATGCCAGCTTACAAGCATGCTGACACTCTTCGTCCGTAGCATCCATATTACCCCAACGCAGGTTTTCATAAATAGTACCCGAGAACAATACATTCTTCTGAAGCACCACAGATACTTGCTCTCGCAAAGCTTCCATATCATAGTCCTTTACATTACGACCACCGACCAATACTTCACCGGAAGTCACGTCATACAAACGACTGATTAGGTTTACCAAACTGGTCTTACCGCTACCGGTACCACCAATAATACCGATGGTCTCACCAGACTCAATTTCCAAATCAATATCCTTTAATACCGGTCTTTCACTGGTTGTGTTGTAACCAAAAACTACATCCTTAAATATGATGCTTCCGTCTGCTACTTCCATAATCGGATTCTCAGGATTCTGCAAATCACTTGTTTCATTCAATACTTCACTGATACGTTCCATACTAGCCACACTCATGGACAGCATTACAAACAACATGGACAGCATCATCAGATTCATCAAAATATTCATACAATAAGTCAAAAGACTCATTAATTCACCGGTGGTAAGTTCTGAACCAACAATCATCTTAGCACCAAACCAACTGATTAAAATAATACAGCTGTAAACCGTCAACTGCATTAAAGGTCCGTTAAGAACAACATACTTTTCAGCTTTTACAAAAATATTGTAAATATTACCGCTGGCCTTTTTAAACTTCTTCGTTTCTTCATCGCCACGTACAAAAGCCTTCACTACACGGATAGCCGATACATTTTCCTGTACGGAAGCATTCAAATCATCATACTTAGGAAATGCCTGTCTGAAATATCCGGTACCTTTGCGAATAATAAAGAACAGACATACTGCCAAAAACGCTACTGCCACCAAATAGATGCTGGACAATCTTGCATTTATAGAGAACGCCATAAGTAATGCACAGAGCATACTTGCCGGTGCACGCATAGCCATACGCAATATCATCTGGTAAGCCATCTGTAAATTATTTACATCCGTAGTCAAACGGGTTACCAATCCTGCTGTACTGTATTTATCGATATTAGAAAAAGAAAAGGTCTGAATATTATTAAACATAGCCTCTCTTAAGTTTCTGGCAAAACCGGTGGATGCCTTGGCACCGAAACGTCCGCCCAAAATACCGCCTATCAAGCCGATGACAGCCGTCCCTATCATCAATGCACCTATTTTGTAGATGTGGGACATATCTCCTGCATTTACGCCCTTATCGATAATAGATGCCATGAGAAAAGGAATCATGGTTTCCATCAATACTTCAAGCAGCATAAAAATCGGCGTTGCGATGGACGCCCATTTATACTCCTTTACTTGTTTTAGTAACGTCTTTAACATACTGTTCCTCCTTTATGTCTTATATCATACAAATTCCGTTCCATTCGCTGAACAATATCTAAAAATACCTGCTTTTCCTTCTCGGAAATACCGGTCATCACTTTTTGATGAATGGCATAAATATTTTCCTCCACCAAATCATGATGTTTAAAACCTTTTTCGGTCAACATAACCCTCTTTAATCTGGCGTCATGCTCCACCGACTGCCTGCAAATCAAATCCCGCTTTTCCATCAATTGAATAATGGTGGTCACTGTGGACCTGCCGATGGAAAATTGCTTTTCTATATCTCTTTGATATACTTCTCTGTCCCGATTATCATATAAGTATTTCAATATCCAACCATGCATCATGGTCACTTCATCGTAACCTGCCGCCTTCATCTTGGCATCCAAAATACGTTTCACACCCATATCCAGTTTATGCACCATAAAGCCCACTTGATTATCGATTTCACTCATTTGGTTTCCTCCTTTCCCACAAAAAACAGTTCGGGCATCTTTTGTTTGATGCCCGAACTGTTCAACATTGAACAATCTTGTTTTATTGTACCTTTACCTTCACGGAAAGTCAAGTATGTTTACTTCTTTTCAGCCAACTTTCCCTTCACTTTTTTCAGGTACTCATTCTTCAGTGCATTCTCCTGCCTAAGCTTCTCGTTCTCCTGCACCAAATGCTTCATATATTCCCTACACAGAGGTACACCACAGCGTACCGCTACATCTTCATGGTTTGCCATCTCTTCCAGCCATTGTTCCAATGACTTCTCTCTGATTTCATTGTATGTGTTATCTTTCGGCAGAAACATATCTTACCCCACAATCTTGTCAAAACACTTTATGTATAACAGCTTACACAGACGCTTCTTTATAACAAATAACGTTCTTTTCACTTCCATACTCATGCTGCTTGTCCACACCTTCAAACCAATGATAAGGCTTATCATTCTCCACCTTACCATCCAAAATTTCCTGTACACCTGCCCGTAAATCCTTCATCAAAGAAATGGGTTCTGCTCCACGTGTATGACCATGCAAAATAATATCCGCTTCACTTGTCAAATACATCACTTTATCCAGGTTCTGCGCCAAAGTTCCCAAATCCGTGCTATCCCCCAACTGCATCCACAGATGACGGTTAATAGCATCTCCGGTAAACAAAATACGCTCTTCCTTCAAAAGTAACAAAATGCTTCCTTGAGTATGACCCGGCATCCAAATAACCTGCAAAGTCAAACCGCCCAAATCAATTTTCTCTCCGTCCTCCAGGAACTTAAAGGAAGGCATGCTTCCACCCTTTTCTTCGCAAAACTTTATTATTTCTTCAAAACTAATATGTGCCATAGCAAGTTCCATATCTGCCGGATGAATCCACGCTTCGTCAAAATAAATATTTCCCGCAATATGATCACAATGCCCATGAGTATTAATTACCATTATGGGAAGGTCGGTGATACTTGCTGTCAATGCCTTCAAATCTTCCCCACCATTCATGGTATCAATCAAGGCCGCCTTTTTACTGCCCACCACCAAATAACCGGTAGACTCACCTGACTCATCCAACAGATACACCTTGGGTGTAATCTCTTTTACATTTACTTTTTCAAACATACTGCATCCTCCTTCTCCAGCTTCTTCATAATTCTAAACTCAAACAGCACCATGCCCACCGCAGTTGCAGATGCTACAATATCCGAAATAGGTCCTGCATAAACTACTCCGTCGATTCCAAAGAATCTTGGCAAAATCAAAAGCAAGGGAATCAGGAACAATATCTGTCTGGTTAAGGACAAGAATACACCCTTGATGGATTTTCCAATGGACGTAAAAAAAGTGGAAGTAATAGGCTGCAGGAAATTTAAACAAGTAAAAAACAAAAATACTCTGAAATACTTCTCACCAAACTCAAAATACTCAGGTGTGCCGTCTCCAAAGGCTGCCAGTATCTGACGGGGAAAGATTTGGAACAGCAAAAATGATATCATGGACACCATTCCACCAGCAATACAAGCCATTTTATATGCTTCCCGCACTCTTTTATAATTCCTTGCCCCATAATTAAAGCTTTCAATAGGCTGGGTTCCCTGGGCTATACCGATAACCACGGAAAAGAATACCTGGCTTACCTTCATAACGATACCCGCGCAGGCAATAGGAATATCCTTACCATACTGCGACAGCGCCCCATAAAACTTCAGGGAATTGTTCAATACAATCTGCACCAACATAATAGCCAACTGGTTAAAGAAGGAACCCATACCGATTGCCATAATCGGTCCCAAGTATTGCCTCTCTATCTTAAAATGCGCCTTCTGCAAAGGTGCTGTTTTGAACTTGCGCATGTAATTAAGCACCAAACCGGCAGAGAAAATCTGACCGATAATGGTTGCCAGCGCTGCACCTTCCATGCCCCATCTAAACACTAATACAAATAACGCATCCAACACTGTATTAATAATAGCACCGGACAAATTACTGATCATGGTCATTCTGGGACTGCCGTCCGCTCTCATTAAATGACCACCGCCTGTGGTTAATAATAGGAACGGAAAACCGATGGCAGTAATGCGCACATAACTCATTGCATACTCCAGCGTGCTTCCCTCCGATGCACCAAACGCTATCAGCATGGGTTTAAGGAAAATCTGTGTACCCACACAAAGAATGGTACCACAAGCTACCAGCATCAATAATGCATTACCTACAAAGTGAATGGCCTTTTCTTTTTCACCGCGTCCCAAAGACAAATTAAAGTTGGAAGCACCACCAATACCAAAAAGCAGTGCCAAGGCAATGCAACAGGTTGACAATGGGAATGCCACATTCGTCGCTGCATTTCCATTAATACCCACCGCATGTCCGATGAACAACTGGTCCACAATATTATATAAGGAACCCACCAACATACCTACGATACTGGGTACTGCAAATTTAAACATTAATTTTGAAACCGGGGCACTTCCCAAGGGATTTTCATTTCGCATTTTACTAACCTTCTTTACTTTTTTCATTACGTTTTCCGCATGTCACACTCATCTTATTCTAACACATTATATAACAAAAAACACTAAAATCATCCCTAAAATGTCGACTTTTATGGTCAATCAAATATGACATCATTGTCGTTATTCCTTGTCTTTTTTGTTTGAAATCCGCTTGTTTACTGACTTTTATAATATTTGACACAAATTCGTTTCGATTTTATGCTTTTTGTGACACGACTGTCATCCACTGTCATATATCTATAATCCGGCATCCTTCACGATTTTCATACGCTCTGCGAATTGTTCATAAAAATCTCTCTCCCTGTTGTAAGGACGCATATAAAAGGCCTGTAAAATCAACATGCAACATTGCTTGGAAAAATTCTCCTCCTGTGTCCGTGCAATCAATTCTTCTACACCGTTTAAGAAGTAATGCCACTCCAAAATATATGCTTTGTACTTAGAATAATTCGGCGTATCCACCCACTTTTCTATCTTAATTTTTGTACGATTTTTCTTCTCACATTCATGAATCTGCAGGAAATATTTGTAATCCCCCTCTTCATAATATCTTCCCAATGGAAATAACCGGCAGATTCCCGGTCTGGCATCGTGAATACTGCAACGTCCCTCGGAATTCAAGAACGTACAAGCCTCATTTAGCCCTGTCAACTTCAGATTTGGTAAAATAATACCATCCACCACATTAAGTTCTATATGAGCCTGTAAAAGCCCGTCAAAGCCCATCCCCGTTTTTTCGCTGATTCGAAACACATCAAACGGGTCTAAAATAATACTGCTACCCATTCCTTTACAACAGGAGGAACAACCCGCACAATCCTGACAGCCTAATTTTGCCATGTCATTTATACTATATAATTTACCGTCCGACACTTCAGACAGGTCAATATTTCGCTTCATATACTTTCTTTTTCGTCCTTCCTTAATTAGTCCTCTTCTATCCGCTCTTTATGGGCTACTCATCCGCATTGAAAGAGTAGCATCTTATTTCTCTTAATCGTGTTCTTATCCTGACAAATTACTCTTTCAACAAATCCGCATATTCTGCACCCGCGGCCTGTAAAAGAGCATCCGGTGTAAGTTCAATCTGCATCCCCAATCTGCCGCCACTGACAATAATAGTCTCCTGCAAGATAGCCTCCTCTGCCACTCTGGTAACATACTGCTTCTTCATACCGATAGCTGTACACCCGCCACGGATATAACCGGTCACCTGATTGATATCCTTCACAGGAAGCATTGCCACATTCTTTTCGCCTACAGATCGTGCCGCTTTTTTCATATCCAGTTCTTCTGCAATGGGTATCACAAACACAAAATAATTCTTACTTGCCCCCTGCGTCACCAGCGTTTTAAACACCTTGTCATGGGGCAAACCCAGCATATCCGCTATCTGAATACCATCTATAAACTCATCACATTCATACGTATAAGACTCAAAAGGTATTTGCATTGTTTCCAAAATACGCATGGCATTAGTCTTGTTTTCTTTCTTTGCCATTTTGTTACTCCTTCACCTTGCTATCAGTCTCCGCCTGCCGATATTTCATCGACTCTTTAGTTATCCCATTATAATACTTCACGAAGCGCTTCAATATCTTCTTCCGTAGTGGACCAGCTGGTAGCCAAACGAATCACTGTGTGATTTTCATCATAGGGTTCCCAGAAACTATACGTGATTTTTTCTCCAAGTTTCTTCAATTTATCATTCTCTACAACAATAAACTGTTGATTGGTAGGAGAATCTAAATAAAACGTACAGCCTTTTTCTCGCAAGACTTCCTTTAATTTCTCCGCCATCCTAATTGCATGGGCACCAATTTCAAAGTATAAATCATCCGTAAAGAGCGTATCAAACTGTACTCCCAGAAGTCTTCCTTTTGCCACTAAGGCACCATGCTGTTTTACCATAGTCATAAAATGCTTTGGGGCATTGTTCTTGGTAAATACCACTGCCTCGCCACAAAGGGCCCCTACCTTAGTTCCTCCAATATAAAACACGTCACAAAGCATGGCAATATCTGCCAAGGTTACATCTGTTTCCTTACTCATCAAACTATACCCCAACCTTGCACCATCCATGTATAAAGGGATATTATACTCCCTACATATATTCGCAAGCTCCGCCAACTCTCTTTTGCTGTAAAGGGTTCCATATTCCGTTGGGTGGGAAATGTACAACATACCCGGAAACACCATATGCTCATGATTTTCATCCGCATAAAAATTCTGTAAATACGCCTTTAATTCTGCGCCATCCACCTTTCCCTGATGATTAGGAAGGGTAAGTACTTTATGCCCTGTATACTCAATGGCACCGGCTTCATGGCATCCCACATGACCGGTATCCGCCGCCAATACACCTTCGTAACTTTCTAACATAGTGGAAATCACCACTGCATTAGTCTGGGTTCCACCGGTCAGTAAATAAACTTGTGCATCCTCACACTCACAAGCCGCCTTGATTTTCTCACAGGCACTCTTGGTATAGCAATCACTGCCATACCCTGACAATGCCTCTAAATTAGTCTCAATAAGGCGTTGCAACACCTTGGGATGCGCTCCCGCCACATAATCACTTTCAAATGAAATCATTTTGTTCCTCCATTACTTTTCTTTCTTCATATTACCTTCCATTTTAAATCCTGGAATTTTCTATTTCATAGGTATGCAACATCTGCTCCTTCAAATCTAAATAGAACCGCTCTCTCATCCTCAAGCGTTCTTTCCAAAGTACTTTGGCAGTTTCAGAACCGCATACACGTCCATAATCGCTCTTAAGAGAATTCAAACGTTTATCACATGCCTCGATTACTTCTGCCGTACTCTTTTGAAATTCTCCAATATCAGACCTTCCAATTATACAAATTCGCATTACATCAAATCGATCCAAATCGTCTGCATCCCGTACACTTAATTCAAATGGCGTGGAATCTTCAGGAAAATCATTCCACCTGTCATGAATGCGAACAGCCTTGCAAATACTCTTCGAAAGCTCCTTATCATAACCAATCTGCTCCAAAAACTTCTCTGCAATCTCTGCACTGAGTCCGGGGTGCTTAGGCCACTCTTCAAAATCTCTTAACAGAGGATAACTCACATCATGCAATAAACACGCCATCACCAAAGGTTCTTCGTCCCAGCCTTCCCCCTGTGCAATTTTTCTCCCCCAATAAGCCACTCGCAAAGAATGCTCATATCGATACACCATATCTCCGCGCTCCGGCGTCGGATCCAGAAATTCCTTCACAAAAGAACGGGTTGCCTCCAAGGGATTTATACCCTTTTCGTACTTTGCTATGATTTCAGATACTCTATCTGATTTTTTAATCTTTTTCCCTAACATGATTCTACCTCCGACAAGGATGTTCCATCATACATAATTCTTCGTATTTTACCATATTCCGTAGGTTTTTCATCACCCAAGGTGTACATAATCATCATTGCATGACAAGAAACAATTACCTTTTCATATTCAAGATACTTATCAAACACCTGCAAAACTCTTTTCTTAACATCATTTGGATTTTCCCACTTGCTAAAACGATTCCATTTGGTATGATTAAACTTCCAAATCAAAAACTTTTCTCTGATCCCGGGACGTATCGAATGGGTTTTATCCAGTTGCCATTCATGTAGGTCGTGCTCTACATTCACATCCAACTGTAGTTCCTTTGCCATCATACAGGCTCCATGCATGCATCTGGTAAAAGGCGAGGAAATAATAATCGCAGCATTTTCTGGTTTCAATGTTTCAACAGTTTCCCTAATCTGACCTGTACCCTTTTCTGTCAGTGGTGCGAAATTCTTCGCCACTGCAATTCCTGCCCAATCATTCACCACTTCATAATCAGGCTCACCATGCCTTACCATAATAAACTCTGTCATTTCAACTACTCCCCTGAAATCTACACAATATTATTTACAGTATATATCCATCACACATTCGCGTCAATAAATTAGCCTGATGTTTCAGAATCTCCATTATTCCTCAGCACGCTAATCCCATGTTATTTATTTTTGCACTCCATGGGATGAATTTTCCCTTTTAACTTTTCCATTTCCTCTTCAAACTCATCCCATGCGACTCATTTCCGCCTCCGTAGGATGAATTCCCCTCTTTACACTCCTATATTTCCTCTTCAAAGGCATCCCATCCCACTCATTTCCACCTCCATGGGATGACTTCCCTCTCAAATTCTCCCCACACAAAAAACCCCGCAGATTTCTCTGCGGGGTTTTAAGCTTTACAAGCAATTTAAACAATTCAATTACTTAACAACTTCAGCTTTTAACTTCTCTGTTAATGCAGGAAGGATCTTGTTCAAGTCGCCAACAATACCGTAATCAGCTACATCAAAAATAGGAGCTGTTTCATCTTTGTTGATTGCGATGATAAGGTCTGATTCTTCCATACCTGCTAAGTGCTGGATAGCACCTGAGATACCGATTGCGAAGTATACGTTAGGACGAACGGTCTTACCGGTCTGTCCAACCTGAAGGTCTTTTGACTTCCAGCCAGCGTCTACAACTGCACGTGAGCAGCTTACGGTACCGCCGAGAACTTCTGCTAAATCCTCTAATAACTTGAAGTTTTCTGCTGAACCAACACCACGACCACCGGAAACTAAGATCTTAGCATCCATGATATCTGCGGTATCCTTAACAGCCTTAACAATTTCAAGAATTTCTACATACTTGTTATCAGGAGTAAATCCGGGGTTGAACTCGATTACTTCTGCCTTAGCGCCTTCTACCTTAGGAAGCTTCTGCATAACGCCGGGACGTACAGTAGCCATCTGAGGACGGAAATCAGGACAAGCGATAGTAGCGATTGTGTTACCACCGAATGCAGGACGTGTCATTAATAACTGATTGTGTTTCTGTTCTTTACCAGGAATTGCAACTAATGGGAAATCACCGATTTCAAGTACTGTACAGTCAGCTGTAAGACCTGTTTTAACTCTTGCTGAAACCTTTGGTCCTAAATCTCTACCGATTGCTGTAGCACCTACTAACATGATGTCAGGTTTGTATTCATTGATTACAGAAGAAAGAGCATGTGCGTATGGCTCTGTTCTGTATGTTTCTAATTCCGGATCATCTACTACGATAACTTTATCAGCACCGTATTCAGCTAAAGAATCAACTAAGTCACCTACGTTAGAACCAAGAAGTACAGCTGTAACATCTGTGTTTAATGGTGCTGCTAATTCTTTTGCTTTACCAAGTAATTCATATGCAATGCCGCTAATTACGTTATCAACCTGCTGTGCATATACATATACGCCTTTATATTCTTGTAAACTCATCTTATTCACCACCTTCTAATTAAATAACATGTTTTTCTAATAATTTGCCAACGATGTATGCTGCTGCATCTTCTGGAGAATCTGGAGTAACTTTTTCACCAGCACCTTTACGAACTTTGTCGGATGCTTTAGCAATCTTTGTTGGTGAACCAGCAAGACCTAAGTTGCAATCTTCAACATCTTTAAGGTCTGCTCTGCCCCATGTAGTAATTTCAGCTTTGCAAGCATCGAAAATTCCACCTGGAGTCATGTAACGTGGATCATTTAATTCAGAAAGTGCTGTTACGAGACATGGCATCTGAGCTTCTAATACATGGTATCTGTCATCATACTGTCTCTGTACAACTACTTTGTCACCATCAACTTTGATATCCTGTGCGTAAGAAATAACAGGGATATTTAAGTGTTCAGCAATCTGAGGACCAACCTGAGCTGTGTCACCGTCGATAGCCTGACGACCTGTGATGATTAAGTCGTATTCAAGGTTTCTGATTGCACCAGCAAGAGTTGTAGATGTTGCCCATGTGTCAGCACCACCAAGAACTCTGTCTGTTACGAGAACTGCTTTGTCAGCGCCCATAGCGAGAGCTTCACGTAATACGTCTGTAGCCTTTGGAAGACCCATTGTGATTACTGTTACTTCTGCACCATACTGATCTTTTAATCTAAGAGCTGCTTCAAGACCTGCTTTGTCATCTGGATTCATGATTGCAAGCATTGCTGCTCTATCAAGTGTACCGTCTGGGTTGAATTTAACGCCACCCTTTGTATCAGGTACCTGTTTAATACAAACAACGATTTTCATTGTGTTAATCTCCTTATTTTATTCTTAATTCTGACATTTATTTCAAAATAGAACCACTGATAACCATACGCTGTACTTCACTTGTACCTTCGTAGATTTCAGTAATCTTAGCATCACGCATCATACGTTCTACATCGTATTCTCTGATGTAACCGTAACCACCGTGTAACTGAACACACTTAGTAGTAACTTCCATAGCTACTTCTGCAGCATATAATTTAGCCATAGCTGCTTCTGTAGAATATACTTTCTGAGTAGCTTTAGCCATAGCTGCTTTGTAAACTAACATTCTTGCAGCTTCAACTTTTGTAGCCATATCAGCTAACTGGAACTGTGTATTCTGGAACTGAGCAATTGTTTTGCCGAACTGTTTTCTTTCTTTAGTGTAAGCGATTGTAGCTTCTAAAGCACCTTCAGCTAAACCAAGAGCCTGAGCAGCGATACCGATACGTCCACCATCAAGAGTGTGCATAGCGATAGGGAATCCTTTTCCTCTCTGTCCAAGTAAGTTTTCAGCAGGGATTCTGCAATCCTGCAAAATTAATTCGTATCTTGCTGAACCACGGATACCCATTTTCTTTTCTTTTGTTCCGAAGGTAAATCCTTCTGTTCCTTTTTCTACGATGAAAGCAGAGAATTTTTTCTGTTTTCTTCCTTTTTTATCTTCAACGATATCTGTAATAGCGAAGA
>JAZSPK010000038.1:0-48821 GCA_045537405.1 Acetatifactor sp.
CCGGAACTCTTCTCGTTCATATAGCTTGTAATTTGCTTCATTTCCTCTTCTGATAAATATCCTGCATCAATTTTATTTACTGCTTCCGAAGCTGCTTTTAAAACATTGGCATCTGCATAAATATCACCAATTCTAAAGGAAAACTCACCACTTTGACGGATGCCGAACAAATCACCGGGACCTCTCAATTTCATATCTTCTGAGGCAATAAAGAAACCATCGTTCGATTTATTTAATATTTCCAGACGCTCCATGGTAGCTTTGTTATCCTGGGTACTGACAAAAATACAATAGCTTTGGTGTTCGCCACGTCCTACTCGTCCGCGTAACTGGTGAAGCTGTGCAAGGCCAAAACGTTCTGCATTTTCCACCATCATAACTGTGGAATTGGGCACATTAATACCTACTTCAATAACGGTTGTAGAAACCAGGACATCAATATTATGGTTTGCAAATTCCTCCATAATGCGATTTTTGTCTGCGGGACGCATTTTACCATGTAAAATACCTATCTGAATATCAGCAGGTAACGCAGCACGAAGCTTCTCTGCGTATTCTACTACATTCTCTAAATCTTCCATTTCGCCCTCTTCCACCATGGGACAAATTACGTAAGCCTGACGTCCGCTTCTCACTTCTTTTTCAATGAATTGATAAGCTTTGGGTCGGAAGGAGGTATTAACGACACAGTTTTTTATGGGGAGACGATTTGCCGGTAATTCATCAATAACCGAAAGTTGTAAATCACCGTATAGTATAATTGCTAAAGTTCTTGGAATGGGAGTTGCACTCATAACCAGAACATGAGGATTATGCCCTTTATTTGCTAATATCTCACGTTGACGTACACCAAAACGATGCTGTTCGTCTGTAACCACTAACGCAAGATTTTTAAAGATTACTTTTTCTTGAATAACCGCATGGGTGCCGATAACAAGATTTGCTTCTCCGCTTTCGATTTTTTCGTAAGCAAGGCGTTTCTCTTTTG
This sequence comes from Acetatifactor sp., assembly GCA_045537405.1. Classification (GTDB taxonomy): domain Bacteria; phylum Bacillota; class Clostridia; order Lachnospirales; family Lachnospiraceae; genus Acetatifactor. Next base: position 989 of record JAZSPK010000038.1, read on the forward strand.
CGGTCATACTGCCTACTAAAAGTACAGGGGTAAAACGCAAATGATATTTTTCAATAAATTCGCGGACATCCTCATAATGTTGGGTGGCCAAAACTTCGGTAGGTGCCATCATGGCTCCTTGGTATCCGTTGGATACGCACATAAGCAGGGATAAAATCGCGATAATAGTTTTACCGGAACCCACATCACCTTGAATAAGACGATTCATGCAGTAAGGGGAGTTTAAATCACTCCGGATTTCAGCCCAGACCTTTTTTTGTGCTTTAGTAAGTTCGTAGGGTAAAACTTCCAAGAAGCGTACGGTATCTGCGGTTTCTATCATTTGATATTCATTAGGAAGCTGATCCGACTGGTCTTTGTTTTGTCGTAAATAATATAGAAAATCAAAAAACTCATCAAAAACCATACGTCTGCGGGCTTGTAACAACATCTCTTGGTTTTTAGGGAAGTGAATATTATGCAATGCTTCCTTGTAGGATAGCAAATTATATTCTGCCATAAAATGTTCAGGATATTGTTCAGCCTGTAAAGGATGATTGGAAAGGGCTTGTTTTACCGCTTTTTGTATAGTTTGATTAGTGATGCCTTTCGTTAAGGAATATCGGGGCTGAATAGCGCTTAAAAAACCTTTATACTCTTCTTGCTTGTACATTTTGGGTTGTTCCATAATTTTGGCAGGACCTTTAGCTTGTACCATACCGCGAAAAATAAAGGTGCTGCCGTTTCGTAGTACATTCTTTAAAAAAGGCATATTAAAGAAGGTTAACTGCATACCACCACTACTGTCCTTGATTAATACGTTCATAATGGTAAGATTACGGACCTTCTTTACGTTAGGGATTCCTGCAATCGTACCATATACAGCAGTTACGGTTCCGACAGCTGCACTTGCAATGGTGGAAGGTTCTTTAAAGGTTTCATAATCTCTGGGAAAGTACACCAACAAATCTTCTACGGTCTCAATATGTAATTTATTAAATAATTTAGCGGTTTTGTCGCCTATACCTTTTAATTGTTGAATCGGTGTTCTATCGCCCATAGTAACCTCCAATATATGAAAAGGGAGACATACCTGCCTCCCTCCAATGTGACCATATTTATTCTACTGATACTAAATAATAGTAAATTGGTTGTCCACCAAACTGTAATTCCACATCACAATCCGGATAGTTAGCTTCTATTTTTGCAGAAAGTTTTTCAGCAACGCTTTCTTCCACATCTGCACCATAGTAAATGCTGATAAGCTCGGAATCTTCATCTACCATAGCAGCAATCATTTTCTCGGTAACTTCCATCATGTCCTGGCCAACAGCAAGCATACCCTTGTCACCTATTCCCATAAAGTCATCCTGCTTGATTTCCATATCATCAATTACGGTATCTCTTACAGCATAAGTAACCTGACCGGTTTTTACGGTGCCGATTGCTTCTAACATTACTTCCTCATTCTCTTCTGCTGAAGCATCGGGTACAAAATTAATTAATGCGGTAATACCCTGAGGAATAGTTTTGGTAGGAATAACGAGAAGGGTCTTCTCGGTCATAAGCTCGGCGGCCTGATTTGCTGCCAAAATAATATTCTTATTATTGGGGAATACAAATATTGTTTCGGCATTTACTTTTTCTACTGCATCTAAAATATCTGCAGTGGAAGGGTTCATGGTCTGTCCGCCTTCTATAATGTAATCTACGCCTAAGCTTTTGAAGATTTCATTAACACCCTCACCTACGGAAACGGCAAGGAAACCGATAGCCTTAGGAGGTTCGTTAAATGTAGTAGCTTCTAACTGGGCATTTTCTTTTTCAGACATCTTGAATAACTTTTCCTGATGTTCTAAACGCATATTATCAATCTTTAAATTTGATAACTGACCGTATTTTAATGCCTTCTGGATAGCAAGTCCGGGATCATTGGTGTGCACATGTACCTTAACCACATCATCATCTGCAACACAAACAATAGAATCACCGATGGATTCCAAATATTCCTTAAAGTCCATTTCATGTTTGATGTTGAAGGTTTTGCTTAATAAGATAATAAATTCGGTACAATAACCAAATTTTATATCCATCTCAGCCTGTGCATTGAAGCTTGCAGACATCTGTGAGGTTCCTGCAGGTTTACTATCAGATGACTGAATGGTATAATCGATTTCTTTGCCAAGATATGCATCATAAGCACCCTTCAATACCTGAATAAGACCTTGACCGCCAGAATCTACAACACCGGCCTGTTTTAATACAGGTAACATTTCGGGGGTCTGGCTAAGTACATATTCTGCATGTGTAATTACATCAGAAATAAATTGATTCATATCAGTGGCGCCATCTTCTAAAAGCTCTGCAGCCTTTTCAGCACCGCCACGGGCAACTGTTAAGATAGTACCTTCCTTAGGCTTCATAACAGCCTTATAAGCAGTTTCTACGCCGCGTTCCATGGCATTTGCCAAAGAAGAAATCGTAATTTCACTCTGTTCATTAATTGCTTTTGTAAAGCCACGTAATAACTGTGATAAAATAACACCTGAATTTCCGCGGGCGCCTCTCAAGGAACCACTGGAAATTGCTTTGCAAAGAGTAGCCATATCAGGTTCTTCGCCTAAAGCAGCTACTTCTTTTGCTGCAGACATAATTGTCATGGTCATATTGGTACCGGTATCACCATCCGGTACAGGGAATACATTTAGTTCATTAATCCATTCTTTGTTGGATTCGAGATTTTTTGCTCCAGCTAAGAACATCTTTGCGAGTAACTTAGCGTCGATTGTATTTGAAGACAACTTTCTTTCCTCCTTAATCAATAACTCTAACACCATCTACAAAGATGTTGATTTTTTCAATTTCTAATCCGGTAAATTCTTCTACCTTGTACTTAACATTGCTGATCAAATTATCAGACACTGCAAGAATGCTTACACCATAAGCAACAATCACATGAAAATCCAATACTAATTTATTGTTTACAATGCTTACATTGATGCCTCTTGTAAGGCTGTCTTTTTTTAATAAATGTACTAAGCCATCTTTTACACTCACGGCTGCCATGCCAACGATACCGAAACATTCTACTGCTACACTACCTGCATATTTTGCAATAACTTCGTTATCAATCTTTATATTTCCGAGATGAGTATTTAAAGAAGAACCTTTCATCATAGTACCTCCTATTATATATAATGCTTTGATTATACAATCTTTTTTCAAAAAAGGGAATAAAAAATACAAAAATTTTAAAAAATGATTTTTAGTGCTTGATTTTATGGTTAAATTCTGTTAATATATCAATGTTGTTTTGTATCAGATAGAACGAGGAGGTGTCAAGCGATGGCAAAGTGTGATGTTTGTGGCAAAGGCGTTCATTTCGGAAATAACGTAAGCCATTCCCATAGAAGAAGCAATGCTATTTGGAAGTCTAACGTTAAGAGTGTTAAATGTAATGTAAACGGTGCAACTAAGAAATTGCACGTTTGTACCAGCTGCTTAAAGTCTGGTGCTGTTGAAAGAGCATAACTTCATTTGCTAAAAAAGCCTGTTCATAGCGAACAGGCTTTTCTTTTGTCTCATGATTCACACATCAAGCATATATATCCTACTATCAAAAGAATAATGATTAATACAATTGCACCAAACTTGCTGGATATGAAAAGTGATAATAACATACCTATTGCAATAAAGAAGGACATAAATCCGATAATATGTTTTAGAGAATTTTTCATACCACTACTCTTCGTTCTCGGGCTTGTTATATTATATGCAGTTGATTTATCAAATATGAATTATTCTTCTTCGGGAAATGCAGCTTCAATAATCTCTTCATTGGTGAGTTCGTCGCCCTTCTTAGCAGTGAACTTGTCTACAATTTCAGGAATCATATCTACAATCTTACCAACCATGTCCTGACCTTTAACAGATACCATTTTTGCAGTACCGTCTTTAATAACTAAAACTGCATTGGGGGACATTTTGCCTCCTAATCCACCACCGGCTGAGGCTTTACCCTTTTCGTCGTTGCATCCGCTTCCGGCTGCGAAACCAAAGCTTACATCTACCAAGGGAACGATAATTACATCACCAATCTGAGTGGGTTGACCTACTACTGTTTTTGTGGATAATGCAGTATCCATGCCTTTTAATAAAGACTCAACTAATCCATCACATTTATTTACCTTCTCTGCCATTGTTTAATCCTCCGTTTTTGATTTTTTTCAGAAATGGTTTAAAATTCTTGTTTAATACAATTTTCAAACCGTTTATTAATATTGTAAAAATGGTAATTCTACCTTTAAAATAGAAGTCTCCTTCTAAAATCTTTTCTTCAAAATGAGGAGTAATATTAACATCCTCTCCTAATGCGGGTTTAAATGCCCAAAACAAACCGTAAAGCTTGCCGGTTGTGTCCGGTGTGTCAAAGCCAATTTCAGCATTTATGATAAGTTTTCTTGGTCTTAATTTTTTCAGTATCTGAATCAAGGCCTCCAGGGTTTTTCCAAGCAATGCTTTGGTTCCCTCTTCTTGCAAAAGTTCCAAATAATACTCAATATTTGCCAAGATATCCTTCACTTTATTATACACGGAAGTGATCTTATTTACAATCTTATTAAGCTTTTCTCGTAAATTTTCTTTTGGTTTTGCTTTTTCTTCCGTATAATCTTCTACTATTTTCTTATGTTCCTCATTAAGGGGCGGTTCTTTGGGCTTTACCGGCTTAGGAGGAGTGGGTTCATCGTCATAATTTAGTAGTGCAAGATTAATGCTCGGGTGTAATTTTTCCTTCTTATCTTTTTTCTCCTTAGGTGGTTTCGATGGTTTGGGCTTTTTTTTGAATTTTTTAATATCAATTCCCAAAAGCTTAATTAATACAATAGGTTTGTCCGGATGTTTATAATCCATTCGAACACTTAAAGCATGTAAAAGCCACGTGACCTTGAGGGTTGCTTCTTTTCTTGATTTGTCAATTAAACCATTTCCTTTATAACGGATTGGAACAAATAATACAATAGCAAGAATAAAAAGCACTAAAAGGATAAGAACCAGTAAAATTATACCGATTACTTTTAATATTCCTAAGATAATTGCTAACATTTTATTCTCCAATAAGGTATTTGATAATATTTGCATCGCCTCTGGCATCAAGACATTCTTGGGCGATTTTTTCGACTATTGAAAATGCTTCATCCTTAGTTTTGGTAATACCGAATACATGTAGTGCTTTGTTGTGTCGGTTATAAAATTTTTGTGGTAAATATTTTGAATGAAAAATATCCAGCTGGTCTTCTTCGTTTATGGAACGCACAATTAAATACACATCTGCCCTAAGAGGCGACGTGTTTAGCTGGCGCTTTATTTTAAATATGTCTCCATAATTGATGCTGTCACTTAAGTACAACTGGTAACGATAAGTAATCTTTTTCATAATTCACCTGTGATTATTTTTCATGTATTCTTAGTATATCACAAAATAATAAAAAAAGAAAGAAATTATCCATTGACTTTATAATCATATACTTATACTATTTTTATAAGGAAAACTTTGCACAAGTGAGGAATGGTATGAAAATTATAGCCAGAATGTCTCTGCAAAGCGGAATGATTCTCGGAGAGGATGTTTTGGATTCTAAGAATCACGTTTTAATAACAGCAGGTACAGAAATTACTCCCAAAATTATAGAGAGACTTAACCGTTATTCCATTATGTGTGTTACGGTTATGGAGGATATAGACTTCGCTCAGACACATCATGAACGAATTCGTTTGGATAATACCTTTAAAGCGTTTGAGATTATTTATTCGGATAATTTAAATCGTTATAAAGAAATGATGACCATTTTCTTTAATAAAGGAACCTTGATTGATAGTACAAAGTTGTTGAATTTATATCATAATGTTATTTCTGCAGTGCCCACTAATGCGGCGATATTTGATTATTTGTACAATCGTGTACCCAATGAAGATGAAATGACTCTTACTCATTGCTTCAATTCAGCTTTAATTGCCGGAACCTTTGCGGATTGGCTTATGATGAATGAAGCAGACAAAAATATACTTATTTTGTGTGGATTTTATTATGATATTGGCAAGCTGATGCTCCCCTATCATTTGCTTTGGAAGCCGGGAAAATTAACGGCTGAGGAGTTTGAGCAGATTAAATCCCATACGGTTACAGGCTATAAATTATTACGTAGACATTCCATTGATGACAGAATTAAGAGAACTGTGATTCTCCATCATGAAAGAATGGATGGTTCCGGTTATCCTTATGGTTTTGATAAAGAAGATATAGATTTTTATTCAAGATGTATTAGTATTATTGATACCTATGAGGCTATGGCGGCCCCGAGAGCGCATCGTATGTCCATTCCCCCTCTTAATATTCTGGCATATTTCGAGGAGTCCCTAAGTCAGTTTGATGTGGAAATATTGATGCCTATTATGAAGCGTATTGCCAATGCTCAAATAGGTACAAATGTGCAGTTATCTGATGAAAGTATATGGGAGGTTTTCATTTTGAACAATGACAGACTATCCCGCCCCATTCTTCGAAATGACAAATCAGAAACCATTAATTTGATGTTGAGACCGGATTTGATAATTGAAAGAGTTTTATAAGATTAGAAAATAGAAAAAGTTTGGCTTTTAGCCAAACTTTTTTAGTAGTATTTCTTGTTGCCCCATAAATTCTTTTTTTTCAATTCCAAGTATTCGTTGTAGGCTTTCTCTAAGATTTGCTTCTCATTGGAAAACTTCAACAGATGATATGCTTCATGGAATTTATAATAGCCGGAATCTACGAAGTATTCTTCTTTTTGTGGTTTGCTGTAATAACTATCGGCCATCATTAAATACCAATGCACATCCTTTTCCACAATATCATCAGGAACGGAAAAAGTGTATTCGCTCTTTCCGATGTATTTAATAATAGACGCTTTCGCACCGGATTCTTCCAAAACTTCACGCAAAGCAGTATCTTTAAATTCTTCTCCCTCTTCTACGGTACCCTTTGGTAAAACCCAGCCTTCGTATTTATTCTTGTAATTCTTGTACAAGAGTAAAATTTTTCCACGAAAAATTACCACACCACCACAGCTTGTTGCTTCAATCATTGCAATTCCTCCTGATTTGGTGTGTCTTATAGACTAAAATTAGTATATTCCAATTTTAGAATTATAGCAAGCCTAATTTTCTATTTGTTTAAAATACGCATCAAAAACTCTTCTGGCCATTGGAACGGCATAATCACCTCCGGCACCGGCACCTTCAATAATAACGGTTACTGCAATTTGAGGATTTTCAAGTGGAGCAAATCCTGTAAACCAAGCGTGAGAATCTTCTTTGTTGCTGTTATATTCAGCTGAACCGGTTTTGCCTCCGACAGTATAACCATATCCTTTTAATCGCGTTCCGGTACCGCTGTTAACCACTTCAGCCATTAATTTACGTAATACTTCGCTCTCGGCTTCGGTCATAAGTGCACCGTATGCTTTGGGTTGATAGGTTTTAACTTTTTTCCCGTTGGCATCTTCTACTCTGTCGACTAAATAGGGTTCCATCAAAGTTCCGTTATTGGCGATGGCACAGGTTATCAGGTTTAAATGCAAAGGAGTCATCAACACTTGTCCCTGACCTATGGAGGCCTGTAACATATCGGTATCGCTAATATCAGAGTTGATGGGGGAATAACTTTTTGAGTAAAGGTAATCCCAAGGCAATTCGTTATTAAACAGTAATGAATTTAATGTATCCTCTAACTTTTCGCGGTCAAGACTCATTCCGATATTGGCATAGGATGCATTACAGGATTTTGAAAAGGAAGTAAGGAGTGAAACTTTATTGTGTACACTGCCATGATAACATTGAATTTTATCGTTTCCTTTACGGAAAGAACCTACACAATTATAGGTATAATTATTGTAAGTATCGGGGTTTTGACGAATATAATCCAATGTAGTCAGGATTTTAAAGGTAGAACCCGGAGGATATAATCCTTGGGTTACTCGATTTAATAAAACACTGCTATCTTCAGAGTCTTGTAATTCGTCCCAAATTTCTACAATCTCATTAGGATTAAAGTCGGGTTTTGATACCATGGCAAGTACTTTGCCGGTAGATACTTCCGTTACAATAATCGCACCGTCATAAGTACCAAGTGCTTTATAGGCTGCTCTTTGAATCTCTAAATTAAGAGTTGTATAGATGTTGTTTCCCGGATTTTTGACTCCTGCGGTAGTGTTTGCCAGCTTTTCAGCCATGCTGATATTGGAATTAATCAGATAATAATTGGAAAAAGCTTCAATGCCCGTTTTTCCGTTTGTGGAAAAGCCTACTACATGGGAAAACAAATTATTATAAGGATAGGTACGATATTCGGTGCCATCAGAAGAATACACAGTCTTAGCTAATGCTTCTCCGGAAGCAGAATAAATAGTTCCCCTATAATTTTGGGACAGAATAATTTCCTGACGTCCGTTGTAACTGTTATTTACCATCTCCTGTTCATTGGTTGCAACAAAATAGCCCAAGTAAACCAGCATCACTAAAAAAAGCATGGTAAAAAAGACCATTACCCCTTTTATTTCTTTGGAATTATCATATGAAGTTATATTTTCAGACGGTTTACGTGTCTTCTCTTTCTTCATTTTCCTTCTCTTCCATTTCAAGAACCATTTCTTCATCTAAATCTACTACATCATCTAAATCAATTACTTCTTCAGAAAAACTTTGTTTTTGTTGCAACGTCTGGCATCGCATATGAATACTGTGCAAAATAAAAAACATAATCATGACAGATACCAGAGAGCTACCGCCATAACTGATAAATGGTAAAGTAACTCCTGTCAGAGGAATAAATTTAATTCCTCCTCCGACTGTTAAGAACACTTGGAATGTATATAGCACACCGAATCCAAAGGCAGTTAATCGATAAAACTGATCTGCTGTCGTCAGGGCAATTCGAATAATCATTATAAAACAACTTATAATTACTAAAATAAGTAAAATACCAAAAATCGTACCAAATTCTTCGCAAATGCTGGAAAAAATAAAATCTGTTTCTACAAAGGGAATATCGTCGGGCACTCCTTTATATAATCCCATTCCAAACCAACTGCCGCTTCCGATGGCAAATAAGGATTGTGTAATCTGATATCCCTTGTTATCAATATAACTCCAAGGATCTGTCCATGCCAAAACTCTTGTACGAACATGGGTGAATAAATGAAATGCCAAAAAAGAGGCACCACAACCACTGCCCACTCCTAAGAGAAGGTATAAATAGTTGCGCGTGGAAACAAATATCATTGCTAAATAGGTGACAAAAAATATTAATGCACTACCTAAATCTGTAGATAAGACCAAAATTAATACATGTGCTCCTGCAATAAGGCTGGTAATTAAGAGCTGAACCAAATTGGTGCCAGCTGAAAAGGAGGCAGCTAAAAACAAAACAAAAAATATTTTTACAAATTCGGAAGGTTGAAACGAAATCCCTTCAATTGTAAATTTGATTTTGGACCCATAGGTAGAATCGCTTAATAACAATACACTTCCTAAGGCAACGGTTCCTAAAATGGCATAAGTCCATTTGAGTTTAAGTAAAAAACCGGTCTTTTTGAAAAGAAGGGGGACAAACATGCAGATTACATAGGCAATCCCCATAATCTCAAACTGACGCTGTGCCTTCTCTAAGGATAAACGTGCTATGGCAATCATACCAATTCCAAAAAGCATACACATATTGTTTAGTAAGAGACGGTTTATAGTACGATAAATAAGTGGTGTAATGCATAGAACCACCAGTAAAAACATCTGTAATGCAATATACAATAAAACAAAGCCCCAATCTTTGCTTAAATAGGCAAGGTTGTAAAAGCTTAAGAATTGAATAATAAACATCCAGAAGTTTTGTCTGATATACAAGATTCCACCGGAGGACTCTTCACGATATTTAAATGACAAAAAGCAATCCAGTGTATAGAAAACCATACACAATGCTATAAAATAATTTGATATCATCACGAGAAACTCTAATATTTCCCGAGATATGAAATTACCCATATTATGCTCCTAACATATTAATTTATTGAACTGAGCGTTTCTCATGTGCAGTAGTATATTCCTTAAATGGCGGTTCGGTCAACTCTTCTGCCGTAATCTTTAGGAAAAATTTAAGAATTTTCTTTGTTTCCTCTCCGTTTTCGGTTGTGAAATGTATTTTTTTAATCATTTGAGAATGAAAACTCTGTAATTCCTTGTGTAATGAAAGAGGTACACTATTATAAATAATATTGGTACAATATTTGCAGGATAATATTACCGGAAACTGCTTGTTATAACGGTCTGTTATATATGCGCAAGTATTACGTTTTTGCTGATTTATGCAATGCGAAGTGATTTTGGCAACACAATTTGCAGTAATCATCATGGGAATACGACCATAAATAAGCTTTTCAAGGGGTGTTTCTTTAAAAAGATTTTTCCATTCTTTTTTATTTAGTTCCAATGGACATTGTATTCCGGATATTCTGGAGGTCCAGTAATCCAAAGAATACTTGTTCCAGACATAAATACCCGCTTCGGCTCGTATTTCACCGATATAACCCATTTCCTGTAAGAAAGCATATTCTTCAAGATTGCGTATTAAAAAACCCTTGTTGCCCATATTAACACTTTTGGTAAGCAGGGATTTTATCGTTGAATAATCCTTTTTTCGCATTACGTAAGGTAATGCTATATAAAAATCATAATCTTGAAGTTTCATAATAATATCAGGATTTTGTAAACACAATTCACTTTCCACATAAATATGCGACAAATCCTTGTAACTATATTCTTTCACATACTCCGTAAAGGCCTCTAACTGCTCCGAGGTGGAAATATGGATACTGGTACCTTGCTTAGAAGAATTGTTTAAACTATAGAAGGATTTGGTTTTTTCTTCCTGTGGAATATAGTTCCTATAAGTTGTCAGACCATACGACTCGATAATCGCATCCTCTAATTTCTTTACTGCCACTCTACGCAGTTCATTCAAGGATTTTATGGAACAAAAGCTATGATTATCCGTATAAATATTTATTTCCTTTGCTTCAAAAGAAGTATCTCCTAATTTGGTTAACTGTTTTGCAATATTTTCTTCTGTCATAGCAGTTTTTTGAGCTATTTGCGCAAAATCCCCCTCCACAGATACGGATATCTCTTTAAAGATATAGGTCAAACTGATTTTTTCACCGGAAATAACACTGGCATAAACCGTAAGTGGAAAACGTGTAATCTGGTTAATGTATTTTTGTTGAATATCTTGTAATAAAACATCATCGCTACCGCTATAAGAAGGACTGTCTAAGGTAACCATATCGGCACCATTTTGCTTAAAATAATACCCATCCTGGCGCTTGCTTCTGATATATAATTTGTTTAATTTTTCAAGATCATCTTTATGAAAATGAAGCTTTGTGTTTGGATTTTTAAGTTTTAAATCCATATATTTGCGATAAATGGCAGTTACTCCCGCACTATATTCCGGTTTCTTCATGCGTCCTTCAATTTTAAAAGAATCAATACCGGCTTCCATCAATGTATCAAGATGTTCAATGGTACACATATCCTTCAAACTCAAGGGGTAACATTCCGGTGTGGTTTGACCGTTTAAAGACACTTTATAGGGAAGCCTGCAGGGTTGTGCACAGCGTCCGCGATTACCGCTTCTTCCGCCCAAAATACTGCTGAACAGGCATTGACCGGAATAAGAATAGCACATGGCACCATGTACAAAGGTCTCTATTTCCAGACCGGTTTCTTCGCGGATGTATTTTATTTCTTCTAAACTCAGTTCTCTGGCTGGGACAATACGGGATGCACCCATTTCTTTAAGGAGTTTTGCTCCATATACACCAGTAATGGTCATTTGTGTGCTTACATGCATTTCCATGTCCGGAAAAGTCTTTTTTAACAATGTAAATGCACCTATATCCTGAATAATACAGGCATCTAAACCTGCTTCATACATAGGTGCGATGTAATCACATAACTCATCAATTTCTGAATCTTTCATTAAAGTATTTACGGTAAGATAAACTTTTTTACCGCGTAAATGAGCATAACGAATACAGAAGATTATCTCTTCCGTACTAAAATTGTCGGCATAAGCACGAGCACTATATTTTTCGCCGCCAAGGTAGACTGCGTCTGCACCCGCATTAATGGCACCTATAAATGCCTCTTTATTACCGGCAGGAGCTAATAATTCAACATTTTTATTGATCATAATATACTCCAATACAGCAAAAGCTGCCGTTAAAGGCAGCTTCTGATTTTATTGATATTTTTCCAGTTTCATTTGCGCAGAAACCAATTCATGTTTCAAGTCGTATAACTCTTTCTCTTTACGCTGTAATTCATCTTCTAAAAGAGAAATCTGTTTTTTGGCTTTAAATAAATCATCCGCAACATTCAATTGCAATAAAATATTCTGAACGTCAATGGGCTGTCTTTTAAAACTGTCTATTTTATTATATTCGTTGTACTTGTTATTCAAATAAGCTGCTACTTTCTGCAAGTACTCTTCGCTCTCATATCCGCTCAATGTAAAAACTTTTCCGCCAATGATTACTTCTGTATCTGTTTTGGAAGACATAATCCACACCCCTTTATCTGATTGAAAAATACCAAATATGCTATCAATAAATAAAAATACTACAACATATATTATATATCAGAGATGGATAAGTGGCAAGCTATTTCTAGGTTTTTATGATAAAAATCATTCAGAAATACTGATTCCGAGATGTTTATAGGCAAAATCCGTAACCATACGCCCTCTTGGAGTACGATTGAGGAAACCATTTTTAATCAAATAGGGTTCATATACATCTTCAATAGTACCGGCGTCTTCACCAATGGCAGCTGCTAAGGTATCTAATCCCACCGGTCCGCCATTGAATTTCTGAATCATGGTAAGCAAAATGTTGCGATCGATGTGATCCAGTCCCATTTTGTCTACATCCATTAAATCCAGTGCAATTTTGGCAACCTCTTCCGTAATAATTCCATCATATTTTACCTGAGCAAAATCTCTTACTCTTTTTAAAATACGATTGGCAAGTCGAGGGGTACCACGACTTCTTCTGGCAAGCTCAGTTGCTCCTTTGGGGTCAATCTCAACATTTAGTATTTTAGCGGAATGTTGAATGATTTTGCGTAGTTCATCCACCGTATAAAATTCCAAATGATGTACCATGCCAAAACGGTCTCTTAAAGGAGCGGTTAGCATGCCTACCCTGGTGGTAGCGCCAACTAAAGTGAATTTGGGCAAATCTAAACGTACAGAACGAGCGGAAGCACCTTTGCCAATCATAATATCGATGCAATAATCTTCCATGGCAGGATAAAGCACTTCTTCCACCTGACGATTTAAACGATGTATTTCATCTACAAAAAGTAAATCGCCTTCTTCGAGATTATTTAAAATTGCGGCCATTTCACCCGGTTTTTCAATGGCAGGACCACTGGTTACCTTTAAATTAACTCCCATTTCATTGGCAATAATGCCGGCGAGGGTGGTTTTTCCCAGTCCGGGAGGACCGTAAAACAGTACATGATCCAAGGCATCACCACGTAATTTGGCGGCTTCTATATATATTTTTAAGTTTTCTTTTACTTTAGATTGACCAATATAGTCATCTAATGTTTGTGGGCGAAGACTACCTTCAATCTTAACATCTTCTGCTGTAATATTGGTTTCTATTACTCTGCGTGCCATGGTTTACTCCTTAAGGAATTCTATGGTTTAAAATAATTTTTTCAATGCTGCCTTTAACAATGCACCGGAATCTAATTCGGAAGCATTTTCTACTGCATTTATAGCCTTCAAACTCTCTGTTTGGCCGTAACCTAAGGCAACCAATGCTTCCACTGCTTCTTTCTTCTGTGCATCGTCTACAATCACTGTGGTACCCTGATAGTTGTCTGCCTCTCGTTGAATCATGGCATCATCAATAGAAAGCTTGTCTTTTAGTTCTAAAATTAATCTTTCCGCTGTACGCTTACCAATGCCGGGAGCCTGTGAAATGGCTTTCACATCTTGAGAAATAATGGCAAAACGTAAGTCATCCGCATTCATGGCGGATAATAATCCTAAAGCACCTTTCGGACCGATACCGCTTACGGTGATACATTTTTTAAACATCTCCAAGTCAGCCTTGGACAAGAAACCATAAAGTTGTAAAGCATCTTCTTTGACATTTGTGTAGGTATAAAGCTTTACTCTTTCACCAATTCCCGGAAGCCGCGTCATAGTCTGTCCGGAAATTTGAACATTATATCCGATGTCATTTACATCTATTATGCAGTTGTCTTCTTCGATATCAGCAATAATACCGTTTAAATAAGCGTACATAAATGTTACCTCGTAATAAATTAAAATGAATTAAATAGAGTATAACATATGTTAATATTAATTGCAAGAACATTTGTTCTGTTCTTGATTATCGCCGATATTCTGTTTTTTATAATTTTTATAGATAATCAGGAACATAATCAGTTGTACCAAAAAGGTTACAAGCCACGTCACCGGATATGACAAATATAGTACTTCAAGCGTTCTAAACTTAGCAAAAACACTATAAATCCAAATCACACGTAAAGCACAAACTCCTGTTAAGGATATAATCATAGGAGCAATTGCATAACCCATTCCACGTAAAATTCCTACCATTACATCCATCATTCCGCAAAGGAAATATGTGGAACAAATAATTTGAAGACGTAATACACCATAGTGAATTACTTCCGGTTCGGGAGAATATAAACCTAATAATGGTTCTACAAAGAAAAGTACAACTACACTTAACAATATTCCTACAACTACTACCATGATTTCGCAAATAAGTGCAATCTTTGCGATTCGTTTGAATTTATGTGCACCGAAGTTTTGACCGGTAAAGCTTACTGCGCCTTGATGTAAGGCATTCATTGCCGTATAAATAAATCCTTCGATGTTCAAAGCGGCCGTATTACCTGCCATGGCAATGGAACCAAAGGAGTTAATAGAGGACTGAATTAATACGTTAGATATGGAAAACATTGCACCCTGTAGTCCTGCGGGTACTCCAATTCGAATCATCTTGAACAATTTGTCCGGTACAATTCGAAGCTTTTTTAAGTTTAATTGAACCATTCCGTCATTTAATATGAGACATCGAATTACCAAAATGGCAGAAATTGCCTGTGAAATAACCGTAGCAAGTGCAACTCCTGCTACACCCATATGAAGATTGATTACAAAGATTAAGTTTAAAACAACATTTATGACACCTGCAAATAAAAGATAATATAATGGTCTTTTCGTATCGCCGATAGCACGGAGAACTGCACTGCCGAAATTATAGAGCATTAATACCGGCATTCCGGCAAAATAAATCCGCATATAAAGTACGGATTGATCTATAACGTCGTCGGGAGTCCCCATTAATGCGAGTGCAGGTCTTGCCAGAAAGAATCCTACAAAAATCAAAAATACACCTGCAATAACAGAGGTTGCTATGGCGGTGTGAATCATTTCATCTAATTCTTTCTTCTGCCCCGCTCCGTAAAATCTGGCAACTAATACATTGGCGCCAATGGAAAGCCCCATAAATACATTTACCAATAAATTAGTCAAAGAACTGGTAGAACCAACCGCAGCCAAAGCAGTCTCTCCGGCAAAGCGTCCTACCACTACAATATCAGCCGCATTGAAAAGTAATTGCAACATACCTGACAAAATAAGCGGAATAGAAAAAATGATTAATTTATTAAATAAGGGACCATTACACATGTCCATTTCATATTTGTTGGTTTTATTTTTCTGTGTCATTTCAAAGCCTTCTTTTTATTATTTCAATCCTATTATACTCTTAAATTAAAGAAGTACAATCATCAAAACGCACAAAAAAATCCCCAGTTAGCTTCCGAACTTATATATCCTATTCGGACCCGCTCTCGCTTATGAACGACGTAGCAGTACTAAGTTCGAAAAAACCTCGCTAAGTACTGACGTCATTCAGGGTTACCTCATTAGGATATATAAGCCCGATGACTTTGCCGGGGAATTCACATTTTATTTATTGTTGATGTAGTTAATAAGTCCTTCTGCAGCGATAATCTTCTGCATGAATTCAGGGAAGGCCTGACCTTTGAATTCAGTTCCTTTGGTACGGTTATAAATCATACCGGTATTGAAGTCGATTTCCACTTCATCTCCAGCCTCAATGCCCTTACTTGCTTCAGCACATTCAATAATGGGTAATCCAATATTGATGGCATTGCGGTAAAAGATTCTTGCAAAGGTCTCTGCGATAACACAACTAACACCTGCAGCTTTAATAGCGATGGGTGCATGCTCTCTGGAAGAACCGCAACCGAAGTTCTTGGTTGCTACGATAATATCACCCTTCTTCACATTCTTTACGAAATCCTTATCAATATCTTCCATGCAATGGGTTGCCAGTTCGGCAGGATCTGAACTATTCAAATATCTTGCAGGAATAATTACGTCGGTATCTACATTATCACCATATTTAAAAACTGTTCCTTTAGCTTGCATTTGTTTATCCTCCTTACATTCCTAACTCATAGGGGCTTGAAATTTTACCGGTAATAGCACTTGCTGCAGCTACTGCAGGGCTTGCAAGGTAAATCTCACTGGTTACATGTCCCATACGTCCTACGAAGTTACGGTTAGTAGTGGAAACACATCTTTCCTTTTCAGCTAAAATACCCATATATCCACCCAAACAAGGTCCGCAGGTAGGGGTACTTACTACTGCACCCGCTTCGATAAAGGTCTTAAGAAGCCCTTCTTCCATTGCCTGCATATAAATCTTCTGGGTTGCAGGAATGATGATACATCTCATGCCCTTCTTTACATGCTGTCCTGCAAGAACCTTAGCAGCAATTCTAAGGTCATCAATACGTCCATTGGTACAAGAACCGATTACAACCTGGTCGATTACGATATCTTCCTTAATATCATCGATAGTATGTGTATTTTCGGGTAAATGAGGGAATGCAATGGTAGGACGAAGGGTACTTAAATCAATGGTGTACTCCTCATCATATACAGCATCCTCATCTGCTTCGTAAATAGTGTAAGGACGATTACTGTGTTCCTTCATGTATTCAATAGCCAAATCATCCACAGGGAAGATACCGTTCTTTCCGCCTGCTTCGATTGCCATGTTTGCAATGGTAAATCTGTCATCCATAGAAAGATTTTTGATGCCCTCTCCTACAAACTCCATGGATTTATAAAGTGCACCATCCACACCAATCATACCAATAATGTGAAGGATAACATCCTTACCGCTAACCCACTTATCCATTTTACCAACAATATTAAACTTAATTGCAGAAGGCACCTTAAACCATGCCTTACCGGTTGCCATACCGGCAGCCATATCAGTACTGCCAACACCGGTAGAGAAGGCACCAAGTGCACCGTATGTACAAGTATGAGAGTCTGCACCGATAATTACATCACCTGCTACGGTTAAGCCTTTTTCGGGTAATAATGCATGCTCAATACCCATTTCACCTACTTCGAAGTAATTGGTAATATCATTCTTTCTGGCAAATTCTCTTACGCATTTGCAGTGTTCTGCGGACTTAATATCCTTATTGGGCACGAAATGGTCAGGTACCAAAGCGATTTTATCCTTGTCAAATACGCCTTCTACCTTCATTTTGTCCATTTCCTTTATTGCTACGGGGCTGGTAATATCATTACCTAAAACTAAGCTCAAATTCGCTTCAATCAACTGGCCCGCTTCTACTTTTTCAAGTCCAGCAGCTGCAGCTAATATCTTCTGCGTCATTGTCATTCCCATGATTTTTTCCTCCTTGTAATACTTTGTGAACATTCTTCACATATCTTCTAAAATGTATCTTATCATAAATACTGTTATTCTACAAATACATATTTATTATGTTGATTATAACTTGTGGTTATGATAGTATTTACTTGTATAATGCAAGATTTGAATGGAGAAAAAATGATGAACTCTTTGAATTTGTATCACATCTTTTACACTGTAGCCCAGTGCGGTAATATTTCTGCAGCAGCCAAAAAGCTCTATATCAGTCAGC
Source organism: Acetatifactor sp. (assembly GCA_045537405.1). GTDB lineage: Bacteria > Bacillota > Clostridia > Lachnospirales > Lachnospiraceae > Acetatifactor. The sequence goes on from JAZSPK010000038.1 coordinate 19,106, forward strand.
CTGCAGTGAGTAAGTCCATTTCCAAGTTGGAAGAAAATTTTCCAACGCCCCTTTTACAGAGGACATCCAAAGGGGTTTTTTTAACTGAAAGCGGACAGATACTATATCAGCAGTTAGATTCAGCATTTCAGGCCATTAAGCATGGAGAAGAACAAATTAAGCAGAATAATGCCTTGGGTGTAGGTAGTATTTCCATCGGAGTAAGTACCACTTTGTGTAAATATGTACTCATGCCCTATTTAAAAGACTTTATTGCAAAAAATCCGAATGTTAAGGTCTCTATTTCCTGTCAGTCTACATACGAAACGTTGGCTGCATTGGAAAATGGAACTTTAGATATTGGTCTTGTTGGTGAATCTGACCGTTTGAGTGGATTGACATTCCAACCAATCCAAACTATTCACGATGTTTTTGTTGCCAGTCCGGAATATCTGGAAAAATTAGCGGAGCGCGCTTCGCTTTTGTATGAAAAGACCAGCATATCAGAACTTACAGAAAGTGAACTCATGTCTACTGCTACATTCCTGCTTCTGAACAAAAATAATGTAACCCGTCAGTATGTGGATAAATATTTGTTAAATAAGGATATTTCACTGGAAAATCAAATCGAAGTAACAACAATGGATTTGCTCATAGATTTTGCAAAGATTGGTTTGGGAACTGCTTGTGTAATTAAGGAATTTGTTGAAGAAGAATTCAAACGCGGGGAACTTATAGAATTTGTCATTGAAGAACCTATTCCTGAACGAAAAATCGGTTTTGCTTATACTGCCAAGGGATTGGCTAATCCGGCACTTCAGAAGTTTTTACAAGATGTATAAGGTCTATTCAATAGTTAACTTTTTAGGGGGCAAGTATAGATGCCCCCTATTTCTATAATGCTTCATATAACAAGAATGTTACTGCAATACTTAATACAAATGTAATACTATAAAATAATATAGGGAAGGAAATTTTATCATCCGGAGCTTCTGGTGTGTAATCTTGTACATAATCTGACAAGGACTCTTCTCGAATTTTTGCCACTCGTTTTTTCCTTTCCAAATTTTCAAATTCTATTAAATACATTTCTTCTTCATACTCTTTATTTCTCTTAATTAGATAAGCGCTGATTAAGAACATAAAAAGATTTAACAAAAAGAAAATCAAACATAACAAAAGCAAACTACCCGGTTCGGTTTTGAAGAAAAAATTTAATAATAATGCAAAAATAAGTGATGATGAAATGATTACCGTCATTATTTTCAAAAATAATATTATAGTTATATTGCGATCAATTTTTTGTTGAATACCCATATATTTAAAAGAATCATTGTACATAATTATTCTCTCACTTAAAAATCAAATTTAAACTCTATTTTATCCGACTCTATCGCCGGAATCAAATCATCGTATTCTTCTATTTTCAGCTTTCCCTTGTCATAATAATGAAAGCTTCTATATGGGTCACATTCTTGATGAATCTCCTGAATCTGAGCTTCTAAGGATAAGAACATAGTTCTTAATTTAAGACTAAAACGGGATAAATTCTTGTCTTGGGCATCGACATAATCTCTATAATCGGACAAACATCCATGGTCTAAAGTATAGTCTCCATCACCGCAAAAATGTACAATACACTCTTCCGCAAATTCCTCATTATAAATAATATCATCTTCTGATACATTATAGCTTTCTAAAAATTTTTGTACATTTTCTTTTGAACCTTTAACATGCATTTCGTATGAAAAGTAAGTGTCACGCATTCTTATTCCTCCTTATTGTAAATACAGAAACAGACGCCCTACGACGCCTGTTTTCTATAATACAAATTAGTTATTAATAAACTTATCTTCTTCGTTGTTCCAGCTGTAAAGCTTACGGATTTCTTCACCAACGATTTCTGAAGGATGCTCAGCTGCTAACTTCTTCATAGCCTTGAAGTGAGCCTGACCGCCTGCAGCAGACATATCTAACAAGAAGTCCTTAGCGAAGGTACCATCCTGGATGTCTCTTAAGATCTTCTTCATGGTCTTCTTGGTCTCTTCAGTAATGATCTTAGGTCCGGTAATGTAATCGCCGTATTCAGCGGTGTTAGAGATAGAATATCTCATGCCTGCAAAACCACTCTGGTAAATAAGGTCTACGATGAGCTTCATTTCATGGATACACTCAAAATAAGCATTTCTGGGGTCATAACCAGCTTCTACAAGGGTTTCGTAACCAGCCTGCATAAGTGCACAAACACCACCGCAAAGAACTGCCTGCTCACCGAACAAGTCAGTTTCGGTTTCGGTTCTGAAGGTTGTCTCAAGAACACCTGCTCTTGCGCCACCGATAGCCTGAGCATAAGCTAAAGCCTTATCTAAAGCCTTACCTGAAGCATCCTGATGAACTGCTACTAAACAAGGAACAACCATGCCTGCCTGGTACTCACTTCTTACAGTGTGTCCGGGTCCCTTAGGAGCGATCATGGTAACGTCTACATTCTTGGGAGGTACGATCTGACCGAAATGAATGTTGAAACCATGAGCGAACATTAACATATTACCTTCTTCAAGGTTAGGCTCGATGTCCTTTTTGTACATTGAAGCCTGTAATTCATCGTTAATAAGAATCATGATAACGTCAGCCTTCTTAGCTGCTTCTGCTGCAGTGTAAACTTCGAAGCCCTGCTTAACTGCCTTGTCCCAAGACTTAGAGCCTTCGTAAAGACCGATGATAACGTTGCATCCTGACTCCTTTGCATTTAATGCGTGTGCATGTCCCTGGCTACCGTAACCGATAACTGCGATTGTCTTGCCCTCTAATAAAGAGATGTTACAATCTTCCTGGTAATAAATCTTTGCCATTTTAAATTTCCTCCATTTATGTAATCATAATATATTTTGTTAGGTTTCCCTATAAATAACACTAGTCTTCTACGTAAACAACATTCTCTGTTCCACGTCCTAAACCGGCAATACCTGTGCGGGCAAGTTCAAGAATTTCATAGCCTTCCAACAGATTTAAAAATGCTTCAATTTTTGCCTGATTACCGGTAAGTTCAATAATCAAGCTTTCTTTTGCTACATCAATAACTTTAGCACGGAAAATATCCACTACGGACAAAACGCCCTGACGTTGTTCAGCAGTTGCCTTTACTTTAATAAGAATCAACTCTCTGTATACGGATTCTTCAGGCTTTAATTCCTTAATGTCTCTAACATCCTCGAGTTTAGCAAGTTGTTTCTCAATCTGCTCTAATACAACATCATCTCCAATGGTTACAATTGTAATACGTGTAACTTTATAGTTGGCAGTTACACCTGCTGTGATACTTTCGATACTGTATCCGCGTCTGGAAAATAAACCGGAAATACGACTCAAAACACCGGGATTGTTATCAACCAATAATTGAAATACCTTTTTCTGCATAGTAAATTCCTTTTCATCATTTCTGATATTGTTTGAAGTATTAAGTGTATAAAAACACCGAACAATTCCATTTTAGTACATTAAAGTATCAATGTCAACCTTCTTATGCATCATTCTCCATACATTTCGATAAAGCTAAAGTTCCGGTACGTGCAATTTCAACGATGCTGATAGATTGAAGCATATTAATCATTAGCTTTACTTTATCGGGAGTATCACATACCTGAATCATCATGTAATGCTTGGACATATCCACAATCTCAGCCTTCATGATTTCACAAATCTCCATGATTTCCTTGCGATTGCTTTTTGTGTACTTGATTTTAACTAACATAAGTTCACGGGTTACACTTTTGCTTTCTGTAAAGGTTTTTACCTTAATAACATCAATTTTTTTATTTAATTGTTTTTCGATCTGTTCAATGGTTCTTTCGTCACCGGAGCTTACAATGGTCATGCAGGATACATTGGGGTCATCGGTTTCGCCTACAACCAAACTATCAATATTAAAGCATCTTCTGGAAAAAAGTCCTACTACTTTACCTAAAACACCGGCACGGTTTTCTACTAAAACGTGATATATTCTCTTTTTCATGACATATCACCTCCAATTATACTAAATCCATAGGGTCAATGAGACACTCTAAAAGGACTCTTTCGTCCTTAGCAAGGAATTCGTCCAAAATTGCTTCAACATTGTCCATATTCTCCAACCGAAGATATTTCATATCATACGCTGCTGCAATATTTTCCAGCTTAGGACTACCACTTAAATCTACAACAGAATAATTGTCCTTGTAGGTAAAATGCTGATACTGACGTACCATGCCCAAATAATTATTCTTTAATACAATTAATTTCACCGGAACATCAAATTGCTTCATGGTAGCAAGCTCCATCATGGACATCTGGAAAGAACCATCACCACATACTGCAACTACCTGACGTTTCGGATCAGCAATCTTTGCACCCAGTGCTGCGGGAATGGAATAACCCATGGTGCCCATACCACCCGAAGTGAAGAATCTGCCATCCTTTACAATGTGATAACCGCAGGACCAAATCTGGTTCTGTCCTACATCAGCAACATATACTGCTCTATCGTGCATTTTCTCAGATAATCTGGTAATAAATGCGGCAGGGTCTACATAATCCGGATTAGGAGTGCGTTTTTTCTCCATGGTTTCACGATACTCCTTTAAGGTCTCCAACCATGCTTCGTGTTCACATTCCATTTCCATAGTAAGTAAATCATTAAATATATGCTTTGCATCGCCAACCAAAGGAATGGTAGGATATGCATTTTTGCCGATTTCTACAGGGTCCACATCAATATGTACCAAAATCTTATTCTGGGTAATCAAACCGGGCTGGCTAATAGCACGGTCTGCCACTCTCGCACCTACCATAATCAACAAATCAGATTCGTTCATGGCGCGATTGGCATAAGGTTTACCATTATTTCCTACCATACCAAAATACATAGGATGCTTGGTAGGCATAGCACCAATACCCATCATAGTACTTACAACGGGCACCTTATATTTTTCACTAAATTCACGAAGTTCATTCTTAGCTCCACTGAGAAGAACACCGCCACCCACACAAATAATAGGCCTGTCAGCCTTATCCAGCTCTTTTAAAACCTTCTTCAACTGTGCCATATTGCCTTTGATAGTGGGCTTGTAGGTACGCATACTGATTTCTTCAGGATAATTGAATTTGCTTATGGGAGCATTCTGAATATCAATAGGTACGTCAATTAGAACAGGTCCTTTTCGACCGGTATTTGCCAAATAAAAGGCTTCCTTAAAAATCCTGGGAATATCATTAACATTCTTAACCAGATAACTGTATTTAACAAAGGATTCCACTGCACCGGTTATATCTGCTTCCTGGAACACATCGCTTCCAAGGAGTGAACTGTCTACCTGACCGGTAATTACAATCATAGGAATACTGTCAGCATAAGCGGTTGCAATACCGGTAATTACATTTGTCGCACCTGGACCGCTGGTAACCGCACATACACCGGGCTTTCCGGTCATTCTTGCCATACCGCTTGCAGCATGGGCTGCATTTTGCTCGGTACGAATCAAAATGGTCTTAATATCAGACTCTAAAATACTATTATAAAAAGGACAAATAGCCACGCCGGGATAACCAAAAACGTACTCCACTCCCTCTTTTTCCAAACATTTGATAATTGCATCAGCACCTATCATAAGGGTTTCCTCCTAACTATGTATATAGAAACTAATTGGAATGATTTTATCACACTAAAGTATTAAAATCAACAGTTTTTATGAATTTCCTAAACTTAACATATGCTTTGCTACTTTAACTGCTTCTGCTGCATCTTTTGCATAGCCGTCTGCTTGAATCTCTGTTGCAAATTCAGGGGTTGTAACGGCACCGCCAATCATAATTTTTGCAGGTAGTCCTTCTTTTTTTACGGCGACGACCACTTCTTTCATTTTTTGCATGGTAGTGGTCATTAAGGCTGACAAAGCAATTAAATCGGCGTTATTTTCCTTGGCTGCTTTAATAATTTCACAAGCAGGAACATCCTTGCCTAAGTCAATCACCTGAAAACCGTAATTTTTTAGCATCATAGCAACCAAATTTTTTCCGATATCATGAATGTCGCCTTCTACGGTAGCAATGACTACCACAGGCATGTTTTCGTTGCTTGCATTAACCAATAGCTTTTCTTCTAATATTTCCATAGCATTTTTCATGGTTTCTGCACCGGCTATCAGCTGTGGAAGGAAATATTTCTTTTGCTCGAAATATGCACCCACTTGATTGATGGCTGGTAATAGTGCCTGGTTAAGAATTTCCTGCGGGTCTGTATCATTGTTTAAGGCATCTTTTGTAAGAGCTACAATACCATTACGATTACCTTTGATAACTGCTGTATAGATAGCACCTAATTTGCCCTCCGGAACTGCTATGGAAGAATCCTCGACCTTTTTTTCGGTAACTTTGACCGGTTTGCTTTCCGGTACAGTCATGTTGTTTGCGTATTCAATATATCTTAAGTCGGAGTCCTCTTTTGCTAACAAAAGGTCCGTTGCAAGCGCTCCGCATACCAGCATTTCCTGGGAAGGATTGGCAATGGCCATGGTTAATCCGTTTTGAATAGCTAGGGTCAAGAAGGCAGTATTCACATAGGTTCTTCCGGGCATGCCAAAGGAAATATTGGAAAGACCACAAATGGTAGCCAGTCCGTTTTCTTTGCAGTATTTGATGGTTTCTAAGGTTTCTTTACCTGCAAATTTATTAGCGCCTACGGTGGTTACCAGGCCGTCTACAATAATATCTTCTTTTTTCAGGCCCAATTCTAAGGCACGATTATAAATGGTATCAATAATTTGCTTCTTTTCAGCTAAATCTTTTGGTAATCCCTCGTCAGAAAGTGGCAGTAAAATAAACATGGCACCGTATTTTTTGACTAAAGGAAGTAATTTTTCAAACTTTTCGGTTTCCAAAGAAACAGAATTTACCAATGCTCTTCCGGGATATGCACGTAGTGCTGCTTCTAATACATCCACATGACTGGAATCTAGAGAAAGAGGCAAATTTGTTACAGTCTGTAACTCTTCAATACAACGAAGCATCATTGCTTTTTCGTCAATTCCGCTCATACCCATGTTAACATCCAGTACGGAAGCACCACCCAGCTCCTGCTCTTCGGCAAATTGCAGTACTTTATCAGTATTGCTCTGGCGTAATTCTTCCTGGAAGGCCTTTTTGCCGGTGGGGTTAATACGTTCGCCTACTATAAGGAAATTACCATCTAACCCAAAGCTTAAGGTTTGGCGTTCGCTAGTTAAATATCGAATATTCTTTTTCGGTTGTCTGTCAGGGAGCATGTCCGGTTTAATTGCTGCTTTGAGGGCTTTAATATGTTCCGGTGTTGTACCGCAGCATCCGCCCAAGATAGAAGCCCCCGCTTTCACAAGTTCCTTCATTTCTTCAGCAAATTCCTGTGGTGTCATAGGATATGTCATAGTACCATCGGTATCCACAATGGGCAAACCGGCATTGGGTTTTGCAATTAAAGGAATCGAACATACCTTGCTCATTTCTTTAATAATATTCACCATTTGTGCAGGGCCACTGGAACAATTCACCCCAATTGCGCAAGCACCAAGACTTTCCATGACAATAGCTGCAGTTGCAGGGTCCGTACCGAACAAGGTTCGACCTGTATCTTCAAAAGTTAATGTCACTATAACGGGCAAGTCACAGACTTCCTTTGCTGCAATTAAAGCTGCTCTGGTTTCTGCCAGACTCATCATGGTTTCTACTACTAAAAGATCCACTCCTGCCTTCGATAAATAAATAATCTGTTCTTTATAAATTTCAATTAATTCTTCTAATTCTAAATTACCTATCGGACGTAATTGCTGTCCGGTCATAGTAATATCGCCTGCAATTAATGCTTTCTCTCCTGCTGCTTGTTTAGATATCATTACTAACTGCTGTATGTATTCTTTCTGATAAGCTTCAAGACCATACTCTTGTAATTTAATACGATTTGCAGTAAAGGTAGGTGCATAAACAATGTGGCTTCCTGCTTCCACATATTTTGTCTGCAAATCAATCATAATTTGAGGATGCTCTAAAATCCATTTTTCCGGACATACGCCGGAAGGCATACCGGCTTTCATTAAATTAGTTCCGGTAGCTCCATCCAAAAAAAGCAAGCCGTTATTATTATTCAAAAGTTCTTTCCACTCTAAGTTAGTCATGATTACGTTTCATTCCTTTCAAAAACAAAAACTACAAATTATAATACCATAAATGTTATTATTCTACAAGATTTCTTAAGATTTAAAAGATTGCGTTATTTTAAATAATATGATAAATTATACCTAGATTTATTTGGAGGTGGTATTTTTGAAAAAGTACTTGATTTTTATTTTGCTTTGCATTTTTATGATCGGTTGCGGCAAAACCCCTGCCGGTAATACTAAATTTATTAATGAATTTAACACTTTTTGTACTAATGTTTCGGATATAGATGCAGAAATTAATAAACTGGATAATATTCAAGCCGACGAAGCTGGTCTTAAAGAAGCAACAACGAGTCTTATGTATTATTTGGATATGTTAGATGATGAATTTAAGAAATTGTCCAATATCGATTTCCCTACGGAGTATGATGCATTAGAAAAACTTGCGGACGAAGCCAGTGAATATATGTCAGAAGCTGTTCGTTCCTATCATATTACTTACGAAGACGAATACTCTGAAAGCATGGAGGAATATGCAAATAACAACTACTCCCGTGCTTATAAACGTTTGCAGTATATAGTGAATACACTGAATGGTACTACTACAGACAACGCAACTACAACCCAATAACAAACAACAAAAAACTCCGAGGACTACATGTCCTCGGAGTTTTCTTTAATTAATTATTTCAAAATAGCAATGTCGCCAATGATAGGAAGCTTCTTGTCTTCGCCTTTGATTGCAGCGATTAAACCAAGGATACCGAATACTACGGTTGCAACCCAGATAATCAAGTTTACAATGAAACCTATTACAGGGATAATACCGATAATTGAACCGATAAGTCCTACGATAACCAAGATTAAGGTCTGGTTTAAGTGAACCTTTGCACCACTCTTATCACCAGCAAAGTAAGCAACGCACCAAATGATCAAAGGTAAGAACATACCTAACTTACCGATACCGGGTAAAAGGCCTAATGCACCGCCCAAAACACCTGCATAAGCGACAATACTTGTAATCTTCTTGTCCATTTTATTTCTCCTTCTCTTTATAGTTATAAGGGCTTCTCCATAAAGAGAAGCCCTTTATATTTAAATTAAAAACGAAATCCTAAATCCTTAGAACTTACCTGCGTCAGCAGCTTCCTGAATAGCAACTGCAACAGCAACAGTCATACCAACCATAGGGTTGTTACCTGCACCGATGAGACCCATCATTTCTACGTGAGCGGGAACTGAAGAAGAACCTGCGAACTGAGCGTCTGAGTGCATACGTCCCATGGTATCGGTCATACCGTAAGAAGCAGGACCTGCAGCCATGTTATCAGGATGAAGGGTACGTCCGGTACCACCGCCTGATGCTACTGAGAAGTACTTCTTGCCCTGTTCGTTACATTCCTTCTTGTAAGTACCTGCAACAGGATGCTGGAATCTGGTAGGGTTGGTTGAGTTACCGGTAATGGAAACGTCAACACCTTCCTTGTGCATGATTGCAACACCTTCACATACATCGTTAGAACCGTAGCAGTTAACCTTTGCACGAAGTCCTTCTGAGTAAGACTTACGATATACTTCCTTAACAGTATTGGTGTAAGGATCGTATTCGGTTTCTACGAAAGTAAAACCATTGATACGAGCAATAATCTGAGCTGCATCCTTACCAAGACCATTTAAGATAACTCTTAAAGGCTTTGTACGAACCTTGTTAGCCTTCTCTGCGATACCGATAGCACCTTCAGCAGCTGCAAAAGATTCATGACCAGCCAAGAAGCAGAAACACTCGGTTTCTTCTTCCAATAACATCTTACCTAAGTTACCATGTCCAAGACCTACTTTACGGGTATCAGCAACAGAACCGGGGATACAGAAAGCCTGAAGACCTTCACCGATTGCTGCAGCAGCATCTGCTGCTCTCTTGCAGCCCTTCTTAATTGCGATTGCAGCACCTACAATGTAAGCCCAGCAAGCGTTTTCAAAACAGATAGGCTGAATGCCTTTAATCTGGTTGTATACATCAAGACCTGCGTCTTTTGTAATCTTTTCTGCTTCTTCGATAGAAGCGATGCCATAGCTATTTAATACGCCATTGATTTTATCAATACGTCTTTCATATGATTCAAATAATGCCATTTTTACGTCCTCCTATCTCTTATTCATGTCTAGGGTCGATAATCTTAACTGCATCAGCTACACGACCATAATGTCCTTTAGCCTTTTCCCATGCGGTGTTAGGATCGTCACCCTTCTTAATAAAGTCAGTCATCTTTCCAAGGCTTACGAACTGATATCCGATGATCTGGTCATCAGCATCCAGTGCGATACCGGTTACATAACCTTCAGCCATTTCAAGATAACGAGGACCCTTTGCCAAAGTACCGTACATAGTACCAACCTGGCTTCTTAAGCCCTTACCAAGATCTTCAAGACCTGCACCTACAGGAAGACCATCTTCTGAGAATGCAGACTGTGTACGACCATAAACGATCTGCAAGAATAATTCTCTCATTGCAGTGTTAATAGCGTCACAAACAAGGTCAGTATTTAAAGCTTCCATAACGGTTCTGCCGGGAAGAATTTCAGAAGCCATAGCTGCTGAGTGAGTCATACCGGAACATCCGATGGTCTCAACCAATGCTTCCTGGATAATACCTTCCTTAACGTTCAGAGTCAGCTTACAAGCACCCTGCTGAGGAGCACACCAGCCAACACCGTGTGTTAAACCGCTAATGTCTGCTACATCTTTAACTTTTACCCATTTTGCTTCTTCGGGAATGGGAGCACAACCGTGAGACACGCCCTGTGCTACGGGACACATTTCTTCAACTTCTCTTGAATAAATCATGTGAAATCTCCTTTCAAATCTGATTATATTTAGATATTTCCTGTGCTTTGACAAAAAAATATCATAATCACCGCATACATTTTCTCATATTTGACATAAAAAAGCTAGTGTTTTTTCGCATTTTTTAGAAACAAATATGCTTTTTTATCGAAACAATTAATTTTTTGCAACAATCTCGCCACTATTCTTATGAATACTGTTTGCCGGAATCACACCACGTACACAGGAGGTGGGATAAACATTAGAATTCTTACCAATAACGGTACCGGGATTTAATACACTGTTACATCCTACTTCTACATTATCGCCTAACATAGCACCTACTTTTTTAAGACCGGTTTCAATAGGGTTGCCGATTGCTTTAATAACCACCAAGGTCTTATCACTCTTTACATTAGAAGTAATGGAACCTGCACCCATATGTGCTTTGTATCCTAAAATACTGTCACCTACATAATTATAATGAGGGACCTGTACCTTATTAAATAACACTACATTCTTTAATTCTGTAGAATTACCGACTACTGCTCCTTTTCCAACAATAGCATTGCCTCTTACAAAGGCACAATGTCTGATTTCAGCTTCCTCATCTACAATAAGGGGACCATTTAAACAGGCAGTAGGTGCTACTTTTGCACTTTTTGCAATCCAAATGTTTTCTCCACGCTGTTCATAAACTTCAGGATCTAAAGTGGTGCCCAATTTCTTAATATAGGCACTAATTTTAGGCAAAACCTCCCAGGGATAAGTTGCACCAGTAAATAAGTCAGCCGCGATGGTTTCCTCTAAAGTATATAAATTTTGAATACTTATCGCGTTCATAAAATCCTCCTATAATTTTTAAGTTTTTTACAGGAATAGATTACACCATCTAAAGTTTCATGACAAGATATTTTATGTGTTTTCATTGACAAATTATGGTCCTCGTATTATTTTAATATTGTTATATTTACATATTTAATAAGGAGGAAATTATGAAAAAGAAACTTTTAATGTACTTTTTAATGCTTATGCTTGCCTTCTCTTTTACTGCATGCTCCGGTGACGATGATGACTCTTCTTCTAAGAGATCTGAGCGTGATAAGGACGACGAGGATGAAGATGACGAAGATGAAGACGACGAAGACAAGGACGACAAGAAGGATAAGGATAAAGATAAGGACAAAGACAAGGATGACGAAGACGAAAAGTCTGAGGATGAGGATGAAAAAAACGAGGATGAAGACGAAAAATCCGGTAAGGCTGAATCTGAAGATGAAGACAAAAAGGATGATGATAAAAAGCCTTCCTTCAACTTAGGTGATGGAGAATTATCTGACAATCTTTATGACTTCCAGTTTAGTATTGATGGTGAGGTTTATGCACTCCCCATGTGGTATTCCGATTTTGTAGATATGGGTTGGGAATATGACGGTGATGAAGACTACAAGCTTGCTTCTGAAGATTATGATTATGATATTTTTGAAAAAGATGGTGTTGAAATTTGGGTAGATATTACTAATTACTCTATTAATGCTACTAAGGTTAAGGATTGTGTTGTAACCTGTGTGGAAATCGATGGTGAAGATATAAATGAGGATACCATAATAAAATTTGCAAAAGATATTCAGTTAAAGGTTTCTACCCAGGAAGATATTATTGCTGCTTACGGTGAACCAAGTGATATCTATGAAGGAAGCTACAGAACATACTTCTATTATTACAAGGATGATGATAACTATTATTACCAGAATGTAGTATTCTCCTTTGATGTAGAAACAGGAATCTTTGATTGTGCTGAATTTAACAACGAAGTAGAAGAAATAGACGGTTTTGACAATACTCTTAATTTAGAGAGACCTGATTTCCTTGATGATTATGTAGCACCTACTGCATTAAGTGATGATATTTATGGAACTGAAATTTCTTTAGATGGCGACATGTATGCTCTTCCTTGCCCCATTACCGAGTTCTATAAGAATGGATATGAATTACAATACTATTATAATGAAGATTATATTCCGGCTGGACAAACATACTACTGTTCTTTAGAGAAAGATGGTAAAGAATTATCCGTTCGAATTAAAAACTTTTCTGATTATGCAACCAGCTTTGATAATTGCTATGTAATATGTGTAAGTTATGATTCTGAATATCATGGCGAGATTGCTTATGAAACCGCCGGCGGAATAACAATTGGAATGACCGAAGATGAATTGATTGCTGCTTTTGGCGATCTTGAAAATTCATTATATGAAAGCGACGAACAAAATTACTATTATCTCTATGAAAATGTATGGGAATATTCTAATTCACGTTCTTATACTACAACAAATGGTATTTTAACTTCTATTGAAGTATCTTGTGATAAAAGTCCTGTTGAATAAGCAATAACACATGAATCATATGCTTCCGTCAAAAGACGGAAGCATTGATTTTAAGGAGATAATTATGAAAATGAAAATTTATGTATATTTTCTTGCAGTTATGCTTGCTTTTTCGTTAATATCCTGTTCCAATAAAAAATCCACGGAAAATTCGGAACAAAATGCAGACACTGAAACAAATGCGGTCATTGACGATTTATCCGAAAATCTATATGATGCCCAATTTTGTATTGATGGTGTAATATATCAGTTACCTATGAAAGGTTCTGATTTTGATCCAGAAGTATTTATAAGTGATTATGATTTTGAAAAGCTGCTCTACTCTGAAGAACTAGGTGCTGCTGCTTGGAAAAAAGGAGACTTGCGACTTTCTGCAATGCTTGTTAATCCATCCATAAATGCTGCACCTTTGAAAGATTGTTATATAACCTCTTTAGATATTGAAAACTATAAGCATAATCTTACTGATATTTACTTCGCAAAAGGGATTCAGTTAAATGTTTCTACCGAAAAAGATATCATAAAAGCTTTTGGCGAACCAACAGAAACAAGAGAATATGATAATTATCTATATATGATTTACGAAACCTATGACAATTTAGATAAACCAATCATGTTTACAATTAATATGGATACGGATACATTGATTGCGGTTCGTCTTCAAACCAGAGAGACACTACCTTCTGATTATAAGATATATTCTGAAGTTCCGGTCCCTTTTAATTATGTTAAACCAACTGGCTTTAGTGATTCTTTTGATTGCAAAACTTTTTGTTTAAATGGTGAATATTATTCCCTCCCCTGCCCTGTTACAGAGCTTATTAATAATGGTTTTGAACAAAGTGGTATTATGAGCCTGAATCCTAATGCCTTTGTTTCATCAGGCGCAATGGAAGAATGCATATTTACATTATATGATAAATATCTCTTGTTAAAAATAAAGAATTTTTCAGATTATGCTACTTATCCAGAAAATTGCTATATTATTTCTGTAGAAGACAATTCCTATTATGATGATAATTCCTGGTCGATGGAAATCGCACCTGGATTAAAAATAGGGGATTCAGAAGATAAATTGCTTTCTGCCTTGGAAAACGAAGAATACAGCACCTCCAAAGGTGTATCATCTAAAGGTAAGGAAATGATGTTATATCTTGGGATAGAATATGATGACCAATCTTCTTTCGGCGGAACGCGTAGCTTCAGCATTGAAGCTTCAGAAGGAAAAATAATAAGTATTTCTATTACTAACAGTGTAGTACCAACATACAACGAATAAATCATACGAAATAAGCTTCCGTAATTAAAAACGGAAGCTTATTTTTTGTAATTTGCTGCTGCGGTATGAAACATACCAAGCAAAACATTCTGGTTATTTAATTGTTTCACAATATTGGTTCTTCTGGTTACAAAATCATCCAGCTTTATCATGTAATCCTCTGCAGTAATTTGGCCTTCGGCAACCTGTGTTAATCCCTTTTCCCAACTGGCAGTTAATGCAGGATTTAATAGTGGTTTAATAGAATTGTCAACTACATCATAAACCATTTCACCGAGTAATGTCGGGGTAATAATCTGAGTTTTCTTATTTAATGATAAATATTCAATATTAACGAGTTTTTTTAATATTTCAGCTCTGGTCGCACTGGTACCGATACCACTACCTTTAATCTGAGCACGCAATTCTTCGTCCTCAATAAATTGTCCGGCATTTTCCATAGTTAAAATAATGCTACCGGAATTATAGCGTTTCGGCGGAGAGGTTTCGCCCTCTTTAATCTCAAATTGTTCTAAAGCTATGGTATCACCTTTTTTTAAACTCTTCAGTAATTCCATGAATTGCTCATCACATTTGATTTCTTCGTTCTCTTCCGCTTTTGTATCTTTTTCTTTAATTTCGGTATTATCTGTGTTTTTTTGGAAGAAAGAATACTGCATTACTTTTAAGTAACCTTCCTCGCTTAATACCTTGAAGTTGGAAAAGAATTTTTCACCTTTGATACCGGTAGTAATGGCTACTTTCTGATAAACTGCCGGAGGATAAAAAATGCTTAAAAACCTTCTGCAGATGGTTTCATAAACTTTTGCAGCAGTAGGATTTAAACCATTTAGATTATTTAATCCCTGACCGGTAGGTATGATTGCATAGTGATCTGTAATTTGTTTATCATTTACATAACGGGTTTTGGCAATGCCTTTATAGCTACCCTGTTCCAAAATCTCTGATGCAAATGCAGAACATACACTGTAATTTTTTAGACCACTGATATTCTTATAAATTTCCTTGGCAACTGCAGTGGAAAGTACTCTTGCATCCGTACGTGGATAGGTAACCATTTTCTTTTCGTAAAGTTCCTGAACAACCTGCAAGGTTTGGTCAGGACTGATTTTAAAGAATTTGGAACAGTCATTCTGTAATTCCGCCAAGTTATATAACAGGGGAGGATTTTTATTTTCTTTCTTCCGCTCAATATTTTCAATGATTGGCGGCTGTATAGGCTCTTCTTCTAACATTTCTACAAGAAGCTTGGCTGTATATTCCTCTTTGAAACCATTTTCTTTATAAAGCAGAGGTGATTCAAAATATTTACTACCCTCTACTGCTTTCCATTCACCTGTAAATTTCTTTCCTTGTAAATCTAAATTGGCAAGCACTCGATAAAAAGGAGTTTTTACAAAGTTTCGAATTTCTCTTTCGCGATTTACTACAATGCCAAGAACGCAGGTCATAACACGACCTACGGAAATAACGGCCTTATCACGATGCAAATAGTCCTTCACTCGATATCCATATTTTAAGGTAAGAACACGTGAAAAATTAATACCCATCAGATAATCTTCTTTTGCACGTAAATATGCAGCATCACTTAAAGCATCATATTCAGACAAATCCTTTGCTTCTCTGATTCCACGTAAGATTTCTTCTTCTGTTTGAGAATCTATCCACACTCTTTTGCGTTCTTTACCGCTAACGCCTGACATTTGCTCTACCAAACGATAGATGTATTCTCCTTCGCGTCCCGAGTCCGTACATACATAAATGGTGCTTACATCCGAACGATTTAATAGACCGCTTACAATCGTAAATTGTTTTTTTACATTTGCAATAACCTCATATTTAAATTCCCGAGGCACAAAAGGTATTGTATCCAAACTCCATCGTCTAAATTTTTCATCATAGACTTCCGGATAACTCATGGTTACCAGATGACCGACACACCAAGTGACTATTGCCTCCGGAGATTCCATATATCCGTCTTTAGCACTGGTATTTAGTTTTAATGCCTTTGCAAATTCCTTTGCAACGCTTGGTTTTTCTGCTATATATAGACTTTTTCCCACATTACCTCCTTAGGAAAAATTAATATTTGCCTTTCATTAACAGTTTCTCTATATCTTTTACAGACTGTGGTCTACCCAAGAAATATCCTTGAATCACATCACAACCAATAGTATGTAAATAGTCATATTGCTGTTTCTCTTCTACGCCTTCGGCTATAGCCTCATAGCCTAAAGTTTTCACCATTTTAATAATGGATTCGGTAATCACTCTGGTAGGCGAATCCGTCAAAACCGTATCAATAAACTGTTTATCAATTTTTAATGTATCAATGGGTAATTCTTTTAAATATGCCAAAGAAGAAAAACCGGTACCAAAATCATCGATGGATACACGAATGCCTAATTCGCGCAAATGTTTTAATTTTCTGGTTACCACACCAATATCTTCAATTAAAACACTTTCTGTAACCTCCACTTCAATATATTGGGGTTCAACATTGTATTTTCGTATAATGGATATGAGTCTTTCTTCAAAATCTTCCCGCATAAATTGCAGGGCAGATATATTAATGGACATAATCAAAGGTTCTGCACACAGATTACGCCATTCGCTGTATTGACGAATGCTTTCTTCCAGTACCCAATTACCAATAGGAATAATTGTACCGTTCTTTTCTGCTATCGGAATAAATACACTGGGACTAATCATATGGTCATCGGTATCTTTCCAACGAATGAGTGCTTCTACACCACGAAGTTTTTGGTTTCCGGTATAAAATTGGGGTTGATATTGTAAGGTGAAATTATTATCGGCAAGGATGGCTTCTTTTAAACGTGTATCAATACGTGCATTCTTAATAAAATCATTAAGTATAGGTACATCAAAATGCTTCACCATATTTTTACCTACGGATTTACAACGAAACATTACAATCTCTGCACAATTAACAAGCTCTAAAACATCTTGGGCAGATTCTGGATAATCGGCAATTCCGATACAAACCGTAATAGACAAATCAATTCCGTTACTAAGCCTGAATGGACGCATTAATTGCTCATTTATCTTTTTTGCAAGATGGTCTGAGGTATTTTCTCCTGTTGGATTGTAAATCGCCATACAGAAAATATCACTATTAAAATGTGCAGCTATAACATTCGGGTCGTTTGTAAAACTTTTTAGAATCTGTCCAAACTGCTGAACCAATTCATCTCCTACCAACATTCCCATACTATCATTAACTTTACGGAAATCATCGATGTCAATGAATAAAACACTAACCAAATCATTCTTTTCTTTTGCTTTAAGAATAAAATCATTTAAACTCTGAATAAAATAATTACGATTATACAAACCGGTCATGGTATCATAATATGCCAGATAAGAAAGCTCTTCCTGACGATGAATATCCTTAGAAACATCAGATACGGAAATAAGTTTATGTATAAGCTCGGAATTATTTGTGTACTCGGCATTAACCTTAAACAAAAGCCATGTCTTACCATCCTTTTTGAGACAGGTACAGGAGGCTTCTGTTGCCAAAAACTTTTCAGGAAATAAAACCTTTCTAAGAGTATCTCTGTAGGATTCCTGAACTAGGTCTAAGATTTTTTTAAAATCTTCATGCTTTTTGGGTGTAAAATCATAGTACCCCGACCATTTGCCAAAGGTTTCTACTTCTTTCTTTTCAGAAGAATAAAAAAGGAAGGCGTTATTGGATAACTCAAAAGCTAAACGATACATTTGTTCTTTACCGGTCAGATTCTGATTCATTGCTTTTAACAAATCAATTTGATAGTGCAATTCGTTCATCCATAACACCTCCTTACATATATTTTATTTTACTACCTACTACTTACTTCTTGGTAATGTAGCCCTGTGCTTTTAAAAGTTCTGCACAAAGCACTGCACCACCGGCTGCACCTCTAACAGTATTGTGTGAAAGACCTACGAACTTCCAGTCATATACGCTGTCTTCGCGTATACGTCCAACACTTACGCCCATACCACGCTCGTAATCCACATCGAGCTGTACCTGAGGTCTGTTGTCTTCTTCTAAGTACTGGATAAACTGCTTGGGTGCACTGGGAAGCTGTAATTCCTGAGGAACGCCCTTGAAGTTTAACAACTTCTCAATCAACTGTTCCTTAGTAGCTTTCTTTCTGAATTTAACAAAAACTGCAGCGGTATGACCATTTAATACCGGTACACGAATGCACTGGCAAGTAATTACAGGGCTGGTAGCCGGCTCAATGACACCATCCTTAATTTCACCCCAGATACGAAGAGGTTCTTTTTCAGATTTCTCTTCTTCTCCGCCAATATAAGGAATAATATTTTCAACCATTTCAGGCCAATCCTTAAAGGTCTTACCTGCACCGGAAATTGCTTGATAAGTAGTAGCAACCACTTCATAGGGCTCAAATTCCTTCCATGCAGTTAATACAGGTGCATAGCTCTGAATAGAACAATTAGGCTTAACGGCTACGAAACCTCTAGTGGTGCCCAAACGTTTCTTCTGGAACTCAATAACCTTCATATGATCAGGGTTAATCTCAGGCACTACCATAGGAACATCGGGAGTCCAACGATGTGCACTATTATTGGAAACTACAGGAGTTTCGGTCTTTGCATAATCTTCTTCGATTTTCTTGATTTCTTCCTTGCTCATATCAACGGCACTGAATACAAAATCAACTTCTGCAGCAACCTTTTCTACTTCATTAACATTCATTACTACTATATTCTTAACTGCTTCGGGCATAGGTGTGGTCATTTTCCATCTGTCACCTACTGCTTCAGCATAGGTCTTGCCTGCTGAACGAGGGCTTGCTGCGATGGTTGTAACCTCAAACCAGGGATGGTTTTCCAATAATGCAATAAATCTCTGTCCTACCATACCGGTACCACCTAGGATACCTACTTTTAACTTGTCGCTCATAATCATTTCTCCTCACTCTCAGTCCGCGCTATGCGGACATTTGTCTTTGTTGGGAATATATTACTCGATATTTTAGAAAAAAACAATACTAATATCGTAGTATTTTCCTATCAATCCAGACAACTTTTTGTGTATTTTTAACAATGATATTCTTCAATGCCTTTACTTTGCGGATAAAACCGGAAATTCTGCCACATATTTATGATGTAATGAAATGACTTCCCTCATAGCGTCCATACCGGGTGCACCGATGGTCAAACGCTTTTCCACACAGGTTTGTAAAGAAATAGCTTCATAAATATCTTCTTCAAATACTGCACTGATACTTTTTAACTCTTCCAAACTTAAATCATCAATGGAACAATTCTTCTCAATACAGAATAATACTAATCTTCCGATAATACCATGAGCATCTCTGAAGGGAACTCCCTTATTAACAAGATAATCTGCTGCATCGGTAGCATTTGTAAAACCGCCAAGTGCACTTTTAGCCATTTTATCCTTGCGGAATTTCATGGTTTGAATCATTCCTGTAAATAAAAGCAAACAGTTCTGTACGGTTTCCATGGCATCAAAAGCCATTTCCTTGTCTTCTTGCATATCTTTGTTATAAGCCAAAGGAATACCTTTCATAGTAGTTAGAAGGGACATTAAAGCACCATAAACTCGTCCTGTTTTGCCTCTTACAAGCTCAGCAATATCAGGGTTCTTTTTCTGAGGCATAATACTGCTACCGGTAGAATATGCATCATCTATTTCCACAAACTGATACTCATTACTGTTCCAAATGATGATTTCTTCTGAAAAACGACTTAAATGCATCATAATAGTGGATAAGGCTGCCAAAAACTCAATCAAATAATCTCTGTCAGCCACAGAATCCATACTATTAAGAGTCGGTCCTGCAAAGCCCAGAAGCTGTGCAGTATATGCTCTGTCCAAAGGATATGTAGTACCCGCCAAAGCACCGGCACCCAAGGGACAATAATTCATTCTGGTATAAATATCGCTTAAGCGCTGTCTGTCACGTTTAAACATTTCAAAATAGGCACCATAATGATGAGCCAAGGTGGTAGGCTGTGCTTTTTGTAAATGTGTAAATCCGGGCATATAAGTGTCAATATTCTCTTCCATGGTCTTTAACAAGGCTTCCATTAAGGTAAATAATAAAGAATCCGTTGCTAAAACTTGTTCGCGGGTATAAAGACGCATATCCAATGCCACTTGGTCATTACGACTTCTACCGGTATGTAATCTCTTACCGGCATCTCCAATTCTATCAATTAAATTTGCTTCCACAAAACTATGAATATCTTCATATTTTGAATCAATAATTAATGTGCCGTTTTCTACATCGGATAATATTCCGTTTAATCCGTTAATGATTGCGATTTTGTCCTCTTCTGTTAAAATCCCTTGCTTAGCAAGCATGGTAACATGAGCAATACTACCTTGAATATCCTGCTTATAAAGTTTCTTATCAAAAAGGATGGATGCATTAAAATCATAAACTAATTGATCCGTATCTTTTGTAAAACGACCGCCCCATAAATCTGCCATAATATTTCTCCATTCGTAATCTAATGACTATCGAAAATCATACCATAAATGACACTTACTTGCAATAGAATGAATATAATAAAATATGCAACGATTCAGTATTTATAGTGTTTTTTGAAAGGATTAGAATGAAACATTGTTTATTAGAACTTAAAAATATCAGCTATTCATACCATACCCTATCCGGAGAAACAAAAGCACTTAATAACATCTCTTTTAAGCTTATGGAAGGAGAATTTCTTGCCATTGTAGGTCCAAGCGGGTGTGGTAAATCTACACTTCTATCCATTATAGCGGGTTTGATTCATGCGGAATCCGGTGAGATTAATTTCTATAATAAAGAGAACGAAAACACTCCCCCCAGAGTAGGATATATGTTACAACATGATCATCTGTTAGATTGGCGCAGTATTTTTCAGAATGTTACATTGGGACTGGAAATAAATCATTGCAAAACCGAAGAAAATTTGCAATATGTACATTCTTTACTGAAGGAATATGGCTTGGAGCAGTTTGAAGATAAACGTCCTACTGAGCTTTCCGGAGGTATGAAACAAAGAGCTGCATTAATTCGCACAATGGCTCTTAAGCCTGAACTTCTTCTTTTAGATGAGCCCTTCAGTGCTTTGGATTATCAAACTAGATTGATTGTATCTGCTGATATCTGTAATTTAATTCGTAAATCAGGAAAAACGGTTATCTTAATTACTCACGATTTATCTGAGGCCGTACGTTTGTCGGACCGTATTATTGTTTTAACGAAACGCCCTGCTTCGGTGCAAAAAGAATTTGATATTCATTTGACCATGGAAAAGCAGACTCCATTGGCAGCAATGAATGCACCGGAATTTAATGATTATTTTAATCTTTTATGGAAGGAGTTAAATGATGAAGACATTCAATGATAAACCTTCCTTTAACCAGGAAAAATTTATGAAAGCTCATAGAAAGCATCATCGTCAGATTGCATTTTACAGAATTTTTATTTTTTTTGCATTTTTAGCTTTGTGGGAAATCAGCGTTGCGCTTAGGTGGATGGATCCGTTCTTTTTTTCAAGCCCTACACGAATTATCAACTGTGTAATGGAATTATTTGTAAAGAAAGAATTGGTTACGCATATTGGAATTACTCTTTTAGAAACAACTTTTAGTTTTTTTCTGGTATGTATTTTCAGCTTAATTATTTCAACTGCTCTTTGGTATTCAACCAAACTTTCGGAAGTGCTGGAGCCCTATCTAGTAATATTGAATAGTTTGCCCAAATCGGCACTTGCACCACTTTTTATTGTATGGTTGGGCACGGGAATGTCCACTATAATTGTAGCAGGTATTTCGGTTGCACTTTTTGGCTCTATTATTAGTTTTTTCACCGGCTTTAAACAAACAGGAAAAGAAAAGATTACATTAATCTATACTCTTGGAGGAACCAAACATCAAGCTTTTAGAAAAGTTGTTCTTCCGGGTTCGTTACCGATTTTGATAAGTACCGCAAAGGTAAACATCGGTTTGTCATTAGTTGGAGTTATTATCGGAGAATTTCTAGCAGCAAGACGAGGCTTGGGATATTTAATCATTTATGGTTCACAAGTTTTCCAACTGGATATGGTGATTGCTTCTATTATCATTTTATGTATTATTGCTATGTTGTTTTACAAGGCAATTCAATATATGGAACACCAAATCAAAAAGAAAATGGGCAGCTGATTTTGGCTGCTTTACATAAATAAGGTATTGCAAAATCAAAGATTACACTATATAATAGGTTTGTTGCTGAAATAGCTCAGTCGGTAGAGCACTTCACTCGTAATGAAGGGGTCGAGGGTTCAAGTCCCTTTTTCAGCTTAAAAGGCGCTTTCCAACGGAAAGCGCCTTATCTTTTTATTTCTGATTATCTACATGTACATCCATTTGCGGGAAAGGAATTATAATATTCGCAGCATCCAAAGCATATTTGATATTTTCAGTTACTCTCCATTTTCCGGTCCAATAATCATCATTATCGAACCAACATCTAACACCGATATTGATAGAAGAATCTCCCAAGGAGTCCACAAATACAACTAAATCCTTGTCTTTTAAAGTTGCTTCGTCATCTGAAATCACCTTTAACAAGGAATCCTTTGCCAGCTTAATATCACTATCATAAGCGATCCCCACCACCAAATCACATCTTCTAATATTGGATGTGGAAACATTTGTAATACTATTATTCGCAAGATTTCCATTTGGCAGAATAATAACTTTATTATCAGGTGTACGAAGTTTCGTATAAATCATATGAATTTCATCAACCACACCCTCATTACCTGCGGCATCAATAATGTAATCTCCTAATCTAAAGGGTTTTAGCAACAGTATCAGCACTCCACCTGCCATATTAGACAAACTTCCCTGTACAGCTAGTCCAATAGCAACTCCTGCGGAACCAAGCAAAGCTACAATACTTGCCGCGTCCACACCACAATAGGATGCAATGATAAATGCCAAAAAAACATACATTGCACTTTTAACAAGAGAACATAAAAACTGCGAAACACTGGTATCAGCTTCGGTTTTCTCTAATACTTTCTTAAACAACTTCGATGCAAACTTGATAAGCTTGGTACCAAAAAATAAAATTAAAAGTGCAATGAGAATTCTCATTCCCAAATCCAAAACTCCATTTGCCAGCTTGGCAAGTAAAGTATCTAAAAAAATATTCATCTTATTACTCCTCTTTTATTAGTCAATTCTCTTAAGTCGTAAAACCCCCAAACAATAAGGGGCTAATTTGAGCTCCAAAGAACATTGTTTATCATCACAAACAATATTTTCGGTAAGCATGGTTCCCTGATTGGTAACGCCGGTTCCACCATACTTTTTTTGATCAGTGTTTAATAATTCATAAGCTTCTCCAGCAAAAGGCACTCCGGTACGGAATGTTTTTTCGTTTTCAGAGAGGTTTAATGTAACTAATAAGCATTCATGATCTTCCTTACCTTTTCGAACGAAAGACAGGCAAGTATCCTCGTTTGAAATAGCGTTAATCCATTCAAAGCCCTCTTTATAAGAATCATAATAATACAACGCATCGTCATCTTTGTATAATGCATTTAAGTCTTTGCAAAGAGTATTAATCCCTTTATGCATTGGATACTCTAAAAGATTCCATTTTAACACTTTGCCCTCGTTCCATTCTTCCATCTCACCCATATCCTGTCCCATAAAGACAAGCTTTTTGCCGGGATGCATCATGCGATAGGCCATAGTAAGTCTTAAATTGGCAAACTTTTCTTCTATATTTCCGGGCATTTTGAAAGCAACGCTTCCTTTTCCATGAACAACATCATCATGCGAAAATGGCAAAATAAAGTTTTCACTAAATGCATATATTGTACTGAAAAGAAGCTCATTTTGATTTTGGTAGCGAGATTCCGTACCATATCCAATATATTTAAAATAATCATTGGTGAAGCTTGAATTCCACTTGAAATCAAATCCCAAACCACCTACTGATAAATCAGCAGTTACCATTGGATATGCTGAAATATCTTCTGCAATGGTAATTACCCCGGGATTGCGCTTCTTTATAATAGAATTTAAATGCTTCAGAAACTCTTTTGCTGCCAAATTTTCATTGCCACCATATATATTAGCAATCCATTCTCCTTCTGATTTGCCATAGTCCAGATACAGCATACTGGCAACAGCCCCTACATGCAGTCCGTCAATATGATATTTTTCAATCCAGAACAAAGCATTTGCCAATAAATAATTGGAAACTTCAGGACGAGCGTAATTAAAAATTTTAGTTCCCCAAAATACTTGTTCACTTTGTCTGGGATCTAAATGTTCATACAAACAAGTTCCATCAAAGTCTGATAAACCATGACCGTCCTTCGGAAAATGTGCCGGCACCCAATCCAATATAACTCCAATTCTGGCTTTATGTAATTCATTCACAAAATACATAAAATCATCCGGTGTTCCATATCTGGAAGTGGGTGAATAATATCCGATAACCTGATATCCCCAGGAAGGATCATAAGGATGTTCCATAATGGGCATTAATTGAACATGTGTATAATTCATTTTTTTTACATATTCAATTAATTTAGGCGCAATAACTCTATAGTTTGGATATGAATTTTCTTCTTCACCTTCACAAAATGTTCCCAAATAGAGTTCATAAATATTTATAGGTGTATTTGCATTTTGGAAAAGAGAACGATTTGCAATAAACTTATCATCCTTCCAGATGAAATCTTCAATATCCTCTATTACAGATGCAGAATTGGGACGAAGTTCGCTGTAATTTGCGTAAGGATCCGCTTTTAAATAAGTCATCCCACTTGTTGTTTTAATTTCGAATTTATAATTCATTCCAACCATTGCCTGAGGAATAAATATCTCGAAAATGCCGGAATCCCACAAACGTCTCATTTGATGAATTCTTCCATCCCAACGATTAAAATCACCTACAACACTGACACGCAGAGCATTTGGTGCCCATACAGCAAAATATGTACCCTCATCCCCATCCAATTGACAGGGATGTGCACCCAGTTTGTTATAAATTTCGTAATGAATACCATTTCCAAATTTATTAGTATCTTTTGTAGTTATGAGGGGTTCATGACGGTAAGCATCTAATATAAGCAACTCTTTGTTCAAACCGTCTTTAATCACATAACGATACTCTCCCATCTCCTTTATAGGCAATAAAACAGCAAAATATCCTTCTTCACTAAGCATTTGCATAGGATAATCTTTTCTGCCATTCATAATTCGAAGTTTAGCAGAAACAGCCCCGGGATAAAATAATTGAAAAAGTACATTGTTACCAATCACATGGGGACCAAGTATCTCATGCGGATTATCACATTCTGAATATAATATGTTGTCAATCTTGTTCCAATCCAAGAATTTATAAAGTTTATTATTGTTCATCTAATCCCCCCCTAATGTGATTTAAATTTCGTGAACAAACAAACCACTTCTAAGCTTAGGCTCAAACCAGGTTGATTTGGGTGGCATTAATAATCCTGCGTCTGCTACACCAAAAAGTTCATAAATAGATGTAGGATACATAGAGAAAGCAACGGTCATATCTTTATGAACACGACGTTCCAATTCTTTTAAACCTCTGATACCGCCAACGAAATCAATGCGCTTATCTGTTTTGGGATCACCAATACCTAAAATGGGAGCTAATAAATAGTCCTGCAAAATAGACACATCAAGACCCTTAACAGCATCTGTGCTACAAATATCTTCATGTGCTGTAAGGCAATACCATTCTTCGTCTAAGAACATGCCGAATTCACCCTTCTTAGCAGGCTTATAACAATCGGTTCCCTTTTTCTCTACATCAAAGCACTCAGATACTTTTGCAAGGAATTCTTCCTTTGTATTTCCATTTAAATCCTTAACAACACGGTTATAATCCATGATGCTTAATTCATCAGAAGGGAATAATACAGAAAGGAAATAGTTAAATTCCTCTGCACCGGTATAGCCGGGATTTTCTTCTCTTCTCATCATGCCTACTCTAAAGGCAGAAGCACAACGATGATGTCCGTCTGCAATATAAATTTCACTAATATTATCAAAAGCCTTCTGAATGGCAGAAATATCTTCCGCTGCATCAATTACCCAAACTCTATGAGTAATACCATCCTCTGAAACAAAATCATAAACAGGCGCCTTTGCAATATTTTCTTTTACAACCTTGCTGATAACCTCGTTGGTACGATAAGCCAGGAAAATAGGACCGGTTTGTGCACTACAAATATTTACATGGTTAATTCTGTCCTGTTCTTTGTCAGCACGGGTATTTTCATGCTTTTTAATCACATTATTCTTATAATCATCAATAGAAGCGCAAGCCACAATACCCTTCTGACTTCTACCGTCCATTACCTGCTCGTAAAGATAATAACAGGGCTTTTCCTCCTGAATAAATCTTCCCTGTTCAATCCAACTCCACAATAATTCCTTAGCCTTTGC
Source organism: Acetatifactor sp. (assembly GCA_045537405.1). GTDB lineage: Bacteria > Bacillota > Clostridia > Lachnospirales > Lachnospiraceae > Acetatifactor. The sequence goes on from JAZSPK010000038.1 coordinate 46,227, forward strand.
ATAAACCTTAGGGTCATAAGTATCAACCTCTGCTGAAAATGCAGTTTCTGCTCTGTCAATTGCTAAAAAGGAACCAGGATTTTCCTGTACAATTTTACATGCTTCCTCTCTGTTATATACATCGTAAGGCAATGCGGCGATTTCTGTTTCTAAACCCGGTGCCGGACGATAAGCATTAAATGGTTTAATAGTTGCCATAATATTTCTCCTTTGCATTTTACAAAATTCTTATTATTATTTTATCAAATATCACTATACATCACAAGTATAAGATGTTAAAATATTTGTGTAAATAGCAACAATTCAAAAATAGATATATATAAGTGAGGTATGGTATGACGGAAGAAAACAGAAAGATTTTGGAAAGAATTAATTCCTATTCAGAAAGTGTTTTAGGAGAAATTGATCCTCAGAAGGTGCCGGTTGGAGCACAGTTGGAAAAGCTGAAACCCATTATGCAGGAAATTGCAGATGAAAAAGGAGTAAAAATAGAAGATATTTTTATTTTATATATGGATTTACAGACCGAGGCAAGCGTTAAATCACAGAATAAATTAAAAGAAACTTTTCAGGATGTGAATTTTGGAGACGGTATGCCGCTTCTGTTCCGTTAATAAAGAAATTAAATGGGGCTCCGCAATTGCGGAGCCCCTATTTTTATGATTTATTTTACTACACGTACACGGAAAACGCCTTCGATAGCATTCAGTTTTTCAACAATTTCTGCAGTTGCAGGTGCTTCGATATCCATCATGGTATATGCAACTTCACCTCTAGACTTGTTGGTCATGTCTGAAATATTAATACCTGCATCACCAAAGCATGCAGTAAACTTGGTAATCATGTTTGCAATATTCTTGTGGAAGATTGCAACACGACCGGCTTTATTACAAATACCCATATCACAAGCGGGATAGTTAACACTGTTTACGATGTTACCATTCTCTAAATAATTCATCATCTGTTCAACAGCCATTACAGCACAGTTGTCTTCTGCTTCTTCTGTACTAGCACCCAAGTGAGGGATTACAATACAACCTTCTTGACCTGCAGTGGTAGGATTCGGGAAGTCAGTTACGTACTTACGAATCTTCTTTGCAGCAATTCCCTTTAATACTTCTGCTTCATCTACCAAAAGATCACGAGCAAAGTTAAGGAGAACAACGCCGTCCTTCATTTTGTTGATGGCTTCTTTGTTCACATAGTGCTTTGTAGAATCCATCAAAGGTACATGAACAGTAATGAAATCACAGTTTTCATAAATTTCATCCAAGTTAAATACATGCTTAACATCGCGGCTTAAGCTCCAAGCAGCATTTACAGAAACATAAGGGTCATAACCATATACTTCCATACCAAAATGTCTTGCAACGTTAGCAACCTTAACACCGATTGCTCCTAAACCGATGATACCAAGCTTTTTGCCCATAAGTTCGGTTCCTGCGAAGTTTTTCTTTTCCTTCTCAGCAGTCTTTGCAATATTAGCATCATCTTTGTTAGCCTTACACCATTCGATACCACCAACTACATCACGGGAAGCAAGAAGCATACCGGCAATAACAAGTTCTTTTACAGCGTTAGCATTTGCCCCGGGAGTATTAAATACTACGATACCCTTTTCTGCACATCTATCCAATGGAATATTGTTGGTTCCTGCACCCGCTCTCGCTACTGCAAGAAGACAATCCGGCAAATCCATATCATGCATAGCAGCACTTCTTACTAAAATACCGTCTGCTTCATTTACATTATCATTGATTCTGTAATCAGTTGTAAGATTATCAAGACCTATCTTTGAGATAGGATTTAAGCAATTAATCTGAAACATAATTATGCGTTCTCCTCTTCAAACTTCTTCATAAATTCAACTAATTTCTCAACACCTTCGATAGGCATAGCATTATAGATACTAGCTCTCATACCGCCTACGCTCCTGTGTCCCTTTAAATTGGTAAATCCTGCAGCGGTAGCTTCCTTAACAAATTTAGCATCCATATCAGCATCACCGGTTACGAAAGGAACATTCATAAGTGATCTGTCTTCCTTACGAACAGTACCCTTGAACAATTTGCTCTGATCAAGGAAATCATAAAGAATTGCAGCCTTCTTCTCGTTGTATTCTTTCATAGCTGCAAGACCACCCTGCTTCTTCAACCACTTAAATACCTTACCACAGATATAAATTCCGTAAGCCGGAGGTGTATTATATAAAGAATCATTATCAGCATGAATCTTATATTTCAGCATAGTAGGTGTTCCGGGAAGTGTATCTTCTGTAATCAAATCTTCTCTGATGATTACAATTACCACACCGGCAGGTCCGATATTCTTCTGTACACCACCGTAGATAACACCATACTTTTCAACATCCATAGGCTCACTTAAGAAACAAGAGGATACATCAGATACCAGTACTTTTCCTTTTGTGTTCGGTAATGTTTTAAACTTTGTACCATAAATGGTGTTGTTTTCACATATGTATACATAGTCCGCATCTTCTGAAATCGGCAAATCAGAACAATCCGGAATATAAGAAAACGTTTCATCTTCGGAAGACGCAATCTTGTTTGCTTTACCATACATAGCAGCTTCCTG
>JAZSPK010000031.1:0-19538 GCA_045537405.1 Acetatifactor sp.
CTGTCAAATGCGTGGAATATCCTGACCTTGTTATTAACCAGACCAACTACTCTGTTATTTACATGGGAACATCCATTGATATGCCTCCAAAGGAATTAGAACTTCTCTATTTCCTTGCCGCATCACCAAACCATGTATTTACCCGTGAGCAGCTTTTGGACCAGATCTGGGGATATGAATATATCGGCGATACACGTACTGTAGACGTACATATCAAACGTCTGCGTGAAAAGATAAAAGACCATGAATCATGGAAGATTGCCACTATCTGGGGCATCGGATACAAATTTGAGGTGAGAGCATGAGGAAAACCCTCTATTTGAAATTAATTCTGGCATACCTTATTTTCGGTTTCTTCTCCTTTATTGTTGTTGCTACCTTTGCTTCCAGTATGACCTTGGAACAGTTGAAGCGTGAAAAGGCGGACGCCCTGTATAAAGAGGCCACTTTAATCGCCAATACTTACGCTACTGACCTTTACAGCAATGAGATTTCCCTTGAAACCGTTAAAAAACAATTGGATGCCATTGACTTATTCTTGGATTCGACAATTTGGATTATTAACCCATCCGGACGTCTGATTCTCAGCACGGACACTCCTCTGGATGTTAATACCGAGATTGTAGTAGATGGTTTTGACCCTACCGTCACCGTAGGTTCCTACTACACTACCGGTTACTTTTTTGATTCCTTCGAACAAGAGCAGCTGAGTGTATTTGCGCCCATCAGTACCAATTATAAAGTACAGGGCTATGTTGTCATTCATACGGCTATGAGCGACATCCGTGCTTCCAGCGAAAGTATTCTGTCCATCAGTTACATTGTGATGGTGATTATTTTCCTGCTGTCCTTTATTATTTTGTTGTTCTTTACGGAATTTGTATATTCGCCACTAAAAAAGATTACTGCCGCAACCGAGCAGTATGCTCCCGGCAATATGCACTATGAACTCTCAGTCGACAGCGATGATGAGATTGGATATTTGGCAGCCGCCCTTTCTTATATGGCAAGTGAAATTGCCAAAAATGAGGATGGCCAGAAGAAATTTATTGCGAATGTCTCCCATGACTTCCGTTCTCCTTTGACCTCCATCAAAGGATACCTGGATGCGATGCTTGACGGTACCATTCCACCTGAAATGCATGAGAAGTATATCGGTATCGTACGGAACGAGACCGAGCGTCTGACCAAACTTACTAACAGTTTATTGACGCTGAATAACCTCAATATGCGCGGAATGGTTTTAGAAAAAACAGTCTTTGACATCAATCAGGTAATCCGTAATACAGCTGCTTCTTTTGAAGGAACCTTGCAAAAGAAACGCATTTCCATTGAACTTGTTTTAACCGGAGAAATCCTACCTGTTGAAGCCGATGTCGGAAAAATCCAGCAGGTATTGTATAACTTACTGGATAACGCAATTAAATTTTCACACCATGATTCGACTATTAAGATTGAAACAACTGAAAAACACCAGAAAGTCTTTGTTTCTGTCAAAGACAGCGGAATCGGCATTCCTAAGGAAAGTTTGAAATTGATTTGGGACAGATTCTACAAAACAGACTTATCAAGAGGTAAGGATAAGAAGGGAACAGGATTGGGCCTTTCTATTACCAAAGAGATTATCCATGCGCATAATGAGAATATTAATGTAATCTCTACAGAGGGCGTGGGTACGGAGTTTATTTTCTCACTGCCGCTTGTGGATGATGAGGATGATATTTAAAGACTGAACCGGCTTATTAGTAACTAAATAGGGAAAGGGATGTGGTATATTCCATACGCGACACGCTTTATGAAACATACCACATCCCTTTCTATATTAATGCATCTTAAGCTGGTTCAAATATGACTAAGATAATAGAAATCTTAGCTTTATACGTTATCTCTGTAAGTTGCTCTCCCTGCTTCTTTTGTTTCTATGTAACGAAATCCTGCTTCATTGTATATTTTCTCAGCAGTATCCCCGTCAGGCCACAAATAGCAATTTGTTATCTGATTTGAATGACAAAACTCAACAAAACTATATATTATAGCTCTGCCAACTCCTATATTTCTGTACTCTTTGGAAACAAGAAGATAATCCACTCTACAAATATCATTTGTAATGTGACAATGGGTCATTCCTACAGGCTTTCCGTTATAGAAGGCAACAAAAAATAAAGTATTATCATTCCGTAACGCCCGTTTTACCACATCAATTTCCCATGGTTCATCAGCCTTCTCAAAAATCGCTGTTCCGTATTCCTCTTTCCACTCAAAGATTCTTCTAACCTCTATATCAGTATTAGGCTTGATTCCATTATCATCAGCTAGAACCATATAGCGCTGAGGCTCTGTCCATGACTCAAAACCAAATCGCAGAAGTTCTTCTTTCATCTCCAAAAAATATCCGTCATCACTTATTGATTGGTATATATTCGGATTGATTCCCTTACTTTTGTAAAAGGTAATGATATCTTGAAGAACGGCCGGCAAATCGCCGACTTTTTCTCTAAAAATGAGCGCATGATTAGAGTCAAAGGAATCCTTGTTTTCATCATTATAAAACAGAATTCCATATTCTTTTTCTTCAAAAGAAGTTATCTCGCGAGGAAACAAGTCCTCTTCCATGTAATATTTCTCTAAATTCATTTCGCACCTATAACTCTAACGTTAACTTTTAGTATCCTTCTGTATACTCCCTCGTCAACTTCCAAGTTTACTCTCTTTTCTTTATCATTCTAACTATTGAAACCGGTGTGCCAAGATTCCATTCCTTTTTGCATCCATCAAATTCAAAACCACATTTGTGATAAAAACGAATGGCTCTCTCATTTTTTTCAAACACCCACACAAATATAGTATTATATTCACTAAGTCTGGAAAATGCTTCGTTCATCAATCTATATCCTATTTTATGGTCATAATACTCTGAAAGGACATAAATTGCTATAACCTCTCCTGAATCTGGCAAATCTTCATCTCTCGATGGACCATATACTGCAAATCCTACAACATTCTCTTTATCCTTAGCTACAAGAGTATTTTCCGGGAACTGTCGCGCACGTGCTGTTGTTGCCTCTACAGTCATCGTATCAAGATATCTATCACATACAATACCTCTATAAGCTTCTTGCCATGAAGTACAATGCACATATCCCCTCCCGCACAACTCCTCATCAGTTTCAGCTAATTTAATGCATATTGAATCATTTTTTTCTTCCATAATAATTATAATCCTCCACTAAAATTCAATTTCTTCGTCGTTTCCAATCTCTCTGCAAACTTCAAGTTTCACCGGTTCAACAAATTGGGATTTAGCACTCCAACAAACTGAACGCTGTCTCTACTTCGTTATTTGCTTTTTAATACATTCTATATTGCCATCGTTAATCCTCATAGTGAAGCCTAGACCACAGAATGTAACAAAATAGAAACTATCATCTGACAATATAGACAAACCCACACAAGTATCTGTATATCCTATCGTATCTTTCATATTCCACATACCATCAATAAATAAATTATTATCTTTTAATTTACTTGCATTGCTTTCAGTATTATCAAAATCCCAAATCAATCTCTTGCCATTTATAAGATATTCCATTTTCAATTGCCTCCGCCAACTTCAATCTGGCTACATTAAACACAAAAGTCCATACCGGTTCTCCTCACCCAGTATAGACTCAAAAAATACTTGCATCATCTGCAACTATATGCTATGCTTTATTTAAGAAGTGGTACTTAGCGGTACCCCTTGCTAATTAAACTAAACGAAAAATAATCCGCTCAAGTTTATCAGGCTTAGGGGCGGATTATTTTTCGTCTTTATGACTTATCTTGTGTACAAGACCTATGATAGCTACTATCAGCAATCCTAATTGGATTAAAACATCATATGTAACATATTCCATAGGCATCTCCCCCTTTCTCAAGGGGCCGCTGTTCCCACCATTTCATTATAGCATATGTTTATTTCTTTTTCTATACTATGTGTGATGTTTATTTATTTTTAATATTCCCACTCGCCAACTTGGATTTTTTCTACAACATTCCAATACACTCAACAACCTTGTTATTCCACTCCTGCAAATTAAGCCCTCTCTGTGGTAAATAATGCACTTTGGAAATTAATTCTTGAGGGATATGTTTTTCTATTCGCTCTTTGTACTGCTCAGGTACAATACAAGCAAATAAATAATCGAACAGTGAAATTTCATCTTTCACTTTAATCGGATGATAGCCATCAAAAGTATGACCTTTATGTTTTATAATATCTTCATACCTTATATAAAAACGCACTCCTGCATCAAAATTTCCTCTCACAAAATCTTCTTCACATGGGAAATTTTCTGAAAGAACAACATAATCACCCACTAAATGAGTTCCCCATCCGAACATAACATATTCGTAAAAATGTGCAGGGTCTTCCCAACCATTCGCTTTTCTTTCAATTACAAGTTCTTCTCCTGCCTTACCATAAGCCTTAGTTGCAGAAAGTAGTTTACCACTAGATAATATTTTCTGTGCCGCATCAACATTTGTCGCATGATAAACAAATTCTTCAATAGCATCTGCAATAGGGGGGATGTATTCTCTTCCATCAAGTTTGTCAGCGGCATCTTGAACTTCAGATAAGATATCACCATTCTCGCAAATAATTTCCAATTGATCTCCGCATGCTTTTTCATAAGATATAAATGCTAATATATTATTCCATTCCCATTCTTGAATCTTAGGATATTCTACTAAACTAAAAAGGTATACCCCCTTTTTTATTATTGACCTATTATCATTAGCAATCTTGAGTATCATTTTATCATCTCCATAAATTCTAATTTTTCTACCTATTACACCATCCTTCCGTCTTCCACCCTAACTGCTACCTGCCAGTCATCCTCATAAACAATCGTTCCCACAAAATTGGTATAAACCACGTCATATGCTTTCTCATACTTATCCAAGAGTGCAATTGCCGGTTCCAGTTTTGAACGCATCTCTTCGGTGCTTTCACATTTAAAAAAGGTTATTACCTTTTCGTGATTTTTACAGGGCTCCGGTTCCGGAAGATTCTCCTTGAACCATTCATCAATAGAAATAAATAATTCTTTTTCCTGTTCTTCCAATATGTTATCTCTAATCAAATTCCAGCAAAGGCTGAATATACCTTTGGGGTAACCCGTTACATAGGAATTTTCTCTTCCCTGAATTCGCATATATTTATAACTCATATTTACAAAGCCTCCACAGATTCTATTTATTCAAGATACAAAATAATATCCAGCGGTTCTTCTGCCACCTGAAAATCATCTATATTCTCACGCTTTTGAGGATGTTTATTGGTGTACCATTTAGCCTGAATTACCTTCATTCCCACATTTCTAGCACCCACAAGTTCATTACTGCCTCCATCACCCACAAAAATGCATTCGCTTACATCAATACCTAACCTTTTTGCCGCCTCCTCATAAATGCAGGAATCCGGCTTTTTCATATGTACTTCGTAGGACAATATTACCTCATCAAAGTATTTGTAGATTTCGGATTCTTTAAGGACCTTTACCTCTTCAGAGGAACAATTGCTTACAATGGCGGTTTTCATGCCTATGTCCTTCAAGGTTTTCAACAACTGATAAACCTCCGGCTGCACATACTCGAAACATACCGATTTCGTTTTTATCCTTTTATCCAAAATGCTTAAAATGGTTGTCTCATCAACCGATTTCTCACACTTTTCACACACATATTTAATGGAATCCTCGTAGGTTATCTTTCCTTCATATTGGTCCAGCGCCTTCTCGTCCCAGAAAACATCAAACTCCGCTCTTTCTACCCCTAAATCCGCACACATCTCGTTTTTGGTATATTTTTTGTGTCCCCATTCTGTGATTAAGGTTTCAAACAAATCAAAAATGACTGCTTTGTATTGCATAAAGGCCTCCTTCATCAACTTCCTATTTCGTTATATCCGACTTAATTATGGAATGCCAAACTTCATCACATATTCCCTGATTATTTTTGCCTGCCTGTCGCAAAACTCCGTCCAATTTCATGCCTGCCTTATCCATTACTCGTCCTGATTTAGGATTTTCAACAGCATGACATGCAGCAACTCTGTTTAGTCCCACTTCCTTAAGAAGATAATCAATCACCGCTGCTAAGGCTTCCGGCATGATACCTTTTCCCCATAAAGAACGACTCATACAATATCCTATATCTGCCGATGAAATAACCTCATTAAACTTTACTACAGAAATATTTCCAATCACTCTTCCGGTTTCTTTATATTCAATGGCCCAATTGAAATAATGATTATCCTTATATCTTGAAATCCAATCCGTTAATATCATTTTTGTCACTTCGCTATTCGGATGCGTAGGCCAAGTAAGGTATTTCGTCACTTCCGGATCCGAAGCCCAATTGTTATACATATCCTCAGCATCTTCCAGGACAAATCTTCTTAATATCAATCTTTCAGTCTCTATTTTACGTGTCCCAAGCAACACCTCATTTGTTACATTTTCTAATGTAGAATATTTAATCATAACCTTTCTCCTCCAAATCTCTGGAAATATGCTTTGCCTACAACCGCTTTAAACAAGAATGCTTTTCATCTATGGCAAAACCATTGTTCCTATAAAAGTTTAAGGTACTCTCCTTATTGGAACCTGTCTCCAAAAACACCTTATAGCACCTATGCTCTTTTGCAATCTCTGACGCTTTTTCCAGCAAGGCCGACGCAAAGCCTCTGTTTCGATAATCTGCATGAGTTACTACATTCTCAATCACAGCAAAGGGTCTCACATTGTGGGTTAGACTTTCGATAATGGCCATCTGTACGGAGGACACTACTTTCCCATCTTCCTCTGCAACCAACAAATGCATATTTTCATCCTTCTCGAATTTTTCAAGCAGGTTTTGCCACAAAATCATGTCCTGCTCTTCCTTCGGCGGAAAATGTGTCAAATACTCAAAGTAGAGTATCTTTAGTTCGTTCGCGTCTGTACTTTTTGCTTCTCTGATTACCATTATGTACCTCCGTCAAATAAAACCTGTCAAACTCGCTGGTTCCCAATAACAATTTCACAAATCAAGTTATATCTATTATGAAATGCAATCTTAGTCTTTTCACTTAAGTCATTGTAATCTTTTTCAAAACTCTCTTTAAGTATTTTACGTACAGCGTTTAAATCACCCCGTGAACGACTTAATATATTACTGAAAATCATTGGAATATTATCAAAATGCGCCAATATATCTGCATCACACACACAGACTTCCTCGATACTGTTTGCATTTTTTGAACTTCTATGATTACGTACACAAGCTAATACCCTAGCCATTTTATCTCCATCATAACCATGTTTTGACAAAATCTCTTTGGCAAGTATTTCCCCATTAATGTGATGGTCCTTCCTTTCTCCAACCTTCTTGATTAATGCAATATCATGTAACAAAGCTCCTAACTCGACAGTTTCCTTATCCGCACCAAATTCATCCGTCAAAGACAACGCCTCTGATACAACATACTTAATATGTTCATTCCAAAAATCATAATGATCTTCCGACTCATTTTTATACTTTTCTATTTCTTCCAGAACTTCACTTCTGATATTTTCTACTAAACTCATTTACTCTCTCCCTTACGCACAAATCAAAATCCAACAAACCAGATGAATTCCGTTTTATCCCTTAGTTGCAACAAAAAACAATCTCGGAAAGCGAAGAATAACCTCACCGTTCTTTCGGCACTGGTATTTCCTCTTCACTTCGTATAAAATCTCCTCTATAAACTCGTTCTTTTCCTTGTCATTAAGTATAGAAAGATAAGGGGTCAGTCCAGTACCCTTATACCACTCGATAATTTCATTGTGGGATCTCATCCTATGGTAGTAAGTCGTAGTCCAAATATCGAAATCTGCTGAAATCTCTGCAAGGATATCATAGTATTCTTCTATCTCCAATGCGTAAAATTCTCTGGGATTAGGAAACATTTTACTCCATCTGTTTCTGCTCGCCACCTCGTGAATAATCTTATGTATCGGCTCCTCAAAGTTTATCGGAATATGAACCGCCAGCTTTCCTCCCGGATTTAAAATATCCATACATTTTGTCAGTATTATCTTATGATTCGGAACCCATTGGAAACATGCACTGGAAAAAACGATATCATATTTTTGTTCTAATTCCCAATCATCCTTGGAAATATCCAACTGCCGGAACGATATATCTGGATAATCTTTCCCGGCACGCTCTAACATATCATCGGAATAATCCACACCAAGAACCTCGGACTTGGGAAACCTGTTTTTTACAACAGCACTACTATTCCCTGGTCCGCACCCAATATCAAGGATTTGTTTTGGTACATCAAAATCAATTCGTGCCGCCAAATCCATTGCCGGTTGCGTACGTTCCTTTTGAAATTTCATGTATTGTGTACTATTCCAGTTTCCCATTCTTCCCCTCCACAAATTACAATCTCTTCTCCATATACCCACATGTAAACGGAAAGCAATCAAATTTTCGTGTACCCAAATGTACGAAATCAAAGGATTCATACCACTTTCTTAACACTTGATTTTCTTCCACAATTCCTATGTTGACCTTAGTACAGCCTAATTCTTTCGCCATCTCAAAAGCGTGCTTCAAGAGTTCTTCACCAATTCCTTTGTGCCTGTGCTCCGGACTTACACACAAATTATTCAACTCAATCTCGTGATTATCCTGCAATAATAAAGAATAGTATCCCACAATAGAACCATCTTCATAATATGCATAAATAGGTCTATGTTCTTCAAGTAGTTGCCACCTTAATCTGTCCTCCGTGGTTGCAAAGGCTGTAAATCTCGGTGCATTTTCCACAGTAAAACCAAAATCATCCGCAACTGTGGCAAAACTTTCTCTTATTACTTTTACACATTCCGCAAGTTCTTTTTCTTCTACTTTTTTAATCATAATATAAACCACTCCTCATTCCAAGCCTTCTCACTATTCGCTAGTCCATACACTGCCTGTTAATATACCTTACCACCACTCGTCCGCTTTCTTCCAAAACAAACTGGGAAATGGAACCGGAACTGCCGATAAATCGTCTCTTGGGTATATCCTCCAGACTATCTCCAAAGAGCATGGTCTGCAGATAACTCAGTGCCGTGCCATGGGAAACAATCAATATTTTTTCCTCATCATTACTTTTAATTTCCTCATAAAAAGGATAAATACGGTTCCACAAATCCCTGTCCGATTCTGCATCGGGGAATGGACGATAATCCGGGTCGTATGTAGGTGGATGGGGCAGTTCATTTTCTCTAAACCAGGCAACCGGCTTGCCGTTTCCTTCTCCTGCATTCACCTCACGGATAGCTCCTGTTACCACCGGGGTAAGATGCAAATATTCATTGATTTCATCAGCAGTCTGCAGGGCTCGCTTTCTGTCAGAAACATATATATGATACTCCTGAATGTCCCGGATACTGCTCAACCACTGACCAATCCTGCTCGCTTGCTTCTTACCGTTTTCCGTAAGCTCCCAATCATAGCATGCACCAATCATACCGTTTAAATGATGCTCTGACTCCGTATGTTGCACCATAATAATTGTTTTGTTCATAAGATTACCCCCAAAGTTTTTTGATTTCCGCAATTACATCCATCGGAGATTCCGCCCGAGAAAATTCTGCTTTCCTCTTTACCGGCTGTCTCGTTCCATCCTTTAAATACCACGCAGCCTGTAGGGGATGCATTCCCACAGCCCTTGCTGTTTCCAACTCCAGACTGCCGCCATCACCAATGTAAAGACACTCTGCCGCTTCATGCCCTAAATCCTTCATACATTTTTCAAAAATCCGGGGATCCGGCTTTTTTATCCCAAGCTCGCAGGACATGCACATGACATCAAAATACTCAAAAAACACGCTGTCCTTAATAATATCTCTTTCTTCAAAATAGCAATTGGTAATCAAACCAATATTAATATTCTGCTCTTTGAACCACTTGAAAAGAGGTATAATTTCCGGATGTATATGTTCAAAACTTTCTCTAATCATCCTTTTTCTCTTGGTGATGATTCTTTCAAACAACTCTTCCGAATAACAGTTGTTCACCGTCAAAACCTCTTCAATTACGCTCTCCAAGGTTCTTTTCCCCAGGGTCCTGGCCTCATCCGTGGTATCCCATATTTCTCGGAATTTAGGCTCCGGTAACCCTATCTCTGCGGCAATTTCTCTTCCCATATAAACAGAACCTGTAAAAAGCGTTACCAGCGTTTCAAACATATCAAATATTACTGCTTTAATCACTTAAATGTCCTCCGTAAATCAGACTTATTTCTATAAAAGTTTTTTTGAACATGCCAACACCAGGCCTGGTTGTACTTCCATTCTTTTTCCAGTGTCCACAAACCCCACCTTTTCATAACAGCGTCTGTTTTTAATTAAATCTTCCGGGAAGTCCACCCCAAAGCACTTCGCATCCGGGAACTCTTTCTCACAAAGAAGGATAGCAGTTTGTGCAATGCCCTTACACTGAAGTTCAGGCTTAATATAAACTCTTTGCAAATAGTACTGACCTTCTTCCAGATTTTCATCAAAAGGTGTTCTTCCTTTACACTTGTACAGAACACCACCCACTATTTCTTCGTCCATGAAAATGGTAAAATAGCGGAAATACTCCGAACCCAGTCTGTTGGCAACATCTTCCACACCTCGAAGATACGGATTCCCTTCATCATGATATTGCTCGTATATGGGCTGAAAAGCTGCCTTTTGTATATTACTTAATTCTAACGCTTCCTCTTCTTTTGTTGCTCTTATCCAAATGTTCATGTCGCTCTCCCCTACACCTTTACATAAACCGTATTCCCAACATCTATATGCTTTATCCACACTACACCGTTTTCATTTGTTATCTCATACAACACTTTGTCTTCCGCACTGGTCTTCTCAAACAAATCAATATATTCCTGTTTTGGTGGAAAAGGAAATTTCATGTCGGTAATTAACTGCTTTTCCTTAACAAAACCATTCTGCAAAAACAATTCATCCAATTCCTTTGCCGAATAAAACTGAATATGTCCGTCCTGTTTCACTCGCATATAATCATCTATGATTCCGTTTGCATCATTCCCATGCTTCATAGGATCAGAAATCAGCACCTTGCCGCCTATCCCTAAAATCTTATTCATTTGCTGAACGGCATCCACAACATTAGGGAAATGATGAAAGGCATAGCGGCTTACAATCAAGTCAATGCTTTCCTTCTCAAAGGGATAAGTTAATCCATCAAAGGCTTTGAACTGCAGATTTGTAATTTCTTTTTCCCGTACAGCCTCCTGATTCTTTGTAATGATGGTGTCCGCAATATCAATACCATACACGGTTGAGGATGGATACCTTTCAGCCAAAGGAAATGCCAAATAACCGGTTCCGGTTCCGATGTCCAATATTTTGTCATACGAACCATCCTCGATCAAACTCAGGATTGCCGCCAGATGTTTGTCATCCCGAATGATCCCCGCATAAGTTTTATTGTCTATAATACGATTAAAGCTTTCTTTTGCCTGCTTTACACTTTCAACCGCTTTCATCTCTTATCCCTCCAACTCAAGCGTAAATATCTTCTTCCCCGGATAACTGATTTCATCTCCCCAGGACTTTATTTCCTCAAAAAATCCCTCTACCAAAAACAATCCGTAGGCCCACAGAAATGCCCTGTCTTTCTCACTGATTTCATCAAGGCTCATCCAAAGAACTTCCTTTAGTGGCGGATTTTCCGCGGATTCCTCCGGGTCGTAGCCTGTTATGGCCTCCTGTTCTCTTGACACCTCCACTTCAAAAGAATACTCTGCACTGCCTTCTAACTTATACTGTACCGCCAAGGGACGAATAATTTTCCCATCCAGTCCGCATTCCTCTTTCAGTTCACGTATGGCTGCTTGTTCAGGGGTTTCCCCTTCTTCTATGCCACCACCGGGCACGGTATAAAACTGCCTGCCAAAATAAACCACTCTCTCCATAAGTATCTTTCCATCGCGGACCACAATGGCTACACTACGGTTTCGTTTATATACTATTTCAGTTTCTTTCTTGGGCATGTTATATATCCTCCTGCAATTCCTTCAAATTCAATAAGCCGCAAAATATTCTTCAATTACCTGCGCTGCTCTCTGTGCACCAAACCAGCCCTCTCCTTCAAATACATAGGGATAAAGGCGAAACAAATTGTCCTTTTCTTCCTCCGTCAACTGTTCAAACTCAGTAATGTCACGGTCCGTCAGCACGCTCATCAGCTTGTGATCCCCATCATTGCGGATAAACACACCTATGATACGCACCTGTGCCACATCTCCCAACTCAAAGTGCTTGTCGGTAAGAATCATAACGTCCAAATGCGGATTGGGCGGAGTACCGGACTCCGTCATCCAGCCATAAGGATACTGGTAAACATTTCTCACATAATGAAGACTGTCACAATCCTTTTCCACAAAAGAATCCGTCTCCGGTATATATTTCATCCGTCTCTGATAATCATTGGTTTGTTCTATTTTTACGTTGAAAATCATCTGTTTGTTGCCTCCTTCTGCACCATGGCCTCTATAAAGAAATGACTTCTTTCCTTGCCAGTATCTTCCCCCATTTCACACTCCGTAATGTGTCTCACATACTCAAATTCATACCCTTCAAAGAGCTTCTTTAATATCGCCTTATCCGCAAAGAAATGTGGCACATCCACCTCTGCGCCTTCCGTTTTAAGCACCGTATTCTCATCCACACGCGGAAAATTTTCTTCCGAAAACGCATAATGCTCCTTGGAGCAAAGAGTCAAAAATACCTTGCCTCCGGGCTTTAGTACTCGGGCAATTTCGTCCAAAATATGCTGTACTCCTACCGTATCCTGATGGGAAATCACATGGTAGGAAAACACTCTGTCAAAAGCATTGTTTGCAAAAGGTAACTCCATCATGTCCGCCTTTTTGCATAGATATTCCACCTCATATTCTTTTTTCAGCTTCTCATTGAAATCAACGGCATCTGCCGATAAATCCACAGCAGTGACATTAAATCCTTTTTGGGCAAAATACAAAGCATGTCTGCCCAGACCACAACCCAAATCCAATATGGAATGTGCTCCTTCCTCTTGCCACTTTTTAGCCAAATAGATACTATCTTCAGATGGTCGTAACCATCTCCCCCGCTCTACATTTTTCCAATCCCACTCTTTTGACTGCACCATCTTTGTTCCTCCCGCAACACACAAACCACTCTTGCAGTACTGCCTAATCGAAATATCCTTCCTGCACCAAAAACTCCAACACCTTATTTTCCCGAAGCAACATGCCTGCAAAGGTCTGCGAACTCACCTTATCTCCGTGGTCACCTTGTTCATTGGTTGTTATGGCATGGTCCGGCGTTACATACTCCAGCGTAAATTCCTCGAAGGCCTCATAATCATCCAAATTGCGCTGTCCCAGCTCATCTTCTGCTTCACATAGAAAATAGAAATTCTCTTGGATAAAAATATCCTCCCTTTTCCCTTTTTCGATTCTTTTCACATATCCAAACTCCTGAATGGTATCCTTTTTCACCACCAGTCCGCTCTCCTCCTGTACCTCACGGACCAGCGTTTCTTCCAGACTTTCTCCTGGCTCAATACCGCCTCCGGGAAGCTTATAATAATCGTATTTGCAACTGTGCATCATGGCGATACGACCATTTTTGATAATAATACCTCTAACCGATGGCCGCCTTCCCACAGTTCCGTTAGGATTGTAATTTTTTAAATCCATGGTAAACAGTTCTCTCATACTATATCCTCACTAAATGTCGTACTTCTTCAGTAACATGTCCAATGCTTCTCTTAACAAAATCGCTTCGCCCACGCCCTCTTTCTTGGAAAGCTTGGTTAAGCACTTCAATTGGTCACTGGTATAATGAGAGGTCTTAGGCACCATTTTTTCTTCTTTCGCCAGCGCAATCTTGTTGTGTCCGTTTGCCTTAGCGCGAAACAGCGCACTTTCCGCCTTACGAATCAATTCCTGCACACGGGTCGCATCCTCAAAGGCTGCCGCAATCCCAATAGAAATAGTCATAACCTCACCATTGGGAAGTTTTATATCATATCCTCTTCGAACTTCTTCCAAAAGTAGGAATACATCCTCTTTTTCCATCTCATTGTTGAAAATAATGCCAAACTCATCCCCCGAAACGCGATAAATGGTAGCTCCTGCAGGTAGCTTAGACTCTAAATAACGGCCGGTGTCAATCAATACCTTGTCCCCATACTCTCTCCCAAAGTCAGTATTCACACGGAAGAAATTGTCGCTGTCAATGAGTGCAATGATAATAGGATCACTTCCCTCTCCTTCTGTTTCATTCATCAGACGAATCAGTTCCGCCTCAAACTCCTCCATTTTAGGAAACCCCAATGCTTTGTTTACTAAGTTTTCTACTTTGTTATCGCTCATATAACACCCTCCATGTTTTGCAAATATGTTTTTTGCAATATTATTTCCGAAATCATATCATGGCATAAATATAATTTAGTTGATATTAAATGTCAAGTATTATTTCCGAAATATTATTTTCAACCTCTCTTTTGTATGGAAGACCTCGTGAGAAATAACCACACAAAAAAGCCTGTGACAACATCCTCTCTTCCGAAAAGGTATATTGTCACAGGCTTTTTTCGTAGCTGTCGTTCAACTATACTATTTTATTAAAGCAAATTAACGGATTAATCAACTAATCACATTGTAAACAAACCGACTATCCGAATTCACCAAAATATTAAGTTCCAGTGCAAATCTTATCATGGTCTTAATCATATCGCAGTGCAAAAAACGCGGATTGAATTTTGCTATTCCCAGTCGCATATAATCTAATGAATCAATATCCCGCAACCATATTAAGAATGAATTATCTTCGTCTGATGGCAACGGTTCGTCTTCATGCTTGGCCATCGCATCTTTCATAAGCTCCAGATTGACTTCATCTGCTGACTCGATATATGCCTCTATTCTTTCCGAACTAATAACTCCGTGTGCTTTACCATTATCATAGCATCTTCTGCCTGTATCATGAAAAAGTGCAGTATAGATTAATGTCTTAAAATCTTTTGTATCTAAATCCAATTTCATAGCTAAAACAAAAGCCAATAATGCACATTTATGCGCGTGAGGAATACCATGTAGAAAGTCCGGCGAAAAATCAATGGAAGGTGTTTTAGAAACTAATGCACCAAACCAAGACCAGTTTTGATGATTTTTACACTCCTTCAAAAGTGTTTCTGCTGACTCTTGAAAAAAAACTTCCCTTGGAAAATTAGAATTCGCACCGATAATCCTCGTTGCCAATTCATCCACTTCTATATGGTCAAACAACATTCTTTTCTTTGTAAGCTTAGAATAAAAATCCTCCGCCCAAATTTGTACTTCAATATATTTTTCCGTTCCCAATTTAGAAAAAACATTTTCGTTGTTAAACATTCCGCTTTTTTCTATCAAATCTGACATTTCCGCCCAAGTATATACCTGACCTAAAGACTCATTTCCGGGCTGAAGTTCTCCCATAGCTGTCGGAACAGAAGTTCCGAATGTAAAAGATACTACATCCGTTTCAAATTCCTCTAATCCAAATTCAAGGCTTCCATAACAATTCTTCTGGCGATAAAACCACTCATCACACTTTCCAATCGAAAAGTAATATGGCTGTTTTATGCGTGGCTTTCCCCCTTTACACACAAACGCTTCATACAGGGCTTTTTCTGCATTGAACCGTCCCTGCCAATACTTTTCATCATAGGTATGAAAGAAAATGTTTTTGTTATGAATAAGACGAAAATAATAGTATATTTTAATGTCACTATGAATTTGCCGCAAAACTTGTCTCCTTTCGTCCTTTATCTTCCAAGCTTCCCTCTTAAATCCTCATAAAGTGCCTTAGTCTCTTCCTCAGTCTCCCGGTTCAGCACCATAACTTTCTCTCCTACATAAATCACTAAATAAGCATCACATTTCTCGTAAATATATGCAGTAAATTTGCCCAGTTTCGAGTTAGAACAATCACCCATGGTGATTCTGGGCGAACCAAAACCCATGTCTCTGGTTCCGGAAAAACCGGGAGAATTCTCTACGTATTCCACTCTGTCAATCTCTGCCAAAAGCACCTCCGCATCACTCCATCCGGAAGCTTCTATTTGCAGGCTTTCCTCACTTACTGTCACATCAAAATTGCCCGCAAAAATAACTCCTACTACTGCCGCAAACACGATGATGGCGACCACTACATGTACCACCGCCGTAGTCTTATCAGTCCCCGCTTGCTTCACATCCTCTTTGGCAATTTTGCCTTCCTTTAGTTGTTTTCGATAGTACATATAAGAATATACTATTGGTGCGCAGGTAATAATACACACTGCTACTATACCAAAGGGCAAACCGACCTTTCCCGGTACAGCCATCGACAACAAAGAAATCACACCACCAAGCACCCATGCTTTTCCGGCAAATCGATGGGTTTTCACCCAATTCTCCTCATTCTCAAGTGCCCACTTTACTTTAATACCTATGGTTCGGTTAGGCTTACATTTAGGTAAGTAATTGCCCATCAAGATAAATACTACGCCCATAAGGCTCATGACTATCAATGCAATATTCATTTCCGTTCCTAAGGCAAACGCATAAATATAGTCATTCATCAATAGTGAGATAATGGGCACAATCCAGAAAATCATGCTCACAACCTTATCACTTTGCTCCTTATTCTTCGGATCTTTCAAACTAAAAAACACACAAAACAAATGCAATACCAAACTTATCACCGGTATCAAAAACACCGCAAGTGCTTTGCCCATAGCTCCATCCGGCGTCCCATTTCCTCCCCAATGGGTAATCATGGTCTCCGGCAATTTATTCCACAGAATCACTCCCAACAACATGGGCAACAATATTACAATAGATGAAATAATAATCTGTCCCTTATACTTCTTCATCTCCACCCACTCCCTTCAAATCCGTAATCCACAACATAATCTCCTCCAACACGGAGGCATTTAATTCATAATAAATAAACTTTCCCTCTCGGGTATCTCTTATTAAATCTGCATCCTTAAGCACGGACAAATGTCTGGAAATACTTGCTCCAGTCACCGGAAACTTCTCCACGATTTCTCCCGCAGACATCTTTCCACCCTTCAACATATTCAAAATCTCACGCCGTATAGGGTCCGCCAGGGCTTTTAAGGTATTTTGTAAGGCCATGGTACACCTCCTCATTTAACATTTAACCTAATTGTTAAATGTAGTGTAACACTTATCTTTTTTCATGTCAACAAAAAAATAGCATCGTTATAGATGCTATTTCTTCACACTCCCTAATGCACATCATTATAATCATAAAACAACTCGTCCAGCAACTTATCCATACCGACCGTATCTCCAAATGCAGCCTTTATCATGGTTCCTGCATTCTTAACCATCAATTTAAAATACAACCAGTCTCCCAAATCATCATACTTTCTGGTGGAGTTTATCAAATAATTCTCCCGCAGAGTAGTATACTTCTTTCCTAGGGACTTTCCATATTTTTTCAAAACCTTTGCCGTAGCCACATCCTCCATGGCCTTCTTCTCCACAAATCCTCCTATCGCCTGGAAAGTAGACTTCTTCGCCCAAAAGATACCGCTATGTAAACCTGTTACCCCAAAACCAATACGGCACATCAAATCATTGCACCATAAAGGAAAAGAGTACCTTTCAAAACGAATGGGCACACCACCACCGATGTATTTCCCACTCCGTAAAAGACTGTAGGCTTCCGCAATGGTTCCCTTAGTCATGCGATTATCACAATCAATGGTCATAATAACCTGCCCTCTTGCTGCTTCAATACCGGTATTACGTACCTTGGCAATACAGCGGTCCTCATTGCGTACTACTCTTGCACCATTCTCTAGCGCAATCTGCTCCGTAGCATCCGTACAACGATTACATACCACAATAATCTCCACATTGCCTTTAAATGCGCTTGCCGCCTCCTTGATAGAATCAATGCATCGTTTCACATATTTTTCTTCGTTATGTGCCGGTACAATAACTGATACATGAGTTTTCTCGTTCATAACTTTCTCCCCATTACTACAAACTTTCTCACATGGTTATGACAGGAATATTTCCCAAGCCCATAACCACACAAATCAAATACAAAATAAGCAAATGTACCGGATAGAACAGGTAGAAGAAATATTTCATCTTCATACCGCGCTCTCCATTGTACAACCAAACCGCCAAGAAAGATGCAGGTGCCGGTAATTCCCAATAAAAACTAACCGCACCTCCTATCATCTGTGCTGGCTTATAAAAACGTAAAAAATAAATTACCATAATGGGGATCACGCCCTTTGCACCATAATCGCACTTTATAAACTCCGCTATCCACGCTCCCAGCAAGGTACAAACTCCATATATGGCAAAAATCAGGGGAAGGAGCCACTTCTTACGATTTTCTGTTTTCTCCATGACCTTAAAAACAAGTCCTACCAGCACTTTGCAGCCCCACATGGTAAGTAAGCCTATAAGCAGAGTAATCATCACATTCTGATACCCCCAATAAACAGGCTTTGCTGCAAATATCAAATCAAAGGGCACCTCCGTAATCAACGCAAACAAAGACATTCGCAATATGTACTTTTTCAAATTCTTCGTACGCAGAAATCCTTCTACCAATAAAAAGCAAAAGATGGGAAAGGCCAGTCGGCCGATTTTCCTGGTAACACGCATAATAAAATATAAATTATTAAACTGCTCTATAAACTCTGTGGTAACTCCACCAAAAACCTGGGGATTCATATTCATATATAATAATTGCTTGGTTAAAATACTTGCACCGATATGGTCTATCAGCATGGTAATAATGGCAATCCATTTTAAGGTACTGCCTGATATGCCAAATTTCTTCTCGTTCATGTTTTCTGTACTACTCCTAGCTTCAAATTTCCGGGCAGGCTTGTCAAAACTTTCCCCAAAGCACAAAACAAAGGGAAGGCCACAGCCTTCCCCTGTACCATATCCATATTATAGCATGCTCGTAGCGCCTTGCAAACCCACGTTTTTCGTATCTACGCGGGCATTTTCCCTATAGTCTCACACACATTAACCCACCTTGTATCCTGTCCCCCAAACAACCTTTAAATATTTAGGTTGCTTCGGATTTTCTTCAATCTTTTCTCTAATATGACGAATATGTACCGCTATGGTATTATCCGCTCCAATAGGTGTCATCTTCCAGATATTTTCGTAAATAGCATCTACAGAAAGCACCTTTCCTCTTTCCATAACCAAGAGTTTCAAAATACTATATTCAATAGGCGTTAATTTTACTTCTCTTCCATCTACGGTTACTTTTCTGGTACTGTCATTAATTTCCAAATCATCCACACGATAAATCTGCTCCAGGTTTTCACAGATATTCATGAGCATCAGGTAACGACGAAGCTGGGACTTAATTCTCGCCAGGAGTTCCAGGGGACTGCATTCAGTGGTACAATAATCATCCGCCCCC
>JAZSPK010000049.1:0-46101 GCA_045537405.1 Acetatifactor sp.
GCCGACCAACCATTTGGATGTAGATGCCAAGGATGAGTTGAAACGTGCCCTGCAGGATTACAAGGGTAGCATCCTTATGGTATGTCACGAACCCGAATTCTACGATGGTCTGGCAACGGATGTGTGGGATTGTACCAAGTGGACTACGAGAGTATTTTAGAACAAAACCCGGGTTGGTTATTTACCATCCCGGGTTTATCATTCTATTTCCTATGCTCCAACTCCTTCCAGAAGCCTTTCGCATCTCTCCAAATAACTTCTACACTTCACATTACTTATCACCTTTAAAAGCTCCTCACTTTTATTAATGAACCCAAAGGCCTTTTCTGCCAACACGCCCTTCTCATCCAGTTCCACCAGAAAGTCCAGCACATTTTCAATCCATTCGGCCATTTCCTTATATTTACCCAATCCGGCTTCTTCTTTGGTTTCCTTCGTAAGCATTCGCTCGCAAAGGTGTTCCGCCAACAACCACTGCTGCCTGTAAGTAATTCCCTTCACCTTCTCCAAATTCTTTTCAAATCCTCGTCCGCTTAAAATCTCGTCCATCTCATCAAGACTTACACCCACATTGCATTGACGCACATAAGCCATAAAACTATCTGCTATCTTGTCCGATTTAATAAACTGCTTTACCATTTGCAAATCGATGGGCTGGTCCAGCTTTTTATAAATAGAACAGGCATGACTTAAATTCTCCCAGCCTCTGCAAGTTACCAGCTCTTTCTCGCCACCATTGTCGACACATCTATAGGCATGGTCCGGCTGTACCTCAAGATACCCCAAAACCAATTCCTCCAGTCCGATTTCCCTCCCATAGCTGATAAATACCTTTGCATCAAACTCAATAGTAATCTTACGAATACGGTCCAGCACGGCACAATCAAACTTTCTTGCGGTTCGGTTATACTCCGGCGGATTCCCGCATAACACGAGAATCCAGCCCTCCGGCAGCGTATGCACTCCGATATTCTTGGTCTGCAAAAATCCCAGCATAGCGGGCATTATCGTTTCTGAGATACTAGCAAACTCATCCAAAAGCAGGATTCCTTCCTGATACCCCTGCTCCACCTTCTCATACACCTTTGCCAAAGGCTCCGGAATGGTATAAGTAGTATATTTTCTACCATCCTCCAACTGCTCAATTACCGGCAGTCCCAACAAGGTATTACGGGTAAGATGCGCCAGACTGCTTCCCACATAACCTATTCCCAATTCTTTACTGACCTGTTCTACAATCTCCGTTTTACCAATACCCGGCGCCCCCTCCAGATAAATGGGTTGACGATTACGCTCCAGCATTACATAATTCCCGCCTTCATCTTTATATAAATACTCTCTTACAATGTTTTTTATATGTATTTTCCCTTCCGCAACTGTACTCATTAATAACTCCTCCTTTATTCCAGACACACTTTTTGAATCCACTCCGGCATACTCCCCGGGAAATATCGGCGGTTTATATTCTCCTTGGGCAGAACAAAATATACAGGGTAATCCGGTCTTTCCTTAGGATAAAAACCCTCACCATCTGTCAGATAAATTAATGCATCCACTTTGGCTCCTTCTTCTGCCAAAGCTTTAATTCTCTCAAATACAGGTACAAAATCGGTTCCGCCACAGCCTTTTACATCTATCCGCGCAGGCCTTTCACAAAATTCCTCCAACCGCAATCTTTTCTCGTCCTGAATAGCCTCATCACACTGAAAAATCAGAACTTCTCCGTCCCCATGATCTCCTCTTAGCTGGGAAATACAATCATAGGTTTCTCCCCAAAACTTCTCCATCACTTCATCATAAGTACAGGATCCGCTTACATCCACCGCAATAGCCAATCTGTGAAATATAGGTCTTTCTGTAATCTCCAATGGTTCTATAAGAGGGACATCACCATAAAGCTCCAGACCATATTGATAAAACATGTAATCAATGGAATCCGGCTCTTCCTTATTTACTTCCTGCATATGAAATAACTCTTTCAGAAGTTCTTTATAATTCTTTCCGCTTCCCTTTCCAACGTGGAAACGCGCTTGGTCATCCCCCGCACCCTTACCCATCAACGTACTGATAATGGCTTCCATTGCCTCTTCACCGTTTTCTCCTCCCTTTACGTTTTCCTCTCCTAATACCGCTTCCTGAATATCTCCCCATATCATACGCACCTTTTCTTCATGAAGCTTTGTCATATCCCTGTCCCACATTTCATGACTATCCACTTGGGCTATTCTCTGGTAATATTTCAATTTTGAAATTTCCTCATTCCCTGAAAGCAAATAGTAGTAGCTACTCATAGAATAGTTCCCCTGTACCATTTTGTCCGCGTCAAATGCACTGTGGCGCCCCTTCATATCCGCCACGCCTCCCAGTCTCGCCAATAAATAATTTACCTGTATATCCATTACCAAATCCCGCACAATACGTTGTTCATAGTCATTCTTTATCAGGAAATGTCCCAATAGTCCGTGAAGCAGAATGTGCATGATTTCCGTCATGATAAGCTCCTTACTATGTAACAAAATCCTCTCCGGGTTATAATAGATTGTAGTACCATCCGTAGCAATTCCTTCCACCTGCCACCCTTTCGGTGCTTCTTCAAGCTTTAACACCGATAACGGATACAAAAGCTCACTATAATGACTTTTCATCTCCATTAAGATGAAATTCATAAATTCTCGTGCCTTTCGGTTTTCTACTTGCTTCAATCTATACTCCTCCTACTGCAAATCCAATAGTTCTTACTTTCTTTTCCGTTTCCCTGTAAAGGCTCTGAATACCATAAGAAAAATCTTCTGCCGTTAACAAAAGCACCCCCTCTGTAATATCTTCTTCATAGCAACGAAGGCTTCTTGCTATAATTGCAGCCTCCACCAGCTTTCTGCCCTCTCTTGCATTTCCGAATTTCTCTCCTAGTATATTTCTTCGTTCTCGCATATAAGCACAAATACTTTCTTCGCAGTCCTCAGTTATTTCATACCCCCTGTCTCTGCACATTTTCTTAGTAATCTCCCAAAGCTCCTGCTCCGAATAATCCTCAAAAGTTACCACTCTGCTGATACGGGAGGGAAGTCCTGAATCCAGCTTCATAAAATCCTCCACCTCACCGGGATAAAGGGCGAAAATAACCATTACATCCTGATACTGCTCCATATACCTTACAAATTCCTTTACAGCCTCCCGATTAAAGGAATTCCTGGTTTCTTGTAACAAAAATCCGGCCTCATCCACAAAGAGCACTCCCCTTCTGGCCTTTGCAAAAAGACCATCAATCTTAGGTGCTGTCTGTCCCACATACTCTCCAATAATATCCTTTCGGGTTGCCATTACAAAGACTCCGTTAGTCTGACCCTGCTCCGACATAATCTGCGCCAGAAGTTTTCCGCACATAGTCTTACCGGTTCCGGGCTTACCTTCAAATATAAGATGCTTGCAAATATCCGTAAGCTTTCCATTGCGCAATTGTTCTCTGCTCAGCGCTGCATACTCCCTAACCAGTCGTTTCACTCTATTAAGTCCAATCATTTCCTCCAATCTATCCCTAGAGGAGGTGGCAGTATAAGAATCCAACCTGAAATCTTCCACTCTCAAGCAACGCCTGTCCCCTCTGCTCCCGGCATTCTTCTCTGCCTGCTCCAAGCTCCAGGCTATATCCTCTTCGCCAAACTTATTTCCGCATCTCTTTTGCAAATTATGTATAAATGCTCCCTCCTTTATGGATTCTTCCAAATGATACCGTTCCCCTTCCAACAGTTTTTTCATCACTCTTTCGTAATACTTCAACGGACATTTGGACAAATAGATAACTTCGCACTCCTTATTCATCAGCAACTCTCTGGTCCAAGGCATATGCAACTGCGACTCTTTCAGCTGAACAAATTGCAAAGAAGCTCTGCAGCTCATAATACAACGCAATTTTGTAGAAAGCTCATAATCCTTATCTTCATCCAAACCGGTAAAATACATAATTTCCTTTTCCGGCACAGCTCCCGTCAACAAAAAGGAATATTCCTTCATATTACTAAGTCTTGTCATGGTGCAGTCATAGCTTTCCCCCATTTCAGCCTTCAACGGAAAATTTACTATGGCAAAGGCGGCCTTTAACCCTATATTTTCCTCCTCCGTAATCAAAAAGAACCTCTTCCCATCAACACTTCCGTCACCATATTCAAAGTACTCCTCTATCGCCTTTAAGTACTCCAGCTTGTAATAATCTTTTAACCAGCCTTCCACTCCGATTACCTGACACATAACGTCCGGACCCTTTCTCTCGTATTTGCGGTGTAACACTGGTGCCATCTCAAAAAGTTTTTCTCTATATACTCCCATTAGCAGACTCCTTCCCACTCCATCTTTTATATATCAAATAAGGTATTATCCCTGCATAATCTTTTTGAGTAGAAAAATGCTGAATATAAGATTCCAAACAATCTTCCCGCAGAAATCCACTCCTAAACGCCAGTTCCAAAAGTGGAAAATCACGGGTTTTTAAAAGCGTCAACATATCCTTCCACCATTCCCCCGTTACCTCCCCTTCTATCTTTTTCACAACCGAAAAATAATCTCTGCCATGTTTTCTGAAGGATTTTCTACATATACATTCATCCAAAAGTATTTCCGATATATAGTTCTCGATATACCGAATATCTATAGTTTCAGCGTGGCGAAAATACTCCTCCATCCCCCTAAGTAGCCTCTCCTGTTCAGCCCACTCTTTAAGACCTCCAAAATATACTCTGGTATATTCGTGAAGCATATAAGGAACGGCCCCAAAACCTTCCGTTTCTTCAAACAATTCACATAGTCTCGTCCAAAACATTGGGTTATTCTCATCCATTTGTTCACACAAGGCATACCATAGAATCAACGTAAGCAGGTCCCCCCTTTCGCCATATACCGCTCCGTGCGCCTTTATACTTCCAAGAACCCTATACAGATGCCCCCATTCTTTCTTTTTATCCATAAATAAATAATTTTCTAAAAATCGACTATTATTTTCATGCCAAAAATTCGCCCTTTCGAAAAATTTTTTTCGCCTGAAAAAAGCAAGCTGCTCTACAGACATATCAAAGCACAACAGGCAAGCCTCACAAAAACGAATACTTCCACCTCCCAGAAAAGAAATCTTTCCCTCCTGTTTAAGCTCCGATGCAATATCATTTTTGTCCCCATACAATCCGGCCTTACACAACTCAATACTCAAGTCATATTCTCCCATAAGCAGTGCCATAAGTGCAGGTGACGCAACCACTACCAGTTCGGAATCCGGTGTATTGCAACTATAGAACCCCTTTTCCAGTTCTTCACCTTCTTCAAGTATCCAAAGAAGTTCTTGCCATAGCGGTTCCTCCCGCTCAAAATTTATTTCCCGTTCGGACTGTGCCTCCCATAACAGTTCCTTTAACCGCTTCAGCACCTGCTCCCGATTATGTTCTTCATAGAGATAAGGCATTCTTTCACCATTTAGACGACAGGATTCCATATACTCTCTATAGTTTTCCATGCAAATAAATCACTCCTTTTTCCGCACAAAAAATACTGTAGCATTATTTTCTAACGCTACAGTATCATACTTTTATTTTTATTTCGTCGCCATCAGGTCGGATTTTGAGAATTACTTAATGCCTTTCAAATCAAACGGAATCAACCCTTCTGCTTGCACTCCAAAATGAAACCAATCCCTATCACTAAAAACAGCAACAATGTCCACGCATACATCTCCACCATGTCACACTCTTTACGGTACCTCCACATATGAATCACACATGCCACACAAGACACCAAGCAATACCCCAAAAGAATTAATCCTATAACACTCATTCTTCTCGCATTCTCCCAAATACTGTTTCACCCTTATACACCGGATATGCTAACAATACCTCCAAACCACGCAATAAGTTTCTATTCCATTGTCGTAACGGCTTACCAAGTTCATTCAAAAAAGTGTAAACCGTATCTGCAATATCCAAATTCTCACACTCAGGAAATTGATTTTTTTGCATTTTTTCCAGATAGATATTTGCATCACGATGACGCTTATAACGCTTTGCATTTGCGGTTTCCAATATAGACAATTCCTTCCCGTAAATATCTAACAACTTATCACCAATCTCTTCGCCAAGACGTTCTATCCCTCTCATCTTAGTTTCCCCAGCGTATACCGCCTCAAATATCATCAGCAAATCACACATAGCATGAAGACTTATAGCAAACTCTATAACAAGTAATTGGAAAACTCCTGCCTTATATATACTCTTTTCAGAGCTTTCTTTTTCTTCTCCTTCTTCAATCAGTTCCTGAAGCTTGGCAAAAATCTCCTCTCCTAAAAAAATACTCTCTATTCTCTGCTCAGGGGCTGCATTTTTTATTTCAACAGTCAACCTATTAAACGTTTCCTGGTTCTCTTGTAACTTTTTAGTCAGCTCATTTACCTGCTCCGTATAATCTGCAGCACATTCCTGTACTAATTCAATGTAGAAAATCTCATACAACGCTACCGCCTGAATAAATTGGAAATAAACCTCACTTTTTTTCAAGCACTCACTGCAAATCTTCTGATCACAGAGTCTGGAAAACTCCCCTAGCCAAAACCATACCTCATTTCTGAGTTTGTCCATAAAAAAATAAGGAAACCACACATTACATCCTTCTATATACTTTAATATATCCGCGTCCTCAATCGGTGCATGCATGCCTTCCAACATAGCCTTCTTATTTTTTTCCATATCTATACAATCATCCATTACCGAATAATCCAATTGGTATTTATGACCTTTTGCCGTTCCATCCACAATTTCCTTAAGCTGTTTAAAGGTCATGCCACCACTTTTTGTAGTCCTTCTTTCCGGATACATCTTCAAAATGTTTCTTGCCAGAAACATTTTGAGCCCGGCAATATTTGTATGGGTACTTTTAAAACTACTGACAACCACCCTTTTCACATAAGAATTATCCCACAGAAAACCAAAAGCTCCTCCGGTAGAACCCTCTTTTGTCTCAGCGTTATCCAATATTTCCATTATTCTGTTAAAAAACTTACTTCTTGCCTCCTGCATACCCTTCCCCCCTTAATAACATCTGCCATGCAATCTGATATAGTTCCCGTTTTCCAACAGCCTGCACTTATTCTTTTTCATTAGCATGCCCCCTTTATAATGATACCCTGATTTTATCACAGATTCTTTTTTCAAAATACACCATCACGTCGGATTATTAAAAAAACCCGAGATGAAAATGACCATCCCGGGTTTTCTAATCTTTACTCTTCAATAATGCTTACATTTGCACCAAAAGCTCTGAATTCGTCCGCCATACGTCTGGCCTTCTGGTAATCCGTTGTCACCAGCATGGTACAGGGAGCTGATTCGATTTTATCCTTAGATTCCTTCAAGCCTTCTCCGGTGTAGTCACGGTAATACTTAATAGCCTTCACTTTTTCTCCGCCATCATCATGCAAATACACCTTGTAGGTCTGCCCCTGAGAATAGTTATCTGAATACTCCGTGTCCTGTGGTTTTTGCAACCAAAAACAGTCGTACAATGCACATATATGTACTATATCATATTCTGTTTTTGATTTCCACCTAATCAAGCTGTTACTTTCCGCGACCGGTAGGTGCAATTTGGTGTAGATAAACATTGGAGTTTGATTATTCCCGTAACAGAAACACGAGAAGTGCAACCAGCATTACTGGAATAATGATTTTAATCAAATCTTCTAAAAATTCCTCGCTCCTGAAATAAACATTATAGCCTTCTTCCTGAATGAGTAATGATAATGGCCCGTTATCAGACTTTTCTAACCAAAACCCATAACTTGTTCCATCTTCATAATAGACACTAATCTGATTACGACGGAACCCGACATAACGCTCGATTTCTTTTGCCTGGTTCAAATCCGGCATTTTTTCATAATATGTAATATCATTTGAGGAAGCGTTACCTTCTTCTATTAAGGAAGCTATGGTTTCTTCTACTAATGCAACTACTATCTCTCTGTTTTCCTCAGTTATTTTGATTCTGTCACATTCCCTCACAAATCCTGCAATATAAAGTGAAAGACAATTCAGCAAAATAACCAATATAGATATAATGATTGCCAAAACCGCAAGCGCTCTTATAAATTTCAATTCTTTACCTCACTCTCCACTGTGCCCATGCGCGAGACACATTAAAATTACGAAGAGTAATATCTCCCACCCGATGTCTCAAATGGGCCAAATATTGATATCCATGTTGCCAATCCCTTGTTGTAGTCAGCAATATAGGTTCTTTTTCTCCAATATATTCCAAATATTCCTCATAGTACGGCACGTTATCACACGCTTTATAATATCCCAGATGACAACCAATTTCTTCTGCCCAATCCAGCATCACCGGTGCCGCATCCGCACTCAATCCACACAAGAAATCATAGTCCCTGTAACTTTTGCCTTTGAAGAAATCACTGCGGTTTTCTTCGCTTCCGGCAATATTCACCTTGGCAATCCAGTAATCCGGATGTCCAAAGGAAAGAAGCAGGTACATACAGGTTACTACCACCATGCTGTAACGAAACAGTGGAAAACTCTCCTTAAAGATATACACCACCACTCCGGCAAAGATAATAGTTAATAACAACAGTCCCCAAAGCACCAGAATACGCAGGAATGTCAGATAATAGTACTGAATATAAATAATCATTCGCATGGCACTGGAAGCTATCATCACAAAGGTACAAGCTGACATAATTGTCAGAATCACTTTCAATACCTTGTTTTTCTTAAAGTAGCACAGGCACACAAGCACCATAATTAAATTCAGGATACTCACTGCAAGCAACTGGAAGAATCCTTCTCGGGCATATTCCGCATAGGTGTATCCGTCCGGCAGTTCCATGTTACCAATAAACAAATACAAAATCTGCACACCACTAAACACTAGATATAGTAAAGTTAAGACTCCGGCTACCGGTATCGCAATCAAGGGCTCTCCTGTGCGCTTATCCTGTACTTCTTCCACCACCTTTTTCTTGCAAAGGGTAGTAAGGATACCGTAACAAACCAAGAAAAATACTGCCATTCGGAAGCATATGGGTACCAAATCTCCCAGATCCAACCTACCCACCGCTTTATCCGCCATATGTTTAAACACAATGTCCGCACTGGTTAACAGTGCAAAAACAATGATAAACACCGGAATGGTAATCAACACACCTACTAATAGGTATAAGTACTTACGGTTTTCTTTACCCAACTTGTTTTTGCAATACCACATCGCATCCACTGCCGGACTTCCTACTTCCTTTAATGCGTCAGTACATGTCTTCCCCATGGAATGCAGATACTTACCCATATTCCACTTCCCGGTATTATAAAACACATCCATCAGGAAACTCAGTACCAGCAAAAATACGCCCACCTTGTTAAAGAAAATAATACGTCCGTCATCCGTACAGAAGGTGGACACCGCCAATAAAATCATACAAACCTGATAAAAACGTCCCTTTTTTGTCTCCATGCCCAAATGCTTCAGGCAAAAATGTATATAAAACAATCCTCCCGCTACAAATAGCAAATAAGTAATTCCTGAATTGTTCTTGTACATACAAAACACGTACAAACAAGCATATAAAAACGTGGCCATTCCGTATATGTGGAAATTCTGCTTTACTTTTGTGCTATTTTTAGTCTCCTGTAACATCACTTCCATCTGCTTCATCCTCCACATATTCCAAAATATCTCCGGGCTGACAATTGAGTGCCTTGCAAATAGCATCCAAAGTGCCGAAACGTACCGCCTTTGCCTTGTTGTTCTTTAAAATTGATAAATTTGCAAGGGTAATATCCACTTCCTTAGCAAGCTCCGTCAGACCAATCTTACGCTTTGCCATCATTACATCTAAATTTATAATTATCGCCATATTCGTTCTCCGTTTCTACATCATCATATTGCTATGTGTCTTATGATTATTTTGCGCATCCATTAAATAGTGAAGTCATTTTCTTCTTTATAACCGATTGCCTCTTCAAACACAAAGGATAATACAAAGCTGAAAAGCCCTGCTATAATAAACACCAAAATCACCACACCCATGGCTATTGTCATATACACAAAGGTTCTCACCAGAGACATAAGCACAATAAAAAAGCTCCACTTGCCCATCTTCTGCAGACTGGTCACATTTTCCTGCACAAAACAATTTTTCTCCAAAACCGTTTTAAACATTTTACGTAGCTCCCAAATAATTTTCACTGCGGCAATACCCAGCACAAAATAAATCACCACTGCCTCCCTGTAATTCTCTGCCAATTGAGGAACATACTCCCCAAGGAATTTTAAGCTAAAGGGTAATGTTGTCGTCACTGCAACTCCTCCCCAAAACATAAAATCCACAATATATTTTGTCCCCTTTATTAACATCTCTTTTTTCATACCATTTCCTCCTGCTTTACGTGGGTGTTCTCCCCTTGTTTAATTGGATAATACTACCATACAGATTGAATGTCAATACTTTTTTATTGAAATTCGATAAATTTGTATTGTTTTGCAAAAACCAAGAAAGCACAAAAGCCCCACCCTTGCATAAGCAGGTGAGGCTTCTTATCAAACATATATTAAAACTTATATTATCGAAAAGGCGGCACATATTCCGGAAAACAAATTACTAATACCATGAATCAGCCAACTTGGAATAATCGAACCATTAGCACGCTTTTCGTTGATATATCCCATAAACCAGGCAATTGTTCCCGTAAACACAATAATAAAAATGGCTTTTACAACTCCTATCAGTGAAAAAAACATCACTCCATGTACTAGTCCAAACAAAAACGCCTGTATCAGATTTGCTATGTTGAACCCAAACTTATTTGCCAGTCTTTTTAACAAAAATCCTCTGAATAATAGTTCTTCCGAAAATGCAGTATTAAAAAATGCATATATCACTATTGCAGGAATGGCGGTTGCTCCAAGCCCTGCAAATTCAGATGTTGCCGTTTCAATATCTCTTATCAAATAAAGAGTTATTACTCCCGACAGAACAAACGTAGCTGATAACATAAGGATAGCAACGAAAGTTTTCTTACCGCCATCAATTCTTTTCAGTCCTATCCACGAAGAAAATTTTTCATGCTTTCTTGCAGTTACAAACCACCAAACAAATGGAATAGCAGAAAATAATCCAATCTGCAATATGCCACTTACAATTTTACTAATCAGTTGATTCATCTACTCCTCCTCCGTAGCATTCGGATCATATTCTAAAATATCTCCCGGCTGGCAACCCAGCACTTCACAAATTGCCTCCAATGTAGAAAAGCGAATGGCACTGATTTTGCCGGTTTTCATCTTAGAAAGGTTTACATTGGATACACCTACATTTTCTGAAAGCTCATTTAAACTCATTTTACGGTCAGCCATGACTCTGTCCAACCTTAAAATTATCTTGCCCATATATTTCCTCCTTGCCTGCCTTTTTAATCAACAGGTCTTACAACTCTAATTATAAGGTTTCATCAGATTCCTGCTGAAGTACTGCACCGTACTTAAAGATATATACCAGCACCAGCACAATCAATACTACCAAAACCACTCCCAAATCTACCGATACACTGATGCGTACCATACCCTGCATGAAGCTTTCCAAGGTTGATTTAACGATGGAAGACAAAATAGTCCAAGGCACTAAAGCAATAGCTAAACTCTGCATTTTTTTGATTACGTTCTCTTCAAAAGGTGTGGTGCAATCACGGAATGCCTTGCACAACGCTCCCACAAAGTAAAGAGCTATTGCGGTAAGCCCCATAGCCACAAATGCTACAATCCAGAATACACCTAAATGTCTGAAATTTAAAGTACATTCCTGAGTTTCCAAATTCATGGTCATCTTACCGTTTTCGCACTTTACGTCTACGGGCTCATAATCCTGCTGTGCCACGCTTACAGACAAAGAACCATCAAAGCTTCCGATATTTACAGTCTGGGTTTGGATTTCGTATCCTTCATTCTCTTCGTCTAAATCCACCATGCCCGCTGCAAATTCCTCGTCGCTCATACCAAACTCTGCATAATCCATCACCAAATCCATATTACTCTTCATGGTTACCTGCATGGTTTCTGCCGGGCGAAGGAAGCAAAGGATTGCTCCCAACAAACACAGCACCATGCCTACGATAAAGAATATCCTTGCAATAAGTGCGATTACGTTACTGATTTTACCGATTTTGTTGATTTTTTGAATTGCTTGTTCTTTCATGTTTTTCTCCTTTAAATTAAATTTTTAATGTTTATCGTTAAATGCACTATAACACGTCTTTTTACCCTTGTCAACAACTTTTTAACGAAAAACATTAATTTTTTTATCTATTTTGAGAAAACAGTCTTCAAAAGCATTCAAGAAACAACGTTTACAATATTAAAGTGGAAGTTAAGTTGTCAATTTCCCTCCCTCAGTGGTATACTTAGTACACAAATATATATCAAAATATGTATCTTAGGAAGGTATCACTATGTTTGGAAGTGTTATGGGCAATTTAACTGCCATATTGTATTTTTGCTATTTTCAACTGGCTGGGCTTATACTTGCCTCCATTTTATTCAAAAAAGAAGGGGCTCTTACCAGGATTCTCTTGGGAAGTGTCATAGGCTCCCTTTTTCTACAGTGGATTCCGGTGCTTTTATCCTTCTTTTTGGACTTCGGATTTTTAGCACATATTCTGGCGCAGTTGCTGGTATTGCCGGTCTGTGTCTGGGGCTTTGGCAAACGAAAATGCCTCATCGCGCATGCAACCGGTTGCCCGACAAGAATGAAATATCACAAAATATTCCTGATGACCTTAGCGGCCTTCTTTATACTGTGGACCTACCTGCTGCACACTCATACCATTCCCTTAAATGATAAGGGCGCTATGCTTGCGGGACAATGTACCTACGGGGACATGAACATGCATCTGGGCTTTATTACTTCCTTGGCTAATCAGGGCACCTTTCCGCCGGAGTATTCTATTTTCCCCGGTACCAAATTGTCCTACCCCTTCTTAAGTGACAGTATTTCCTCCAGTCTTTATTTGCTGGGAGCTTCCTTACGGCTGGCCTACATTCTGCCTATGCTGGTAGCCTTTTTGCAGGTGGCAGGTGGTGTATACTTGCTCGGTCACTCCCTTTTAGCTTCCCGTGCCAAAGCAATGCTTGCCTATGTATTCTTTTTCTTAAATGGTGGTCTGGGCTTTAGCTTTTTCTTAAACTGGTCGCAAAACGACCAATATACTTTTAAGGAGCTTTTCAGTGGTTTTTATGTGACTCCTACCAATCTGGTGGCGGAAAATATACGCTGGGTGAATATGATTGCGGATATGTTACTGCCCCAGAGAGCCACACTTTTCGGCTATGCAGTACTGTTTCCTGCTATTTGGCTTTTGTATCAGGCTGTTTTTCGCGGCAAAAAAGAATATTTTCTTGCGGCAGGCCTTTTTGCAAGTGCTTTGCCCATGATACACACCCATTCCTTCTTAGGCCTGGGAATCATCAGCGCCGCCTGGTTACTGCTCTATTTGTATCGCCGCGTTACTCCGGCTGAACAGCGAAAATGGTATGGCAACAAACTTTTAACTGCATTTGTGATATTTATGTGTCTCCTACAATACTGGAACAGCAAAAATCGCTTGGCAGCCCAGGACTTTATGATTTTCGGCATTATGGGCATGGTGGTTTGTATTCTTTTCGGCGTGTACTTTTTAATTCGATTTCTTCAGAAAAACAAGTGGCGAGAACTCCTTTCCACCTGGGGATTGTATTTAGCCTGCGTGCTGGTGCTTGCCCTTCCCCAGCTTCTGTTTTGGACCTTTGGGCAGGTTACGGAAGGTAGCTTCTTAAGGGGACATTTTAACTGGGGGAATCAGGGCGACCCGTACCCCTGGTTCTATTTAAAGAACATGGGACTTCCTCTTTTGCTGATACTGGGAGCTATCGTCGCCGGCAGAAAGAAAACCTCTGCGCTAATCTTACCCGCAGGGATTATCTGGTTTGTTGTAGAATTAATCGTATTCACACCTAACACCTACGATAATAACAAGCTTTTGTACATTGCTTATTTGCTACTATGTCTGGCTACTGCCGACTATGGCGTAGAATTGTATAAAGGCATCCGGCACATACCGGGCACTAAATTATTTGCAGGTTTGTTCCTTTTCTTCAGTACCATTTCAGCAGTCCTTACCTTAGGTCGAGAAGTAGTGTCTGAATACACTCTTTACAATACAGCACAAGTAGAGCTGGCAAAATACATTAACACCCACACGGAAGTTACCGATGTAATTTTGACCAACACCCGCCACAACAATGAAGTAGCGTCCCTTACCGGCAGAAATATTGTGTGCGGTGCGGACACCTTCCTGTACTTCCACGGCATCGATACTAACGAACGCAAAGAGCAGGTGCGTCTTATGTACGAAGCACCTGCCGAGAACTTGGGACTGTATGCAAAATATGATGTTTCCTACGTGATTATCTCTTCTTGGGAACGAAGTAATTACGCTATCGATGAAGAATGGTTTAACTCAAACTTCGAACTAGTATTTATGTACGAGGATATTGACTTGTATCGTTTGAAATAAGGGGCATACCAAAATCCTTTACCAATCCTGCATCTATCATTGCTATTACGCACAAAAGCGCTCCCCAATGATAAAATTTGTCGCTGTTACCGGAGTCACAACCCTCTCCGGTAATGGCGGAATAATTCTCATGCACATGTCTATGCTCTTTCCATTCCTTCATGAATAAGGCTGCTGATTTCTTGGCCAAATCATGACGAACATCTTCTAACTGTGTATCCACAAGAGCCAAATATACCAGGAAATTCAATGGTGCCCACACACGACCACGCCAGTACTCCTGATCATAAAAGGCTGCATCATTTCTTGCAATGGAAGGTAACATCCACTCTCCGTAAAACTCCTCTTTGTTATAGTAATGTTCATCAGCCATACGGCGCTGACGCTCCATCGATACCCGAGGTGAAAAGAGTGCATAAAAGTTTGTAGGAGAAATACGTTCAGAGAATTCTCCCGTATCCGTGCGGCGATTATAATAAAAGCCTCTTTCCTCATCCCACAGATTCTCCAGGCCATCGCAAGCATGCTCCATGCGTTCCTGCAATTCCTTTACATCATCACTTTTATTAAGTAATTGGGCCAACTGTATCAGGGAACGACAGTCCAAAATATACAAACCGGTCAAACCTACATCTTCCAATTCCAGTCGGTTGGTCTCCTTGTTAAAGGGAATATCATCGTACATAGGGGAATTATCCAAGCCACTCTCCAGCGCTGCGCCAAAAGTATCGTGCACACCGTCTGTTTCCCAACGATTACCATAGAGTACCGGTATCTTTTCGCTTCCCCAACAAAGGGCACCACTTTCATTCATACGATGTTCCGCAAACCAACGGTTCCACTTTAACAGTCCATCATACATTTCTTCCACAATCCATCGTTCACCATAGCGACGATAGGTTTCTAAAAGCATGGTACTACCCACGGGTGGTTGTGAACGGTCCGCACTAACCTGCCCCGTAGCATAAGCCAGATTGGGCACAAAACCGTCTTTTGTCTGCTCATTTAATATTTCTTTCAAATTACTATAAGCCAGTTCCTTATTACCTAAACTTGCCATAAAACCTGCGAAGAAATTGTCCCAACAAAACAATACATATCCGCCACTGGAAATACTCCACAGACGACTCACCGGCGATACCACTCTGTCATGTTTTGCATCATAAATCGTATCCCAGCCAAGAGCGCTTTCCATGGCTTCATACATCTCTTTCATTTCGCCAAAACCTTCCAGTTTGTCAGCATGTGCCTGCCGCTTTGCCTGAATCAGCTTTGTCACTTCCTCCAAACTCCGTTTTTCTCCTGTAGAAAACGCTACCGGTCCATCCAATACCACCGATAAAAAGGCAGTTTGCGTAGGAACATTCAAATCCTTCATTGCACTTCCCGTAGTATAAACCCTACGCTCTCCTTCCGGGCAGTGCGCAATTAATTGTTCTTCTTTCTTTTCTATAAAGCCTTGCTTTCCCCAGAGAAATCCACTTTCCAAAACCAACATGGCAGGGCGCACCTGCTTCTTTACAGGTGTAACCAATAATACGATTTCATCTTCCTCCACAGCAGACTCCACCCGTATCTCCATATCACACCATTTTAAAGACATTTCTGTATAGGAATCGTCAAATGCATGCACACCGGGAAACGCGGTTTCCGCAGGTTCTCTGCCATACTCATTTGTAAAACGGCCCACTAAGGTCTCCTTTAGATAATGTCCTTCCCGATACTCCTTAAACGCTATATTAAGCGCAAACCCGTCCGGCATATGTACATGGGACAGCACACTTCTTACATTCCAAGTATGCCAACCCTGTATATAATCTTTCTTCATTTTTTGATAATCCATACTCTGTCTCCCTCTTTTAAGTTATGAAAACCTTCTCCCTTATATGATAAAAGACCGGTCGCCATTTCGCAACCGGTCTTTCTTTTATTTCTGTTTCTTTTTCTTTTTAAATCTGTCCAAAATAGACTGTCCTCTGTAGAACATCTGGTTCTTGTATACCTTACCTGCAATTACCAAAAGCGCTAAAGTAGTAAGTAATAGAATACCCATATACAAGCTTCCCAAACCAATAGATACATTTCCTACCACTAAGTCACCGGGTAACAGATATGCGCTGGTTACAGGCACAATGCGCAAAATAGTGTTGATGGTTTCACTTCCATTCATAACAGGCAACATATATGCCCCAAAGAATCCTGCAATCATAATTAACTGGTAAATGGCCATGCACTGTGCCAAATCCTCCGCTTTGGTTGCAAAGCTTGCACAAGTACCTGCAATGACACAGTAGAACAAAAAGCCGATACAAACCGTAACAATACTTAAGATAAATGCTCCTGCTGTAAACGCGGTACTACCCTCCTGATTGCTGATAAGCTCAAACACTTCCAAAATAGCATTGGTATATTCAGGGTATACCATTTCCTTTGCCACAAAATCACCGGCAATAAAACCACCCACAAAGCAACCAATCCACAAGAACATCTGCAAAATCGCAATGGAGGCCATGGCAAATATTTTACCAAAAATCAAACCATAGGGCTTGGTAAGTGTCAGAATCATTTCCATAAGCTTAGAAGTTTTCTCTGAGCTTACCACATTACCGATACTTACACCATATACCAGGTTCATAATGTAGATAAAGAACATGAGAAGCATGGGAATCAATAAACCAACCACTTCTTCTCCTTCACTCTTTTCCTGCTCACCGGCATCCATAATGGTCCAGTTTACACCACTCATAACATATACAAGCTTCTCCATCCCAATGCCTGAAGATAACAATTTGCTCTGCTCCATTACCAACATCATATCATCCAGGAAATCCTTGCCATCACTTTCTGCAAGGATTGCAGACTCCTGCATATACAGGTTCATACCATAACCATTT
Source organism: Acetatifactor sp. (assembly GCA_045537405.1). GTDB lineage: Bacteria > Bacillota > Clostridia > Lachnospirales > Lachnospiraceae > Acetatifactor. The sequence continues at coordinate 17,480 of JAZSPK010000049.1, forward strand.
TCTTCCTTGGTCAGATGCAAAATTAAATCCGGCTCTGCCGCGTTTTCATCGGAGTTCTTTTCCAAACTTCCCCAAACCTGCTCTACCGTACCGGTAGCTTCTTTAAAGGTGAGGGTAGGATATTCTTCCTTATAAACTTCCAGAAAGCCGTCCAAATACAAAACATCCAAACCACTTTCATCAATCACATGCACCACTTCAATAGGTGATACTTCCTCAGCATCCGACTTTTGAACCAAAGCCATAATCACGCTAATAGCCATACCACCTAACAACAAGAACAGCGCCATACCGATGGTCACGGCCTTAAATCGCTTGCCCTCCGTTCCCTGTTTGAAGGTGAAAGAGAATACATGTCTCCAGCCACTAAACATACTCTTATTCATGCTTCTCCTCCTTCCTTTCTACAGCTCTGCGGTTCTTCGCAATCTGCAGAATGTCCTTTAACTTCATCACAGAACCATTGTAGAAAATCATGGACTCATAAACCTTTGCAGTAAAGCTGAACAACACTGCTACCAATATCAAAATCATTACCAGACCCAGCAATCCAATCCACAAAGGAATCTTGTTCAAAATCAGGCATGCCGGCACTACAAAGGGTGCAGAAACAGGAAATAGACAACAAATATTAGTAAACAAAGGACTTTCTCCCAACATTAACACAATACACAATGCAATGCCCATATAAGAGCCTGCCACCATGGTTATGTTGAAAATCTTAAGACCTTCCGCCACTTCCTCCATCTTGCTTACAGAAGCACCTGCTAGACCTGCTAAAATACTATAAAACATAACACCGGCCAGAATAACGGCAACCGCCACTAAAACATGACTAAACTGAATACCGAGAAGCATCTTCCAGAAGCCTACCATACTTATTTCCGCACCTTCCGCTGAGCTCTGAAGTGCTTCCATATTCTGTTCTCCAAAAAGCATTGTATTAAGTATCGTAGAGATAAAATAACTGATACCCAGCGCTGCAAACTGCACCAATACCATCAATAAGGAGGCTAAAATCTTGCCCACAATCAGTGCCATGGGACGAACATTTATCATCAAATACTCTACTACTCTGGTGGTTTTCTCTGTCACAATGGAGTTGGCAATACTACCACCGCTTAAGGAAACAATCATGGTAACAATCATGATACCCATGAGAAGCACCATATACTCTTCCATGGAAATACCCTCTTTCTTTTCTTTCTGAGGGATTATTTCTCCGGTTTCGTTAATAAACTCTACCTTAGTCTTTACCGGCTGACTAATAAACTCCATCTGCTCGGTAGTTACATCGATTGCAGAAATTCTGGCATCGTCAAAATATGCCACAAAGGCTCCTGCCAATTTACTGCAGTCATCATCTGACAAATCAGCTCCTGCTGCCTTGACAAATGTTACATTAAAAAGACCTCTTTCATCAAAGACAATCTTAGCTACAAGCTCTGTACTTTCTTCATTGTCTTCCAACGACTTTACATGGTCATCGTAGGTCTGAGCCGAATCCGTTACGATTTGAACGCCTTTAAAGGAGTCTCCCTGTAACGCCTCGGCATAATCAATTGCCAGTCCGGTTTCATCATAAACCGTAAGCTTCGTCACTTCACTGGTGTACGCTTCCTCTTTATCCCTGCTGTTAATCAAACTGATTACCGGCATTGAGAAGATGAGCAGTACACACATCACTATCAGGAATCCGAAGTATGCCTTTTGCTTCATACCCTGAATCAGAGTGAAGCTAAAGACGTCCTTCCATCCTATGTAATCACTCTTCTTCATGCGCTGCCCCTGCTTTCTCTACAAAAATTTCGTGCAATGAAGGCTCACGAAGGTCAAAACGGATAACCTTCTTATTTTCCTTCAACAAATCTTCCAAAAAGGCATGTGCCTGCTCCTCTCCGGTCACCTTAAGCTGGGTTCCGTCCGGAGTTTCGTTTACAATGGGAAGACCATGCTTTTCAATAAGGTCACCAAAAGCTTCCTCACACTTTACAATCATATTTACACGGCCGTAGCCCTTCTTAATTTCGTTCAAATCACCCTGAAGAACTGCCTTACCACGATTCAAAATCGTAATATCCTTACAGAATTCCTCAATGGTTGCCATCTGATGAGAAGACATAATCAGATATTTACCCTTTCCGATTTCTTCGCGGATAATGCTCTTGAAAAGGTCCGTATTTACCGGGTCTAAACCACTCAAAGGCTCATCCAGAATCAAAAGTTCAGGCTCTGAGAGGAGTGCTGCCATCATCTGTACTTTCTGCTGATTACCTTTGGAGAGCTGATCTGCTGTCTTGGGTTTTTCTTTCTTCTGTCCTTTTGCTTTAGCCTTGGGAGGATATAAGTATTCCTCCAATTCCAGACGCTTTGCCCAGTATGCGATACGCTCTTTTGCTACATCCCTTGAAACCCCTTTTAATTTTGCAAAATACAGCAACTGATCCATTAATGCATACTTAGGATAAAGACCTCTTTCCTCTGCCAGATAACCCACGTTCATATGCATGGGGTCGATGGGCTTTCCATCCCAAAGTACTTCACCGCCGTCCTTGGCAAGCATACCAAGAATCATACGAATGGATGTGGTTTTACCTGCACCGTTGGTACCTAAAAGTGCATATACACCCGGCTCCTCCAATGCAAATGACAAACCATCCACTACTGTCTTGTCACCATATTTTTTGGTAAGATTTTTTACTTCTAAAGACATAATTTCCTCCTTTTTCACACTGTTGAAGCATAAGTCTTCTCTACTTCAACTTCTTGTATAAGTCAAATGCGTTCCGTGTCGTGGCCTCCTCTACCTCTTCACGGGAAACGCCCTTGATTTCTGCTATTTGGTCCAGCACATAAGTTAACTTGCCGGAATCATTTCGCTTGCCTCGAAAAGGCACAGGCGCCAGATACGGGCAATCTGTTTCCACAACAATTTTGCCTAACGGTATATATTCTACCACATCCTTCAACTTACGTCCATTATTAAATGTAACAACTCCTCCTACGCCGATATAAAAGCCCATATCCAAAAAGAGCTTTGCCATCTCCTTGCTGTAAGAGAAACAATGAATGACGCCGCCGATTTCTTCAGCATGCTCCGCCTTCATAAGGTCCACAGTATCCTGCGCCGCATCTCTGGAATGAATCACCACCGGTAAGTGTACTTCTCTTGCCAGATTCAGCTGACGTACAAACCACTTTTTCTGAATTTCCCTGTCCGGCTCATCCCAATAATAATCCAGACCGATTTCGCCTACTGCCACACATTTTTCCAGCATGCACTGTTTCTTTAACCATTCTATGTCGCTGTCAGTCAATTCGCCACTGTCCGTGGGATGTATTCCCAAGGCACCGTAAATAAAATCATACTTTCCCATCAATTCAATGGTTCGTCTGCAAGCTCCCAAACTGGAGCCGATATTGACGATGCGGTGAATCTGAGGGGTGGGCGTACCATTCTCCTGTGCCGATGCTTCACCGTCCCGCAAGGTCTCCAGCAGTGCCTCCCTATCTCCCTCAAACGCCTTATCATCATAATGAGCGTGTGTGTCTATAATCATGTTTTGCTTCCTTTCTATTTGTTTTCTGCCAAGGCTCTAAATGTTTTATACACTCCAATAACAATCAACACAATCGCAATAATCATAATTCCACGCTTGGTCATATCCGACAGAGAGTCTGAATTCAGTGCTGCCATACCACAGGCATTGCACAAAAGACCTGCTGCCAATACTGGTGAGGGCCCTTTTCTTTGCTCCGGTTCGATACCGGTCTTACGCGCCTCTAATTCTCGGATAGTATTCTTGGTTTTTACACAAGCATTTATTATTGCAACCATCAGTGCCAGAATAATAAAAGTATAAACCCAGGCGATTTGAACTCCACTCAGGGCTGCTGCCAGCTCTATAAAAAAGCAAAGGATTTCTAAAATTGCAACAATTTTGAACATCTTCAAAATCTTAGAATAATGTTCTATGCTGGACTCCACATCCGTATATAGTACAAATTCCCCTTCCTCTACCGGCTTACGCAGAATAATCCAGTAACCCCAGTTCTGCACAATTTCAATACCGGCCTCTCTCATAAAGTCCCTGTAATCTTCAGTGCAACGAAAGAACTTTTCTCCAAAATCTATTTGGTAGCTCCACTTGCCTTTAGTACACTCCTCAAAAGCATAAAAGCCTGCACAAAAAGAAGTCATGGCCCAGCCATTTTGTGCCATCTCGTTTAACCATTTGGTTTCTTCATCTTTATCCCAGTACATACGAAATTTAATCATCTTTTACCCCTCCATCAGATTGGTGTATCTCTACCATCTGCTCTCATCCATTAACTTAGCATTTTCCAGAAGTTCCGCCAGTCTTGCTTTCTCCGCAAGGAACACTTCCCTCCCCTGCTCTGTAAGCACATACTCCTTCTTCTTGCGGGACTCCATATCCACACTGTAAATATCAATCCAACCTTTTTTCTGGAGAGTCTGTATGGCTCCGTATAAAGTTCCTGCTCCCAGTATCACCCGTCCACCGGTCAACTCCTGCACCTCCTGGGTAATACCGTATCCGTGATTCGGCTTTCGCAGCGCCAACAAAATATAATATACCGCTTCTGTCAAAGGCAAATCCTTCTCAAACATGGCAACTTCCTCCCAATTTCCTGTTCCAAATACCACTAAAATCCTTAAACTACGGTTATTCTTCACTTCAAGTTCCAACGATGTATCGCCTTTCAATATATCGCCGGCCGATACATCATGGTTACAATATATCGCGTGCCGATATATTTGTCAACTCTTTTTTACAAAAAAATAAAACACCACCTTGGATAACCTCTATCCTTAGGTGATGTTTCCTTATGTGAGGATTCTACACTCCACCGTTTATTCCGCATAATAATCAGTCTGAAAGGAAGCGTTGATTTCTGCGATTTCCTTCTTTCCTTCAATATAATCACGGTACATATCCCACAAATCAATTTCACATTCTTCCAAGCCGTCGTCCACCGGCAACCACTCTTTAATAAGGGTGATACGCTCCTGCTTAGTAGTATCTTTAATCAAATAACTTTTCATACTTTACACCTCCATAAGGGTCGCTCTGCAGGGTGCGCCATCTGCACCACCCAGATTAAGGGGGGCTGCATGCAACAAATAAACACCCTCCGGCACAGCATCCAACCGCACACCTTCTAACAAAACCACCTGTGCCCCCAAAAGTTTCAAATGCACTTGCATGGGCGCATCTTCCGGACCAACAGTCTGAGATTCATTGCCCAAAAGCAAAATGCCCGCCTTTGCAAAAACCTCTGCTGCCTCCAAAGTCACTACGGACTTGCCCTTTATCAAAATACGCTTAGATGGTTCGGCCTGCATTTCCCCGCTTAAACCGGCTCCTGCCACAGAACTTGCCTTCGCCTCTGCGGCTGCACGTGCCTTCTCCAAAATACACTTTGCATCTTCAGCACTTACTTCTCCTTCATAGTCTGCCACAAATGCCCATCCGATAAAGCGCTCCAAATCCACCTGATCAATAGTCTTGCCATCATCTAAAAAATGATAAGGTGCATCTACATGGGTTCCATTGTGGGCACACATGCTCAAAGCCGTCAGGTTGCATATGGCACCATCTGATATCTTCATCATCACTTCCCGCTTAGGTTGCGGGTCCCCGGGAAATACTGTACAACTAAAAACTTCCTGCGAAATATCATAAATTTTCATAACCGCTCTCCTTTACATACCGTATCACTTATACTCTTACTTAATACTTCTTCCTTACATTTTATCAATCATTATGGCTTTCTACAAGAGAAGTTATCTAATTCAAAACAAAATCCCCGGTAGAGTATTCCAAATCAACTCTACCGGGGAATATGTATCTTATCTTTCTGTTATGCACTCAGCTGACTATTTCTGTTTGACAAATGAAAATACAAACAGGCAAGAAACTGCGAGTTTGTAGGAACGCCCTTTTTAGGATTAATACTGTTCCTGAACAGCTTACTAATTTGTTCTACACTTCCATGATTCCATGCGGTTGCAATGGCGTGTCGGATACATCTTTCTACGCTGGCAGGAGTAGTATTGTACTTTACTGCAATGTCAATATACAGTAACTTCGTAACATGTCGCAGATAACTCTCGTCTCGCAAAGCAAGCTGCTCCGCAAGGGTGATATACTGGAAACCTGTCAAGCTGGGTGACAGTCCGATATCAAGTAATAGTTCCTGGATCTCTGATACACTAATTTCTTCGTTTTTCATACATTTTACTCCTTTTTTATTAATGAATTGCTTCACAAGGATATATTAATTCAAATGTTGACAAAAAAGAATATTTAAGTTAACATTTCTTGTGTAAAATCTGAATAAATCGCGTGTCAAAAAAGACACAGAAGGGACTTTATGCTTTGTGAGAGATTAAGACAGCTAACCAACGAGAAAGGATGGTCCTTACAACAGTTGGCGGAGATATCAGACCTCCCACTTGAAACCGTGCGCAATATTTATTATGGGAAAACTCCGGATCCGAAGATTTCTACTGTATTAAAATTGGCCAATTCCTTTAACCTTACAGTGAATTGCCTTATGGGACAGTGTTCCCACACCCCCCAAGAAAGAGCCATATTGATTAACTATCGTAACTGTGGCAAACACGGTAAGGCAATTATTGAACTGATTTCCAAATATGAAGCCAGCGCCATGAAAAAAGAAAGAGAAAAGGAAGAAAAGCACATGATTCCTTGCATCATTCCGCATGGCACGGTATCCCACGGCATCATTTATGATATGTGCGAAACTGTGGAAATCGAAACCGATGTCAAAAATGCCTACATTGCTATCCGTATGATATCCAATGACCTGGCACCTACTTATTGCAAAGGTGATATACTCTTATTTGAAAACCGCTTCCCCATGCATGGGGAAAAGGCTGCCTTCTATGTAGGCGACCGAATTTATATTCGTAAATATTTGGAAGAGGGAAACCAGTACTGCCTAAAATGCTTACATAACTGTGATGTGGATATTATTCTGAAGCGTATGGACGAGGCAGATTACATCGGCACTTGTATTAATGTGGTAAGAGATTAATTTTTTTCGAAAATATTTGTGATTTTTTTTTACATAAAAGTCACCGACAAAAAACAAACCCCGTCGGCATTCTTCGCCGATGGGGATATTTTTATTGAACAATCTTTCCTAAAAAACCCGACTCATCCTTTTTAATCTTTATTACAAAAGGAATTTTGTTATATCGGAAACATATTACCCATAAACAGCCTCCCGCAAAGGCTTATCCCAGTAGATGACACCACCCATCTCTTCCGCCAATGCGTCAGCCACTTCCTGCACCTGCTCCAGCATCTGTGCATCACGTTTCTTAGACCGTCTGCCCTTTTCATCGAAAATCACCTTGCTTGCATAGGCATCATAGGATATTGCAAAATCTTCCTCGTCTCTATGAGGAAAGAAGGAAATACCCACTTCATACATAATATTTCCGCAATCAGAGGTCGCCGTCAGCGTGACTACTACACCCTTACGCTCTACTTCGTTGTACACACATTCTCCATTCAAATATTGCTTGTAAACATCGATTACCTTCATATCGACTCCTCCTTTTCCTATGTAACTTTAGTTAGCGCAGTTTTCTTGCTTGCCTAGAATTTATAATACATGAAATTATCATTCTTTACAAATCCAAAGTCCGTGTAAAGCAACACACCCATATCGGATGCGGTAATCTGGACTGTTCCACAGCCGTATTCCTTAGCCTCCTGCACCACTCTGGAAAGTAGCTCCTTAGCAATACCCTTTCTACGATATGCATCCGATGTATACATGGAGGACAGTAAACCTATTTCCCCACTAGGACAGCCGAAATAGGGCGGCTTTTCCACAAAAGACATACCACTTGTTCCTACGATTTCCTCCCCGTCCATGGCAAGCCAGGACACAAAGGTACCGTCTGCCAAATGCCTGTCATAATAATTCTTCAATGCCGGCACCAAATCAAATTCTTCCGTGGCACCTTCTTCCCGAAGCTGCCTGATACGGAGTTCTATAAATTTATCTACTTCTTTTTCAGTTAGTTTTTTATAGTATATTGCCATTCCTAATTTCCTCTATTCTTTCCTTACCACGAAAAGATACCTTGCCATCTTCCCGGCAAACTCTTCGAAACTTTCCGTAGCACATTCTGTCTGAAGCATCAGTAAGTCGAACCAGTTTTCCTGCTGTTCCTCCACAAACTGTTCCCGATAAGCCAGGGCTACCTCTCTCTTTTTCTGAAGCATATCATATGTCTGCCTGGTAATATCGGTGGCTTTGTAATGTAACCCGTTTTGCTGTAATGCTTCTGCTAATACGGTTGTATTGATACCTTCCGTCTTAGGCATCACATCGCCTTCCTGATACCCCACAAAAAATACACCTTCCTTCTTCAGCCATTTCTTCACTTGGGCTACAAAGGCTGACATATCTTTGGCAAAGTACGTGGTATCCATGGAAGTAATCACGTCAAAAGAATTCTCCTCATAGTCCACTTCCCCAATAACACCTTCCCGGAAGTCTGCTTTGTGCGAAAACAACTCCTTGGCAGTTTTGATGGCTTCCTTGGAGTAGTCAAAGCCATGAATATAAGCTCCGGTTTTCTTTTGCAAATACCCAAGCATCTTTCCGTTTCCGCAACCAATATCCAATATATGTACATCCTCTCCGGTGGGAATATAATCCAAAATCCTATCTATCTGCGCAATATCACTAAATCCGTCTTGGGAAAAATCTTCTCCGAAAGCCTCCCTGCAAAAATTCTGAAAGGCAAGAGAACCTGCCGCCATTTTATAAAATTCTTCGTAGGCGTCATAGAATAATAAATCTGATTTATCCATCCTGTATCCTCTCTGTCAGCTTACCGGTCCTTGATTCGTCCCAGCATCTCTTCTGCAAACTGCTTTGCCACAGTCTCCTGCAACTCCATCTGCTGTCCCGTAGCATATTCCTCCAAAGCGTCTTGTATGAGTTTTACAAAATCACCTTTCTCGGCCATCCGACCATCCTCTGCCAGTTGCCCAAGCATCCACTCTCCCCCTTCTTTCTTGGAGAGAATCAGCCCCTCTTCCTTATAGCCCAACACGCGACACAGATTCAATATGATATACATGGGATTGTCCAGGATATCTTCCCTGGCGCCTTCTATATCGCACCAGATACTGTCCATATAAGCTTCCTTGCTTACCTCCGCGAATACATCCCGAATTTCCTTACCGTAAAGCACCCGTCCTCTATGATAAATAATAGTGAAATGTGCCGCCAAATCCTTGTCCGTGCCCTTCATTTTCGCCACGTAATCTTCCGGATTCGTCCGGTACCAGTTTAAATGGACCGCAGAAAAGTGCAATTCAAAGGGGGTTGGATATACAAAAGGCTTACAGATCTCTTCCTTTACAATACTAAGCTCCAGTCCCTTTTTAGGTGCCCGGGCGTTAAGTTCCACCACCATATCCATAAACTGTCTTTTGGCTGTATCGGGAACCTCATCTTTTACCACCAGTATCAAATCTATGTCACTCTCCGCAGGGTTGAAGCACCCCATTACTGCGGAACCGTGAAGGTAGATGCCGGTTAGGTTATCACCCAAGATATGGCAACTTAGCTCTATAAAATTAGCCAATAGACTTTCCAGTTCCTTCATTATGTACCCTTTCCTCTGCCTCTCTTAAAATACCCTCAAATACTTCAGCGTTCTTCACATCCCCAAATGCCTTTGGTGGTGCCGGTTCCTTCTGATAGTCAGTAAGCGTATACCTGAACCATTTCACACCTCTCCACTCACCCAGCTTGTAACCTACGTTCTCAAAGACACCCACTATATCAAAACCATATGCGGTATGAAAAGCTTCGCTCTTAGGATTTGGCGTGGTAACCCCTGCAAAAACAGTATAATAGCCCTGTAATTTCAAAGTCTCCTCCAGCGCCCAATACAAAGCTTGGGCGATATGCTTTCTATGATACTTTTCATTGACATAAATAGACAAATCTGCCGACCACTGATAAGCCGCACGCTCTCCATGCTTGGACGCATACGCATACCCGGCAACAACTCCATCTACTTCGCAAACCAGCCAAGGAAAATGAGGCAATGTATTTTCAATCCTTTTGCTAAACGCCTCCACGAAAGGCACTTCCGTTTCAAAAGTAATAGCCGTATTCTCAATGTAACCTTTGTAAATATTCAAAAGTGCTTCCCCATCCTTAGGGGTAGCAATCCTAATTTCAATTTTACTCATCTTTGCCTCCAACTTTTTATCGCAATTGGTGAAATAATAATCTTACTCTCCGGTATTCTTCCGCCCTCTACACATACGCCATAATCACCGCAATCACAATAGCCGGCAACAAATTTGCCACCCGCACCTTTTTGCCCCAGACCAGATTCACACCCACGCAGAATATCAGTATAGAGCCTACCATGGACAGATTCGCCAACGCCGCCTCTGTCAAAATGGGTTTGATAAAGCCTGCAAGCAACGTGACAGTTCCCTGCAGAATAGCTACCGGAATGGCAGAAAAAGCACAGCCCTTGCCCAAGGCGCTGGTCATTACCAAAATAATAATTAAGTCCAACACCGCCTTAGTAGCCAAGATAGAATAATCCCCGAAAATACCATCCTCAATGGCTCCCACGATGGCCATGGCACCGATACAAACCGTCAAGGAGGCGGTCACAAAAGCATCTACGAAATTGGCCTCCTTTTCATTGCCGGTCTTTCGCTTCAGCCAATTGCCAAAACGTTCAAACTTATCTTCCAGATTAATAAATTCTCCAATTAGTGCACCCAGCACCAGCGATAAAACAATCAGCATGGACTGGCCACTGACAATACTGCTGCCTTCCACGGTCAACATACCTTCCAGCGCTCCTGCAATTCCCAAAAACAGTACACTGACGCCGCATGCCATATTCAACGTCTCCTGATACCGATTCGAAAGGAATCGCCCACAGACCTTTCCAAGCAAACCACCAATTATAATCGCAACCACGTTAATTATCGTGCCCAGACCAATCATTTTCTACCTCACTAAATCACTTTTATATAAAACTACAAATAACTCTTAAATGTCTCCCTCGTCAACTCATAATCCACAGAAGACTGCAAATTACCAACCTGATCCTTCCAGGAATCCATATTCACCCGCACCTTTTGAAAGCCCAACTGCTCATAAACATGTTGCGCCCGCTTATTGTTCAAGTTGGTATCTAAGCATATCTTATCATATCCCAGCTCTTCAAACAAACCCTTGATGAAAAGACTTAAGATTACCTTGCCAAGACCCCGGTTCTGCATGCCCGCCTCGCAAATCTTAATGCCCATCTCACAGGCCTTTTCGTTCATACGTATGTAATTCATTTCCCCGATGGGGCGTCCTTCATACTCAATGATGTGCCTGCAAGTGTTTCGAATATCTTGCGCCTCCAACTTCTCTATGATAGCCTCTTCTGTAATCCCCAAACCATTGGGAAAGCCTGCATGCGCCATTACCGAACCATCATTCCACCATGTACAAAGTTGCTCCGCGTCCGCAGATACCGCCTCACGGATAGTGATTTGGTTGTATTGTAAATACATGATTTATCACCTGTTTCTTTCTCAACAATATACTCATAATACATATCCACCTTATCCGTCCCTTCCACCAGACAGGTCTCCCCGCTTGCGCGGAACCCATTGGCTTCATAAAACCGTCTGGCAGATAGATTCTCTTCCAGAACCCATAGGAAAATCCTTTTTTTCTGTGCCGTCTTTGCCTCCGCTATTACACTCTGAATCAGCTCACGTCCGATTCCCTGACCTTTGAAAAAGGGCTCCACATAAAACTCACAGACTTCTACTTCATCCCCTACCGGCTTGCAGTTTATAACCCCTTTTACAATACCGTCATCAAAGACCAGCACATGCTCCATCTTCTCTGGGTTATTGTTGTATTCTTTCCAAAGAGGCATCACCTGCATTTCATTAAAGGAAACCACATCATTCTGAAAAATAGGGCGATATGCTACCCTTTTCCCAAAGACGATGATTTCCGCTATTCTAGAGATATCCTGTTTTGTGGCTTTTCTGACCATAATGTACTGCCCCTCCTGTTTTAAGTCGTGCTTGCTGACCCACTCTTCTGCCCTTATGATTCCTTTACACTATTCCGAATCTATAATCTTTTTCATTTCCTCTACAATCTGATTAATATCCTTATTGTCCGTATTGATTACATAATCTCCTGCATAGGGTTTCAAATGCAACCAGAAAAACGAGCACTATTTTCATACGCTTCAAATAATCTATTTGTCACAGTAGTTTTACCTACGCAGGGCAAACCTTTTATAATAATTAATTTCTGTTGATTCATTTACTGATAGCCTCCATCGATAGTAAGGTTTATGTTTTTCATATCTAAATTCATAAAAAGTCCATACCGGCACCCTTCACCTTGTATAGACTCAAAAAATACTTGCATCACCTGCAACTATATGCTATTCTTTATTTAAGAAGTGGTACTTAGCGGTACCCCTTGCTAATAAATTGGTTGAAAATAATCCGCCCAAGTTTACTAGGCTCAGGGCGGATTATTTTTCGTCTTTATGACTTATCTTGATAACAAGACCTATCAGTGCTACCAGGAATATTCCCATCTGAATTAAATCAGAATATGTAACATACATAGGCATCTCCCCCTTTCTCAAGGGGCCGCCGTTCCCACCATTTCATTATAGCATATTTTTGTTCCATTATCTATACATAATGGAATATTTATTTATATTTAATAATTTTATTATTGTCCTCTTTCTTCACCCGATACCAATAAGAATACTCCTTCCGATATCCCAAACTTTCATAGAGTTTCACAGCCACTCGATTACTCTGCACCACCTGAAGATATGCCGCATGGGCACCGGCTTCTTTTGCTTGAAACAAAAGCGCTTCGCACAATTGTCGTCCATAGCCAAGACCGCGATACCTTTCGTCCACAATCACATTCACCAGGGTTACATATCCACGTTCCAAAACTGCGGAAGCACAGGCTATATTCTCCCCATCCTTCTCAATACGACAGTACCGGGTTTCATTCCGAATTATCTCCAGCATTTTTGTCGCCGTCTCGCATTTTTTAGGCGGATAATTCTCCAGCTTAAAATAAGTATTCAACCACTCCCCAGTAACCTGATTGGTAATGATGCACTCGCCCCTTGCAAAAGTCTTGTCCTTTAAGTCCAAAGTCATTAAATCTGTAGGAGTTGCTACCTCATATTCTCTTTCCTGTAACAACGCATCCAAACCCGTCTCACTACCATCCGTCACCTTAAATACACAAGGCAAACCCTGTTTGAAATATTGCGTCTCACATTCCTCTATTTTCACCTGCAAATCTATGGTGGAAGGATATATCATATTCACCGAATTTGCTCTATTTGTGTACCCTTCCGAAAAACGCAACAACCACCCATCATAATACTTGGTTTGCAAAGACGGATGGGAGTTAAAAGATAATTCTTCAAAAAATTGTATTTTCTCCTTCATATTTCACATTCCTTTTTCCACATCATCAAATACTCTTCTTCATTTTCGCCCACGATTTCAAAGCCTACCTTTTGATACATTTTCACTGCGTAATTTTCCTTTTGTACCGCCAGAGAAGCTTTCTCATAGCCTCGTGTGCCCAACTCCTGTAGTATCCTTTTCATCAATGCGGTGCCAATCCCCCGGCCTCGATACTCTTTGTACAGGGATATGGCAAAAGAAGGTACGCCATCTTCCAGATGGCCGTAATCTTCCATTACTCTCACCCAGACTGCACCTGCCACTTTTCCATCCACTTCCGCGAGAAAGCAAATATCATCCGTTTTCTTTCCAAATTCTGTTATGTAAACCTGCAATTCCGGCAACTCTATAATGTCTCGTGGCGGTGTCTGAACACCTTCAGGGATAAAAATAGCCTCATAGAGAAAATCCTCCAGAAGCTTCTGCTCCCCATCCTTCCACTCTCGAATCTTTATGTTCATGAGATGCCCTCCTATCCTTACAAGCTACCATTTAATGCACTTTACTTCTTTCGCCGTCCCTTACTTCACATATTTATCCGACCATAGTTGGACTTCCACATAATGCTTCCCGGTAGCCTTCAAAAATGCTTCAAAATTACTACCGTATTGCTCCATACGTCGGTACAGTTCCTCCACCGTAAGTACCTCAACATATCCGTTCTTCTTGAATTCAGCACCACTGTCCCCGATGGTGAAACTAATATGACAGGGCGTAACATCCTTTAAAGGCAGTCTGGTTTCTACACCGTTTCCAAACCATTCCCGAAGATAATCGCTACCTTCTATTACAAAAGACAGAGGATGTTCCTCCTCCGGAAAACCTCCCAGCTCTTGAAAGCGGGCATACAAATACGCATCCTGCTTTTTTCGCCAGGGATAATAATTCTCAAAATCCGCAAACCGACCAAAAGCGGTGGTATCCGGGTGCTTTTCCGCCAGTTCACGCGCCTTTGCGTAGGCTTCTTCCTCCGGCAACCGCATAATATTCATCATAGGTATGCAGTCAGGATGGCAGTAATTTACCAGCGTTAACTCCTGACGTCCATTCTCATTCTTTTTGCAATCACCAAACATGTCCATCCCTCCCCAAAAACATTACGCCTCCAGTCGCTTAAACATCACCGCTACACTGTCCTTATCCAAACCTGCCTTTTGATAAAAAGCATGGTTGTGTTCTATGGAAATCAGCTGTATGGTGTAAATACCTTTTTCTTTCAGGTGCGGTTCCAGATTTGCAAGCAACGCCTTGCCCACACCTTTCTTTTTCCAATCAGGTACCACAAAAAGCTCTGAAACAAAGAAAAAGTCTTCTTCCGCATAAGGATCCACAAATCCCAGCGCACCGCCTACGATTTCTCCTTCTGAAACTGCTGCCAAGCCCATTCCTTCGTAATTTCCCAGAATGGACTTCACTCTTCGCTCAGCCTTCTCCTGCGCCCAATTCTCGCACCATGGTGCTTCCGAATATGCCTGTCCCATGGCCTGTGCCAAAGCAGGCACCTCCTCTATTGTCACTACTTTATATTCCATGCTTTTCTCTCCTATCTATGCACATACACCTTGGTCATCTCTTCTTCTCCATCACCTTGTGCCATGCACAAAAACTCCCAACCGTATCGCTCGTAGAAGTTTGTATGGTTAGTCACCAGATAAATAGGCGAAATCCCCTTTGCTTTCTGGTCTTCTACCACCAGATTTAAAAGCTTGCCGGCAACACCTTGACCACGGTATTCTTCCTCCGTATATACGGCGCACACATTGGGCGCAAGGTCCTTTCGGTCATGAAAATCATTCTCAATGACACCCAAGCCACCTACGATTTTCTCCCCATCAATGCACAAATACCAGCCGTACTCCGTATCTCCGCTCAGGTACTCCTCCATACATTCCAGATAGGCTTCTGTAGGCACGCCCCACTTGCTGTGAAACCAATCTGCCGCCTTCTGCTTTAATTCGCTGTTTTCTCTTAATGTAATATATTGAAATTCTGCCATTTTTCCTCCTATTCTGCTCTAAAGTTTATATACGGCACGTCCTGCAAGTTTTGTTTCTACATAACGAAATCCCGCCTCATAATAGATTTTCTCTGCAGTATCAACCTCTGTCCACAAATAAAAATCATCTATATGATTGGCCTTACAATATTCCACAAGATAATACATTATGGCTCTCCCTATTCCCTTGTTTCGATGTTCCGTGGCGACAAGTAAGTAGTCACCTCTGCATATACCATTTGCTACATGACAATGCACCATTCCTGCTGCCTGCCCTTTATAATAGGCAACCAAAAATATGGTATTCTCATTCTGTAAAGCCTTCTTGGCTACATTGATTTCCCAAGGTTCCCCTGCCTTTTCAAAAATATCCACTCCAAACTCCTCGTTCCATTGTGTTTCCTTTTTCACTTCCACTTCCGGATTCGGATCAATCTTATTTTCCTCGGTCAAAATCATATATCTTTGCGCCTCGGTCCAGCTTTCAAATCCATATGCCTCAAGCCCTGATTTAACCTCCTCAAAATATCCCTCATCACAAACAGATTGATATATAATCGGCTTCATTCCTTTTTGAGTATAAAATCCTATAATATCCTTAAGCACTTGGCCCAAATCACTCACTTTATCTTTAAAAACAATTGCATGATTGGAATCAAAAGAATCCTTATTCTCCTCATCATAAAACAAGTATCCATAATCCCGCTTTTCATAAGTGGTTATCTCTCTTGGGAATAAATCCTCTTCTCTATATACTTTACTTGCATCGCAATACCAAATTTTATCTTCATGCATTATTCATCTCCTCAGGCACTACCACAAAGTGATAATCCTTGTTCTACTTCTACCCATTCAACTCGTCCAACAAATGAATGGTCTTAAACACCTTATTACACACCTTACATTGCCAATCGCAGTTACTCTTCTTCGCCTTTTTATGTAATAGTTCAAGCTCATTCCCACACATGGGGCAGCTTGTCTTCTCCTGATTCCACAGACTTTTCAAAAAACGAAGTACTTCTTCCCTAGAACCCATTTTCAATTCTGATAATTTCACTCTATCCATTTATCGTTCCTCAAAATCAGCCTTACCTATTCATCTCCTCCACCAACTCCGCGGGCTTCACAGTCATTTCCACCCAAGCCGGTCGGAATCCGCTCTTTATAGCGTTTCTTGCAGACTTCACATTGGACCAGGCACAACAGTAAAAGGGCACCTTGCCTCTCTCCAAGATTTCCATTGCCAATTTACTGGTCATCGCGGATGCAATGCCTTTTCGGCGATATCCGTGAAGCACGTCCACCCCGATTTGCCACATAGTGTCACAATCAGCAGAACAAGCCGCCAAACCAATCAATTCTCCCTCATGGTATGCTCCTACTCCAAGCACATCCAGTTCCTTGCGCTTTTCACACAAGGCATTGCTCCACTCCGGCTTATATAAATCCTTAAAATCCTCTGCTTCCAAAACTCTCAGTTCGTACTCGCAAGGCAATTCCCGCAGCACCTCCAAATCCGGCAAAAAATACTCTGCCATAAAACACACCCGGTATCCGCACTTCTGAAACGCATCATTCAAAACATGCATATTAGGTGTTTCAAAACAATGCTCCACAGGGTACTTACTGATATACTGCTCCACAATTTCTCTATATTCTTCTGAAATGGTCGCCACAATATTATCCCCATAGGAAATCAGATTGCACACATGAGGAAGCTTCAAATACTTCCTGGCCAAAGGATTTTCCTTTGAAAGAGTGATCACATTCTCCCTACGAATAAAATCCGCAGCTTCACAATTGGCATCGTAAGCGGACTGTTGCATAGCGATTTCTTTTATCAATTTGTTAGTAAAAATCATTTATTTCCTCCATAAATACGGGGCGTACAAGCTCCCCCTTTTAAAAGGCTGTTGTTCTGACCTTACTCCGTAATATACCTCGCCAACTCCAACGCAATATCAAAATGCCCCGAATCGTGCTGGGTATGCTTTACCTGATTCTTCTTCATTCTTGCATCCCACTTAGGTGCATCCAGCAAATCACCGCAGGTAAAGAAAAAGTAAGCATTTAAACCTCTGAAATCACACATAGCCTGGACTGCCGCACATTCCATTTCCACGGAAATACAGCCCTCTGCCTTGCGCTTCTCAAAGTTTCCTCTGGTTTCTCTATGCACTGCATCCGTCGTCCAGGTTTTGCCCTTTACATAAGGTAAGCCCGCCTCTTCCATAAAAGCAGCTACTACATCCGCATTCTTCACTTCAATATAATCGGAAGCCGGCGCATAGTGATAAGAAGTTCCTTCGTCCCTATATGCAAAGGTAGGCACCATCACTTTTCCACGGGCAATCTCCTTATTCAAACATCCCGAACCGCCAAACACCACATACTTGTCTGTATTGATGATGGATAAGGTATCTTCCATATCTGCAACACAGGCCGGCGCTCCCACATAGGACATATACACCGCAAAATACCTGTCCTCATAGGTAAAACCATACACCGGATTGGCACCATTGGAAGAATATAAGTCCCCAATCTTCGTACACTCATAGTTCTCCAAAACATATTGTAAAATCACATGGGAAAAAGTCAGAATGCAGGCATCCACCTTCATTGCATCTTCATTTCGCCAAACCTTGATAATCTCTTCTGTTACATTTTCAAATGTATCTGTTATCATTTCGTTTTCCTCCCAAATTCATTATTCAACTTTAAACCTCGACGCAAGCTGCTTCACAAGCCCGGTTTCATAAAATCACTATTTATAAAGATTCTCCCTGATTTTCCGCATCTCTTTCCACACATTATCACCATAGTTACTCACCAGTACGGAGATAATATTCTTGTCTGCATTGTACTCGGACAAAAAACTTACCCCCGGGTCACAGCCCTGAAAATAGGCAAAATCTGTACCCTCCGGATGATCAATAATCCACATGCCGTACCCATAATACCCCTCCTCCGGTTCGCTACCATCGCCGCTTTGTTTACTAAGCATAGCTGCCACCAATTCCTTCGATATCAGCTTGCCGCTGAGCAGATTCTGCCAAAAGCTTACAATATCCTTTACGGTGATAAAGGCTCCTCCGGCACCGGTCCCTTTCACATCCACAGAATAAATATTAGTGCGGTAGTCTGCGGTTTCCGGGCAATAAATATAACTGTTGGCACATTTGCAGGGTAGCCTGTCCAATTCATAATATCCCGTGGACTGCATGCCACATACGTCAAATACATTCTCTTTCAGGTACTCGTCAAAGTATTTTCCGGTTACCTTTTCAATGATGGTGGCAAGCAATACGTAGCCGGAATTGTTGTACTGAAACCTCGCGCCCCTAGGATACATCATAGGTTTTTCTATGAATAAGGGAAACAAATCCGCATTATGCCTGATTTTGTAGTTGGGATAGTCCACCCACAAATCCTCATACTCCTCCAACACACTTTCATCGAAATAATCCGGCACTCCAGATGTATGGTTCAACAATTGCTCCACCGTGACCTCTTTGTCAATACTATGTAAATCCATATCCAGAATCCCTCCCAGAGTATCACTCAGCTTAAGTTTCCCCTGATCGATTAACTGTAAAATCCCTACCGCCACGAAAACCTTCCCGGCGGACGCACTGGCAAATCGGGTATCTATGGTGTTTGGCACCTCATTGGCCAGGTCCGCAAAACCGGTCACACTCTCGCAGATGACCTTATCGTCTTGTATAATATAAATATTTCCTCTGAAATTACTATCGATGGTTTCTTTTATGTTCATGGTAAACTCCTAAAACTCCTTATCGAACGCCTTTACCGCTTCCCGATTAAGCTCATCATTATAGATGTCCGACTCATAATATTTGCCGCCATATGCCGCTTTTAAATACCCGGGCAATAGTTCCATCCCCATAAAAGACGGATAATTATATCCTTCTGAATCCATAATACCAAATTCCGAAGCTTCTTTAAATCCAAATTGCGGATAATATTCCGGTCGGCCGTAAAATAAAATCGCCCCATAACCCAATTGCTTGGCTTGGTCTATCATATGGGTTATCAACGCTTTTCCGATACCCTTTCTTTGATACTCGGGCAAAACACTGATGGGACCAAAATTCAAAACCGGAATGGTTGCATCAGCGGTCCGGACCTCTGCTTTACTGCAAATAATATGACCTACAATCTTTCCCTCTATTTCTGCAACAAAACTCAACTCCAAGACTCCGTCTCTTTTGCGTAGCTCGTGAACCATCCAATGCTCATAGGGACAACCAATTTGTCCACGTTCGATTCTTTCTGCGTATCCGAATGCGCTTCTTGTCACTTCTTCTACAGGGCGATGGTCTTTTTCCTCTTCCAACCTTACGGTAATGTTCACATTTTTAAGCACCTCAACCACTTCAAACTCTTCAAAGACCACCGGCATCTCTTCCGAAAAAGTATACCCCAGCACCTTGCCCTCTTCTTCAAAAAAGTGCTGATGCGTCTTCTGCCACGATTCCAAAGTATCATCCTCACCCTCTAATCTCACGATTTCATAGGTCATATCGGAGTATGGGATGATTCTTACATTTGTGGTTTCAATGACGCAGCCCGGAGTTCCATCCCAATAAGTAATAACGCATCTATCGCCAACCTTGGAAACCGCCTCTCCTTCTATCTCATATGCCCACAAACTGCTGGAGGTGGCTCTTTTCTTCCCCTCGAAAACCAGTCCGAGAAGATAATTCGCCGCTGTTTCCGTCATTTCAAAATGCCCTTTTTCTAAATTACTAATATCCATTTCATCCTCACCCATTCCAAACATAATACAACGCCCTGAAATACTGTTCCGCATTCTGTCTTTCTGATAAACCGGACACACTTCCGTCTCCGGCTTCCACCACCTTCATGTGCCGTCAGCCAGTTCTGCATAATCCACTGTATAGTAGCAACTGGGAATATGCTTGTATTTCTCAATCAAGTCCTTGGGTGGCTCAGGTGTATAGTCCGGTTGACCGGAATTTCTGCTTATGGTTACAACCTAAAATGCTCCGCCAAAGTCCTCATCACTTCTTCCCTTGTATCATTTTCAAAATCCGAGCGGGTATAAGTGAAGAAACCCGTATGCTCCCAATCCGTTTCCATCGGCGGATGATACAATAACCACGAGTTGAAGTTTTTCAAGGTAGCCTCCGGATCTTTGCACAATTTAATTTGGTCCATCATAAACTTCTTATCCGAATCATCGCGGTCAAAAAACTTTGTAAAACAAATATCCGGTGGATCACAAACCATGATCGCCACATGGTTATAATCAGAAATCTCCTTAAGCACCTCCGGTGGTATGTTGGTATCCACAATAATCTTTTTGCCGCTTGCCGCTAATTTAAGTAGCTCCAATATTTCAACTTCGATACATTCCTGAGCCACCTGATAGGTCCAGTTGTAATGCTCCTCCGGGGTCATATTCAGCCACTCTTCCCAACCGCTCATAGTATCAAAATAACATAAAGCCGGCTGCTTCCAGCGGTCCAGCTTTTCACGGGGAAACGCATCATGGTAATTTTCCCCGCAGGCAATCATATCATAACGCTCTGCCAGCATTTTCACCATGGTGGATTTGCCCGCGCAGCTATGTCCATTAATAAAATATACATTTTGCAAATAATGCTTTATCAGATTATCACTAATTTGTATTTTCATAAGCCTAAACTTTTCCTTTCCTTACTTCTCCCAAAAAATCCACTGAATCAAAGGCTGAAATCCTAATTTGTCGTAAAAGGGGTCACCACCGCCGGTCATGTGCGTTGCTCCCAAAGGTTTCAACCTGCGATAGTGTTCCGAAAGTGCTGCTGCCGCCAGACCTTTCTTACGATACTTGGGAACAGTACACAACGGCTCCATATATGCAAGGTGATTTTCAGGTGTCCACCACATTCCCGCATAGCAAGCATATTCTCCGGTGTCACTTTCCACCACAACCGCATCCTCCGGATGTAAATGAGGCGCCATTAACATATAGTACTCGTACTCGATATCACCATCCCAAGGACCTTCCTCTTCTTCGTGGTTAAAACCTTTCCAACAACATTCTGATATTTTCTCCAGGGAAAGTTCTCCCGGCTCCACGAAATGAAAACCTTCAGGCAAAGAATAATCCAGTACCTGCTCAAAATCAAAGACCTTCTCCATATATGTAAACGTTTGCTTATAACCCGCTTTTGTTGCTGCCTCCTTAAGCGCCGTCTGCGCTCCAAAAATCACAAATCTTAGCTTGCCGTCTACACGGGGCATAAATGCTTCCGCATATGCAATCATTTCCTCAGCCAGCTCCTCATAACCGGGACGCAAGCTAAAATACACATCATTAATCGGATTTTCGTAGAAAACAAGTCCTACCATGACACCATTGTCCTCCCAGATTTTGAAACGATGCACCTTAGACTTGTCCATCCAATCACTGACCAGTGCATACTCCAGAAACGGTGCCGGAACACCATTTCTCCAATCCTTTTCGTATATATCAATCATAAATTGATAAACGTCCATAAAATCACATAAAATACTAAAATTTCTTGATGTTATATTTTTCATAAAATATCCTCCTTAACCTTAAAGCTCTCCGTCGTCTTCTCCGTAATAGAAAACACTTATTTATCGGGTTTTTGCAATAACACTCGCTCCAGCGGAACCCATCCAATATATTCAGGATATTCTCCTATAACCGAAGTGAGTTTTTCAATCTGCCGGAAATCATCTATTCGAACAGTGTCCCAAGCATGAATTACTTGCCCCCCGCCGAGGCTGATCCCACAATGTCCCCAGTTGACGATTCCTTCCTCGCTGGGACATAAACAATCATAAAACACAAAAGCACCTCGCTCCGGCATCCCTGTTTGGATTGCATCATAATACATTTCACAGGATTCCTTTGCGCAGTCTCCGCCAAATATTTCAATATTATTGCTGATTTCCAGAGCATCTTCGATAAAAGCTAAGCACCAGCCTGCGTACTGAGTATTTCCTAGTTTCCCCCGAGCCCAGTTAATCATGTTTTCTATTATTTTTGATTCTTGATGAACATCAGAACTATTGCAAAACGTAAACCCAACAGACCGATTACCTGGCGCAATAAAAGTGTCATACTTTCCTTTGGTATATTCGCTGATAACCTGTTTCCAAAAATTCTGAGCCGATAGGTTATTTGTCCACTGTGATACTTCCCAACTGCCTGGAAACATATCAAATACTTTCATGGCAGCCACGTTCCCCACACCCTTGCGCCGATATTTTTTCATCACAAAAAATTCGGCTATATTATGAGGGTTAGGCAAATCGTTGTATTCACAGCAGGACCTTACCAAAACCAATCCTGCAAGCTTTTCATCCACTCTGATGAAAAACGGATATCTTCCCTCTTCATTCCAATAATCATCAATCCGCGAATAACCAAAGTATCCGTATTCATTGATATCCGCGTCGGAAAACTCCGAAAAATCATACATATATAATTCCATCATCTGCATGAAAACAGACTTCTGTTCCAACAATATGGGTTCTAGGTTAATATTCATTGCTACTCCTTTATCCAAACTGCCTCAGTCCCGCAACACCTCAAACAAACCGTTCAAGTCCGTAATCGTATAGTCTTGTCCGCTATTGCCACCAACTCCGTTTCTATCCAGCCAAACGGTTTTTATTCCAATCGCCTTAGGCCCAAGAACGTCATCCGTTATGGAATCGCCCACAAACAGAACCTCCTCCGACGTAAGACCATTCTCCTCCAAAATCTGCGCATAAAAACTACCAGCCGGTTTATAACACTTCAAATTCTCCGAGGTATATACTTTATGTACGGTAATGCTATTTTTCCGCATTACACTTTCCAGTACATCATTATCGGTGTTTGACCCGATGAATACCAGATACTTCTTCTTAAGCTCGTTCAACACTGTTGCAACCTCTGGGTAGATTTCTCTCTCAAAAGCCCCCGCGAGCATAGTATTCGTATCCTCCTCGGCACTTCTGCTTACATTATGCCTGTCGTAAAACATCTGAATCCGAGAAATAAAGATATCCCGCTCTTTCTTAAACTCACACGCTCCCAAGGTGTGTTTTTTGTAGTAACTCTTCCATTCCTCAAGGAATGCCTTTTCATCAATCGTTACACCACAGTCCGTTATGTTTTTCATGATTGCCTTTGCGGAGCCACCATTTGTAACCTTAAAAAGTGTTCCAAATGCGTCAAAGATGATTGCTTTCATTGTTATACTACTCCTCTTTCATCCTCCAAAATCCAGTCACTTCATTCATGCCATCTGTTCCTTGAATACAATAAATTCTTGATAAATCTCATCAATCTCTGCCTTTATCAATTGCTCAAATTCAAGCTTACCACAAAGGTACTGCAAGAATTTGGCTCCCAGAAAATATCCCACATCACTTCTTCCGCAGTAATCTACCCAGTCTCCGAAATATCTTTGAGTAAATCTTGTCATAGTCGGCAAGTCAGAATAAAAATCTTCCAATATTTTCAAAAAGCTTTCTTCACACCATTTCAACCATCCATCCGTATCTTGATGAAAATAACTAAAATCACCAATTAAGACCTGCTCGAAATACATTGCGATTCCTTCCGTAAATAGCTGCCAAATAAATTTGCGGGCGCTATCATCACTATGTTGATGAAAAACACCAAATTGCTTATGATATACATGACCTAATTCATGATAAATAAGTCCATACATGGAATCTTCATCATACCAATTCAATTCCAAAATTTTCTCTATCCCTAACAGTATTACATCACGTCCGTTGATATTTGTAACCCAGCCGGCTCCATTACAAAGTCCCAGATACAAAACAATATCAACATCTAATTCGTAATGAAAGCACTCTTTGACTCTTTCATTCAAACCATTTGTAACCGTATAAAAAGATGTCTGTAAAGTATGTAATGAAGCATGTCCGGGAACCGTATTGATGATTGGCAGGATATCCTTTTCCCAAATGTAATTTCCGCTCTGCAGATATTCCTTTAAATCACTCTTAAAAATATTGGCAGATTTATCATAAATAGTGTTTATATAACTTTCCCACTTCTCCTCGTTGAAAGCTTTGTCATCAAACAAAGAGTCAATCTGTGGAAGGGTATCGAATATCCTTATCATGTTTCCATCCCCTCAAATTCGTCTATCATCCTCTAGAAACAAAATGCTTCATAGGTTCGTCCAAGTGATAAATCTCTTTTTTTATGAATTTCGGATAAATAACGACATTCTGGATTTCCTCAATGGACATCCAGCCGATTACAACATTGTAATTATCCTTATGGGAAGTAAACGCCCCCGTATCGGGAATGTCCGAATTGTCCTGCAACTCTATAAAGTGATAAAAGGAAAAGTTATGTGCCAGCTTTCCGTTCCATTCCCAAAAACATTCTTCACTCCACAATAGTTTTACGCAGGAGATATCTGCTCCTGTTTCTTCTTTGTATTCCCGAACAAGTGCATCCTCTAATGTTTCACCAATCTGAACATGACCACCCGGCAGGGCAAACTCATTGCCCTCACGGTCACGCTGTACCAAAATCTTACCGTCTCGCACCAAAACACCAACTGTCCGCACATCACACATACTGTTATCTACGGCAAATGACCAATCTTTACCCATATCTATCCTCCATAAGTTGTGGTTTTCTCTTAATATCTATCCTCTTCCAATAGGCCGTAAATGTACATATCTGCCCATCTGCCCTGAAGATTTTTTACCTGGCTCTTCTGAATTTCTTCCAACTTCATACCCAACTTCTTCATCAACCCAACTGATTTTACTCCGTCAAGGGTTTCTGCAAATACTTTATGAGCACCTAAATTGGTAAAAGCATAATTTATAACCGCATTACATGCTTCAAAGGCATATCCTCTCCGCCAGTAGTTTTTATTAAAAAACCAACCCATTTCGTACACATCATCCTCAAATTTGTTAAAAAGGATATACCCTATCATTTTATTGGTTTCTTTGTGGACTGCAGCAGCAGCTCCTTTTCTGCCTATGCAGAATTTTTGCAAAAAATCGGTTGTTTTCTCCATGGTGTAAGCAGGCTCACAATATTTCATTGTCTCTTCATCGCCTAGAATATCATGCAGATCGTTTGCGTCATTTATATGAAAATCTCGAATAATCATTCTTTCGGTTTCAATATACATACCTTCATCTCCTGTAAATTGACAATTGGTCTTTCATATTCCCATATCAACGCTTTCTTATAACTAATCCAACCGTAGACAAATACTGTCCTATCCCTTTGTCAAAGTATTCCTCATCATGCAAAGCAAATTCGTGTTTGGATGCAAACCAATCACGCCACGAGGCATCAAAGCTGTCCAAATCAAAACTCATCAAAACCTCAAAGGAATCACTCTGGCCAATATGATTTAACCACCATTCCCTACTATGAAATAAATGGTACTCACTTTCTTCTCCGTTCAGCCATTCCATAATCACTTCCGGTTCCTTACCCTGTATCTCTTCCTTCAATCCCGGCATTGCAATAATTGCCACACCATTCGGCTTCAATAAGGGCAAAATCTTCTCTTCAAAGAAATATGGCTGCGTTGCAACATAGTGAAATGAATCAATGCTCACAACTGCATCAAAATATTCATCCGCAAAAGGCAAGTCATTCGCATCTGCGTGAATAGGTATTACCTTATCCGAAACCTGCCATTCATTGAAATGTAAATTATTCTCTGTCGCACTGATCCACAAATCCGTTGCAAAAACATTTACATTAGCTTCCTTTGCCAAAAATAAACTTGTTAGTCCTTTTCCACAGCCTAAGTCTAATACTCGAATCCCCTGTGTGAGCGGATACTTTTCAAGCATTTCCTCAAGTAGTACTACGCTATTGGGCCCCATTAAGTATTCTTTTGTAAAAAGTTTTTTGTATTTATCAGCTTTTTTCACTGTACTTCCTCCAATCAAATTCTGCGTTATCAGTTACATATTTCTCTAAAATCCGGTCACTTCGTTCGTATATATTCCTCTCGCGACTCGGGGATTCCAAACCAATCAGGCAATGCTTCCAAAATATATCTTGTAATATTCTTTTTACTAAATCATCTGATACCTGTATAATTTCCACGAAAATATCACCTCTGTAATCTTACTCCCCTCACGTCAACATAGCTTCCCATTGTTCCACTAATTTTTCGATTGTATCCTCATAATCTTCTGATTTATGAAACAATTCATAGGGGGAATATCTTAACTTCTTATCTTCTTCCCTTAATTCCAGGACAACGTCCTTGATGAAATCACCACCATATACTATATACCTGCTGGTACTGGGAAATTTCTCATCAATAACTGCGTTTAAAACGTTAATAAAATCATGTACACTTGACATATCATCAACTCCTACTTCTTACGCATTTCTACTTACAACAAAGAATCTATACTCTGTAAATTTGATTCTCTCAACAAAAACTCCAGCAACGCTTTCTTCTCCTGTGTATCAAGATAATAGTATGACTGCGGTACAACAAAGTTAGGAAAATTATCTTTTATTTCACTTAAGGAAATTGGCGAAATCTCTATCACTTTCTTTACCGGAATTGCGAAACATATATAAAGACCACAGTCTCGTTATTAGTATATCTTGTCCTATATTCATATTTCTTTTTCCCACTCAGAATTTCTTTATATGGTTTCTCTCTTAAACTCATTAACACATATCTTTTATCCATTAAAACCACTCCTCATTTGTAGGCATACATTCTCCTATTTCTACTTTATACGCTTTCTGCAATTTAATCAGTTCTTCAAATTTTTCTGTAGTAATCTTTAGAAAATACAACTCCAGGTCCTCTGCAAATGATAGAATTCACACCTAAAACAGCCCCTTCACAATCATCTCTGCACACTCCGCCGCACTATGTAAGCTGGTATCAACCCTCAGCTTGTACTCTATATTCTTTGCCATCAATTCGTGCTGCTCGTCCGACTGGCTTTCGTATCTGTCACCGCGAGCAATGTTTCTCGCTCTGCAAATTTCCAGCGGGCAATACACCTCCACCACATCGAAAGGATTGTCCTTCATTATCTCCAGAAGCTTCTGATAATGGGGCTTGATTTCCTCACGCTCAACCAAAATACCGTCAATCAACACATTTTTTCCCATGTCCGAATAAAGCCTCGCCGTGTGATACATCATAATAATTACTTCACTAAGGTATTTCCAATAATTTTCCTGCAAGTATTTTTCGCCTACCATCTCCTGAAACAAATCATTAGCAACCACATAAAAAAATACGTCGTCACGTTCCTGCAAGGCTTCCACAATTGAAGTCTTTCCCGCGCTGGTTACCCCATTCAAAAAAATAATTCGTCCTTTTTGCATACCATTTCCTCCAAAACCCAGAATCTGTCACCTATAGATTTATCGAATAATACTGACTGATTCTGCCTTCGTTATAGTTATCATTTTCAGCAACCAATACTCCACCATTCTTCTTAATGGTCGTAGCAGATGCCAAATTATCTTTATAGCAACCCAGTATGACCTTATCCATTCCTTTTTCTCTACAAACGGACAATGCATAGTGGAGCATGGTGGTAGCGTAACCTTTATTTCTTTCGGATGGTCTTACGCCATATCCGATATCACCATATTTTTCAGTAAGGTTTTCAGGCAATTCGTACCGAATACTTAACAAGCCGATAAGCTTGTTATTATCAAAGCAAAGATACAACAAGGATTTACCCCATAACTCATCGCCCATCAACGCATTTCCTTGTATCTTTTCTATCCATTCAGAATACTCAATAGATGTCAATCCCAAACTCGCACTAATGGAGTTCTCTTTATTATCGTAATGCTCTTGAACATATTCTTGCAATATTTCTTTGTCACCAATTTCAGGAAGTCTATATATCATTTTACACACCTCTTACAACTCCTTACACATAAACAAAACATGCTCACAATCCACAAAACCGTTCTTCCCGTAGAACTTAGGTGCCGGAGCATAGCGGTTTGTAGATAATGTCATTCC
>JAZSPK010000006.1:0-28113 GCA_045537405.1 Acetatifactor sp.
AAGACCCTTAGTACGGATACCTTCCGCTTCCTGCTCCATCGTAAACTTCTGTGCTTCTGCCTGAGCTTTCATAGCTTCCGCTTCCTTTTCGGTCTCGAATTTGCGAGCCTCAGCTTCACGCATTCTCTCATAGAGCTGCGCATCTGCTTCCTGTTGCTTTGCAAATTTTTCAGCTTCCGCTTTTTTCTTAATCTGTGCATCCAAAGCCTGTTCCATAACTTCGGCTTCTTTCTGCTTTAAGAGAATCTCTTTTTCCTGTTTTGCAATATTCGCATTGGCGGTAGTAATTTCAACAGTTTTACGTTGTTCCTCTTCTTGAATTTTATAAGCAGCATCGGCTTCTGCTTTCTTAATATCAGATTCTTTTTTCAGTTCTGCTTTCTTAATTGATAATTCATTCTGCTTGATGGCAATTTCAGATTCTGCATTTACTTCCGCTTCATTAGCTTCCCGTTTTGCATTTGCCTGTGCCTTGGCGATTTCCTTTTCACTTTCAGCTCTGGAAATTGCAGCATTTTTCTGGATTTTAACGATATTATCTACACCCAGATTTTCAATTACACCGTTGCCGTCCACGAAATTCTGCACATTAAAACTGATAATATCCAGACCCATAGCTGCAAGGTCGGGTTCTGCGTTTTCTTTTACCAGGTTTGCAAACTTCTGACGGTCGGAAACCATTTCTTCCAAAGCCATCTTACCTACGATTTCACGTACATTACCTTCCAAAACTTCTCTTGCAACACGACCAATGTACTCGGGGTTCTTGTTCAGGAAGTTCTGTGCAGCAAGCTTCAATCTGGTCTCATCATCACTGATTTTAACGTTAACTGTTGCATCTACATTGATGTTGATGTAGTCTGCAGTAGGAACTGCATTGGATGTCTTTACATCAATGGGAATCAGCTGCAGATTCAAAGCATCCTTTCTCTCCAAAAAAGGAATTTTCACGCCTGCTTTACCAATTAACACCTTGGGGTTTTTACGCAAACCCGAAATAATGATTGCAGTATCGGGCGAAGCCTTCACATAACCTGCAATAAAAATGATAATAAGCAATACAATTGCGATTACCACCGGAATGATTATCATTCCCATACTTGACAAAATTACTCCACTTGTCATACTTAAGTATCCTCCTTTTACTTTTTGCTTTTGTTTATTGTATAACATTAAATTATCATATATGACTATTGAGTACAATAATAGAAAGTACACGATAGTTATGGTAATTTATGCAAAAAGTGCACGTTAGCACTTTTATGCTCTTTATTCAGAATAATTCACATTATCCCCTGACCTGACCACTTCCGGTAATCTGATACTTATAAGAAGTCAGTTCCTTTAAGCCCATAGGACCTCTGGCATGTAATTTCTGGGTACTGATACCAATCTCAGCACCAAAGCCAAACTCGAAACCATCCGTAAATCTGGTAGAAGCGTTCCAGTAAACACAGGAAGCATCCACACTATTCAAAAACTTCTCTGCAGTCTGTGCGTCATTGGTAATAATACATTCGGAATGCTTGGTGTTATATTTATTTATGTGTGCAATGGCTTCCTCTACGCTATCCACAGTCTTTACAGACAAAATATAATCCAAATATTCTGTTCCGTAATCCTCTTCCGTTACTTCTAAACAACCATCAATCACTTCACGAATACGTTCGTCTGCACGAAGCTCTACTTTTTTAGTGTCTAAAGCTGCCTTTAATGCCGGCAAAAGTGCCCCACGCACATCCGCATGCACTACCAGGGATTCACAAGCATTGCACACACCAATACGCTGGGTTTTGGCATTCATAATAATAGCAATTGCCATGTCAATATCCGCATCTTTGTCCACATAAGTGTGGCAATTACCGGTACCGGTCTCAATTACGGGAATAGTACTGTTTTCCACTACCGCACGAATAAGTCCTGCACCGCCGCGGGGGATCAACACGTCTACATATTCCTTCATTTTCATAAACTGTGCCGTTACTGCACGGTCTGTATCGGTAATGAGTTGGATGGCATCCTCTGTAACACCGGCTTCCATTAAGCCAAAGCGAATTATTTTTGTAATAGCTATATTGGAATGAATGGCATCACTGCCGCCCTTTAAAATCACCGCATTACCGGTCTTGAAACACAAACCGAAAGCATCAGCGGTTACATTGGGTCTGGATTCATAAATAATACCGATAACACCCATGGGTACGCGTACCTTGGAAATGGAAAGACCATTTGGACGCTCCATCTTTTCCATACATTCTCCTATGGGGTCCGGCAAATCCACAATCTGCAAAAGGCCTTCTGCCATGGCAGCTATACGCTCTTTTGTCAAACGAAGTCTATCTACAAGTCCAGGGTGCATTCCGTTTGCCTCAGCAACAGCCACATCCTTTGCATTTGCCTCCAAAATATTATCTGAAAATTCTATAAGGGCATTTGCAACAGAATGCAATGCCATATTTTTAATACCGGTATGTAAATTCTGCAATTCATATTTAGCAGCTACTGCCTGCTTGCCAAGTACTGTTAAATCCATAATCTATTCCTTTCTATTATCTGCTCATACATCTACCCATCAGCCCCTTTTCAAAGTCCATGGGTAGATTTTGATTTTTTAACACGTTAATAAATCTAGAAATATCTTTCTGTTAACACCTTAAATTCCGGCTTAGTAACATAAGATGCATATGTAACTTTTCCATCAAAATTCAGTATTTTTTCAAAGCGATAACGAAGAACCGGTGTGGTAATATATTCCAATACCTTTTCCTTAGGAACCCAAAAAACTTCACTGGACTCATTCGATGTGCGACACTCTCCGCTTTCATACTCACATATGAAATCAAACATTACTTTGGTAGGAACAGTAGTAACACCATCATAATATGTGTATTTTCCTACATTTGAGTACACGGCGCAAAGAGATTTTACTTTGGCTGTAATACCGCTCTCCTCCATGATTTCTCGTAAAACACCGGCTTCCAAATCTTCACCTTCTTCAATTTGTCCACCTGTAGTATCATAACCACGATTTAGTGTCTTAATAATTAACATATTACCATCTTTATCAAAAACATATCCTGCCGCAGCCACAATATGTGTAGGAAAATCCATATCAATTACCATCCTTTCTGTCAAAAGTTCTATTTTTTCTCCACATTGTCATGCCGTGTCCGGAAAAATCATTCGGTCTCTTTTCAAACCCTAATCTCTCATAAAAACCTTCTTTTCCCTTGGCAGCCACCAAAATAAACATAATTCTGTCCTCTGCTTCTGCGGCATCCATAACATGATTCACAAGAGTTTCTACAATATTTTTACCGATACCTTGTCCCTGATATTCCGGTTTCACAATTACATCTCCGATATATGCCGTATAGCCAAAGTCAAACAATGCACGCCCCATGGCTATTGCTTTTCCCTCATCCCTGACAACTACTAAAAATGTTGTATTTTGTAAACCGCGACTAGCTTGCCCTGACGTAATAGATCGCCAACCTACTGATTCTCGCAGATGATTATATTCTTCTCCGGTCATATAATTCGTATATTCCATCTCTATACTCCTAAATCAAAAACCTATACCAAAATCACCTGATATGGCTTCAAATCATGCTCCTCCACAGGAATATAATCCACTCTCTGACATTTATAACCGATGCCGATGGAAAAAGTCTGTAGCATCTCCTTATCCCATAAAAAACGATCATAAAATCCTTTGCCATAGCCCATACGGTTACCGTATATATCAAAAGCAACACCGGGCATTAACAGAAGCATTCTGCGCTCCTTATATGTTTCGTAATCAAAACACTCTGTCGTACCGTCAGGTTCAAGGATTCCTTTGTAACCCGCAACTAATTGTTCCATGGAAGTGATATAATAGAAGTTCATCTCCTCCCCTTCAATTCTGGGCACAAATACCTTTTTCCCTTTCCGAAAGGCCTCCTCAATAATCTCTAAGGTACTTATTTCACTACCATAATTTATAAAGGCAAGCAAAACTTCCGCACCATAGAACCACTGATGTCCGATAATTCTGTCTGCCATGGCCATATCGGCCATTTTGCGCTCCTGCGGGTCTAAAGCATCTCTTTTCGTCAATATTTCTTTCCGAAGGGCACGTTTTTGTTCTTTCACATTCACTTCTTCAGCCTCCGTTCTCCCAAGTGATCCGCCGGATTTAGACTTCTCATTCTTTGTTACCGTACTTCTCGCTTAACTTCTCCTGTGAACCATCTTCATATTGAACGGTAATACTGTTCAGATTAGCTCGCATGTTTGCGCGGACGTTTGCTACATATTCCTTTCGAAGAGTAGCCTGCTCTTGCTTTTCTTCCTCAGTAAGTCCTTCCGCTTTTGATTTATGATATAATTCATTAATTCGTTTAATGCGTTCTTCCATTGTCATAAAAATACAACCTCACTTTTCTCTGCTAACGCTGTACAATATTATACCAAAAGAAATTGCTCTTGTGTAGTACTTTTTTATTTGGCTTTTCCAACCTGTAGTTGATTATAGATAGAATACCCGATGATTGCCCCGTTAAGAAAAATCTGCTATAACATTACTTGAGAGAAGCGCTTCCCGATAACAACTTCCTACGCCTTTATAGCGTGGAAGTCTCATATGGAGGAAAAGAATGGAACATATTGGACAAAACATTAAGAAATTAAGAACCGCCAAAAACATCACCCAGGAACAACTGGCCAATAGCCTGCATATTTCTAACCAGGCAGTAAGCAAGTGGGAAAAGGAACAAGCCTATCCGGATATTGCCTTACTTCCTATGATTGCGGATTACTTTAGCGTATCCATGGATGAACTCTTTGGTTATCGACCGGATTACCTAACCTACAAAGAACGTTTTGTACGCTTCATGATAAACAATAACATCCTGCAATTTGGTGACTTCACACTGAAATCCGGAGTTCAGTCAAAATACTATATTAACACCGAAAACTTTACCACCAATGCCCAAATTGCTAAAATCGGCGAATTCTTTGCTGACTGTATCCGTGAAAACAATATTGACTTTAACACCTGTCTGGGCCTTGCCTACCACGGTATCGCTCTATCCGGCGCCACCGCTTATGCCCTTTATCAAAAGTATGGTCTTACAATCAACTACTGCTACGACAGAAAAGTACCCGACAGCAGAGACCGCATCCTTTGCGGATACACTTTACAAAAAGGTGATAAGGTTGTGATTATTGACGACCTTATGTCCTCTGGTCATACCTTGGATGAGCGCTTAGAACGTCTTCTGACCCGCTATGATGTAAAAATTGCCGCAGTCATCGTTATCGCAGACCGTAAAATCTGCCCCGCAGGCTCTGATAAAACAGGCTGTGAAATGATTGCCGAAAAATACAATACTAAGGTCTACTCCATTATCACGGAAGACGATATAAAAAACACCCTGCAGACACTTCCTTAACCCGAAATCTCTGCAAGGTACATATTACTGCAATATAAACTTTTCCATGGCTTCGGTAACTTCTCCGGAGCCATTGTTTGATAGGTAAGTAATAACCATATCTTTTTTAGGGAACACAAAGCTTCTCTGTCCCCATTTCCCACTGATTCGGTATCCATCCTTATATTTCCAGAAGAAATATCCGTAACCACCTTCTCTGTTCATTTGCTGAATGGATGTAGCTTCATTGATATATGCTTCGGACACCAGCCTTTGTCCCTCAAACATACCATTTTGCAGGCACAATTGACCGATTTTAGCCAGTTCCGGCACCGTCAGAAACATACCGCTGGCGCCATAAAAACAACCGCTTGGACAATTTTGATACGTCGGTTTCACAATACCCAGAGGATCAAATAGTCTCTCCTCCAAATAATCATACAAATGTACTCCTAAGGCTTTTGCTACCGCCATTCCCACTAAATACGCCGGAATATTAGAATAATCAAAGACCGGTTCCTCAACCTTTTCCAAGGGATACATCAAAGAATATTCCAGCCAATTATCTCCTTCCGGTCGGAATGGATACCCTTGCACCGACATAGTAAGAAGACGCTTTACAGAGATTTTTTTCAAGGTCTCAACTTGTTTACTACTGGCATACACCGGTACTTCCAACTTTAAATACTCGTAAAGCGACGCATCTATATCAAACTTCCCGTCATCCCTTGCCATTCCCACCGCCAAAGAAACAATGGACTTGGTAGCAGAGTAAATCGGATGCCTCTGTATAGGCTCTTCTTGCCAGCTTGCAACAATTTCACCCTTATGAAATACCTGAATACCATATACTTCTAAATTATTTTCTTTTATGGTATCTACAAATCCTTGAAAATTCATATGCTGTAAATTTCCTTTCTACCTCACGCTCTTCCTTTCACTTCTCCGTTCAACAGGTGTTCTACACAATTAACTCATAACATTTGCTTTCAAAATGCTTGGTTCCATCAAAGCTATCGTACTCTCCATCCTCCACATAATGAAAACCTACTTTTTCCATAACTTTTCCGGAGTTTGGATTATCTTTTGCATGATATGCAATAAATTTCTTAGCTCCCAAAACTTCTATTCCAAACTTAATTATGGCACGTGCTGCTTCGGTAGTATACCCCTGATGCCAACAATCTTTCATAATATTGTATCCCAACGTCCACGCAGCCTTTTCTTTTTTATAATAAACTCCACCACTTCCAATAAGCTTACCATCTTCTTTTCTCTCAAATCCCCATTCGTAACTATCAGAATCCAGTTCTTCCTGCAACTCTTCCATCCATGCTTTCGTCACGGACACATCTTTATGGGTACTCCAAACCATATATTTCGATACTTCCGGGTCACTTGCCCAATTATCAAAAACCTCCTGAGCATCCTCTATTCTCATAGGTCTTAAAATCAATCTTTCTGTTTCCAATATAGGTGTTCTCATACTTTAGTCCCTTTACCAACAAGAAAATATTGTTCATTTACGGGCATATGTTCATTTACTACATTTTTCCCGTACTTTTCAATAAGTTTTTTTTAAAGACATTTCAATTCATTTTACAAATACGGGAAATTATGATTTTCAATACTGAATACCCGTAATTTTCACTTATATATACTCAACATTACAACTATTATGGATTAAACATACGGGTCTAATCATCAAAATCTGCCTATTGCCCGTACAAATACATTTTTGCAACCTTCCAAAACTAAAATATTAAAAATAATACAGGTCAATTTATTTAATAAATAAATCGACCCGTACAATCAACATTATTTATGTAAATTCCCCACAAACTCCGGCAAATTAAACTCTTCATCTTTATTTGCCAAGAAAAGTGTACCAACATTTTCACCACTGATAATCTGGTGCAACACACCGATATCCTTGCTATTTGCAATCACCATATCCGCACCGCAGCTGGTGGCAATCTTAGCAGCAATCATTTTGGTATTCATACCGCCGGTACCCACATTGCTTCCGGTAGAACCTTTTCCCATATGCATATGCTCATCCGTAAGCACATCCACTTGTTCAATAAACTTAGCATTAGGATTACGACGGGGATCGTCTGTATACAAACCATCAATATCGGATAACAAAATCAACAAATCCGCTTCTACCAAAGCTGCAACTACCGCCGACAAAGTATCGTTATCACCAATTTCAATTTCATAAGTAGCAACCGTATCATTTTCATTAACAATAGGAACCGCACCCATGTACAAAAGCTCTGCAAAGGTATTGTGAGCATTGTAACGGTTCATATCATTTAAAATAGTGTCCTTAGTCATCAAAATCTGGGCAGCAACATGATTGTACTCTGAAAACATCTTCTGATATACCATCATCAGTCTTGCCTGACCGATAGCCGCACAAGCCTGTTTTACTGCAATTTGTTCTTCTCTGGTCACCGGATGCAAATTCTGCATCTGAACTGCCTTTCTGCCGGCAGCAACCGCACCGGAGCTTACTAGAATTACTTCTTTTCCCTGATTGCGAATATCACAAAGTTCTCTAACCAGCTTCTCTAAGCGAATATAATCCAAATCTCCCGTCTCTGCATGTTGCAAAGAGGAAGATCCGATTTTTACAACAATTCTCTTTTTGTCCTTTAACAATTCCCTTAAGTTTGACATATTAATCTCCAAATCATCTCTTCTCCGAGTCTTCCTATCCTGCAAGGAACGGAACACCCAACTTTAAATGACATCATAACTCATTTTCTTTATCACGTCAATGCAAAAAAGCCTTGTATTTCTTTGCGATTTCTTCCGCCACTCTCATACCGTCCATAGCCGCAGAAGTAATACCACCGGCATATCCTGCACCTTCACCGCAGGGATAAAGGCCACGAATTTCTGATTGCAGACTGTCATCTCTATGAATGCGTACCGGAGAGGAGGTT
The DNA here is from genome assembly GCA_045537405.1 of Acetatifactor sp. GTDB lineage: Bacteria > Bacillota > Clostridia > Lachnospirales > Lachnospiraceae > Acetatifactor. Next base: position 8,372 of record JAZSPK010000006.1, read on the forward strand.
CTGCTTTCTACTCCAAGCATGATTGCGTCCGGTCTGTCAAAATCCTTAATCTGATGGCCGAAGATTTCCATTCCTTCCACAAAGGCTTTATTACACTCTTTCGGCAAAATTTCCGTCAAATCCGACCAGGCATATTTTCCTTTTGTGCAAGGCTGAAAACTTTCCGGATAAGAATCATCCGTTTCCTTCTCACTGCCCACAGTAAACCTCTCTTTGGATATATTATTACAAGCCGCCGGGCCACCTTCTACCTTTTCTTTAAAATCCCCAAAACGTTGTACCGGTATTTTGCCTTTTCCGCAAATATATGCCTTTTTTTCCAATTCCCTTTGAAAAGCAATTCCTGCCAAAGGATGTGTGGTTCCAAAATCCTGGGGAGTTACTGCTACAATAAGCGCACTATTAGCATTTACTGAGCCACGATCATGATAACTCATTCCATTGACTGCCAGACAATCTTTTTCCGAAGAAGCATTGACTACATAGCCACCCGGGCACATACAAAAAGAATATACGCCTCGCCCCACCGAAGTCTGTGCCGTAACCTTATAGGGTGCTGCGCCCAGCTCGCCCGTTTTTTCCATTCCGTATTGGGACATATTTATCATCTTTTGGGGATGCTCTACACGAAAGCCTACCGCAAAGGCCTTTGCTTCCATGGGTATTCCTTGTTCGTAAAGAGTTTCAAAGGTATTTCTGGCACTGTGACCTATTGCCAAAACTACCGTTTCACAAGCAAGCGTCCTTCTGACGCCGGTAACATCCTCTATTTCTACTCCAATGACTTTACCATTCTTTATTACGGGCTTTTTCATTTCCGTTTCAAAATAAACACTGCCACCCATTGCAAGAATTTTTTCACGCATATTCTTGACCACGTCAGTCAAAACATCCGTACCAATATGGGGCTTTGCATCATACAAAATACGCTGCGGTGCACCATGTTCTACAAAAACACGAAGCACCTCTTTATTCCGTCCATCCTTATCTTTAATCAGAGTATTTAGCTTTCCGTCAGAAAAGGTTCCTGCACCGCCTTCTCCAAATTGCACATTGGAAGACGTGTCCACCACACCGGTTTCCCAAAAGCGCTTCACATCCTCGGTTCTTGTATCCACATCCCGACCGCGCTCCAATAAAATTGGTGCATATCCATGCTTAGCCAAAAAGTAAGCACAGAACAGTCCCGCCGGTCCCATACCTACCACTACTGGTCGATGCATCAGTTCCTGATTCCCCGGCGCTGGAAAGGAGTAAATAACCTCCTTTATAACCGCCACCTGATTGGGTTGAAATCGTTTTGCTATTTTTTCTTCCTTTATGGCCAAACTTTCCACAAGCTCCACATCAACCGAAAAATTCAAAAAAATCTCTGGCTTTTTTCGGGCATCTATGGATTTTTTTACAATTTGCAGTCTTGCAATATCCGAAACTTTTATTTTTAACAAATCGGCAACCTGTTGACAGAGTACTTTTTTATCCGCTTCCAAGGTTGTCTTAATTTGATTTACTCTTAACATAAATACTCCTATAAATTTATTTTGTCGCAGCTTTTCCTGCAATAGCACCGCTTGTCCATGCCCACTGCAAATTATACCCGCCGCAACGACCATCTACATCCAAAATTTCTCCGGCAAAATATAACCCTTTTGCCTTCAGAGATTCCAGATTTTCGGATACCTCCAGCATACTTACACCACCGGTACACACCTGGGCATTTTCAAAACCATTGGAACCGGCAATATGCATTTTAAAGTTCTTGCAGAGAAACAGAACTTCCAAAAGCGTATCTCGCTCTACACAACTGACCTTTTGCGTCGGATTCATTCCTGCCATTTTTATAATTGTAAGCATCAATTTTTTATTTAAAATTCCGGTTAAGAATTCTTCTACAGTACCGGTCTCATATATTGCACTCTTTAATCGTTTCTCCAATAAATTATCCAAATCACTTATACTTATATTCGGAAGAAAATCAATAACAACAGAAAACTCAAGGTCTTTACCTTGCTTTTTATTCTTATTTTGTGCAGCTTCATACATTTTTCGATTGACTAATCCACTCAATTGAAATACCGGTATTCCGGAAATGCCATAATCCGTAAGCTGTAATTCTCCTTTTTCTTCAGATAACAGCCTTTCTCCCATATATATATGTACATTAGCCTCACAACGTATTCCAGCCAAAGCCTTGCAGAAAGTATCACTGCATTTTAGCTGCACCAAACTGGGCAATACAGGTAAAATAGTATGGCCATTCTCTTTAGCCAGTTTATATCCCGAACCATCCGAACCTGTTTTCGGCGCCGCTTTACTGCCGCAAGCAAGAATTACACTATGATAAAAACGCTTTTTTCCTTTGTTTTCCACGCACACGCGATAAGCATTACCGGCATTTGTTACAGGATATACTTTTTCTACCTGCGCCTCTGTCACAACCTGTATTCCCAATGCCTCCACCGTATATCTTAAAATATCCAATACCACTGCCGCCTGCTCTGCCAAAGGATACACGTATCCATTTTTCTCTTTTGTCCATAGACCAATGGAGTCAAAAAACGCCAGACTATTCCTTACTCCAAAGCGTTGCAAACACTGCTTCAAAATTTCAGGATTACTACTGTAATAATGCTCCGATGACAGGTCCAAATTAGTCAAATTACACTTGCCATTTCCGGTGGACAAAATCTTTTTTCCCAATCGCTCTGTATGTTCATATAAAATTACTTCAGCGCCCTCTCTTGCCGCGGTAATGGCAGCCATCATTCCGGCCGCGCCGCCACCAATCACTGCAATTTGTTTTCTCATGTTCTTCCTCCACTATCTTAACTGGTGTAATTTTCCAAAAAATCGTATAATGCCTCCTCGCCGGGCACAAACATTCCCTGCATAACCTCCTGTTGCAAATCCAAAGGCAAATCATATGCCAGTATCCCGGTTTCCAAATAAACCGTTTTTCTATCTTCCAACAGGACTCTTATTTTATCGTTATAAACCACAATATAAAAATTTTCGCTGGGTTGCACATATTTATAGTACATTAACACTTCCACTTCCTCGGTTGAAAAGCGTTGCAGCTCTACACTGACAAAACCACGTTCCCGCTCTTCCAAAGGTGGACTCTGTTCATATTCCTTCAAACACTCTATAAATTGCTCTCTGTCTAAACCTATATACTTGGGTGGCAATTTTGTACAAACCGGCACTTCTTCTCCGGTCATCATATCATACTCTATGCAAATATAGTTCGTATTGGCATTAAGCTTTTCTTCCTTACCGGATACAGCCACCACCTGCAAATCTTCATCTTCTTTTTCGCCAATAATCACTTCAGAATCTTTATCCTCTACGGGAGCTTCCATATACTCCTCTTTTTCCTGGGGATAAAAAAACTTCTCCATCCGAAAACCGATAATAATGCCTATTAGCAAGGCAAATACCATAGACACAAAAAACAAACTGAACCATTTTAAGAATTTCACAACTCTTCCTCCACAGCCTATAAATTGCTATGTAAACAGTATCAGCTTGTTTTTCCATAAATATTCATCTAAAAAATACAGAAAGACATTTTCTTCCCACTTTTCCATATAATTGATTAATATCTCGTTCCGAAAAGGTCCGGCACACTCCCAATAGGAATAAATAAAGCAATAAACCTAAGATGAAACAGGTATAAAAACATACTTCATTTCCAATATGCGGCGTAATAATTTTGGAACCTGCCATCAGAATAAGACCAATCATACCGGCACAGGCTAACGGCAAAATAAAAGTATAAATATATTCAACCCGTAAACGATAAAGATTTATTGTAATCGTTCCAAGTACTAATGTTCCAAAAGATATTGCTACAATCGCTGCTACAAGGGCGGTTGTAAGCTCCGTTTCCATTTTTTTCTGTAGGAGATTACCCATTATTAAATATACAATAAAGTTCAAAATCAAAGAACCAATCAAATAAACATATCTTCCATAGGCAGCATTTATCATCAAGAAGTAAATCCAAATTAATACAATGGGTATGAGCACGCTGCCTTGTTGCAAAAGCTTCTCCACCATTTCATTTCTTTCAAAATAGGTTGCTGTAATCTGGGGTGCTAATATCGCCAAAATCACACAAGCCCATATGCCAAAACACCAAGCATATTTCATACCAAGCTCCACAATTTCCCTGACATGCCTTGTATTCTGTCCTTTTAGGGCGTAAATGGTTTTTGCATAAAGCAAATAAAACCTTGCACCTATGATAAGCACCGGTAAAGAACCCACTGCAAGATACGTCCCGAAATAAATTCCAATAGGGCTTTTCTCTTCTAACAAAAAGCTAACAGCAACTACTAACAAATGGGCAAGAAGACCAATACCTATATTTATACCACTAAGTCTGCTGAACGTAGTTAAGGTTTCTGCAACGGTTTCTTTTTGTTGCAATCCTTCTTTGCTCTTTTTCTTATCACTATTTCTATCACTGATAAAATAAAATAAAAGCATCAATGCCAGAATAATCAATTCTGTAATAATCAGTGCCACTGCTACACCAACTGCCCCATACATGCCGCGAAAATCATCATTGTGAAGCAAATTTGCTACTTTTTCACCATAAATCATATTCTTAGTGCACAGCGCTTTACCAATAAGCAAATATAAAACAGGTCTAATTAAATAACTAATGGTAGTTTGCACATGAGAACCGAAGCTTTGGAAATGTCCCTGCAAAATACAGGTGGCCATTCGTATCAGCACAATTGGTGATAAAATTCTGATAATCAGTGCTGCGGTGGGTATCTGCCAAAAGCTACCTGCCAATACCTCCGACAACCCAAACATTAACCCAAAGCATATTACTGCTAACGCAGAAAGTAATACCATCAAACGTCTGCGCACCGTGCAAACATTAGCGTATAGACCACGTTTTCTTCTGTAACGTAACATCCTGCCAAAAACATCAGCCACATTACCACAGCCGACCTGTAAGAAAATCATAAGACTTTCCAATGCTACCACAAAGCAGGTCATTCCGCCATTGCCAAATATTGAGCCAAAATATAAAAGAACAAGTACACAAGTCGCGTAACTATACAGTTGTATTTGTTTTCTTTTTACTTCTGCCTGGTTCATTCGTATCTCTCCACATCAAACTAAACGTAATTAACAGTCTCTCGTAATTCCCAACTTCTGCAGGATATTTTCCTGCTTTTCTTCCATAACCTTTGCCTCCTCCGGCTCCATATGATCATAACCGGATAAATGGAGCATGCTGTGGGCTACCAAAAAAGCAAATTCCCTTTTCTTGCTGTGACCGTAGTTTTCCGCCTGCTCTGCCACTTTTTCCACGGAAATAATAATATCTCCCAAAATTAATTCGCCACTTTCCGGATCGAAATAATCCGCTTCCGCATCCTCGTCAATATCAAATACACCGGGTAATGTAAAATCCACATTTGGAAAGGACAGTACATCTGTTTCTCTGTCTATATCGCGGTATTCTTTATTGAATTCACGTATGCCCTCGTTATCGGTAAGAAGTACATTCACCTGGGATTCATAAGGGCAATTCTCAGCCTCTAAAACTGCATCCACCACAAGCTTTACTACCTCTTCCACATCAAAATCAAACGTTACTTCGGTTTCGTTTTCTACAAAATACTGCATTCTAGCGCCTCTTTTCTCTGGTATTTCTTGCTTTTTCCTTTGCCTCAAAATCATCATACGCCTTAACAATTTTCTGTACCAAAGGATGTCTCACTACGTCCTTACTGGTCAAATTACAAAAGGCAATATCATCGATTTTACCAAGCACCTTTGTAGCAATATCCAAACCGGACTTGGTTCCCACCGGTAAATCCTTCTGGGAGGAGTCACCGGTTACCACAACCTTGGACCCAAAACCGATACGGGTTAAAAACATCTTCATCTGTGCCGGTGTGGTATTCTGTGCTTCGTCTAAAATAATATAAGCATTATCCAGAGTACGTCCACGCATATAAGCCAATGGGGCAACCTCTATCAGCCCTTTTTCCATATTTTTAGCAAAACTTTCCGCTCCCATTATCTGATACAACGCATCATACAAAGGACGTAAATAAGGGTCTACCTTACTCTGCAAATCTCCGGGCAAAAAGCCCAGCTTCTCACCTGCTTCAATAGCCGGTCTGGTAAGAATAATACGCCCTACCTCATCATTTTTAAAAGCTGTAATAGCCATAGCCATAGCAAGATAAGTTTTACCCGTACCTGCAGGACCCAGACCAAAGGTTATCATTTTATTGCGGATTGCATCCACATACTGCTTCTGTCCCAAAGTCTTTGGTTTAATAGGCTTACCGCTTACCGTATGACAAATAATATCACTATCTATTTCTGTTAAAATTTCTTCTTTGTTTTCCATTCCTAATGTTATGGCGTAATCTACGCTCTGCTCCTCTATTTCATTTCCTCTTTTTGAAAATTCAGTTAATTGACTTAAGATTCTGCAAGCCTGGTTTGCATGACTTTCTTCTCCGGTAATAATTATCTTACCGTTTCTGTCCACAATGGTTACCTGCAAATCCTTTTCCAGTTTTTTAATATAAGAATCACCTGCGCCAAAAATCTTCTGCATGTGTTCCACAGTCATCTCCATTTGTAACGATATAACACTCATTTTACTGACTCCCCGCTATAGCTTCCTCCGCTACATTTATTTCTACCAAATGTGTGGCAGGCTCTGCAACAACAATATTTCCCATTATTTCATACTCATTTGTATTCTTTACTATTGTAACATCTTTTTCTATAATTTGTACCCCTTTTTCTTCCAAACCCACAAGAAAATGTAATAAATTTTCTTCCAAAAGCATCTTTGCTTCCTCCTCCCTATACAAGCACTCTGTATTTAAGTACTCCCGATAAGTAAATTCTCCCCAGGATATAGGTAAACGCAAATCTTTGATTAAGGTAGGTGTGGTTTCTAACATCACACTGTCATACATGCAAAAGGGCTTTGCACCATGTAAAGAAAATTCTTTCTCGCCAATACGAAAAAATGAATAGCCTCTGGTTCTTCCCGTATAAACCTTTTCGATATGTGTTAAGGGAATACTGTATTCATACTCTATTGTATGCTTTATAAAAATATCTGCATCCGATTTTTCATAAAGATATTCCCGTACCGTACCATCATCATTATAAATCGGAATTTTACCTTCCACTAAAACCATATCCACAGTGACACTATCTCCCTGTTTCACCTTAGGAACACCTGCACGTACCACCATGGAAAATACTTCTCCTTCTGTATTGGATACCAGATCATAAGCACCTTCCTCTACTTGTTCTATCACTTTAATGCCGTCATTCTCTTTAATATCCAAATAAAGAACGGTCCCGTCAAATTTTATGGAAGTCCATGTTATTTCTGAAAATTCCATACGAATATTCTTTTCCAATTGTTCAATATCAATTCTTTTTTTTAAGGCACCTATTACAACATCATTTCTCTCCAAATAATCTATAAGTTGTTCCTCAGTAATCTGTAAATTACCATTAATTTCGATTCTCCAGACAAAATTAGCACTGATATACCAAAAACCTAAGCTAAAAAAAAGCCCTGCCACAAAAATCTTCCTGGTTCCTAATTTATGTATAAAAAAAGGTAGTCCGCACTTTTCAGTGATAACTACCTTGGTTCCTGTTTTTCTGACAATGGGCCGTAATGCGCGAAAAGCTTTGATGCTGATACACATTTCCCAATACGATTCTTTTCGCACCACATTCCACAACAAAATATTATGATGTCCGCACAAGTTCATAAAGCGTTCTACGGAAAGACCACTTACCCTTATGCGCACAAAACCTTTTAACCAGCTGATTAAACCTACCATTTTTCCTCCCAATTAAAGATAATTTATACTTGCAATTCTACCTGTTAGCTTCATATCTTCATTGGTATAATAATCGATAGTCAGTCTTTTTCCTACAAACTGCACCTTACAGGTTTTTCCCTGTAACAAAATACATTCCGGAGAATACTCCAAAATCCCCTTATAATTCTCTACCCACACCTCCCGATATCCCGTCAGGGTAATGCGAATATCCCCATTCAAAATATCCTTAGGCAATTGTAGAGAATCCATTATTTTTTCTTTTTTTGCCTGAATAAAGTCTCTTTTTTCTCTCATACCAAAAGGTATGCAAAAAAAGGGCCTATTATTCTTACTTTTTCCGAAAACTATCCTTCCTTATGGTGCTTTCTAATTATTAATAATACATTTAATCATCTTGGATGCATCCGTTTTTTCTTCGGAAAATGAATATGCTTTTAAGAAGCGTTCCTTTGCATTTTCAAGTTTCTGTGAGTCATTTGCATGAATATAAGCAATTACATCACCTTTTTCCACTTTATCGCCCACCTTCTTAGTGAGCACAATACCAACCGCCAGATCTATTTCACTTTCCTTGGTTTCACGACCACCACCTAAAATCAAAGAACAAATACCCACTTCCGCACAAGCAATCTTGGAAATATAACCATTTTCAGGCGCCTCAACCGGTTCTATAATATTAGCCTTAGGCAACTTCGAAGTATCAAACACCGCACTGGCATCGCCACCCTGGGCTTCCACAAACTCTGCCAGCTTCTTTAACGCACTGCCATCATCAATGACTTTTTGAAGCACGGATTTTGCTTCCTTATCATCCTTTGCTTTTCCGCCCGCAATTAACATCTGGCTTCCCAAAGTCATACAAAGCTCCACAAAATCTGCAGGTCCCTCTCCGCGCAAGGTATCAATGGCCTCTTTTACTTCCAAAGCATTTCCTACCGCAAATCCTAAGGGCTGATCCATATCCGAAACTACTGCAATAGTGTTTCTGCCCGCGTTATTGCCGATTTTAACCATTTCATTGGCTAACGCCAGTGCATCTTCCTCTTTCTGCATAAAAGCGCCACTACCGGTCTTTACGTCAAGCACAATAGCATCTGCACCTGCCGCCAGCTTCTTACTCATAATAGAGCTGGCAATCAGGGACATATTATCCACTGTGGCAGTCACGTCACGCAAAGCATACAACTTCTTATCCGCCGGTGCCAGGTCCGCTGTTTGACCCATAATGGAAATGCCTATATTATTCACATTTTCAATAAATTGTTCTCTGGTAATACCGGTTGTAAAACCTTCAAAGCTTTCCAGCTTATCAATGGTACCGCCCGTATGTCCAAGGCCGCGTCCACTCATTTTAGCCACCGGTATTCCACAAGCCGCCACCATAGGTGTCAAAGAAAGAGAAGTCTTGTCACCTACCCCACCGGTACTATGCTTGTCCACCTTAATACCCTGAATTTCAGACAAATCCAGCATATCTCCGCTACGCGCCATGGCCATTGTTAAATCTAACGTTTCCTGCTCATTCATGCCCTGAAAATAAATAGCCATCATCAAAGCAGAAACCTGATAATCCGGAATCTCTCCTTTTGTATAACCCTCTATGAAAAAGTTGATTTCTTCTGTATTTAAACTACCCCCATTACGCTTTTTCATGATTACATCATACATTCGCATATGATTTACCCTCTCTTTCACTTCTAATTCAGTTTGATTTCTTCTCCCATAAACATCTAAGCGGACTCATTTACGTTTTTAAACTATTTGCACCGCTTTGTTCTCCCTCTTCATGCCTGGCCAGCGGATACTTTCTTCTTTTTTTAACTTTTACACCGCTTAAATTACCCTACTAGCTTCTGTCGAGCGGACGCATTCACATTTTAAACCCTTTTGCACCGCTTTATTTTCCCTTTTCATACCTAACCAGCGGACACATTTCTTGTTTTCACTCATCTGCACCGCTCAACCATAAGCATCAGAACATCTGCATATTCGCCGTATATAAATCAGCCAGACCACAATAACCCATATCAATGTATATATTAATAAAGGAATAATAACCGTGCCCCGAGTAAGTATCAACCCTATTATTACAGACGAAAATATTATTCCCATAAACATCCACTTTGAAATCTTTTGTTCCTGCTCTGAGATTTGCGTAGCTTTTCTGATGCCAATAAGACGAAGCAAAAGCGCAAGAATTAAGCTTACCAGTAAAACAAAAACTGCATACAGCACATACGATAATGATGCAAAAAAGAAATTTTCACCCACTCTACTTAATATAGTGCACTCGCGCTTCCTCATATTGATCCCTTGCTTCCGGTTCCTCTGCAGGATGTCCCATAAATATCACATTCAACGGTATCTGTGTTTTAGGAATATCCAACATTTTCCGCACCCGTTCTTCTGCACGCTTCTGTGGATGAATACCACACCATACGGCACCTAATCCCAAATCCGTGGCACGAAGCAAAATATTCTCCGTTGCTGCACTGCAATCCTGAATCCAGTAATTTGCCGCCTGCAGTGGTAATGCTCTGGTCAGATTTCCACATACGATAATGGCAAGCTTTGCAGAAAACTTGGTAAACATGGTTGCTCCCTTTAACTCTTCCAGCTTCTCACCATTGGTCACCACATAAAACTCCCAAGGGCGCTTGTTACAGGCACTAGGGCCACTCATGGCCGCATGCATTAACTCTTCAATCATTTCATCTGAAACCGGTTCTTCTGTAAATTTACGTACACTTCTTCTTTTTAACAATACTTCTTTTAATTCCATACCTACTCCTTATTTCTTCCGATACTTTGGTTCAATCCCCACTACATAAACAATCATTGCTCCGATACTTATTAACATGGTACCGGGAATCGTAATTATCAATCCTACTGAATTTTGTCCGAACAAAAAGGGTATACCTAACAATATTAAAAGCACACCAAAAACACACCAAAGTTTACCTAATGCACGGTTATAGCCCTTCACATCCTTCATTTCTGCTACCTCTGCATTTGCCCAAAAGCCAAAAGGTTTAGCACTTTTTGCAAAAAACATACAAATTCCCCAGACTATAAAAAACATTCCTAAAACTGCCCAACAAATAAATGCCGCCATAGTTCTTCCTCCTCTTCACCAAGCATTAAACCCACAACGTAATCAATTCCAAAACCTAAATTCCTAAAATAGTAAATACTTCATGCGTAGCAAAACATTCCTGCACCCATTCATTAGCCTCCTGTAAAGCCTCTGCCTGCACATCTGAGGCCTGGTTTGCCGCTTCCAAAAGCATCAACCACTTTTCTTTATTCACCTCTACCGGACCGTAAGGATCATATCCCTGAAGACTTCTTCGAAATAATTTACCTAATTCCAACTCTACAAGCACATCATCTGAAAGTAACAGCGAATCTGCCTTCCAAAAAGTATGCTCGTCCCATTTCCCTTTCTGGAACTCGTGATAACAAGTCCCCACTCTATTTTCTTCTGTACAAAAAAATTTTAAATTATCCTTCTGCATCATTATATTCTCCTCATTTATCTGATGAATTTAACTTAATTTACTTCATTTTCATACTATAACTATACCAAAAACACACCCATCTGCCAACTATTATTTAAGCACATAAAAGTTCTTATAAAGCAATCTCCAATTAGCCCTCCACCATCGCATAATCTGCCAATATCCACAACCGCCCAGGCCAAACTCCTTAATCAATTCAAATTTTTTCTCCATACTTCTCACATCCTCAAACCATACCACATGTTCCACTCCTGCCTCTGTATAAGTAAAAAAGGGACTTTGTGCCAATTCATCAAATTGAATCTCTGCCCCCTGTGCAATAGCAATTTGAACTGCCTGCACATTACCGATGGTAGTGGCCGCAGTCACCCCACGCTCATAAGGAAGTGGCCAGTCATATCCGTAATTGGCTAACCCTAAATCAATCTTTTCTACGAGTATCGCCGTTACCGCATATTCAATTACACGCCTTACTTGATTAATAGGTGCCACTGCCATTGGCGGTCCGTAAGTATAACCCCATTCGTATGTCATAATAAGCGCATGGTCCACGATGGCTCCCAATGCCGCATAATCCTTTCCTTCATAAAGAAGTCCTCTTTGCTCTGCAGAAGATTTGGGTGCCAGTGCAATGGAAGTGTGAAAACCATTGATGCGCATAGCCTCTGCTACCCGTCCTACAAAGGCAGTAAACACATCCCTGTCCTCCGCTAAAATATATTCAAAATCAATATCAAGCCCTGCATACCCCTTTGCATACATTGTTTCAAGCAAATTCTGGATCAACCTTTCTACTGACTGCGGATTATTGATGAGACCATTGATTAATTGATTATTAAAATTTCCCGATTCATCAAAAGGTGTCAATGTTAGAATCGGCTGTACACCATATTCCTTTGCCATCTGTATCATCCAATCCTCCGACCTGCTTGGCGGAATCAGAATACCCTCTTCCGTAAATCCATAAGAGAAAATCGGAAGCTCCGACAAATAGGGCAAAGTTTGCTCCAACACATATCTACTAATAAAAGTATAAGCATATCCTGACACCCTCAGACTTCTATCCGGCACCCGTATGCCCAAATCAATAAAAAGTGCCTGCCCAATTGCAAGCGCATAAGGAGACACCATCTGATTATCTTCGATAATTTGCATTACATTTACACCATATTTTCGGGCAATACTATCCACGGTATCCCCGGGCTGAACCACATAAATATCATAACCTTCCCGCATATGAACCACCACACATACTCAACTGTACTATTTTATGTACTTTTTTACAAACGGTGATTCGTCGACAAATAATTACCCCCAAAACACATAATTATCTGACAAAACAAGCCTCATTACATTGACATTTTGTGTGCATATTTATATAATAAAATAACATATATTTTATTTGGGAGGTATTTTATTATGGGTCGTTTAGACGGTAAGGTAGCAATCGTTACCGGTGGTAATTCCGGTGTCGGAGCTGCTACTGCTGAATTATTTGCAAAAGAAGGTGCAAAGGTTGTAATCACTGCACGTCGTTTACCTCAGCTTGAGGAAGTGGCTGATAAAATTCGTGCTAACGGTGGGGAAGTTTTAGTAGTACAAGCTGATGTTTCTAAGGTGGAAGACGCTGAAAACTTAGTAGCAAAGACTGTAGAAGCTTATGGAAAAGTTGATGTATTGGTTAACAATGCAGGTGTTTTAGAAGCAGGCTTAAAGCCTATCGATACTTGTACTGATGAAGATTTGGAATGGGTACTTGGCATCAATACTAAGGGATGTTTATACTGTACCAGAGCTGCTGTAAAAGAAATGATGAAGAACAATTCCGGTTCCATCATTAACTTAGACTCTGTAGCAGGTGCCTTCGGTACCGGCGGTGCTTCTTACGTAACCAGTAAAGCAGCTGTTATCGGTTTAACCAAACATACCGCAGTTCGTTTCACAGGTACCGGCATCCGCTGTAACTCTGTTAACCCCAGCACCATCGTAACCCCTATGACCATGACCACCGATCCTGCTTCTTTGGATCCTAACATGATGGGCCAGATGAGAAAGCATATGAACTTAACCGTTCAGCCTTGCATGCCTATTGACGTGGCAAATATCTTGCTCTTCCTTGCAAGTGATGAATCACGTGCGATTACCGGACAGGTTATTGTTTCTGACTTTGGTGCAACATTGTAAATGTGGACATATCTTTGATTTCAAAAGGGCGTATGGAAAACCTCCATACGCCCCTGATATTTATTTGTCTTTCTTCTCATTCTCCCAACTCATTCAAAAACCTTGATATATTACAAACTTCCAATCCATATACCCTATCTCCCGGGCTCACGATAGACTCCTTACCATTCCTTGCCTGCATACGCATTTCCATAGGAACGGGGTTTACCAACAAAATCTTACGAATACATTTGTCATCAGCCCCATCCATTTTGCGATATTCAAAATCGTATTTCGGAAACTCCTTAACTCTACCATCAAAGGAATATATTATACGTATCTCCATGCCCATAAATCTTCTGACAAAATACATACCATCTTCCCGAAACACCAACACTCTTCTTTTCCTTGGTATGTTAAAAAATTTAATTGCTAATACTTCTTTATCTGTTTCTACATAACAGTCACATCTTTTTCCCTTCTTACCACCCAGAAACCATAATGCATGATTTTTGTGTATTATGTACCCTTTTTCACGGCATACACGATTTATTTTTATGCCACACTTTAATCTCTTGAAAAAGCATCTGATATAAGGAGTCACAATATATAATAAAACAACTCCAGCCACAAATAACCAAAAGCCCATATTATTTCTCCTCCTTCTTCCGATAAGCAACATAAATCAAAGGAGTCTTTCCAACCTCCACCCGATAAGGCATAAGTCCTCCGTCTACAATTGCAAGTAATTGTGCCTTTACATAGGCCATCAGAGCACCGTTATGTTGAAAAAACGTCGCTTCATCTACATGTTTGGGAACCCTGATTTTTGTATTTCTCCAAAGTGTTTTGATAGCCTTAGAAAGAAGCTCGTGTAATTCTTTTTTTATCTGTGTACATGCAGGAATCCAGTAAGTTTCTTCCTCTTCAAAAGTCAATACGGGAATATCCAGTCTTAATTCTCCATTCTCATCACGCCTTAAAATGTGTAAATCTTCAAACTCCGGAGCTAATTCATATAAAAGAACATTATCCGGCTTTACATCGCAAGGTAAGAAAGACGCGTAAAAACGCAAAATACTATACAAGGAACAATTATACTTCATTTGCTGATATGCCCAGTGAGCATCCCCGAAAACAGACTGACAATCCAGCAATCGACAATCCAATATATTATTGTATTCTTTACTATAACCGACAAATGCCGGTCCGGAACCGTCATATTTATTATCTCTCCCCTGTCCGTTTTCAAAGATGATACCTGTAGCCAGCCATTTTCCTGCATTAGGTCTTTCCGGTGGTTCCTTAAGCTCATTTTCACAGTTAGGCCTACATTCATAAACCACTTCCCCAAGTGAATTATTTAGCATAAGTAAAAGCAAGGTGGCTTTCTGTTTGTCCGACATTACAGAAAACTCAGTCCTTTTCGTTAAAGGTTCTATATTCTTCCAAAATACTTCCCACACTCTCGAAGCATATTCCTCCGCCAGTTTTTCTTGTGCCGGAATATCTCCGAAAGTTTCCTCATACCGTTGCATAAAACATCTGGTATATACAAGACCACTTGCAGTTCTTCCCATTAATTCTCCTACCACAAGTCTGTCAATTATTTGCTCAATATACGCACAGGGCATTCCCATAGTATCCGCAATTCCTCTTACAGACACCGGATTTTCATATGCCAAAATCAAAATATTCGATTCAATATCGGAACGGATAAGTGAAAGTGGTTCATCCTTCAAGCCCACCTCTCCCCAAATACTTATAGCCACCGACTTTGGCTCATAACTGATTTGCGAATATTTTTCCATATTTTCAATTCCCTCTTTAATTTGATTACGCCCACTTGATAGTCTGGACAAAACCGTTCCCCGCGGGATCCCCAATTCCAGTGCAATCTGATCCACGGTTTGTCCATGTACATAATGTCTTACAATTACCTCTCTGTAAATACTTATAAGTCTTCCGATTTCTCTGCGAACAGAGGTGTACTCCTCTGATTGTAATTCTGCCCTTTCTTTGTCTTCTATGGCATCAGAGAAACCCGGCATGGTCTCATCACTATATTCAACAATCTCTTTCTTGTACTTTTCGCGTAGCCAGCCATTGTATTTATTCTTTAAAACTGCGGAAAGAAACCCCTTCGGATGTTCAACCTTTTCACCTTTATGTAACTTTATAATCAAGGCCATAAGCGTATCCTGTACCAATACATCAAGTTCCGTACAATCACTATACAAATGTTCTGCCTGCTCATACAAATATGCCAGATACATCTCACACTGTTTCTCAAAGTCCTTGTCAAACTCAAACATAGAAACTTCTCCTTTCTGCCACATAACTTCCTTTACTGTATTAGTTGCAGAAAACCCATTTTGATTTGCTGTTTTTATAATCTATCTAAAAATTATACACTATACGAAACATAAAAACTACCCAAACGACAAACTTAACGTTCATTCGATCAGCACAATCATAATTTTACAATCTACGCACTCTCACTTTCCAAGAGTCCTCACTCAAAACGTGATATGGATTTTTTAAAATTTTACGTTATACTGAAATCATAAAGTCTTCCAAGCGCGCAGGAAGCTACAGCAATCAAACAAAATATTGGAGGATAACCATGAACGAAACATTTTCAAAAAATTTAAGAAAATTACGTCAGGAAAAACATATGACTCAAGAACAGATAGCCGAAAAACTTAGTGTCAGTGCCCAATCTGTTTCCCGTTGGGAAACCGGTGCAACTTTTCCGGACATTCTCTTACTACCGGAACTTGCCAAGCTCTATGGGGTGTTGGTAGATGACTTATTCAAAGAATCACCTGAAGGCTACGATAACTACGCGAATCGCCTATTAGCAGTATATGAATCCACTTGGAAGCATGAAGATTTCCTAACAGCAGCCCAGGAATACGAAAAGATGATGAAAGCAGACACCATGACTGCAAAGGATTATCGTAGCTTCGGTTTGCTGCATGATTATATGTCTACTGTTTGTACCCGAAAGGCTTTTGAATTTTATGATAAATCAATGTCCTTATGCAAAGACAGTGATTTAGACCTATATTACCGTGTAAAACGTCAGAAAAATATGCTACGAATCCGAAACGGTGAAGGTCAGGCATGCATTGATGAACAAAGAAATACCATAGAGGCATCTCCGGATAATGCAGAAGAGCATACTTGTTTGGTGGCCGCTCTGTATAATGCAAAACAGTACGAGGAATGTTATACGGTCACCATAGATGCCCTTGCCAAATTTCCAAAAGAAGCCCTGCTCTATGGCTATGCAGGTGACACTTGTAGGGAGCTAAAAAAATACGAAGAAGCTTTTGCTTACTGGGAAAAACATTTGGAACTGGATTCCACCTGGCTGGATTCCCTCTACTCCATGGGCTTTTGCTACGAAGAAATCGGCGAATATAAAAAGGCTTACGAAGTCTGGATAAAGCTTTCTGAGATTCTTACCCAAAGAGGTGGAGTAATTGAAGCTCAGTGGGCAAAGGAAATGGCTGAAAATTGCTTGAAAAAGTTGGGATAAAAAACATAAGGGTGGTATTTTTACCACCCTTCAGATACAACACTATTTCTCTAATCAATATAGTAAGCCCAACCTTCTTTTCTCGGAAGAATTCCCGGATACTCACCATCCACATATCCAAGTACGCAATGACCGATACCTTCGTAATCACCGGTAATTCCAAGAGACTTAAGAATCTCTTTGCCCTCTTCGGATTCAAACTCTTCTTTTGCACGATGAATCCAGCAACTACCGATTTCTAGTTCATGCGCAGCCAGCATAAGATTACCCATTACCAAACTTCCGTCATAAACACGGGTCGGAACATTTTTATCCGCAAGCACTATTAAAACAACCGGTGCTCCATAAAAAGGATCACTATTTGCACCCATAACAGCTGCATTCATTTGAGATAATTTATCTCTCATTTCTTTGTTAGTCACAGCAATAATAATAGGTGACTGACGATTCATTCCTGTTGCTGCGTAAGTTCCTGCCTCTACAATCTGTTCAATCACTTCCTGTGGAATCATATCCGGCTTAAATTTGCGGATACTTCTTCTGGTTTGCATTTTCTTTAAAACATCTGACATTTTAAATCCTCCTTATTTATGATACAGTTCACCGTAATAACTTTTCGTACGCCTTTTAAAGGTTCATTAATACATACTCCAGGTCCACATCTCGTTCCAAATGTTCCGGTGTCCACGGAATATACTCATCAACCGAAACACCTTTTCCCATCATTCCTTTCCCGCAATCAAGAGATAACAGTCGGCTTGTAGGATATATAAGTGCGTACTCATCAAAAAGAGCATAGGCCACATTAGAATAATCTAAAATGCCTTGCGTCGGCCGTCCGAATACCTTTACTTTGGGTAACATTTTAAACAAATAAACAAACGCATCCCCTGCGGAACAACAACTACTGTCAGTTAGTATATATACATTTTCTACATCCGAATCTCCGATTACATCACTGTCATCCTCTTCTATTTCCTTGACAAATCCCTTTCCACGAAGTTCTCTCAACTCCCTTATTGATTGTTTAAAAATATCCTCATCGTTTTTCGACATGCTCTTTTGCATTAAGTCTTCAATAATCTCTATTCGAACATCACAGTTTCTTTTCGAGTAGAGGATTTCCTGTCCATATCCCAGCGCACCGTTATCCATTAAGTCCAAATCGTTCAATTTCTTCCCCTTTGGCAGACAATATTTCAATAACGGATAATACGAAAAACTGTTTCCTCCTCCGTTTCCTCTTACATCAATTACAAGTTTTTTTGAGGTTCGAAGTTCAAAATCGTTTTCTTCCAAAAGAGAAGAAATCCTGGTAGAGTCCACAAAATCATCCAATCTCAGATAGGAAACCGAAGGATTGAATTTCTCAAAGACATATGGAACTTTCCCATTTTCCCAATCAAATAATTCCACTTTCCAGTGCTTAACATCATCTTCCAACTCACTAATATATCCAATTTCATCAGTATACTTAAGTATAAAATTCCATTGAGATGTTTGTCGTTCTTCCAACTCTCCAAAAAAGAGCTCCGCATACTTCTCATAAAAATCTTTTACAGAACCACCGTTAATTTCTACAATCTTGTCTCCGACACCTAGCAACGAATCTTTTGTTACCTCTGTAACGTACAATATATCTCTGTATCTATGTACATGAAATGGTAGTCCTTTATGACCTTGTTTCTTAAAAAACAAATGTCCGGTCAAGCCAAATGTACTTAAATACGAATTAACAATCAAAAGGAATTCATTCTCACTCATTTCTTCCTTTATCAACAATTCATATTTCGATAATGCCTCGCCTTTTTTATCTTTACAACATGCGGCATCATTATTCATAACTTCTGCGACTTGCTTTAATATCTCTGATTTTTTCATTTATTCCCTCTATATTTCTTTGATGATTGCATTTGCTATGCTGCTCATTGCACAGCTTGCCTACATCGATAAGAACAACAAGCGAAAATAAATAAACTCACCTACGTACTTAGCGGGTATTAGGTGAGTTTATTGTGAACTTAACTTTTCAAGGCTAACCACCTTGTGTGGCAGTTGCTCTCTTTATGTTTTGAATATAACACATGTTTCATCCTTTTTCAATGTCTTTTTACTATGGCATTTGAGATTCGAAATTAACCACCATTCAAAGAATGTGAAAACTGAAAGTTCACGTTGCTTTCAAGTTCTCAGCATTATATAAAGTCAACTATCCCTAATTGGTAACCAAATCTCAATAATTGAATTTTCTCTATTCCAATGAAAACGATAGTCATATCTTTCAAAATGCAGAAAACTCTCTTGCATTGGTATGTATTCCGTATTAGGTAATATTTCTTTATAGATTTTACTATAAGTTTCGTATATCTTATCCATAGAACCAATATGCTCAACAACCATGTATTTGCACGAAGCAATTTCTTTTGAAACAAACCCCTCTGGAACTACTATTTTTCGTGGTATTGCACAGCAATAAAATAATTTGTCTTCTCTTCTTTCCATAAAAGCATATTTAATCCAATTTCCTGATTGTGATAAATATGCTTTTTTGAGGTTATTATTAAATTTACGCCAAATATCTACACATATTTGAATATTTTCTTTTTGTCTATTGGTAAGTTCGATTTCTTGTCCAATCACCGA
>JAZSPK010000041.1:0-38291 GCA_045537405.1 Acetatifactor sp.
TACCATGAAGCAGTTGGAGACTAAGCTGAATCAGATGGAAATCCATGTGGATGACCTGAATGACGACGAGAATAACGAGATGTTTTTGTGTGGAGAAATGTCACGTCGCGTGGAGAACGAGATGTGATTATTGAATATTTAAGTGAAAAATGGAGGTAGAGTTATGAGAATAAGTGATGTAGAGGCATTAAAGAACTGGTTATCAAGAGTAGGTGCTCTTGATCGAGCAAATGAGGATTTGATTGAAAATGCAATTTGGTGTTTAAGGAATGGAAGTGATTATAGAGCGCAGAGTTCGCTGAAAAGCTTAGCGTCTAATTTGAGAAACGCAGGCAAAACGGAAGAGGCTAAGGCCGTTGAGCGAATTTTGTAGGTGATTTTATATGTTCACAATTTGGGACACGCTTGGTGTTAATCGTTGATGTTAATGGAAACGATGCTTTGAAACTAAAGTAATGTAAGGAGAATGATGATGAAAAACAAGATTGAAGAACTTCTTTTGGAATTAGAAACTAAATGTAATATGGAGATAACTGCTCCGGCTTCATTAGACCTGCTTTACGAGTTAAAGCAGAGATATCCGGTACTGCCTATGACAGTACTGGATATGTATGCTATTAGTGACGGTATAGAAATTAACATACCGGGAACAACATTTTATTCGCTCGATAAGTTGATTGATGTCAATAACTCAAATAGAACGAAGGAATACGTCATAATAGGAGTAATGTCATTTGGAGACGAAATTGTTGTAGGAAAAGATGGACGGATATATCAGATTGACCATGAAACCGGAGAGGCGTTTTTGGATTGGGATACAATTGAAGACTTTTTAGAAGATGAGCTTGCAGCTCTCGACTAGGAGGTGTTCTTATGTCCAGAGAAGAAAAGTTACAATTGAACCGTGACAGACAAAAGGCGGTACGAGATGCATGGAATAGAGAAAAAGAATTGGTTAGTAAAGGTAAAGGAACTGTTGATTGGTCACCGGAACAACAAAAAGAGTTAATGGAGACCGGCAGGGTAAAGGGATATGAAGGACAACATATGAAGTCGGTTACGGAGTATCCCGAATATGCCGGTTCAGTAGATAATATCCAATTATTAACACATGAAGAGCATCTGGAAGCACATAACAGTGGGGCGGAAAAATCGGGATATCGAGGATATCGTTCTCCTACCAATGGTTATTATGATGCTTCGTCGAAAAAGATGCACTCTTTTGGTTCTAATCCGCCTAAGGCGCCGGAATCAAAAGCATTGTCCAATGCCTGTTATAAAGGAGAAAGTAACAGTAACGGATATAGCAAAAGCTGTTCGCATGAAGCGAGTAATACGGCAGGACAGTCAAAAAGCTCAAGCAGTTCGCATGCGGCAAGTAATACGGCAGGACAGTCAAAAAGCTCAAGCAGTTCACATGCGACAAGTAATACCGCAGGACAGTCGCAAAAATCCAATATGGCTGCGAATACACAGGGAAGAAGGTGATGTTATGTATGGGAATACAATAAAGAGAGTTTTGCTTGGAACAGACCTAAGTGTCAATATCCCTACGAGACATGCGAACTCGATAATTAGTTTACGCGGTACAGATGTAAATGATACTAACTCTGCAATAGACCTTTCAGGTGAAATGTTGACAAAGGGAACCTTGTTGCTTGGAGAAACGGGGAGTGGAAAGACCTATTGTTTAAAGAAGATGGTAAAAGAACTCCGGAAAAATCTGTCGTCTGACTATTCCATGGTGGTTGTGCAAGCCAAGAATGATTTTGAAGATTGTATTGCAGAAGGTGATTTTGTTATTGAACAGGGAAGAAATTCACACCGTAGCGTACGATGGAATCTTTTTCAGGACATCTTAAGAGATGGTTATGAAGACAGAATGGTAGAGCTTAATACCAGAGAGTTTGTGGCTCATTTGTTTGCTGACAAGAAAGACCAGAAGGAACAATTCTTCGTCGATGGAGCAAGAGAGTTACTTTATTGTGTTATTATTTCTTACATACGGACTGCGAAAACAAATTTACATGCCAGAAAGAAGCTTACCAATAAAGGCTTAAGAGATTTTTTTCTTCAATATGATACTCACGGATATAAAGAATTACTTGAAAAATCAGGAGAACCTGGGGTTTTGAGAATGATTCTGGGTGATGGAACAGATAATTTGCAGGCTTTAGGTGTTTATGGTGAATTGGTAACAACAGTATTAAATACCCTAATCGATATTTTTGCTCAGGATGGGGAATTTTCAATCAGGGAGTTTGTGTATCGGAAAAGTGGAAAGGTATTATTTATTAACTACGATCCTTCATATAAGGACAGTCAGATAAAGATATATGGTTCTATTATCAAGTTTGTTTTAAAAGAAGCCTTGGCACAAAATACCAGTCAGGGAAATGTGATCTTGGTCTGTGATGAGTTGCCGACTATGGGAAGAACTGATATAGCAGAGGCGGTTAATTTGGGTAGAGCAAAAGGTCTTATGACCATTTTAGGGGTACAGAGTATTGCGCAGCTTTACTCTATCTATGGAGAGTATGATGGTAAAAAACTGCTTTCGGGAATGTGCACAAAGTTTTATTTTAAGCCAAACGATTTATTAACGCGTCAATATATGGTGGAGGACTTTGGCAAAGTGATAGCTGAGTATATGGTATTAAGTCCCGGAGGAACTTCTGCTGAAAGGCGAGAAAGCATGGTGCTTGAAGATGCCGATGTAATACGCATGAAAGTAGGAGATTGTTATGTAAGATATTCAACAGGGGATATGTTTAAGTTTCATTTTGAGTAGGAGGTGTTGTTTATGGCTTCGTTATTGTCAACTTTGTTTGCCAGTAGAGATGATTATCTGGCAAATCACATATTAGAGATAAATAAAGATAATTCTTTCCCTATGAAGCACAAGATTAGTTATGGTGAATTGATTAGTGGACTGGGAAATGATTCTGTTTTAGTAACAGGCGGAACAAATAAAGAAAGAAGCCTTTTTCTTCTGGGAGTACTCAAGTCCCTTAGAGGAAAAGTTGTATTGTTACATAATGGTAATTCATTTTTCAAAGCCGATTACATCAGAAGATGTGGAATGGCGGCAGAAGAATGGGACGATAATATTTACAAAGACATGAATAAGTCTCAAATAATCTCGCTCTTATCTGGAGAAAAGGAAGACAATGAATTGTTATTTTTCTATGCATATGCGTTTGAGGTATGCGAGGTGTTGGGGATTCCTGTATCGATAGAAGGTATTAAGAGCATTGATTGGTTGAATGATGAATGGCAGCAGGAGCTTTTGAGAAAACCTTCTCAAAGAGACAGAGCACATGATTTGCTGCGTAGATTTGATAAGCAGATGGCAGAATCTGCTGTTAAAGCAATGGGTAGAACGGAAAGATTATCCAGAACAAGAGGTATTAATCATGGAGTTGGTATAAGAGGTGTTTTGGAAAGTGATATTTTGTTGACTAAGGAAGTTCATGGCAGTACTTCCTTGGTAACAAAGCAATGTTTTGAAGCAGTTCAGGCGCTGGCGGAGAGCGGTGTTCAGCTCACCTTGGTATTGGATGATGTCTTTTTGCCGGATGTAGCTATGATTAAAGATAATCTCAGAAATATAAGACTTGTTTTTGCGGCAAACGATATTTCGCAGTTGACCTCAGATATGCATTTGACCAACAGAGAATGTAGTGTGATTGTTTTTAAACACAAGAATTATAAAAGTGCCAAAATAATATCTGAAACATACTTTGGAGAATATGATAAGTTAGAAAACGATTTGTGCATTGGACAAAGTAAATCATTTATGAGTCCTGCAACTTATAACAAAGCAATGACAATAAGGCGTGGAAGAGATTTGCGATTGAAACCGGAATATATTGCAAAGTTACCCCGGGGATTGGCTTTTGTTAGTTTGGTAGATGGACAAGAGGGAATTGTACGCCTTTTGTAGAATGGAGGAAATTATGGTTAAAAGAGAGCTGATTCGAATTGGTACGATGGCATTAATTGGACTCGTGGTATCCTTGGTGATTGGACGAAATGAAGATTTGTCAAATTACCAGATGATGTTATTAATTCCTGTATATTTTATTGGTATGTTTTATGCCGGAAAAACCTTATTGAAACTGTTAGGTGTAGTGGCAAAGGTTTACTTTTCATGCCAGTTTATGAGCTTATTAGTTAATCCCTTGTGGGGGACTTTGTTATGCATAGTGTTACTGTGTCTTGGACTTGCTTTTATCTTTAGTTTTGGTTGGTTATTAGGTTTGGGAAAATGTATTTATTGTTTGATTACTGCATATCAGTTGGACAAGCAATGCAAAGTGGGTACCGAGGATTTTGAGCCGTGGTAAGAAGTAAGTTCACAAATGTTAAGTCGAATTTATAATGCTAAAGAGTACTTTATACATATGCGATTGTATTTCGACTTTTGGGTGATATGCTAATGTTATAAAGAACAGTACACAAAGGAGGACAAATTATGGTAAACACAATGGGAAAAGGCGAATATATCAAAGAACATATTATTTGGTGGTTTATTGCTTACATATGGTTTAGAACATTGATTTTCAGATGTCTTCCGGGGTGTACCCATTTCCAATCTTTTCTGATACTTTTAGCCATGGCTGTAGTTGTCGTGGGATTGTGCATTGTATTGACTTGGGAGAGAGAAAGAAATTATACGAATCTTATGCTGCATATATTCCTGTCATGGGGTGTATTTACAGTCGTCGCTTATGCAGATTTATTCAAACGCCAAATGATTTTGATTGGCATTGTCGTGGTAATTGTTTCGACTTTTTTATCTGCGTTGATTCTTGGCAGAAAGATCAGAAGAAATGGTACGAGGCGATTGATTATCAAAAGGCGTGTGAGAACTGTAATCAGCGTTTGGAGACGCAATTCGGCCATTGCTTCTTTGGTTTTATTGATCCCGATTGGGACTTCCATGCTGTTTAATGGTACGGTTATGAGTTCTACTTTGGAAGTAGCAAAGGTTTATGGTGATGAACATTCCCTTTCTGCTAATATGGAGGTCATTTGTAATATTGCTCCGGAAAGATGGGAGCAACTTGATATGAAGGAGAGGCTCAATGTGTGTCAGGCCATTGTCAATTGCGAAGCGAGATATTATGGTCTCTCCCATGAATTGATGGTAGGTACAGCTGCTTTGGATGGAAACACTCTTGCATATTATAACGAACAACTGCACCAAATCGTGATTGATGTGGACTATTTGAAGTTAGGTTATTCCTATGTACTTTTGGAATCTTTAATTCATGAATGTACACACGCATACCAATACGAACAAATTAATTTATATAAGAAGGTGGATGAGGAATCAAGGAATTTACTCATGTTTTATGAAGCCTCAGTCTATTTAGAGGAATTTGCGGACTATGTAGATGGTAGTGATAGTGAGGATTTCGAACGTTACTATGGCCAGTTGGCAGAGGTTAATGCCCGTAAGGCAGGGGAAAGTGGTGCCGAGGAGTATATAAGAAGAATTGAAGAATATTTGTATGAAGCAGAAGGCGTACAAGGCGAGTATATAACAATATATTAGGTGAAGGATGTGATGAAATGAACGCTTCAGTGAGCTTGGAGAGAATTTTGTTTAATGTCCCGAATAATCATGATTTGGTTTATCCACCACTTGAAGAGAATGTTTTTTTGTCCATGGACATGGAGGCATTTGTAAATGAGGAACGCATTATTTGCTTCCCTTATTTGAGGCATGTGGAAGAAAAGGATTATATTGATATTTACATATACGATTATCATTTGGAGGAAGGTTGCAAACGATTCGTTATTGAAAAGGGATATGCTTTAGGTGAAAAAGAAGAGGAACTCCTTTTGAGTTATCTTCATAAGGATATTTGGGTTGAGAATGAATTATACGAGCATTTGCTCCGTAGTGTAAAGGACAAGTATCCCGAAATTCATTTAGTAGACTACAAAGATTTTAGAAACACCCTACGTCATGTATATTATTCGTTGTTTAAAAGTGGACCGCAGGAAATCTTGTTTAAAGCCAATTTGAATTTTCTTGCGGCAGGACTGGAGGGAGAATATAACCTGATTGGAACCACTCCCGAAAAGATATTGGGTGTTCAGTTAGGGATGCTTCGTGCTTTGAATACGCCTTTTGGTGTGGAGCTTATGGCGGATGAGGAGAATAGAAAATGGGCGAGACATTTGTATTCAAAATATCATAATTTTATCCGCGGAACTACGATTAATAAATATCAGTGGCGTTATTTAAAAGAGAGGGAAGAAGGACAGCAAACCGTAGACAAGAAGATGTACCAATTTCTTGGACATATTTTTCTCGACAGGGACTATTATTTATTTTTGATATATTTAGAACAGAAGCAGGTTGTAGACGAGTACTATGCTAATTTGCCACAATATCCGGATATGGGGGATTTGAGAGAACACGCCGTTACCTGTGGCAAGATAGAGTGGTACATAGAGTGTGAATGGGGAATTGATAGGCGTTTACGGGAAAAAGCGCGTAAATTTAAAGCGGACTATTCCTTTGAAACAAGTGAGTATGTTGTGATGATACCTTCCAGTTTGATGGAATTATTACAGGAGTCCCAGAACCAGCATAACTGCCTGTATGACTATGTGTTAAGAGTGGCTTTGAAAAATACCATTATTTTATTTTTAAGGGAAAAAGGCAAAGAAAATGAATCCTACGTTACAATTGAAGTTGTAGACAAAGGAATTAGACAGGCCTTTGGTCGCTATAATCGCAACTTGGATGAAAAACAAAAGAGATACTTAGAGGAATATGCGAAATGCAAAGGCTTGGCTATATGGAGTGAGGCGGATTTAGACTGGGATGATGAAGGTGATGACTGGGATGAGGAAGAAGATGAAGACTAGGATGCTCCTTGGGGAACTACGATTCATATATAATGTAACAGAGTTCCTTGTGCTCATAAAATAATTACGCTATAGTTGAATATAGAATCATAATGAAGCGGAAGGGTATGATAAATGAGGAGGATTGGGAAAATATGGATTTAAGAAATAACAAAAGAATTGTAAATAACATTATTATCTTTTGCATGCTGGTTTTGGGTATGGTTTTTATTTGGATTATGAATAAGCTTGGTGTTAAAGTAATCCCTAATTATATTCCGGAGGAAGATGTTTATGGAATTCCGTTCAATATAGGCTTTCAACTGCCGGTGGTATTGGGGATGGTAGGAAGTCTTCTTCTACAGTCAGCACTTTACTGTATGATGTTCTGTCAAAAAGAATGGAAGGTCTTTGTTTTGGCAACGGGCTTGTGGATTGATTTTACGATTGTACCTTGGGAGATTATAAACAATAGCGCTGTGTTTTGTAATATATCCATGCGTGAGAGGGGCTTTGAAGGTATTTGGTTTAGAGAAGTGTTTACGAACCTAAGATATATGGGTTGTATTTTCTTGGCGGTCATTGCGTTCATCGCCCTTTACCATTGGTTTATAGGTACAGTCATTGGTGAAGTGAATAAGAAAAAACAGTTATTTAAAACCGTTGCTTCTATCCTTGTAGGGGTGGTTGGATTTATTATTTTAAGTCTATTTTCCTTTACTAATATCTGGTACATAGGATTATGTTTAGTAACCGGTGTGCTTTCGTTATTTTTGATGAAGTGTTTGGAACGGTATTGGGCGAAGTCAGATTTTATTCTAAGAGATACAAATTATAGAGAAATCGCAGAAGAGTTGGATACAGAGGTTATGGAGTTCGACTTGGCAGACGATAAGAATGAGCGTGAAATGGGACTGCAGGTATTGGATTCGTTGGTTGACTTTGCGGAACAATTGGATAAGCAGGTTGTAGATGAAAAGGCAAAAAAAGAACATTTGATATACATGATAAAGAAATATCGCAGTTATTTAGAAGTTTATTATGAAGAGAAAAAATAATATGGCTAATAGAGAGTTCAAAAGAGAGGTGCTGATATGTTGTATATTACAGGAGATACGCATGGTGAGGAACAGAGATTTTTGTATATGGATTCGATAATAGACAAAACGCTGAAGGCTAATGATAAACTTTTTATCACCGGTGATTTTGGGTATGTTTTTACGGATAGTTATCGTGAACGACGTTTTCTTGATTTTATGGCAGAAAAACCGTATATGATTCTTTTTGTAGATGGTAATCACGAGAACTTTGAGTTGCTCAAGGAGTTTCCTGAAGAAGAATGGTGTGGAGGTAAGGTTCGCGTGATTCGAAGGGATTGTGAGAATAAGCCCAAGATAATTCATTTAATGAGAGGACAGGTTTTTACAATTGAAGATAAACGTATCTTTGCCTTTGGAGGAGCTTGTAGTGTGGATCGTTATATGCGTACTCCTTATCGGACCTGGTGGCCTCAGGAACTTCCGAATGACGAAGAACTGAAAGAGGCTGTTGCGAATTTGCAAAAGGTTGATAATCATGTGGATTATATTGTAACCCATACCGGTCCGGAATATGTTATGAACAGGTTATATGGTGGTATAGAAGCCAAGGAAAAACCTTTGAACAATTTTCTGGAATGGGTAAGGGAAAATGTTGAGTTCAAGCATTGGTTTATGGGACATCATCATATGGAATTAAATGTAACACCAGATATATCGATTTTGTGGTTTCAACTAAAAGATATGCAGACCAACATGGTCATTAAAGCGTAAATAAATTGTATATTTCTGTTTTTTTAATGAGAGATTCGAAAGGGGAAAGGAGGAAATGATGAAGTATAATTTCAGAGGACCATATCCAATAATGGCCAATTGGTTAATTGCAAAAAAAAGGGAAGATGGTATGTATTCTGTCAGGAATGCTTTGGTGAATGAAGTTCATTACATGGATAGTGACACTTATCATTTTCTTCGAAATCTGAATGGAAGAAGAGACCCATTGATAGTTGCAAAAAAGTTTAATGTGGATGCCGAAGTACTAATGGAGTATTTTGTAGAAAATGCTTTGGTAAGAGCGGGTAGGAGCATTGTAAAGACATTTAGCTTTCTTATGTTTACACTGTATATTCCAAAACACCAGAAATCAAGGAGTATTCTGCCTAAATTATATGGTTTGATATTGTACCTGAGTTGGTTGCCCATATTAATATATGGTGTATACAGAGCTTTTTATACTACATATGCTTTTGATATAAGTAATATGATGTGGGGATGGTTTATAGGACTTGTAATTGGAGCTGTGCTCCATGAAATGTCCCATGCAATATTAAGTTTGGCTACAGAAGAAGCTTATTTCTTCGAAGCAGGAGTCCTGTGTGAAAGGTTTATGCCGGGAGCCTATGTGCTGGTTGATAAGTCAGAGATTAAATCAAAAGCAAAAAGAATTTCGATTGATGCAGCAGGTGTTGTCGCGAATCTGTTCTTGACGGGTCTATTTCTTGTGTTATGCACGATGCAGGAAAGCATTAGTGGATTCTGTTTGGGGGCAGCACTTATAAATATAATCCTGGTAGGACTCAATATGACCATGCTTAAAGGTTTAGATGGTAGAGCGGTAGTGGATGAAATAATTGGAATGCCTCAAGGGGGACGTGGAGTAAAGAAGGTCCTTTTGAAGTGTATTAACACGAGAGATTCCGGACCTTTGTCATGCAATCAAAAGGTTGCCATGATAGCTTGTTTGATTATGGTGGTGTATCAGATTTTACTGCCTCTTTTGTATATAAATGGTATTTTGATAATTTTAGGAGATTACTTATGAGAAAGAATGATAGGCACGATAAAATAAAACTTACAATGGGTATTGGTTGCATGTTTTTGATGTCCGGATTGGCAGCATATACCCTGTCTTGGATTTGGATGATTCTGTGGATTATGTCGATGTTTGTGACCGTCGGTTGTACCCATTGTTGTAGGTGGTACGAAAGTATGTGGTTGTTTGTGCTTACTGCAATTACCAGTGTACCCACTAATATTGTATTGGTTTGGAAGTTTATGGATATTGGTATTTTTTATCCCAACTTGGCATGGGTGGGAGAGACTTTGCTTGGAGTGCAATTTTATCTTATGTTTCTAAGCTATGAAGAGATAATTATAGGTTTGCTGGGAAGATTCATCTGGAAAAAACAAAAAAATATGGATAAAGTGGTGTAAAGAAGGAGTCTGTTATATGAAGAATAAACTGATATTAACCTCTTACGGGTTAACCACAAAAGTGGGCAGAAGACTTATGGGTAAGGCACTTTCAGAGTATGATTTAAGTGATAAAAAGATATTTTTGTTCCATGAGCCGCATTATTCCATAGAACCCATGCTTGTGAATGCGTGTCTGGCGCTGGGGTTTAGAAAAGAAAATATTATTTTATCAGGACAGCAAAAATCCAATGAGGAGATAAGGAATTGCGATATTTACTATATAACGGAGGGGAACGTTTTTGAAGTAATGTCCTTGCTTCGGGAACGAGGATTGGATGAGGTACTTCGGAAGGCTTTTAAGGAAGGTTCGAAGATATATTTGGGAGCCAGTGCCGGAGCGATGATTGCCGGTACCAGCATAGAAGAAGGAGAAAGATTTGATCGTAATTTCCTGAGAATGAGGGACTATGAAGGTTTGGGATTGTTTGATGGTATTATAATACCGCATTACACAAAAGCAGAGTTAAAAAGGTATATTAGCAGTCAGGATATAGTGAACAAATATACCCAAATTCTTTCTGTGGCCAATACAAGAAGCCTGATTATGGAAGTGTAGAGCTGTACGGAAAATAGGTCTGAGGTTGTGTAACAGGACAATCCGGAAAGGAAAGGGTTATATGGGTGAAATGATTGTAGATACGCATACCCATTACGCGCATAGGCGTTTCGATTCAGGGCGTGAGGAAATATTAAACGGATTAACAAGTGCTAATATATTTGCAGTGATTGAAGGGGCAATTGGTTTTGAGAGCAACTTTAAAATGAAGGCTTTATGTGAAAAGTATCCCTATGTGTATATGGCTGCAGGGTGCCATCCCAATTGTGTGGAGGAGATGGATGAAAACAAGTTTAGGCAAATAGTGGACTTGCTTGATTATGATAAAAACCTTGCGATTGGTGAAACCGGTCTGGATTATGATAAGGGCAAAACCGAAGAACAGATTGCCTTGCAAAAACACTGGTTTCGAAAGTTTATCGAATTGGCAATAGAGATGCAAAAACCATTGGTCATTCACAGCAGATTGGCAAATGATGAACTCATTGAAATATTGAAGGAGTATTCGCTTCTTAAGCAGCCGGGAGTAATACATTGCTTTAGTGGAAATGTGGATCAGGCAAAGGCTTTGATAAATATAGGCTTTTATCTTGGCGTTAATGGTATGTTTACCAAGATGGATGCAGACGCGGATTTGTGTATTGCTTTGAAACAAATACCTTTGGAGAGTATTCTGTTAGAAACAGATGCGCCCTATTTAGCACCGGCAGGGGTCGAAGGGAAAAGAAATACGTCGGCAAATCTCGGCGTCGTAGTAGAAAAGCTTTCAGAATTACGCGGTGAATCACCAGAGTATATTCGGAAGGCGGTATTGGAAAATACCAAAAGGATATATCCATCAATATTTACACATATTTAGGACAAGTTTTTGGAGGATGTGAGGTGATTTTATGCCTGAACAAAAGTATGTATTCACAATGAAGTCAGGATATCTTCATTGTGAAACGACGGTTGGAGTTGTTATTCCTACCCGGGTAGAGAAGTTTTTAATCCTGCTTCATGGCTACAATGGTTCTTTTAAGCATATGGATGAGAATTTTCCACTTGCAGATTATGCAAAGGAAAATAATATGCTGATTGTGTCCCCCAGTATGAATAACGGGTATTACATAAATAAACCAAATTATAGTGTGAACGATTTCTTGATGCAGGAGTTACTTCCGTTGATTTTCAATAATTATGGATTAAAAGAAGAACTACCCATGTATATTGCCGGAATATCTATGGGAGGCTACGGAAGTTTGCTTATAGGTGCAACGTTTGCTTCTAAATTCAAGAAAATTATCTCCATCAGTGGCGCGTTTATTGCGCATGATGTGGCAATCGGAAATCCACAAGTGGTTGGTCTGCCGACAGATAAAGATACCTTTGAGTATTTTACAGAGACTTTTGCACCGTTTGATACATTAGAAGGGGATATTCACCGAAATCCGCTAGCGGCAATTGTTGCGAGCAATGTTGATGCGTTACCCAGGATTATTATGACTTGTGGTACGAAAGATGATCTATATGAAAGAAATATGGATGCACTCGGACTTTTTGATAAATCCGGTGTGGTTTATGATTGGTCTCCCATTGAAGGTGGAATTCATGATTACCAATGTTTTGATGAGGGGCTTAGGTATGCATTTAATTTGTTAGAAGTATAAGAGGAAAAGGAGAATACAAAAATGAAAGTGTTAGTAATACCGGATATTCATTTAAAACCATATATTTTCGCTGGTGCGAGAGAAATTATGAATAGGGGAGAGGCTGATATTGCTGTTTGCCTTATGGACATTCCGGATGATTGGGGAAAAGAATATTCCTTGGAGGAATATGCCAATACCTATGATGCAGCGATTGAATTTGCGAAGGAATTTCCGGACAGTCTGTGGTGTTACGGCAATCATGACTTATGTTACATCTGGGACGAGAGAGAATCCGGTTACAGCAGTTTGGCAAAGCTTATTGTACAGCGAAAACTCATGGAGTTGAACATGGCGCTTCCGCCGGAGAATCCGATTCAGTACGTACAGAAGATTGATAATGTGCTTTTCTGTCATGGAGGAATTTTGCAGTATTTCGTGGATAAGCATGTGCCCCTATCTAAACAGGAGGATGTGTCACAAACCGTAGACATCATTAATTCCCTGGGACATTATGAACTTTGGCGTGATGAGTCACCTATATGGTACAGACCGCAGGATAATTATGGGGCGCTGTATATGGCGGATAAATGTTTGCAGGTAGTGGGACATACACCGGTGGATAAACTGCGCAGAGATGAAAACGTAGTTTCTTGTGATGTTTTTTCAACCTATCCGGATGGAACGCCTATTGGAACACAGGAACTGTTATTGCTTGATACGCAGACCTGGGAGTTTGAGGGAAGGTACATCGCAAGAGTATAATTTACAGTCGAAAGGAGAAGTGTAAAAGCTTCTCTTTTTTGTTGGGGAAGTTTGTGGTATACTGTACGTGAAGTATTAACAGATAGGATAAAAAGTTATGGAAATCAAACAGATAAGCAAAAAGAAAAAGTACATATATACCGGTATTGTGGCAATTATTATTGCATTGTTGGCAGGTAGTGCGACAGTGAAAGATTCTCCGTACGGATGGGTGAATGTGATTCAAAATAATTTTTTCTCTAAACTGAGCAATATGGCACAGGATGGTTTGTATCAAAGGCCGGAGGGAATTCCGGATAATATTAAGATTATTGCCATTGATGAGGAAACTTTGTCTGAGTTAGGACCTTATTCTAATTGGAATAGAGGTTACTTTGCCAAACTTTTGGAAATTTTGAATGAAGAGGAGGAAAGTGCACCCAGGGTTATAGGTATAGATGTGCTATTCAGTGGTACTTCTTATAGTGAAGAGGATGCTTATTTGGCAGAGGTTTGCAGTCGTTATGATAATATTGTGCTGGCATCTACGATTACTTGGGACAGCTTGCGATACAAGGATGAAGACGGGCAATATTACAGAATGCAATATGTTTCCGGAGAGGGAAAACCGTATGAGGCTCTGGCAGAGGTAACAGAGTATGGTTTTACCAATGCTATCTATGATGATGATGGTTTTGTCAGAAGAACCTATACGCAGGTAAATTCTTCCACCGGAGGATTGCCGGTTATTCACAATTCCTTTGCATACCTGATTGCAGATAAAGCAGGTGAAGTAAAGAACTACCCAACCATCGTGGAGGTGGAATTGACCGGTAAGCCGGGAGAATTCGAGCATATTTCCATGGCGGATGTATTGGCAGGGAAAATACCTTCCGACCATTTTAATGATTGCATTGTTTTGGTCGGAGCATATGAAGAAGGTTTGATGGATTTCTTCAGAGTACCCATTGATTACTCCAAAGAAATGTATGGTGTGGAACTGCAGGCTAATTATGTGCACGCTTTCCTAAATGATAAGATTTTTTATTCTATGAATGCATGGGTAGAGTTTCTTATTGTTTTTGTGTATGTGGCGGGCATTGGTTTTTGGATTATGAATACCAGAATGCGAAATGCAGCTATTGGGACACCGGCAAGTATGTTGGGCTATGTTCTCCTGGCAGCAGGTGTTAATGCAATTACGTCCTATACCATTAATGTTCTGGCAGCACCCTTGGGAATAGCATTTGCTTTTCTGGCAGCAGTTTTGTATCGTTATGTGGAACTTCAAAAGAAAAGAGTATCCGAGATGCAGGGGATGCTATTTTCCATGGCAGAAGCGATGGCGGAAACCATTGAAGGAAGAACGCCTTATAATGCAAATCATACC
Organism: Acetatifactor sp.; assembly: GCA_045537405.1. Taxonomy (GTDB): domain Bacteria; phylum Bacillota; class Clostridia; order Lachnospirales; family Lachnospiraceae; genus Acetatifactor. Next base: position 14,482 of record JAZSPK010000041.1, read on the forward strand.
AAAAACGTGGCTAAGCGTTGTGTAGAAATGTTGGACTATATTAACCAGAAGAATAAAGAGAAAAAGACGGACCTTTATTTTACGGAAGATGATAAGAGACAGTTGTATTTGGCGGCGATGCTTCATGATGTGGGTAAGATGGATATTCCTTTGGAAGTTATGGATAAACCCACTAAATTGGGGGCTCATGAGAAGGAGCTAAAGGATCGTTTACAGATTATCCGTTTGCATATTGAAAAAGATGCTTTGACCGGTGTACTTCCTAAGGAGGAAGCGTCAAGAAGATTAGAAAAGATTGAGCAGTTTGTGAATAGTTTGGGGGCTTTTAACTGTGGTCGTCCTTTGAAGGAGGAAGAATGGGCATTGGTAAGAGAGATCGCAGAGAGCGTGTATATCGATGCTTCCGGTAAGGAGATTCCTTATTTGAGTGAGGCAGAGATTGATGATTTGTATATTAAAGCGGGAACCCTTTCCCAAAAAGAGCGAGAAATTATGCAAAGTCATGTGGAATATACGGACAAGATACTTTCGCATGTACAGTTTGGGGAGCATTTTCAGAAGGTACGTGCCATGGCGGCAAATCATCATGAATTACTGAATGGTAAAGGATATCCGAAGGGCATTGCAGATGCAGAACTTGACACCATGACCAGAATTCTTACTATTATGGATATTTATGATTCGCTTATTGCAGATGACAGACCTTACAAAAAAGCGAAGCCCATTAAAGTGGCCTTTGATATTTTGGATGAAGAAGCGGAGGCAGGTAAAATTGATAAGGATTTACTTGTGTTTGCAAAAGAGTTATACTTAAAAGAAGAAGGTTAAGAGAAACGGGAGAAATATATGAAAAAGAAGTGGACAAAGTGGCTTGTATTACTGATGGTTATTGTTACTGTTATTGTGGCAGTAGTTGCAATTGTGATATGGGGGAAAGGTTATAGAGTAATAAAGGTGGCGGACTTTGACGGAGAGGTTATCTTGGAGAGAGCGTCTGATGAAAAGGACCTTTTTGAAGGAATGAAACTGAAGTCGGAGGATACGCTGACCACAGAAGACGATGGGTTACTGGAACTTCTGGTGGATTCTGATAAGCATATTCTGGCAAAAGAGAATACCTGTTTTACCATACAATCAACCGGTAACAAGAAAAAAGGAAAGCTTACGATTGAGCTGGAGTATGGTACAAGCCTCGTCGAAATTGAGAATAAACTGCCGGAGGGTTATGATGTGGAGGTAGAGACTCCTAATGCAGCTTTGAGTGTTCGCGGTACTACCTTTGAGGTAAGTTATGATAAGAAGACAAATACTACCGTTGTAGAGGTAACAGAGGGTAAGGTAAAGGTCGAAAGTGCCAAAGAAAGCATCAATGTGGAAGCAGGTAGCAAAGCAATGGTTATAGATGAAGAGATTATCATGAATGCCCCATTTTTGTATGAAAATAGAGCGGTATTTGAAATTGTGTCTATAATCGGTGACAAAGGGTCAGGTATTTATGCGAAGCAATTAGTTGACTGGCAGTACGGTCGTGCTTCCGGAGAAGGATATCTGATTAATGAGTTTTTTAAAGATGGTGTGAACATACGTTATACCATGTATACAGAGGAGGAAGTAAGCAGCCAGACAGACTTGGATAGTGAGGCGGGTTATATTGAAGAACTAAACTATCTTAAAAATAGTGACGGAGATACGATAATTGTTGTAGAATGTGATTATCAGGGTGAACGAGGTAACATTAATCAAGCTTTTTATTATTTCAAAGAAGTAGCCGAGGGGATGTATCTGTCACTGTATGTTTTTGACCAGGATGGCGGAAAGTCTTTAGGTGATGCCACTTATTTGACATATTTGGATTTGACCATGGATTGCTATTACATTTATGGTTTGGGAGTTCCGGTAGAGCCAGGGACTCCGGAAACAAGTGGCAATGCTACTGTGAATGGAAATGAAGCAACGGAGACGATAGATAATGTGGCGCCGCCTTATAGCAAAGTATATCTCATGAATGATGATTTCCCGGATTTATTAAAGGGTGGTTCCAGCTATGACCAGATGAGATACATGATTAAAATTGCACTGGTTTCGGATATGAACGGTCATTCGGATTACTTAAAAGAGGCACTTTACCTCATGTGCCATGAAGGATATCAGACAGATGTATTCCCGCCCATAGAAGGAACTGAAAATGTGTATGATATCGATAGGCTGAACAATATGTTTTCTTTCCTAACTGATGAAAAGATAGAGGAAAAGCATCTGAATGCAGGAAGTACCATTAATGGAAATCGGTTGACTACCTACACGGATCGAGCACAGTTTCATGAACTCACGGCTATCGGCTTGGCTTCCATGTATTATGGAGAAAACGAAGAGATTGTGATTGAGTTTATCGCTGAAAAGCATACCATCGTGGATGGAGCATCCGGTCCTATCTTGGAATTTAAAGGAACCGCATATCTGATAAAAGATGAAACAGGAAAGTATGTGTTTGATTATTTGGAGTGGAAAGAAAGATAGAGTAGAGGGAATGTAAGAAAATGAATTCTATAGAACGTAAAATCCTGGAAAAAATTGAAAAGTATTTACCGGAAATTGTTTTTGTGGTGGCAACCATTATAGGCTTTTTTATGCGCTTTCAATTAAGGACTATCGTCAGTGGAGATGCACATACCTGCCTTATGCCCTGGTATCATGAGATTGCGGATAATGGACTGTATACCCAGGTGGGGGACTACAGCATGCTGTATCAGTTTGTTATCTGGATTATGACCAGATTTCCTGCTATTCCCAATTTATTTGCATTTAAAATATTCTCTTGTATTTTTGATTATGCCACGGCGGTTTTTGCAGCGCTTATTGTTGCAAGAATGGATATTTACGATAGACGTTGGAAAAGTGTCTTAACCTATGCGTTGATTTTAATTTGTCCTACCGTTTGGACCAATTCTGCGGCATGGGCGCAGTGTGATGCGATATATACGGCATTTGTTTTGTTAGGAATTCTTTCTTTGGATAAAGAAAAATATAATACCGCCATGATAGCATTGGGTTTGGCATTTTCTTTTAAGCTACATGCGGCTTTTGCATTACCGGTGTACTTATATTATTATTTTGCGAAGAAAAAGTTTTCTATTTTACGCTTTGCCATAGTTCCGGTAACTATGGTAGCGACCTCCTTGCCGCTGGTGTTTTGGGGAAGGAATCCTTTTGAAATCTTTTCCATTTATACAAAACAGACTTCCGCATGGCCATCTTTGGCAAACGGCTATCCTTCCATATGGCTTACCATGTTTAAAGAAAACGATGTGAATCAATATGATTATATAGCACCCTTGGCTATATTAACCACCATAGGTGTTCTGGCGGCATTTATGGTTTGCTGGCTTCGAAAGAAATGTATGCCTACGGGAAGAAATCTTTTGCTGATGACCTTTTTGTTAACGTATACCAGTGTTTTCTTCTTGCCGGCTATGCATGAGAGATATGGTTTTGTGTATGAAATCTGTGCTATTATGATTGCTATAGTGATACCCAAAACCATTCCTTTGGCGGCTATGTTGATTGCAATAAGCATGGGTACATATGCTTCGTATCTGTTCTATGCGCCCACCAATTATGTAACAATGGTTTGGTTTAATTTGTTTGTTTATTTGGCATATATTTATGTGTTGAGAAATGAATTGAAAAGTGAAGAAGCAAATACATTAACAGAAAAAGAATAGCAGTCAAGCTGCTATTCTTTTTTAGTCACATCCATATAAATCTCGAGTATATACCTTGTCTGATACATCTGTTAATTCTTTGGAGTTACGATTTGCTATAATAACATCTGTACGTTTCTTAAATTCGTCTAAATCAGCCACAACTTCACTTCCAAAGAAAGTGGTGGTTTTCAGGGTGGGTTCGTAAATAATTACGGTTGCACCTTTGGCTTTAATACGTTTCATAACGCCCTGAATAGAACTCTGTCGGAAATTATCAGAATTGGCTTTCATGGTAAGTCGATAAATACCAACTACACAATCTTTTCCCGGTATGCCGCCGGCACCAATGTTTCCGTCTGCAAAATATCCGGCCTTGCGTAATACCTGTTCTGCAACGAAGTCCTTTCTGGTACTGTTAGAGTCTACAATCGCCTGAATTAAGTTTTGTGGTACGTTCATATAGTTGGCCAGAAGCTGCTTGGTGTCCTTGGGTAAGCAGTATCCACCATATCCGAAGGAGGGATTGTTATAGTGAGAGCCAATACGGGGATCTAAACAAACACCATCGATAATGTTTTTGGTATTGAGGCCTCTTGTTTCTGCGTAAGTATCTAATTCGTTAAAATAAGAGACACGAAGCGCCAAATAAGTATTGGCAAATAATTTTACGGCTTCTGCTTCGGACGATTCCATGAATAGTACGGGCACATCTTCTTTTGCTGCACATTCGGTTAAGAGTCCGGCAAAGGTTTCAGCAGCCTTGCATAAACGGGTGTTTTCGGCAGGACGTCCTACTATAATGCGTGAAGGATATAAATTATCATATAATGCACGTCCTTCACGTAGAAATTCCGGCGAGAACAAGATGTTTTCAATACCGTATTTACTACGCACAGACTCAGTATATCCTACGGGAATCGTGGATTTAATAATCATTATGGCATTAGGATTGACCTGATTTACTAACTCGATTACAGCCTCTACGGAAGAAGTGTCAAAATAATTTTTTACAGGGTCGTAATTGGTAGGTGTTGAAATGATGATAAAATCAGCATCCTTGTATGCGGCCTGCGCGTCGCAGGTTGCTTTAAGATTTAATTGTTTAGTCTCCAGAAACTGAGTGATTTCTTCGTCAACAATGGGAGACTTCCCCCGATTTATCAAATTTACTTTTTCTTCAATAATGTCAACTGCGGTTACCTGGTGTTTCTGGGACAAAAGAACTGCCAGAGATAATCCTACATAACCGGTTCCTGCTACAGCTATTTTCATACGTTTTCCTCACCTTTTTTTTTCGATTTAAAAACATGCTTTTTGCCAATTACATAATTGATGATAATAACTAAAACGGTAACAAATATTTTACTGTACAATTCGTTGAAGTGGAACAATTCTACCAGAAGTATTAAGCCAAAATAGTCAATCAGTGCAGTTGCACCACGGGCAAAGACAAAGCGGAGAATTTCCTTGCACAATTCAAGAAAAGATTCGCAATGGCTTTTGAATACAAAGTTTTTGTTGCATACATAAGCTGCTAATTTAACAACAATAAGGGTAATCAGATTGGCAACTTTGTAGTCAAGGGAACAATCCAATAAGAACTTAAATAAAAAATAGTTCAATAAAGAAGTCAGAACCCCAAATATTCCGTATAAAATGGTTTCACGATTTATTAGTTTCTTCATATGCTGTTACGTGTTATCCTTTTGAAGTTTCAACAGGTTCTTGTTTAGAACAAACATCATCCTCTGTTTTGTTTTCCAGCTTGTAATCAATGTTTCTGACATGATATTGCACATCTTCAATCAGCATTCTGTTTCTGGCAATGATGTCAGCCAAAAGTCCGATAACAAAGGTCATAAAGCCGATTAAGATTAAAATGGCTGCCAGAATAAGTGATTGCACATGTCCGTTTCCGGGATTGCCCATGCAAAGTAATACAATGTAGCGGACGCCCAATCCCACACCAATTAAGAAGGGAATCAGTCCGAGCTTCGTAAAGAAATCCAAAGGCTTGTACATAATATAGGCACGCACAATGGTTACCATGGATTTTTTAACATAACCCATCATACTGTTAAAAAGTCGGGAAGGTCTAAGTTCCGCATTGGTACGGATAGGTGCTGATTCCATGGGGATACGTTCTCTTCCTGCCTGCACAATGGTTTCCAGTGTGTAGGTATATTCGTTGGTAACATTTAGTCTCATGGCTGCCTCACGGCTATAAGCTCGGAAACCACTGGGAGCGTCGGGAATATCGGAATTAGAAGCTTTTCTTACTACCCAGCTACCGAGATGCTGAAGCTTTTTCTTGATGGGAGAAAAATGCTCTGTCTGGTCGATAGGGCGGGCACCGATTACGATGTCTGATTTGCCTTCCAAAATAGGTCTGACAATGGTTTCCACATCAGCACCGTTGTACTGATTGTCAGCATCAGTATTTACAATAATATCGGCACCATTTCTGAGACAAGCATCAATACCGGCCATAAAACCTTTGGCTAGTCCGCGGTTCTTTTTGAAATTTACCACATAATTTACGCCCCAATTCTTGGCAACTTCTACGGTGTTGTCATTGCTGCCGTCGTTGATAATCAAATATTCAATCGTATCGATTCCTTCAATGGATTTGGGTAAATCATTTAAAGCAATTACAAGGGTTTCCGCTTCATTATAACAAGGAATTTGAATTATTAGTTTCATTATCGTTTCTCCGCATATTAAATAGTGTGAATAGAATAATACCGGGAGTGCAAATCATGATGGGGAATATATATCGTAATTGCACTGTGGGGCCCAGTAAAAAGGTTAAAAAGTAAGAAAATACCAAGGCACCGGGAATACAGCAAATAGCTTTTTTCTGATAAACCAGAATGCCGAAGCAATATAGCATAATCCATAGATGAACACCCGGTACGAACAGGAAGGATACAAGAGGTATCTTCAAGTAAATATCATTATTGGCATACCACTGATAAAGCTTGTGGAAGGTGTTGCTCAATGGAGTATTGTCTACTTGGAAGCGGTCTGTGACGGTAAAGGCGGTCTGGATGTAATGAAAATCTTCTGCCAGAATACCGTCAAAATCTTCGTTAATGCGAATATGGGATTCGTCCCATGGATTTAAAAAGCCGGAATATAAACCTAAAAAAGCATTTACATAATCGCCGGGATATTCCTTAAACAAGTTCAGATACAATTTTAAATATTTAACGGGATAATGCAGTATTTCATAGGAGATAACATCCTGCTTTACAAATCTGGCGGTTCGCTGGTTGTATAAATACAGAGAGGAGGGCCAGATTAAAGTTTCTATTTGTTGCATGGTATCCGCAGATAATTCTTCCTTGTGGAAATGTACCACTCGTGCAATTTGTTGTGCGGGGAGTGAGAACATTTCTCTTTTGTCTACTTCCTGGGCATTTGTGGCCTTGTCAATTGCATTGACGAGAAGCATTCCCAAGAGGAAGGCGGCGATTGTGCTGCCTAAAAGTTGAAATACACTTTTTCTTTTAGGCTTAAAAACTAACAAACAGAAAATTTCTACTAATAGGGTGGCTAATATACAATAGCGCCCGTTACTTCTGAATAGGACAATGAGTATTAGGCCAAGAATAAGACAACTGTTATTTTTCCACTTGCTGAACTCGCCCCTTTGTAAGAAGAGTTCTGTAAACAGTGCCGAAAATGTCAGTAGCATACCAGCAGCAAAATAAATGTCTTTCGTCATAGTAACGCTCATATAAGCATTCATAGGGTGTAGTCCAAATAATAAAGTTAACAATAGGAATAACCATTTTTTGTTGTATGCTTTGTATATGGTACGAACAAAGACGGTCATTGAAAATGCCAAAAAGATCATTTGAACAATGGTAAATAGGGCGATACCGATGGTATAGGAACCAAATAGGTTATTTCCTAAATAATAAAATAAGCGAACCAAAAGTGTATAAGCCAGAGGATGATGATTGTTGTATGCGTTGTATACAAACTGGAAAAAGTACGCTTCGGCATCATAACTGCATATACCGGGATAGTAGGCCAAAAAGCAAGGCACCCAAAGAAAAAAGATAATTGGGAGGGCTAGCCAGGTCCTTTTAGGTAATTTGCCCGTAACAGTGGTTATATTAAGGTTGCATTTTACTTTTTTATTTATTACTCGTGTCATAAGAAAAAAGCATAACAGGGTAACAAAAGAGCTTGTCCCAAAAGAAAGTAAAGAGGTTTTCATTATTCTTGCGCCATCCCAGATAATATTGCCGTCACGGTCAAGGGCAGTACAGGAAATGGCGAGGGCAACCAAGAGACCGGTTATTATCCAAAAGTAAATAAGTAATGCGAAATCTTTTTTACTTTTTTTTTGCATTATTTAATCCTCCAAAATTCATGCCTTAATTACGGCATATTATAAATTATTATATCATAATCGCAGGTATAAAATCAATGAAAGCTTATAAGGATAAAAATTGTATATGTTTGAACGTATGTGAGACTGTGGTGCCCTTGCGTCAGGAGTTTCGGGGACTGTTGAATAAAAATATATTGCGGGGAAAACGTGCGTGAATTATAATAATTAAAGAATGTCAAGTAAAGGGGAGGAAGCATTATGGGCATTAAATGGGGCGTTTTAGGAACAGCCGGAATCGCAGCAGGATGTACGATTCCCGGCATGATGCAGGCTGAAGGCTGTGAGTTGTATGCCATAGCCGGAAGAAATGAAAGTAAGGTGTGTCAGTTTCAGGAAAAGTATGGTTTTACTAAGTCTTACGTAGGATACGAAGCTTTAATAGAGGATCCGGAGGTGCAGGCAGTATACATTCCTTTGCCTAACCATTTGCATTATGAATGGGTAATAAAGGCGTTGAAGTCCGGCAAGAATGTTTTGTGTGAAAAACCATTGGCGTTAGATGCCGGGGAAGCAGAAGCGATGTATCGGACGGCAAAGGAAAATGGCGTGATTTTGGCAGAAGCGTATGCTTATTTGCACAGTCCCTATGTAAAGGCTTTGAAAGAGGATGTAGAAAGCGGCATCATAGGAGATATTGATTATATAGAAACTGCCTTTGTGACACAAGGATATAAGGATAATATACGTCTTTATAAAGAGATGGGTGGCGGTGCCATGTATGATTTGGGGTGTTATTGTACAACTATGATTCTGTCACTGGTTGACTCGGAACCGGTTTATGTGAAAGCTTGTGCGGAAATGAACGAAAGAGATGTGGATTTGTTTACTGCCGGCATTATGAAGTTTGAAAATGGTGTGCGGGCATCTTTCAATGTGGGTATGATGTTGGGAACGGACTCTAACTCGAGATTTGATCGTCTGTACATTCATGGCTCAAAGGGGTGTATTAAATCAGCAGTGGAATACAATCAAGCGGGTGAATTGTCGTATACGATTGTATCTGAAGGAAAGCAAATAGAGCGCAAAGTGGTGGCAAGGCAGAACTATGCTTTGGAGTTGGAACAGATGAATCGAGTAATCCAAGGAGAGGAAGAGGCACTTATCACACCTGCATTTTCCATAAAAAATGCAAGACTTATTGATGAAGTATATAATGCAATATTGTCTTGAGGGCAAGGTGAATATACGTTATGATGAGAAGGTAGATTCCTACGAAAGAATGGGGTAAAAGAATGAAACATATTTTGGTGGTAGATGACAGCCGCATGAATTGCGTGGTGGTAAAACAGGCTTTAACAACCTTGTACGAGGTTTCGGTGGTGAACTCCGGACAGGGAGCCTTGGATTTTTTGCAAACCGAAAAAGTGGACTTGATTTTGATGGATATCGAAATGCCGCAGATGGATGGCAGGGAAACAGTAAAAAGAATTAAAGAGAATCCGGACTGGGCGAAAATTCCGGTTATCTTTTTAACTGCCTATACCAATGCCGAAATGGAAGCAGAATGTTTGCAGGCGGGAGCGGATGATTTTATTACCAAGCCTTTTGTACCCATTGTTATGCTTACCCGTGTTGGCAGAATTTTGGAGGTCGCAGAGCTTCGAAAAAGTTTGGAGAGCGAACTGGAGATTAAAACCGAGCAGGTAGAGACGGTAACCAGAAAATCTTATACAGATGCTTTAACCGGGCTGTATAATAGAGCTTTTCTTGAGAAAAATCTGATAGGACTGATTCAAAATGGCAGTGTGGGCGCACTTTTCATGTTTGATTTGGACAACTTTAAAAAGGTAAATGATACATACGGACATATTGTAGGTGATAAAGTATTGCAGTACTTCGGAGAGGTATTAAAGGAATATGCCGAGGATTGTGATATGGTTTGCCGTCTGGCAGGAGATGAGTTTTTAACCTTTTATCCGGAACTGTTAAGTAGGGATGAGGTGGCATTTAAAGCAGAGAGTATCATCCGTAAGTTTGCGGAAAGGATGGGAACCATGGGCTTGGCAGGTACGGTGTCAGTATCCGTGGGAATTATGCTTGCACAGGGAAAACATACTTTTCAGGAATTGTATAATAAAGCAGATAAGGCATTGTATTATGTAAAAAATAATGGTAAGAATGCGTATCGTTTTTATGATGAACAAAATCAAAAGGTTAATGAAGTCAGTACCACAGTGGACTTGGAATATGTGAGTAATATGATGGAAATGGGACTGACAGAAAAGAAGGGACCTTTTAGTTTGGCTTATACCGAGTTTAAGAATATTTATGATTTTGTGTCCCGTTATGCAGCCCGCAGAAAAGAAGCGGTACAGATTGTTTTGTTCAGTATTAAGTTAAAGGACAAATTCGGTGATTTATACATTGAAGATGCCATGGAGCTATTCGAGGAATCCCTGACAAATGCACTGCGTACTGTGGATGCGGGAACAAAATACAGTAGCAGCCAGTACGTAATGATTTTCATGGGCGCAGATTTGGAAAATGGTAAGAAGGTAGCGGATAGAGTGATAGATAATTTCTTTGCTAAGAATGAAGCCCTGAAGGATAAGGTGATAATTCGATATGACATTAAAACAATGGAAACCTAGACAAATGAAAAAGGCTGTCACCGTCATAGGTGCAGCGATTGTGGATGTGTTGGTTGGACCTGTGAATGCGTCTGTATTTGAAAAAGGTTCTATGGCTATGGAAACGACGAAAATGTCTTTTGGAGGAGATGCCTTAAATGAAGCAGTTGCACTTTCAAAATTGGGAGTGTCAGTGGAGTTGGTGTCAAAGGTTGGCCGGGACGAAGCAGGAGACCGTGTGTTACATTTTCTTGAAAAAAAAGGAGTGGATACTTCCCGGGTCTTGCAAGAGGAAGAGTTGTCCACGGGTATCAATGTGGTACTTATCGATGAAGCCGGAGAAAGACATTTTTTAACCAATCCACATGGTAGCTTGCGGAAACTATCCTTGCAGGATATAGAACCTTATGTGGATGAGGCAGCAGATATTGTAAGTTTTGCCAGTGTGTTTGTGTCGCCGCTTTTGGATGTGGAAACCATGGAATGCCTTTTTCAAAAAATTAAATCCAAGCCTGGCAGGGTTCTGGTGGCAGACATGACCAAGGCAAAAAACGGTGAATGTTTAGAGGATTTAAAGGATTTATTACCTTACATAGATTATATTCTGCCCAATGAGGCAGAGCTTGCTTTGCTAACGGGTATTGACGATGCACAAGAGAATGCAAGACTTCTGGTAGAGGCCGGTGTGTCCTGTGCAGTGATAAAACGCGGTGAGAAGGGATGTCTGATACGGACTAAAGATACATGTTTGGAAATCCTGGCCTATCCGGTGGAGCGGGTTGTAGATACTACAGGCGCGGGAGATAGTTTTGCGGCAGGCTTTTTGTGGGGATTGACGCAGGGACTTGGTTTGGAGGAATGCGGGTATCTGGCCTGTGCAACAGCTTCCTGTACAGTAGAGTGTGCAGGTGCCGTGGAGGGAATTAGTTCTACGGATGAAATACGAGAACGTTATCAATTCTTGAGAACGACTGCGAAACGTGAGGTCTAGAGGTGTTATCATGAAAGCAAAAACACTTAATATGACGGAAGGAAATCCGGTATATTTGCTGATTATGTTTGCTATTCCCATGCTGGTTGGAAATGTTTTTCAGCAAATGTACAATTTGGTGGATTCTATTATTGTGGGAAAGTTTGTGGGACCAAACGCATTGGCTGCGGTAGGCGCTACGAATTCCGTATCGTTTCTGTTCTTTGCACTTTGCAACGGAATCGGAAGCGGCGGGGGGATTATTACCGCCCAACAATTTGGTGCAGGCAATAAGGATAATGTTAAGAAAGCCATTGTGAATTCAGGATATATTTTGCTGCTGGGTTCTATTGTAATGGGAGCCATTGCATTTTTGTTGTCCAAACAGGTGTTACTGTTTATGGAGACCCCGGGAGAAATATTGGACGATGCGATTCTATATATGCAGCTACAGTGCATCGGATTGCCATTGGTAGCAATATATAATCATGCATCCTCCATGCTTCGTGCCCTTGGGGATTCCAGGACACCGCTGTATTTTTTAATATTCTCCTGTTTCTTAAATATTGGTCTGGATCTTTGGTTTGTATGTGGATTGGATAAAGGTATTTTTGGTGCTGCGATAGCTACGATTATTGCACAGGTGATTGCCGGTATAGGTTGCCTGTTGTATGCGATTTGGGTTAACCCGTATTTTAAGATGGAAAAGAGACATTTCAAAGTGGAAAAGTCTTTTGTTTGGGGCTCTGTCAGACTTGGGGTGCCGCTTTCGTTACAGTTTTCGTTAATTGCCATATCTTGTATGGCATTACAAAGGGTAGTAAATTCCTTTGGAGCAGCAGTGGTGGCGGCGTTTACTGCGACGAGTCGAGTGGAGCAGTTGTTACATCAGCCCTACGGTACGTTAAGTACAGCCCTTTCCACCTATTCAGGACAAAATTTGGGTGCAGGGAATATGGACAGAATTAAAAAAGGCTTCCATAAGAGTCTTGTGATGATGGGTATTTTTACCATTATTATGCTACCTATTATGCAGTTTGGTGGGGAAGCCATTGTGAAGCTATTCGTGGATGACCCGGAAGTGATTTATTACGGTGCGGTTTCCTTGAAAATTACCAGCTGGTTCTATGTATTCTTAGGAATCATTAATATGTCAAGGGGAATACTGAACGGTGTGGGTGATGCGGCATTTGCACTGATAAATGGTGTGGTTGAGGTAATTGTACGTATAATATTGCCGGTGGCATTAACCATGATTCCATTCATAGGAGTTTGGGGAATCTGGTGGTCCAGCGGATTGTCATGGCTGATAAGTGCAGCGTTCTGTATTTGGAGATATTTATCGTGGAAAAAGAAGAACTTTAAAGAACGTGCGGCTGTGTTGAGTTGATATTGATGAGGTGAAGGTGAGGGCGTATGCCCTCACTTTTTTTCTTACAATAGTTTTTTTGAAAAAACTCTAAAGAATTATAAAAACCGTCCGATAAAGATAGTAAGAAGTTAGAAGGAGACAATCCAGGGAAGGAGGCGTCTATATGAGAATAGAAGCATATAATCAGGTTCAGCAGCTTTATCGTTCACAGCGTGTGAACAAGAGCCAGAAGACCACCAAAACCGCCTTTGCAGACCAGGTTCAGATTAGTAGTATTGGAAAGGATATCCAGACTGCTAAGGCTGCAGTAAAGGCAAGTCCTGATGTCAGAGTGGAATTGACTACTCCGATTAAGGAAAAAATCCAGAACGGTACGTATTCCGTAGATACGTCAAGCTTTGCTGACAAATTAATTCAAAAATACGAAGAAATGAGGTAATTCCGGTGGCTAGTTTAATGGAGAACCTGATAGAAGTACTGAATGGTGAAAGCAGTGAATATGAGGGGCTGCTGGAATTATCGAAACAGAAAACGTCTTGTATTGTCAAGGCGGATTTGGAAAACTTACAAAAAATCACGGATGAGGAACAGGAATGGCTTGGCCGTTTGCAACGCTTGGAAAAGAAGCGTGTGGAAACAACGGCGGACATTGCAAATGTGCTTAACAAGGATGTTACAACACTGAAACTGACCAATTTAATTGAAATGCTGGCGGCGCGTCCGGCGGAGCAAAAACAGCTGGCCGATGCGGTGGAACGTCTGCAGGGTATCGTACATGAAATGCAGACGGTGAATGAGAGAAACCGGGAATTAATCAAGCATTCGTTAGAATTGGTAGAATTTGATATGAATCTGTTGCAGGCAATGAAGGCTGCACCACAGACCGCAAATTACAATAGAGGCGCGTATAGTGCCGGTAATACTATGGGAACCAATTACCATGGTTTTGATGCGAAACAGTAACATTTTGAAGAGGATAATAATATGCCGTTAATGGGAAGTCTATATGTTGGCACCTCCGGATTAAGAACAAGTCAGAATGCGCTGAATACCACAGCGCATAATTTATCTAACGTAGATACTGTCGGTTATACCAGACAACAGGTACAACAAGCGTCTAAGCAGTATGTCACGATTTCTATCAATCCGGAAGGGGTTGCGAACCAACAGACCGGATTAGGTGTCACCTATTCCAATGTAAAACAAGTGAGAGATGTTTTTTTAGATCAGACCTATCGTCGAGAGTCCGGTCGCTGTGCTTTTTATCAGACTACTACCGAAACTATGGAGGAGATAGAAAGTTTATTAGGCGAGTTGAACGGAGAAGCCTTCCAGACGACTATGAGTGATCTTTGGACATCTGTACAGGAATTAACAAAAGACCCGTCCAGCTCGGTAACACAGGGACTCTTGGTACAGCGTGCAGAAGAGTTTGTGGAAAGAGCTGTAAATATATATGATGGTATGACTTTTTACCAGGATAATCTGAATATACAGTTAAAACAGCATGTGGATAAGATTAATGATTACGGCCGTCGAATTATGGAACTGAATGAACAGGTTCGCAAGATAGAGGTTGGCGGAATTGAACATGCTAATGATATCAGAGATGTCAGAAATGGTCTGCTGGATGAACTGGCAGAATTAGTAGATATAAAAGTAAATGAAAATATGTACGGAGATGTGGATATCCAAATAGAAGGAGTGGACTTTATAAAAGGGGAACGCTTCTTTGAAATCGGACTCCAGACGGATGAATCAACCGGTTTCTACACTCCGTTTTGGCCGCAAAATGCATCTTTCAATGTACTTGCGGACGGCAGCAGAGAATATAACATAGACGGTGCAGAAGTGTTTGATTTATCCAGAGAGATATCTTCGGATAAGAATACGGACATCGGCGGTTTGAAGGCAATTCTCCTTGCGAGAGGTGATCACCGTGCAGATTATACGGATATTGCAAATTATAGTTCTATTTCAGAATCAGTAATTATGAATATCCAGGCTGAATTTGATCAACTGATTCATAATGTGGTAAGCAAGGTAAATGATATACTGGCTACGTCGGCAGGCGTTACCAAGGGAGATTTAACCTTGGCAGACGGCACCGTATTACAGAACGTAAGATATTGTGAGAGTAATGTGGGAGGCTATTTAAGAGAAGAAAATGGTAGCCCCATGCAGTTGTTTGAAAAGATAACTACGGACGGATATACAAAGGTAACCGGTGCGGATGGTAAGGCTTATTGGGTATATAACGAAGAGGATTTTGGACGACAGGAGACCTTATACACTTTAAAAAATTTACAGATTGACCAGCAGTTGAAACAGGAACCTTCGGATCTGGGATTTATGAAGCCGGACGGTTCAGTGGATAATGAGACTGCTTATGCTTTGAAAGAGGCTTTTACGGAGGAAATATACACTTTAAATCCGGAAGTAAAGAAGCTTACCACATTTTTGGATTATTATAATGATTTGGTATCACAGGTTGCCAATTCCGCATCCGTTTCCAGAAGTGTTTTTGTGAATCAGGAAAATACCGTGGAGGCAACGTTTAGTGCCAGAGAGCAGATAGTAGGAGTTTCTTCGGATGAAGAGTTGTCCAATATGATTAAGTTCCAGAATGCATTTAATGCATCCAGCAGATATATTAATTCCATTAGTGAAATGTTGGCACATATTATTAATACGCTTGGCGTATAGCAGTAAGGAGTGAGATAGATGGCATCACAGTTTTTTGGTTTAAATATTGCATATAAGGGCTTACTTGCTAGCAATGCTGCACTTAATACCACTTCCAATAATATTGCAAATGTACAGACGGAAGGGTACAGCAGACAGCAGGTAGTGCAACAGGCATCCGATGCCATCAGAGTTTTCCAGACTTATGGTTGTGCAGGAGCCGGTGTTGATACCATCGCTATTGAACGTGTGAGAGATGAGTTTTATGATACGAAGTATTGGAATAACAATGCGTTAGTAGGTGAGTATTCTGCAAAAGAATATTACATGACACAGGTGGAAACTTATTTTGCAGATGATGGAATAGCAAGCGGATTTAAAACCATTTTTGACCGAATGATGGTAACCGGCTTGGAAGAGTTATTAAAGAACCCTAACAACGAATCTACAAAGGCACAGTTTGTGGGTAGCGCAGATGCGTTGACAGAATATTTTAATAACCTGGCAGGAAATTTGGAGTCCCTGCAAAAAGATGTAAATAAAGAAATCAAATTAAAAATTGATGAGATTAATTCCTTGGCAGGCGAAATTGCTACTTTGAATAAGCAGATTAATGTTATCGAACTTTCCGGTAGTAAGGCTAACGAATTAAGAGACAGAAGAGCAATCTTAATAGACCAGCTTTCAGAAATCGTGGATGTACAGATTTCCGAAACCCCTATTATAGATACCAATTATCCGGACAGAGAAACCGGCGCGAATCGATTTATCGTAAAGATTGCCGGTGGGCAGATGTTGGTAGATACCAGTGAATTTAACGGGCTGGAGTGCGTGGGCCGTGAAAATTATGAAAAAGTAAATCAGACTGATATTGATGGTCTTTACGATGTTTACTGGGAAGATGGGCAGAAGTTTAATTTGTATAATGCTTCTATGGGTGGTACCCTACAAGGACTCATTCAGATGCGTGATGGTACCAATGGAGAATATTTCCATGGTGATATCGTAGGTGTAGGAACTACGGAGGACGGAAGCCGGGATACCGTAACAATTCAAGTTACGGAAGGATATCTTCAGGATTTGAATAAGTCCAATCTTTCTGACCAGGGTGGTATTCTTGATTTGGGAAATAAACTGTTTTACTATGACTCATGGACTTATCAGTGTAGTTATGATGAAAACGGCACTGCTGTTTATACATACCAGTTTACACTTTCTGATGGACAGAAGAACCCGGAACGAATTACCAATGACAGAGTGGGTAAAGTGGCAAGTATCGGTAAAGGCTTGGAGTACCAGGGAATTCCCTATTATATGAGACAGATGAATGAATGGGTGCGTACCTTCTCCCAGCATTTTAATGATATCCTCCAAGGCGGATACGATACTTACAATAATCAGGGCAATATCTTGTTTGCAGGAAAACATCCTATTGATGATGAACAGTATGATTTCCCGACGGAAGAACGTTACGATCGGTTCACTTACGAAACCTATACACAAAAGGTTCAGGAATTGATGGCAGAAGGCATGGCCGAAGAGGAGGCCAAGCAAGCTGCGACCATGACTGTGAATGTCAATGATGATAGTTATTATAAGCTTACGGCTAAGAACTTGGGCATATTAACGGCAGTATTAGAGGACGCCAATCTATTGGCAACTCGAAATGAAATGTCTGATGGTGTGGAGCAGAACGATTTAGTTTCAGATTTGAAGGACATGGCATACAATAAAGAGATTATGAGCTTTAGAGGTTGTAACGCTTCTGAATTCTTGCAATGTGTATTAGGAGATGTTGCTTTGAATGCCAGCAGAGCAAATACCTTCAGTAAAAATTATACGAATATAGCAGGCGTTATTGATAATCAGCGTTTGTCAATTTCGGGCGTGGACGAAGATGAAGAAGCGGTAAATCTGGTGAAATATCAGAATGGATATAACTTGGCATCCAAGATGATTCAGACGCTGACCGAGATTTACGATAGATTGATTTTGGAGACCGGAGTATAAATTCTTAAGGAGATGTAAAAGCATTTTCCATAGGAGGAGCAGCATGAGAATAACAAACAAAATTATTCAGAATAACAATTTGGCCAATATTAACACGAATAAGGTGTATCAGGATACCTTGAGTACACAAATGTCTACTCAGAAAAAAATCAACAGACCTTCTGATGATCCGGTAGTAGCAATACGTGCGCTTCGACTTCGTAGTAATGTAACAGAAGTGACACAGTATTACAGCAAAAACATTCCGGATGCAGAAAGCTGGCTGAATGTTACGGAAGATTCTTTGAATAACCTGACAAGTGTTATTACCAATATGATCGGGCAGTGTACCAAGGGTGCCAACGGCGACTTGACTGCCTCCGACAGACAAATTATTCTGGAACAGTTAAAGGCTTTGGGTGACGAAGTGTATAGTACTGCAGATGCGGACTATGCAGGAAGATATGTATTTACCGGTTACAGAACGGATACCTCCCTCCGTTTTGACAAGAACGAAACTCTGGAAACTACTATTACAGAGCAACTTAGTAAAGATGATATTGATAGCCTGACCATTATTAATACTAAGGCGGAATCGGGAGATGACCTTAAGGATATTAATAAGGTAAATTACGGAGGCGTAGGCGTAGAAGCCATTGATGTAACTTCGGCAGATGTGTATCGTATTCGTTTGGCATATAACAATTGTATGGATGAGGTTCCTACGTTGAGCTATCCCGTACAGCAGGAAGATGCAAATGGTGATAAGTATCTGGAGTGGCAGGAAATCACTACGGAGATGATGCATGAGTATGATACCAATCCCAGCCCGGCAGAGCGTGTTCAGCAGGCTTCTGAAGCAGGCGAAGAAGTGGCAATTTACGTGCCGGAAACAGGTGAATTGTACTTAAGCAATGCGGCTTATGATAAGCTTATGAATTTGGAAGATGATACCAGTACTTCGGCTTTAAATGAAGCGGAAATTCGTGTTACCTATAAAAAGGATAAGTGGGAAGTGGGAGATTTAAGACCCCAGCACTATTTCGCATGTTCTACCACAGATGCGGAGGGTAATGTGATTGATTACAATCCGGATTATTTGAAGGGTATTGTGGAGAGACAGGTTATTGAATATGATGTAGGCTTTAACCAGACCATTCGAGTGAATTCTACAGCGGATGAGTGCTTTAAACATGGTATTGGCAGAACGGTGGACGATCTGGTACAGGCTATGCAGGAAGTAGTGGATATGCAGAAAATCAAAGATGATCTGGAAAGCTTGAAGGAAGGCGCTGTCGGTGATACTTTGGCAGAAATAGAGAGTAAGCTACTTGTAGTTAACAAGGCTTATGATTTGATGAAGGATAAGGCGCAGAGAATGTTTGAATCCGGCATTACTACCATGCAGAGATATTTGGATGAAGCAAACCTAAGTATTACTAACTGTGGAACCAGAAGCAGTAAGCTGGAGTTGATTAAAAACCGTATGCAGACACAAAAAACCACCTTCGAAACCTTAAAGAGTGAGAATGAAGATGTGGATATTACCGAAGTTGCTATTCAGTTAAGCAGTGCGCAGTTGACTTATGAAGCGGCGCTGATGGCAACCGGAAAAGTAACACAAACCAGTTTGTTAAACTATATCTAAGACCCTAAGGGCAGAAAAGAGGACGATATGAGAATAAATACCAGACTTTTTGGAGAAATTGAAGTATCAGAGGACAAAATCATCACCTTCCCCGGCGGAATCATCGGTTTTCCGGAAATGCAGAAATTTACTTTGATTTATGATGAGGAAAAGGGGACCAATGCGGGAATCCGTTGGATGCAGTCTTTGGACGAAGCCGGTTTCGCTTTGCCGGTAATGGACCCCCTTGTAGTGAAGGAAGACTATAATCCGGAGGTGGATGATGAGTTGTTAAAGGGGCTTGGTAATATTGGACCGGATAATCTGTTGGTATTGGTAACTGTGACCGTACCTGCTGATTTAACCAAGATGACCGTGAATTTGCAGGGACCTATTGTGATTAATGTGGAAGAACGCAAAGCTTGCCAGGTAATTGTAGACGGAGAAGGTTTCCCTGTTAAATATCCTATTTATGATATTTTAAAAGCAAGAAAGGGCGGTGAATAGGATGTTAGCATTATCCAGAAAAAAGAATGAAGCCATTGTAATCAATAACAATATTGAGATTACTATTTTGGAGATAAAGGGCGACCAGGTAAAGATTGGGGTATCTGCACCTAAGGAGGTTCCTATTTATCGTAAGGAAGTATATGTACAGATTCAGGATGCAAACAAAGAGGCGACCAATGTAGAAGGCATGGAGGCATTAAAGAATTTGTTGGGTTAAAAAGAGAAACGGTTTACATGGATGAAAAAAGTTCTCGTAAAAAGAGGACTTTTTTCTTTTTTACTCTAAATGTTTGGAGAAAATAGGCCGATAATATGAATGAGATAAGTGTCAGTGGACACTTGGGAACTGGAAACAAGCTAGAAGGCAAGTGTGTTTAGGCACATCTCGATTTCCGCCACTGCGTGGCTTTCCAAATCGAGATGATGGCTGAACGCCATATGTTCCAATGAACAAATGCTTATTGGTAAGTAAACTTCCCAAAAGCATTCATTCATTGTAACGCATGCCTAAACAGATTCACAAGGAGGTGGATGATATGGCATTAGAGCCATTAGGAAGTGTAATGAGCATACAGGCTCAGACGGTAGTACAAGCGAAACCGGTAGTGCAGACGGAACGAAGCACCGGTAATGAGAGCGCTTCCACAACCGTACAGGAAGTGCAGAAAATGGATCCCATGCTTACAGTAGTGCAGGATTCCAAACAGAAGGATGCCGGAAGACAGGCAGAACAGCAGAATAAGGAACAGCCTACTAATGAGCAGATTAAGAAGGCCGTAGAGCAGTTGAATAAGAACATGTTCAATTCCGAAGCGGTGTTTGGAATTCATGAAGGAACCAATCGTGTAACGATTAAAATTGTAGATAAGGATACCAAGGAAGTAATTAAGGAACTTCCCCCTGAGAAGACTTTGGATATGATTGCAAAGGTTTGGGAGATGGCAGGTATCTTAGTAGATGAAAGAAGATAGGAGGATGCAAATATGGCAATGAGATTAACAGGTCTTATGTCCGGTATGGACACAGATAGCTTAATTCAAGAGTTAGTAGCATCCAGAAAGACCAAAGTAGATGAAGCTGTAAAGGCTCAGAAAAAGCTGGAAGTAAAGCAGGAAGCTTGGAAGAGTTTAAATACCAAGCTTAAGAATCTGCAGAATAAGTACATAAGCAATATGCGTTTTACCACAGCATACATGAAGAAGACCACCAAGGTATCTAACAGCAATGCAGTAAGCGTTATTACCGGTGAGGGTGCTATGAACGGCGTGCAGGAATTAAAGGTGAATAAGCTGGCGAAGACTGCATATTTGACCGGTGCAGAAGTTACCAAGCTGGATGGCGGCAAAGCTGATGCTACTACCAAGATTAGTGAGTTGGGAACTTTGGGAGAGAATGCTCAGATGACTTGTACCATTAATGGTGAAGTAAAAACTTTTGATGTTACGTCAGATACTACCATTTCGGATGCACTTACCTGGCTAAAGAATGACTGCGGCTTGAATGCGAACTTTGATGAAAAAAACCAGAGATTCTTTGTTAGTGCCAAGGAATCCGGAGCTGCGAATGATTTTACTTTAAGCGGAACCGGTTATGCATTAACTGCATTGGGACTTTCTGTAAAGAATAACGGTGCAACCAAAATTGAAGGTCAGGATGCTGAAATTGAATTAAATGGCGCGACTTTTAAGAGCAACACTAATAGTTTTGATATTAACGGATTGACCATTACGGCTATGAATGTAACGGCACCCGGTGAATCTATCACAGTAACCACCCAGGATGATACGGATGGTATCTATGATATGATTAAGAATTTTATCAAAGAGTACAACTCCATCATCAATGAGATGGATAAGCTTTATAATGCAGATTCCGCAAAAGGATACGAGCCCCTTTTGGATGAGGAAAAAGAGGCTATGTCTGAAAGTGAAATCGAGAAGTGGGAAGAGAAGATTAAGGATTCCATTCTGCGTAGGGACAGTAATTTAAGTAAGGTGAGTTCCGCTTTGAAACAGACTATGTCCGGCGGTATTGAAATTGGTGGTGAAATGCTTTACTTGTCCAGCTTTGGAATTGCTAATATGAGTTATTTTGAAACTGCAGATAACGAGAAGAATGCTTACCATATTGATGGAGATGCGGATGATGAATTTACATCAGGTAAAGCGGATAAGTTGAAGTCTATGATTAGTACAGATCCGGATAAGGTAATTTCGTTCTTTACACAATTATCCCAGAATTTGTATACTGCTATGAATGAGCAGTCTAAGTCCGTGGATGGTTATCGTAGCTTTGGTAGCTTCTATGATGATAAGAAGATGAAGACAGACTATACGGATTATAAGTCAAAAATCGCACAGTTAGAGAAGAAAATGACTGATTATGAAGATAAGTGGTATAAAAAGTTTGCTGCTATGGAAACTGCTATGGCCAAGATGCAATCCAATACCAGCGCAGTAACGGCACTTTTAGGAGGTTGATAATATGGCATTACCCAATGCATACGCACAGTACAATAATAATAAGGTGTTAACTGCATCTCCTGCGGAATTAACGCTTATGCTTTATGATGGAATGATTAAATTCTGTAATATTGCTGAGACGGCTATTGAGCAAAAGGATGTGCAGAAGGCTCATACCAATATTATTAAAGTACAGCATATTATTGATTATTTGCGTCAGACTTTGGATATGAAATATCCGGTGGCACAGGATTTCGAGAGAATTTATGAATATTTGTCCAGACGTTTGGTAGAAGCAAATGTGAAAAAGGATCTGGAAATTTTAAAGGAAGTAAATGAACATATTCATTCTGTGCGGGACACATGGAAAGATGTCATGCAGATTAATCGTGCAAAGGGGAATGCGTAATGAACAATTATCTCAATGTGTTAGAAGAATCCTTGCGCAAGAAAATCAGCGTATTGGATGAGATTCAGGCGTATAATGACAAGCAGTACGAATGTTTTTCGGCGGAAGAAGTGGATATGGATGGTTTTGATGCGGCTATTGAAGAGAAGGGACAGTTGATTGAAGAATTAACCAAGCTGGATGAAGGATTCGAAACTTTGTATGCCAATATTTCTAAGCAATTGCAGCAGGATAAAGAAAAGTATGCGCCACAGATTAAAATATTACAAGGATTGGTTACTCAGGTGACGGAGAAGAGCATGTCCGTACAGGCAAGCGAGGCTAGGAATAAGACTTTGGTGGAAAAGTATTTTGCCAAGGGGAAAAAGCAGATCAAAGAAGGTCGTGTGAATTCCAAGGTGGCCTATGGATATTATCAGAGTCTGAATAAGGCCGCGTTGGAAGACAGTAGAGGATTTGATCTGAAGAAATAGGTGCTTATAAAGTAAGAAAGGACATTCTGTAAGGGATGTCCTTTTATAATGTGAAAAAAGTTGTTTTTAGGGGTTAAGTCCTGCCGAAAACTGCCGATATAATAAGTGTAAACAACAAGGTGATATCTAAACCGAAGAACTTTAGAGAAAAAAATAAAAAAGTTGAAAAAAATTCAAAAAAGCTCTAAAGTATTTAAGAAACACTCCGATATATATATCAAGTAAAGCAAATGATAAGTTGCTTACCTGATGATATCGACAGAAACTTCGGTGGAAGAAGATGTCATGTAACTATTAATTTATCAAACGAGTGGCAAGGATGCCGCCGGAAATTCAAGGAGGAAAATTTATGGTAGTACAGCACAACTTAAGAGCAATGAACTCAAACAGAATGTTAGGATTAACTCAGACAACTCAGGCTAAGTCAACCGAGAAGTTATCTTCTGGTTACAAGATTAACCGTGCAGCAGATGATGCAGCAGGTCTTGCAATTTCTGAGAAGATGAGACGTCAGATTCGTGGTCTTACACAGGCTTCTGAAAACGCACAGGATGGTATCTCTTGTGTACAGACAGCTGAAGGTGCATTGAATGAAGTTCACGATATGCTTCAGAGAATGAACGAATTGGCA
>JAZSPK010000056.1:0-58136 GCA_045537405.1 Acetatifactor sp.
GCGATTTATCAGGACGCAGGAGAAGAGAAAATATTTTACCCCGGATAAAATAGCCAAGGAAATGTTTGGTGCTTACGGAATTCGTTACAAAGAGAAGTCGGATCGTAGCCATGTCGTTCTGTGGGCCAAGGAGTTGGTGCCCATTGTTGTCTTCCTAAGACCGCTTGGCCTTCCGACTTATGCAGAGCGATTTATCAGGACGCAGGAGAAGAGAAAATATTTTACCCCGGATAAAATAGCCAAGGAAATGTTTGGTGCTTACGGAATTCGTTACAAAGAGGAAGAGGAAAAAGCAATTGAGGACGGTCTCAAGAAGTATTATTATGCAAAGGCTGAGGAGGCTGCGCTTAAGGCCGAGGAAGATTTGTTTGGGCTTGTCACCGGAATGAATCGCGAGGAGTTTCATGCCTATTTAGAGGAGTGGAAATTTGTATATTACGGTTTTACCTTTAATGATTGCTTGGTTTTAAGGGGAGCATTGGATCCTCATGCCCAGTATGCCGGTATCGTGCAAAATGATAATAAGCTGCTCTATATATTTTACAAATATCGCATGGATGAGCGAAAAACTCCGTGTCCAGTTTGTAATGGATTAAATGTCTCCGGAAATTCTTATTCCGAAGTGGGACACAGAAGCTGGGAATGCAAAAATGTAATTTGTAAGAGCAGAAGCAAGTCCAATAGAGGAAAGCGTTATTCTTTCAAGACCAATTACATGCAGGCCGGTATGTTGAATTTGAGTCATGATAATATTATCCCCAGGGTGATGATTGCCCAGTGGCGAAAGGATATCGCCGTTATTCAATCGGACGAGGACATTTATAAAATGTTTATCAAATACTTCTCTTTCCCCGGTGAAAGAGTGTTGTTTATTAATGGTAATGAGCAGTTTATCCCGCAAGTACGTGGTATGGGCAGAAATATAACTAATATTTCGTGCTTGGAGGATTTTGAGGGGATAACCGTAGAGCGTGCTACCGTTGCCATAAACAATTCCTTGTTTAGAGATTATTTTGAAGAGGGAAGGTATTTAGACAGATTTTTTAGAGCTAAAGAAAACGGAGCCCGTGATGAGCGCATTGGAAGGGCTTTGGAAGGAGATGCCGATGCGTTTGTATTAAACGGGGATTCTTTTGAAATCTTACATGGAATGCCGAGACAAAGTGTGGCGGCTGCAGTCACCTCACCTCCTTATTTCAATGCCAGAGAGTATTCGCAATGGAAAAACATGTATTTGTATTATATTGACATGTATAATATTGCCAGAAACTTACTTCCTACCTTGGTCGAGGGTGGTATATTCCTTTACAACATAGGTGATGTGAATGGTAATGAAATGACTATTGCAAAATCTAATATGGGTAATAAGAGACTGCTGTTGGGAGCCTATTCTATCTTGGCCTTTGAGAAGGCCGGGTATGAATTGGTAGATAATTATATCTGGAATAAAGGGGAACCGCAAAGTAAGAGAAGTACCAATGACGGAAACTTCACGCCCCATTATCAGAAGCCGGTTAATTGTTATGAGCATATGTTCATCTTTAAGAGA
This sequence comes from Acetatifactor sp., assembly GCA_045537405.1. Classification (GTDB taxonomy): domain Bacteria; phylum Bacillota; class Clostridia; order Lachnospirales; family Lachnospiraceae; genus Acetatifactor. The sequence goes on from JAZSPK010000056.1 coordinate 1,550, forward strand.
CGAGGCGATGACCTTTGGGTGAATGGTGATAGAATTCCGGCCGGTTGGGAGAATTATGTGGTGGATTTTTTGCCCGTATACAAAATAAATTCCAGAGGTGAGAATACCGTGGGACATACTGCGCCCTATCCGGAAGATATCCCGAATTTTGCGGCTAATGTGTTTGGGAGACAGGGCAGTTTCATTCTGGATCCGTTCTTAGGAAGCGGTACCTCCATAGTCTCCGCCGTGAGAAATGGTTTTGTGGGAGTCGGTATTGAATATTCAAGGGAATATGCCGAGTTGGCTGTAGCTAGATTTGAACGAGACTTACAAAATAGAAGAGTAGAGTTGGTGTAAAAAATTAGGTCGAGACCGCTAGGGTGCTCGACCTTTTTCTTCTTTTAATTTCCTAACAACGCTTTACGCCTGTTAAGAATTTCTTCTTCGTGTTGGAAATACTCCTCTAAAGAGAAGTTCTGTTGCATCATATTGGAAAGGTGTTTGGACCAGAAAACATTGGTGGGTCTGGCAGGAGACAAAATACAGTTTTTAGCCCTATCCCAATAAAACTTTTCGAAGAACACTGCCTCATTGTGAGTGAAATCGAGGTTGCGAGAGTCGTCTTTTCTATCCACCGCGAAATCTTCAATATGGATTTCCTCTACCTGAATAGGATCATATAATTTCCCGCTAACCATTTTCAAGCTTGGATGGTTCTTACAGTAGTCTAATAGATTGCCGGAATAATCATCATGGTCGTATACAGAAGCTTGTAGGGCTGTTTCCATATTCTGCATTAAAATACGATATTCGGACTGTTTATTACCCTCTAGAGATGCCTCGTCAATACTTGTTAAAGCAAAATAGCACATCACCAGGTCCAAATCCATACATACTTCCGGATTGGCATATTCGCAAGCCGGGTTAAAAATGGTTTGATTTTCGTAATGAGTTTCTATAGTGTCTTGTTGGCCACCTCTGATGGAAACATAGAGGAAACCATCCCAATTATCATTCCCGATTCCTCCTTTAAAGACATGTGCGATGGCATAGTCTCGGTAGTTATAGGGAGTTATAGTAATGGTCTGTCCACGGTAGGTAACTTGAGTGTTATTAATTAACTGCTGGAAGGCCATACGCTGGTCCTGAGAAGACGAAGTACCGGACTCAGAGCGGATGGAGATAATGGAAGACACAAGTTCATCACTGCCTAGTTTGCTCTTGAGTGCGATGAAGGTTGGGTCCGCCTGATTTTCGGGGGCAAAGAAATCTTCGTTTACAAATTCCACGGCAACACCACCGGTAAAGGTTTTAAGTTGCTCCATAGTAAGATGATTTCGTTTCACGGTTTTCCATGAGATAAGGACTCTATTTTTACGTGGGGTACGTTTCTGATACAATTCGTCCGGAACGCTGTACTGGGCGGTTTTGCCACAGATGTTGGTAAACTTGGTCCGGATTTTAGGGTCATAGTCACCAAGAAAGTTGATGGCTTTTAAGCGGATTTGGTTTTTGGTCATGAGAGCTTCCTCCTATGGTATTTTTTTCTTTTTACTGTTAAAAGTAAGTCTACTATGATAAAATAAACCAAGAATATTATACCAAAAAATGTCGAAAATGTACATTTAAACAGGAATATTTATATAAATGATGTTGAAGGAAGGGGTAAAAATGAAATCTGTAGAAATTACAGAGGAAATGAACTGCTGGACCACAAAAGGCATTTTTATAAAGGAGGGGAAATATCGCTTTCATTGCTATGTAGAAGTGGAGGGTACAGAGCGATTGTGTTACATGCCCTCAAACTGCAAGCTGGAAAAACTCTTTTCGTTAGCAGGACGGGAAGTTTTGTTGAAAGCCTATGAAGGCGCCTCTGATAAATTTGAGTATATTGTTGAAGCGGTAAGATATGGGAATAGTCTGGTGTTATTAAATCTGCAGTTTCTAAACCGAATCGTCGAAGATCAGCTTGAAAGAAGAATATTTAATTATTTAGGAAAGCGTAGTAAAATAAAACGAGAAGTGGCTGTCGGAACTTATAAATCAGATTTATACATTGAGGATACGCAAACCTATATTGAAGTCAAATCTTTATTGAACCGGAATAAAAGGGCAACTTATCCCATGGACACTTCCGTTAGAAATATAGAACAGTTAGAAAAAATTTATGACCTTTTAGAACAAGAGCAGCGTCTTTGTTACTTTCTTTTTAGTATGAATCCAAAGGTAAAGGAGATTGTCATTGACCCCACCTCTTCTTTTGGAATTGCAATTAAGCGATGTGTGGATAAGGGATTGTTATTAAAGGCTTACGCCATTGGCGGAAGTCGGGCGTTGGAAATAAAGAGAGAGATACCGGTGGTTATGGAGTAGGAAGAGAGTAGCTTTATTGACAAGTGTGAACGGATACGTGTAGAATATAGAAATAGAGCAGCGCATGATGACATATTATCTGAAGAACAAGCGAAAGGCTGCTATCATGAAGTTGTAGGTAAAATCGAATCTTACGAATATGTAAGTGATATTACGGGTATTTTGTTGCAATTATACCAGTATATCAAGTAAAACGAAAAAGGAAGGTATGAAAAATGAAAAAAGTGATAATTTGTTGTATACCCTTTAAACCCGAAATAGACAAAGTGATTTACAAAGGTATGGATGAAATGATGCCAGTTGCAGAACGTGAAGTAAGATTTCCGGTAAATGCATTATTGGATGCTAAAATAAATAAAGATGATGAGGTAAAAGTAATAGTTCTAGTTAAGAAAGACAAAAAAACTTTTTATGAGAGAAATAAAGAAAGGTTTTTAGAAGAACTTTCTCAGGTGACAGAGGCATTACAAGTTAAAGTACAAGTGGAATGCATATATACAGATTTTGCAGAAACTCAAGCGGTTCATAGTGCTTTATTGAATGAATTGGTTGATAAGATTGAGGACAACAGTTATGTATTGGCGGATATTACTTATGGTCCTAAGGACGAACCAATTGTACTCTTTGCTGCTTTAAAATTTGCCGAGAAGCATTTGAATTGTGATATAGATATTATATATGGAATGGCACAATTTGAGAATGGTCATGTTGTGGATGGAACGATTTGTAATATGTCTCCCTTATTCTATTTGAGTTCTGTATCGGACGCCATCGAATGCTCAAATACTGACGTTGCGAGAAGAATGCTGAAAGCACTTATTTCCATATAGGAGGTGCTTTATGGTATACGAGAACAAAAAGGCTCTCATAGAGTACGAGAATAGGATTAATAATCATCCGATATTAGATATGTGTAGGAAGGGTGAACAAATATCTGAAAAAGAGGAACTGAAATTTATTGTAGAAGTTTGGGATTATGAGAAGAAAATATCTACAAAAGCGGAAGAATATGCAGATGTATTAGTTATAACAGTCCGAGAAGCTTTAGAATATGTAAAAAAAGCGAAGACGGAAGATGAAGAGCAACTAAAGTTATTTACCCATTTATTCCATAGGATGTTTAAGCAAAGAATATATACGGCAAAACTAAATGAAAGGCCCGGAGGGGTGACGGGAGTAGAGAATTCGGAATTTAAAGCTTATAGAGACCTATTAAGAGATCTTAGAAAAGTACATCCTCGAAAGAGTGACGACGAGTTGAAGGAGATATTGGCTCAAATAAAAGGAGTAACTGTGGATTATGTAAATGAAGTGTTAAGAAAAGGGCCGATAATAGTGGATCCAGGTACGGGCCGAACGGGTGGTAAGGATGACCTGATAGAATGGATAATAGCAAAGAATAAGCGTAGAGCAGGAAGGGAAAATTCTGGTGAGACAGAGGATTTTATAGAAAAGGCTTTTAAGCAATTAGACCCTAGGGCAAACAAAGACGTAATTAGGGGCGAAATAACTAAGTGCATAGCCAAAAACTTAAAGAAAATGCATCGAAGCTTTATGACATTGGATTTTCATATGGAAAAAAAGATTGTAACAGAGATGTTAACCAAGGAAATCGATTTGGAGCTTGTGGCGAGTGAAGCAGAGCAGCCATTGGATTATTGTTACATAGATAGAGATATACTTTGCGAAATGCTAAGAGAATATATGTTAGAAGAGGCTTTGAAATATTGTTTATGTCAAGAACCGACTTTTTTGGATGTTTTTTCAATGGATATTGAGGAAACATACTATTGTTGTCCGAAATGCAGAAGGGGAGGGCTTAAAAAGCAACCCCAAAGCATGCCGTATACATATGTTTGTGGAACTTGTAAGGAGAATGAAGAAACAAAGTACACTGTGATGGATTTGTACTGTGAAAAAAAAGGTATAGAAGTAAAAGAAGGCCAAAAATATATTGATTTTCGTATGCAAGGGGAAGCGGTAAATGCATTTGATGAATTATGTAGATATTATGAGCTAATTCCCGAGGATAAACAGAGAGTGGTGCTGAATAATGGTGTTGCCAAGAAAAATAAAGAGATAATTTCTATGACTTTATATCAAGATCAAGGAATTGCAGCGTATTATAATATCAATAGTAAAAGTGTAAGTAGGGCTTGGGGAAACTTTAAAGAGAAATTGGCGCAATTATGTAAGTTTGATCTTTCAAAAGAGGAATTACCTGAGGGGGACGAGTTAGGAGAATGAAGAAGTTTTGGGAAAACTTGGGAGGTTAGTTTAATAACAGAATATTTATGTACTTATTGTAAAAAACTTGGTGATTATTCGCCAAGTTTTTTTGTGCTTATTTTTTGAAAGGTTTATCGATATGTGCTGAATAAAATGATGAGATATTAATTTTAGGATAAGTGTTACCTGAGGCGAAAAACGTCCCTATATATAAGTGAAGGCGAAAATCAGCAAAAGAAAAGGAGAATACGCTTATGATGAAACAGTGTGCAATCTTTAATAAGGCAGAAACCTATTCACAGGGAGATTCTGGAAAAATAACATTGACCGTACCCGGAAAGTCAATATTTGCCGTTTGGGAGGGAGAATATATAGTGCCTACTTTGCTTCCCAGAGAATATACGGAAGTAGAAGCGATAGTAAAGGCAGCAGACCCGCTGGATTTGGCCATAGTGGAAGAAATTGCCCGGAGTAAGTATTTGAATGCTTTTCAGTTATATGAATGGTTAATATTAAGAGGTTTTTCGATTTCGAGACCGGAGTTAACCAAGAAAATTTTCAAGCTGAAGCATTACCGCGTTATCAAGGAAAGTGTCATCACGATACCTGAGGCAAAGAAGGGATTATGCTATTACGAGTTGGATGCAAAGGGGTATTTTATGGCTATGGACAGAGGCGTGGAATTTCACAGAGGAAACTTTTATAGGTCCCATACCAAGAAGGTTGCTCAAGGGAAGCTTGAGACCCCCTCGGATGTCAAAAGGATATTAATGGCTAATCAGATTGTTCTGCATATGTTAGTCAATAAAGTCAAGCTGGAAAGATTTGGTATCATGGAAACCTTCTTGGTGAAGGGGGAGGATGGTTTGGTAAATGATGGTTCCATCATGCGAACCGCAGCCAATATTCGGATAGATAGCAATAGTGTGTTGGCCTATGAAGTAGTGAGAGATAACGCAGAAGGCTATACTAAGCTTGCGGACAAGATGGAGCGCTATTATACCTTGTTACATAATGCTAATTATTTGGCGCAAAATTCCCCTAATCAGGTTTCTTTACCCCAGGTGGTGATTTGCGGAGAATCGTTGGAGCATAATAGGAAAATCATGAGATTTTTAAAGAGCAAGGATTTGTGGAGAGAAGAGGACCCAATTCTGTTTACGGAAGATTTATTAAATATCAAGGATTCAGCTCATTCCATTTATGCGTTAGACGAAAAAGAGGAGTGTATATGGTATAGTTTGCCGCTTAAGGATGACAAAGAGGAAGAAGAAAGGGTTTCAGCATAAGCAGAGAAAGGGAGGTGAGTGTATGAACAAGACAAGTAACAGTGATTCCATGAGTATAGCGGAATTTGTAGGAGCGCATTTTCTTTGGGGATTTATTGCAATGATTTGTTATAGGAATCTGTTGAGATGTCTGGGAGATCATTCCTTGTTGGAAGCCAGATTGATTCTATGCGGAATTCTTATCGTAGTATCTGTGGTTGGAGGGCTATTAGAAGGTGTACAAAGGAGAAATAGATTCAGTGTGTTTCTAAACCTTGCAACAGGATATGGAATATATACAGCTTTTACATATGCAAAGATTAGGAGCGGATTAATTGTCGGTACGCTTATTGTAGCGGTAATATTATCTCTTGTTTTTACAGTTTACCTAATGAAAAGAGAGATTATTCATCGAAAAAACCTTAAGCGGATAATAGGTAAGCGTGTAAGGCAGGCGGTTTATTTAGTGCAGATGTTTTTGGGTTTGGGATTTGCCTTTATTATTCTAGAACTTGAGATGAATTTTATATTCGGCTCAAGTGTTATGAGTGCCGGAGTAAGTGAGTCTCTAATGATAAATGAGGAAGAACAGACAATTGCAGCGAATATGGAGACGATAGGGCTGTTAAGAGAAGACCGTTGGAGAGACTTGAATCTGTTACAAAGATTGGAAGTGTTAACCGTTGTTGGTATCGTGGAACAGAATTATCTGGGATTATCAAATGAATTGAATGTATATGCAGCAAATTTGCCGGAGTATATGACGGGTTATTATAATGATGCCAGACATGAGATTGTCCTTAATATGGATTACTTGCTTGATGAATCAACTTCCTCCTCCAGTATTTTATCTTCGTTTTTGCATGAGGTTTTCCATTCTTATGAGTATAGATGTAGTGAGGCTTATGAGGATGCAGGTGAGAAGGTTCAAGCTTTGAAGATATTTAAGGATGCAAAAATATACATGGAAGAGCTGGATAATTATTGCGATGGAGTGGAAGATTTTGATGCATATTACACGCAGCAGTGTGAAGTAGATGCGCGGGCTTATGGAGAATCGCGAGTGGAAGATTATTACAAGGTAATCTATGAATAGCCATAGGAAATAATAAAGAGGAGAAGGATGTACGTGATGAAAAAGCATAAAGATTTTGTTAAGAGTTTGCGCGATGCAAGCATATTAAACGATGAGAAGGACATCTCTGTGAAGGATAGGAGGACGCTTAATGAAGAAATACACGCAATATTGGATGCCAAGTTTACTGAACTATTTGGACCGGTAGATACTGATGAGTAATGGGAGGAAAACGGTATGAAAGAGACAGGTAAGTTTAATGGGAAAAGGATTGGATTGTTGGTGTTCATTTGTTGCTTAGTGATTTTGTTTGTTCTCGATAATCAACAGCAAAACCGCTTTAGAGAGGTGAGAATAGGGTATACGTATATGGAGGAGGGGAAATATCAAGAAGCAGCCACTATATTTACAGAATATCTTTCGTCCCATAGTTCCCCTAGGTATTGGAAGTTGATTGAGTATGCAAACGGAGTTGATAGCGATTGTACATATGAAAAGGTTTTAGCGGCATTAAGGGAGTGCGAAGAAATGTGTACAAGTACAGGCGATTATATACCCTAAAGCTTTATAGTATCCCCAGAGGAAGAAGCAAACTAGCGGCCTAGAGGGTTGTAAGAATTCATGATGCCTTGTGGGATGCCAAGAATACAGCGGAGTTATTTGCAATTGTTCGTAATGAAGAAAGATGTAATGAAGTACTAAAAACGGTAATGGAAGTGTTAAGACCCAAGAAGGTGAAAGGTTCAGAAACATTTCATGGAAATTATTCCGATGGTAAGATATAATGAAAAAGGATATTCCGGACCGGGATTGTTTGGTGATATGAATCATTACGAAGATTAGAGTGGGTGCCTGTTTGGAGGGGTTTCAATGGGTGGTGAGATAATTGTTTCAGATGCATTGGCAAAAATAAAGGATGAAATTCTGATATTGAAAGCAAGGCTTGCGGAATTATTGCAGGAGAGGGATGATTTGATTTATCATATCTGTCCGGAACTTCGTGCCAAGTATGCTGCAGAAATCGGTGATTATCAAAACAGAGCGAATTATCAGGAATTGATGATTTTGGAATTGAAGCGTCGAATTGAAATTGCACGAGCGGCGTTAAATCGAGAGCAGAGCATTTCTGAAGAGGAAGTGGATGAACAAATCGAGAAGGAGTATCAGGAGTTTCACCAAAAGGTGGATGAAGATTATCAAAAATCCAAGAAATCCCAGGAAGAGCAGGCGCAGAAGGAAGAAAAGCGTAAGTTTTATGAGGAGCAGTGGAAAAGCCAATATGGTAAGCGCGAAGAAGGAGAACACACAGAAAAAGACTCCGACACAGAGAATACCTCGAAAGGGAGTAATGAGGACGATACGGAAGACAGTGATACAAAACCGAAAGAAAAGCCTCTTCCTAATGCAAAGGATCTGTATCGAAAGATAGTAAAAAAGCTGCATCCGGATATGAATCCCAATGCTACTGAGCATGATTTGGAGCTTTTTCACAGAGCTGCAAAGGCCTATGAAGAGGGAGACCTTATGACTCTTCAGGCAATATATGATGAAATTTATGGATTGGATAAAGAAATGCTTTCTCAGGAAGAGAGTATGGAAGCATTAATTAGTCTTAGAGAGCAGTTGCTGGAACGAATCGCAAAAGCAATTGAGGAGATTGGCGCTATAAAAGAAGACTTCCCTTACACAGAAAAAGAGTTTTTAGATGATCCGGAGGCTGTGAAAACAAAGCAGGATGCGATTATTCGATTAATCCAGGAATATGAAAAAGAGATTCTCCGATTAAACCAGATTTTGCAAGAAGTAAATCATGAGATGGAAGAATTACAGAAAAAGAAGAGGGATAAAACCTATGAATGAGGAAAAGAAAGAATTGTCTACAAGAGAGAATGATGTCCTAGCGGTGAGCTTTCTCAAACAAAATGGAAATAGTGTACCAAGTCCTTTTTCGAGAGATATATTTCTGATGCATACTATGATTAATGGGGCGATGCATGTGGATGGAATCCATAAGAAAGCTGCAAGCCTACACGAAGGAGACCGGGTGCAATTGATCTTAGAACCCAAAAACAAATATGATGAGAAAGCTATTCTTGTGAAGAATGAGAAGGGACATAAGCTGGGATATATACCCAGAATAAAGAATGAAGTGCTTTATCATTTGATGGATGCAGGCAAGTATTTGTTTGGCATTGTAAAGGAAGGGGATATCGGAGAAAATCTGGATCCGGAGGATCGGTGGATAGAGATTTATATTGATGTTTATATGGCGGATTGAAAAAAGAGGGAGCCAGGCACATCTTCTGCTGGGAATAGGTGAGAAAATGAGTTCCCGGAGTGATGATATGTAGAATATAAGAAGTATATAGGAAATGAAAAGTTATACCACAAGTAGAATGACAAACCGAGATTTTTGTGTTATATTTAATCATGAAAGGAAAACAGGGGCACAACATAAGCGCCTGGGTACAGAAAAGGAAACGATTATGAGAAGCATGACAATGATGAGAAAAATGAATATGCGACCGCTGCCAACATGCGATAGAAGTATGTTTATTTCATCATGTCCTTATATGCACAGAATAATTCTTCGAACCGGAGGTAGTCTAATGGAGCGATAAAAACAGCGCTGAAATAGGATACCATATTTAACGATAGTTAGACCGTGAGGATATTAGTGCATAGTATCTAAGCGGTCTTTTTATATGCAAAAATACGTTTCGCAGAGTGGACTGGAGGAGGTTCCAGCCGGGCTTCATAAGCCCTGTAACGTAGGTTCGAATCCTACCTTTGCGACTGCGGGATGGACTGGAGATGGTTCCAGCCGAGCCTCATAAGCTCTGTAACGCGAGTTCGAATCTCGCTCCCGCGACTTATCGGGATGTAGGTCAGTTGGTAGACTGCGTGATTTGGGATCACGAGGCCGCAGGTTCGAATCCTGTCATTCCGATTAGAGAACATAATGAGTCAAGCTCATGGAAAGGAGAACAGAGTTCGATGTTTATTTTATCAGTACGAAGAACACATACAATGCGAGAGATGCCACCGGTCAGACGAATGATTGTAGGCTTTAGAAACATGCACTCATATAGGATTAACCCCAAGCCGCGAAACATAAATAAATGTCGAATCGGTTTGTTCAACCTTGCTTAAGACGCCTGGCCTATGTGAGAAATTGCAGGGTTAGGCGTTTTTGTGTGGAGGAAAATTATGTTCAATATACCTACTGTTGACCTGATTGCAACAGGTAAAAATATAGAGATGCTTCGGAAAGAAGCAGGATATTCTGTGAAGGACTTGCAAAAGTTGTTTGGTTTTGGTACGCCTCAGGCTATCTATAAATGGCAGCATGGTGTAGCATTACCTACGGTAGATAATTTGGTTTTTCTTTCGGCGATATTTCAGGTGTCTTTGGAAGAGATTTTGGTAATTAATACCGGAGAAGTAGTTGCTTCGAGTGTATCTGCATGAAAAAAGAATATAGAAAAGGGGGAGTGACTGGCTCCCGAATGGTCCCTTAGTTCAATGGAAAGAACACGAGATTTCTAATCTTGTGATATAGGTTCGATTCCTATAGGGACTACTGAGCTCCGATAGTCTAATGGATAGAATACTCGGCTACGAACCGAGAGATATAGGTTCAATTCCTATTCGGAGTATTTGCATGAGGTTTCTTTGGTTTTATACCACAAGTATAATTTACAATCTCAACTTTTCGTGCTATGATGATGATGTAATTAAGAGAAAAGCGGAACGACATAGGTTCCAGAAAGGATAAAAGACATGACTACAATGAATCGTTGGTATTGCCTCTATAGTGAAAGTTACCTGTCAGCACATCTCGATGAACGCGAGCTGGGCTTATGTGTCATGCACTCATCTATAGATAAGCAGAAACGAGGAAATTGTGTTGCCTGTACCGGACTGCAGTGATAGGACTGCGCGGAAGATAGATAAACATGTTCTTAGCGTACCGCTTACCTTGATGATGGGTAAGCGGTATTTTTTATGCTCGGATGGCGGAATTGGCAGACGCACCTGACTTAGAATCAGACGCCGAAAGGCATGAGGGTTCGAGCCCCTCTCCGAGTACTGTCCAATGTATTTTTATTGATTTGAAGAAAGGAAGAACACTATGTTGGAGATTAAGGGAAAAGTAAATACAGCAATATGTTATGCAACCGTAATCGAAGATGAGGCAATCGAGCAGATCCGCAGAATGTGCGATTACGAATTTACTGCCGGTTCTAAGGTTAGAATTATGCCGGACGTTCATGCCGGTAAAGGTTGCACTATCGGAACAACCATGACAGTTATTGACAAGGCTGTTCCAAACGTAGTAGGAGTCGATATTGGATGCGGCATGTATACGGTGAATCTTGGTAATATCGAGATGGATTTTGAGAAACTGGATGAAGCATGCCACTTTGTTCCTTCGGGAATGAATGTATGGCAGGGCAGACAGGAGCATTTTGATTTACAGCAGCTTCGTTGTTTTAGGGAATTGAAGGACAGTAAGAGATTAGAGAGAAGCTTAGGCACCCTGGGAGGCGGTAATCACTTCATCGAAGTGGATAAAGCTGCAGATGGTACAAAATATCTTGTCATTCATACCGGTAGTCGTAACCTTGGTAAACAAGTGGCAGAAATCTATCAGAGACTTGCAGTGGATTTGAACCGTGGCATGGAAGATTATTTCGAGCAGAGAGATGAAATTATCAGAACCTTCAAAGAGCAGGGGAGACGAAGTGAAATCCAGGCTGCACTGAAAGAAATTGCATGGAAAAAGGCAAATGGACCTACGGAGGTTCCGGAAGATTTGTGTTATCTCCACGGTAAATACTTTGAGGATTATTTGGCAGACGTAGAAATCTGCCAGCAGTTTGCGAAAAGAAATCGTGAAATGATTGCAGAAGTTATTCTTGATAGATGTGGCTTAACAGCGGTAGATGCATTTCATACCATTCATAATTATATTGATACAGGTGAAATGATATTGAGAAAGGGCGCAATTGCAGCCCATAAAGGAGAAAAAGTGCTGATTCCAATTAATATGAGGGATGGAAGTGTACTCGCTGTTGGTAAGGGAAATCCGGAATGGAATTATTCTGCACCGCATGGTGCCGGAAGAGTTATGTCCAGAGCCGGAGCCCGTAAGTCATTGTCCTTAGAGGAATACAAGAAAGAAATGGAGGGAATCTATACAACCTCCGTCAATGAAGATACGTTGGACGAAGCTCCTATGGCATATAAGTCCCTAAGCGACATCATTGATGTCATCGGGGAATCTGTAGAAGTAATTGAAGTATTAAAACCTATTTATAATTTTAAGGCATCTGAGCCGGCGAAGTTTGGAAAGGACATGAGGTAATTCCACTCCCGGCCTATGCCGGGAAGGAGAGAGACAATGGCTATTCCAACCATTGACATGGTAAGAACCGGCCAGAATATCAATAGATTAAGAAAGCTTGCAGGTGTATCTGTTAAGGATTTGCAGGATGTATTTGGTTTTGCGACACCGCAGGCGATTTACAAGTGGCAGCACGGAACAGCATTGCCGACAATCGATAATTTGGTTGTTTTGGCGGCAGTTTTGGGTGTAAAGATTGATGATATTTTGGTCATGAATGATACGCAGGTAATCTTATCTGCATGAAAAAGTGAATAAGCGAGTCAGTGATGGCTCGCACACGGTCCCTTAGTCTAAAGGTTAGGACACAGGCCTTTCAAGCCTGGGATGCTGAGTTCAAGTCTCGCAGGGATCACTATGGTGCCCGTAGCCCAAGTGGTAGAGCAAAAACCATGCAAGCATTGTTAGATTGTGGATTCGCCGGTTGCGAGTTCGAGTCTCGTCGGGCACCCTATGCCGTGTTGGCTCAATTGGTACAGCACCGGTCTTGAAAACCGGCATTCCGAAAGGATATCTGAGTTCGAATCTCAGGCACGGCGTTATAGGTAGGTATACCGTAAGTGGTAGCGGGCCGGACTGTTAAGCTGGTGTGCGAGTATTTGCACCGAGGGTTCGGTCTACGTTCCACTCCGGTCGGCACAAACGTTTTTGAAAAACACTTTAGTTGAGTGAAGTCCGTATTTTTGGACATGCACTTGATTTATAATGGAATCAGGATAGGAAAACACCCTATTCTGATTCTATTTTATTTTGAGAAGGAGGAAGGATTTATGGAAAAAATCTATTTTACAATTACAGGCACAAAATATCGTTATGGTGATGAATTTATGGAACCGGGGTTGGAAGTGAAGCTTGTGAAAGAACCAGATAATGAGCTGGACAAGGAGGCCATCAAGGTAGAGATGGATGGGCTTGGACTGGTAGGATATGTAGCGAATAGTCCTTTTACTGTTCAGGGAGAAAGCATGAGTGCCGGAAGGATGTATGACAAGATTGGCGATACAGCAGTAGGAAAAATCAAGTTTATACTTCCGAAAGGAGTATTATGTGAGTTGATACAAGAGGCTTAAGTTATGAGAAGTAGCTTGTATGTAAATGATGTGAAAATCACAAAGGGTATTCCTAAAGATAATTATTTGAGTAAATTGCCGGTAGTGCGTAATCTCCTTAAGATAGATGGGCTTCATTTTGAGAAAAGGGTAACTTTTTTAGTGGGAGAAAATGGTATTGGAAAATCCACTCTTATTGAAGGAATTGCAGTTGCAATGGGGTTCAATCCAGAGGGCGGAACGGTTAATTTTAATTTCGCGACAAACAACTCTCATTCGGACTTGTTTAACTATTTGACCGTAAGCAGAGGATATGTGCCACGTAAGGATGGATTTTTCCTGCGGGCAGAAAGCTTTTATAATGTAGCGTCAAATATTGATGAATTGGATGCTGCACCTTCATTTGGAGCGAAAGTGATTGCTAGTTATGGCGGAATATCTTTACATAAGCAGTCTCATGGGGAGAGTTTTATGGCTTTGGTAGAGAATCGCTTTTCGGGAAATGGCTTGTATATATTGGACGAGCCTGAGGCAGCATTGTCTCCCATGAGGTTAATGCGATTGATGGTTTGTATGCAGAAATTGGTAAATAAGAATTCACAGTTTATTATTTCAACCCATTCTCCCATACTAATGACTTTTCCGGATGCAGAGGTGCTGGAAATAACAAAAGAGGGAATTAAGAGTGTTGATTACAAAGACACAGAGCATTTTATTGTGACGAAGAGATTTATGGATGCTCCGGAGAAGATAGTAGAGAATTTACTGGGAGAAGGTTAATTGATAAAGCAATCAAATTGTATGGGAGGATTATTATGCACGATATGTTTGATCTTAACAGGGATGGTAACTTGGATAGTTTTGAGCGTGCTGCAGATTTTTGCACATTCTATGGGCTAATGAAAGAGGAAGAATCTACCGACATCTTAGATGACGACGATGATGACTATGAACTGGAACTGGCGGGGCTTAATCCGGAAGAATTAGAGTTTATGGATGAAGATGAAAGACGTGAGGTTTTGGAAGAAGCTGGATTAGATCCGGATGATTTTGATTTTTAGGGAATTGTGTTGGGAGAAAAGAGGAATTATGGATACACAGAAAGCAAGACATGAAATTGAATATGAGTGGATACCAGAGGCTGCGTATTCCGATATAGAACAAGATTTTGTAAAAGCAGTGTTAATGAAAAAGCATGAACTATTTCTGAATTTATATAAGTTATGGAACAGCGATATTCCCAGATATCGATGCCCGTATACAGCAGAAGACTTTAAGGTGGACGCAACTCTTATTGGAAACGTTGCAGGTATATTGCGAGTTACTATGCCGCCCGCGCTTAAGGATGGGGATATGATAAGACTCTACATCTGTCATGATGTAGCTTTTCAAAAAGTGAGATTATATTCGATAGTGATAGATGCTGATGGGGATACTTGCTTTTTGACATGGGTCGATGATAGTCATTATAAGAATCACGGTAAGTTCAGTATATCCGATGGGGAAGAACTAAGAACAGTTCAGGATTTTTATATGAAATATCTTGGATGTTTATAAGAAAAAGGAGTGATAAATGAGTGCATCTAAAGCAATGGAATGGGACTGTTTTGTCTTTGTTAGCCATATAAGTGGATGGAGTGTCCAAGCAATCATCATTAACAAAATGAAAAGACTAATCCGGTTAGAAGGTGGAGGCGTCGATTATGAAAAGAGAAGTAGTTTTAAAGGAAATGATGGAGCTGGTACCGGATGCAAGGTGGAATGAAATCGTGAAACGAAATGGTGCGAAACTGAGGTTCCCCATGTATCTAAGTCGGACTTTGGACGAAACGGAATTAGAGGTACTTGATTTGACACAGCGTTCCAGCAACTGTTTACATAGGGCTGGGTAGAAAACTATAGGAGATTTGGTCGCAAAGATAGATGGTAGTGAAGATTTGATGAAGATACGGAATTGCGGAAAGAAGAGTGTGGATGAGATAATGGAGGAGTTGTTTTGTTATCAGTATCAGGTGTTGAAGGAAGAGAAGAAGGTGAGGTATGTAAGAAGGGTGTTGGAGTTGAATGGATAGTTTTAAGAGCAAGTATCTTAATAATTAAAAATTTGAGGAGGAAAACGTGAAGTAGACAACGCCGTCTTTGGCTGCGTTGTATGAAAAAATGATTATTAATAAATGTATGATGATAAAATTTTCTGAAAATCATGTACAAGAGTAAATTAAAGATTTGAGGCTAAACAAACTGGAAAAAAACACTTTATGTACAATTATTTTAATTTTTACTATAATTTGTTGGTTTGAAAAATCAAATAATATATTTGAAAAATCAGCCATTATATGCTATGATAAAAGAGATGTTTTTTGTTCTGGAAAAGAGGTAAAATATATGGCTATTTCTTACAACAATTTATGGAAATTATTGATTGACAAAGGATTGAATAAGGGAGACTTGCGAAAAATGACGGGAATCAGTAGCAGTACCGTTGCAAAAATGACTAATGGTGAAGCTGTTACGCTTACTGTGATTGAGAAAATTTGCGATAAGCTTGAATGCAATGTTGAAGATGTTGTTGAAATCAAGACTGTGGAAAAGGCTGAATACTAATATAGGAACGAGGGATAAATATGATTGAAAAAATATGTCCAATACATAATGTTCCGGTAGAAGGAGAGAGGTGTTCAAAAGATGGCTGTGATGCTAGACCTATTGTATCTACAACATTGTATTGGTGCAATGAATGCAGGGTGCCTGTATTTGGCGAGAAGGATGAACAACATAAAGATAAGAAAGTGAATCGTTGCCCGGTGTGTGGTAATGAATGTAAATATATTGCTACTGATTTGCGACCAGTCTTTCCAGAAGAGAAATTACTACTTGCGATACTCTTCGAGGAAGAAGATTTGCATGTGTTTGATGAAGTTTCTGTTTGGAATAGTAATAGCGGATACTATTTTGACGGAATTAAGAGAGAGCTGTCTATTAAACAAATTAATAGCATGTCATTATTTGAGATACATGAAATTAAGAAAAAGTATGATGAAAACGTAGAAGATATAAATCGTTGTGGTTTTGATAATATGGTTCAGAGATTTATAGCCTCTAATGCAAATAGGTATTATGAAATAACAGATGAAGCTATTAAATATATTCAGGGATTTGAAGAAACAAATTCTCTAGAGGACATGTTTGTGTCATTTAGTGGCGGAAAAGACTCAACAGTTACTTCGGATTTGGTTACACGAGCATTTGCTAAAAAGGTTACTCACATATTTGGAGATACAACATTAGAGTTTCCGATGACATATGAGTATAGAGATCGTTTTGCAAAAAAACATAGGGTATTAAGAGCAAAGAATTATGAGAAGAACTTTGAACAGTTATGTGAGGAGATAGGACCACCTAGTAGGGTTATGCGATGGTGTTGCACAGTTTTCAAAACAGGTGCTATTACTAAAACTCTTTCGCAAGTGTTCAAAGATAAGACTAACGTACTTACATTTTATGGTATTAGGAAAAGCGAATCAGCGTCAAGAAGTAAGTATGATAGAGAAAGTGAAAGTCCTAAAATCACCAAACAGACGGTTGTATCACCAATAATTGAATGGATTGATTTTGATGTCTGGCTTTATATACTTACAACAGGAATTGATTTTAATGAGGCGTATAAACTTGGATATTCCAGAGTTGGATGTTGGTGTTGCCCCAATAATGGCTCGTGGTCAGAATTTTTGTCTAAAGTACATATGAACGAGAAGTATGTTCATTGGAGAGACATTTTAGTTGCATTTGCAAATAAGATTGGGAAACCTGATGCTGAAGAATATATTGATTCTGGAAATTGGAAAGCAAGGCAAGGCGGACAGGGGCTGGAAATAGCTAATACTTCAATCATAAAATTCGAGCCTTGTGCAACGGAGGATAATGCATTTAATTATGAATTGCAGAATCTTATTACGGAAGAACTCTATGAACTATTTAAGCCTTTTGGATATATTAACAAGGAATTAGGGAATAAGAGACTTGGAGAGGTTTATGTATTGGATAGAAGTGGAAATGTAGTGCTTGTTTTGCAAGGAAGAATTGGAACAAATAGACTTAAAGTGACAATAAAAAAGACCAATATAGCAGGTGCAAATAGTCTGGCAGCTGCGGAAGGTAAGATTAAGTGTCAATTAACAAAATACCAAATGTGTATGGGCTGTAAAGCTTGTGCAAGTGTATGTAAACATAATGCAATAAATGTGCATTCTATTAAAAATGAGGATGATGACACAGAAACACTCATCTATAAAATTGATGATGAGAAATGTGTGCGTTGTACTGAATGTGTAGATCATTTTAATGCAGGATGCTATATGCGAAAAGTATTAACAATAAAAAGGAGCTAATGCGCAATGAAGTTAAAAGGACATGAGAAGTTTCCTTTGAGAGAAGGATGGTTGAATAAAGGAATTCGTGGAGTCCAGAATAATGCAAAGATATTTACTGGTAATGATGGTCCGGACATCTTAGGGGTGGGTACTAATATGGTTAAGTCTATTAGGTATTGGATGCAGAGTTTTAGTCTAATAGAGGAAAATCCAAAAGACGGTGCAACTTTATCACAAATTGGAAAATACATCGAGCAATATGATTTGTACTTGGAAGACTATTTTTCACTATGGATACTTCATTCATGTATTGCGAAGAATGACAATAGGGCTACCGTATGGTATTTGTTCTTTAATAAGTGTGCCGCAGAGGAATTTAAAAAGGATGAATTGTTTGATGTTTTGAAAAAGGAATTGATTGTATATGCAGGGACAGATGCATTCCCAGATGGTTCTTTGAAAGATGATATTGATGTGTTGCTAAATATGTATAGCAAGAATAATTCAGATGATGATCCTGAAGACAAGAATAAATCTCCGTTTGCAGTGTTGGGATTAGTTAAGAAAGAGAAAGACGTGTACTATAAACAACAACTTGATATTAGAAAAATCAATGAAAAGATTGTGTTATATGAGTTAGCTATTCTTTTAGAAGATCAGGATACTATTAGCATTGATGCTGTATTTGAAGTTGTGAAGGGAATATATCATTTGAATAGAGTAACGCTTAACAGCATTTTAGAGAGACTTGAAAATATGGAATACATTCGTGTGGATAGGACGGCAGGATTGGATGTCATATATCCAGTAAATGTTGGAACAGTGGACGAAGTTATTGAAGAATATTATAACAGTAGGTAGGTGCAATTATGCCAAATATGAAAGATTATATCAGTTTCAATAGTGATTTCAGAGATTCTGTAAATCTTTATCTGGACTTGAATAAGATAGAAAAAATCAAGAGTTATATTCCGACGAAATCTTCTGTCGATATCCTGAGACAGTATCTTGAGGCAGTTTTGGATAATAGGAATCAATCAACATTATTGATTGGACCATATGGAAAAGGAAAATCCCATTTGTTATTACTCATATTAGCTATATTATCAATGGAACGTAACGATGAGAATAATAAATTGATAGAGGAACTCTACAATAGGATTTATTTGGTTAGTCCGGAAACTGCGCTTACAATGAAAAGTTTGTGGGAAAAAGGAAAATTTCTGCCAGTGCTAATTATGAGTACCCAAGGGGATTTAAGTCAGGCCTTTATGGTAGGGCTTAATGAAGCATTGAAAAGAGAAGGATTAACAGAACTCACACCAGAAACATATTACACGTATGCGCTAGACACAATTGGACGCTGGAGAGATGATTATCCTGCAACATATAAAAAATATGTCGGATTATTGAAAGAAAGAAAAATCGCGGAAAAAGCCATGTGTTCTGGATTAACTGATTGTGAAGTATGTTACTTGGATATATTTAAGGAAATATATCCGGAGTTAACGTCGGGTGGAGTATTTAATCCGCTTGTTAATTCCGAAGTTCTGCCAATGTATAAAAATATAGCTGATAAACTGGTAGAAGAATATGGATATTCCGGTATCTACATTGTATTTGATGAGTTTAGTAAGTATATTGAAGGACAGGATAAAGAAGCAGCTGGTAATAACATGAAACTGCTTCAGGATATGTGTGAATTGGCAAACAGTTCAAAGCAGACACAAGTATACATTACTATGGTTGCGCACAAAGGGATTAAGGAGTATGGAAAATATCTTTCTGTAGAGACAATTAATTCTTTTACTGGAATTGAAGGAAGACTGAGGGAGATTCTGTTTGTAACTTCTTCTAAAAATAACTTTGAATTGATTCAGAATGCAATATACAAAGAGAATGGGTATGAGAATGAAGTTCATATCAAAAAACAACTTTCGGATGAGAAAACGCGGGAGTATTATGGATTAGTTGCATTTTCATCAGTGTTTACTAAATCAGATTTTGAGGATATAGTACTGCGGGGATGCTATCCGCTTAGTCCAACAAGTGCATATTTGCTTTTGAATATAAGCGAAAAAGTGGCTCAAAATGAGAGAACCTTGTTTACATTTATTTCAAAAAATGAACAGCACAGTATGGCAGAATATGTTGATACATTTAATAATGTGCTAGGTAAATCTTGGATTATTAGTGCTGATTTGATTTATGACTACTTCAAGGCATTGTTTAAGAAAGATATTAATAATGAATATGTGCATAATGAATGGCTTAATGCCGAATATGCTTTGGGGCAAGTAGACGATTATGACCAGAAAAAGATGCTCAAAACGCTTGCTATCATAAGTATTGTAAATAAGCCAGAGGAGATGCCTGCGGATGCAAATACCTTGAGATTAGCAGCGAATGTTACAGATTCTGCGAAGACCATACAGCAACTTGTTGAGAAGGATTTAATTTATAAGAAAGGTTCTAATAATTGCTATGTATTTAAAACTAGGGCAACATCAGAGCTTAAGACAGAAATAAAGAAACGTAGATTGATAAAAGCTGGAAGAACGAATATTGCCAAAATATTATCATTAGTTTCCGAAGAACGTTATGTATTACCGAAGAGATACAATGATAGATTCACAATGACACGATATTTTAGGTATGAGTATATGAATGTATCAGACTTTTTGGAGTTGAAGGATATTAATGTTTTGCTTGATGATGATGTGTTTTGTGATGGAAAAGTTCTTGCATTGTACTCTGAAGAAAAGGAGAATCATACTTCGGCAATTGAGGAGAAAATGAAGACGGCTTCTTGCAATAAACTCATTGTGGTATATAGCCATAAGAAGATGGAAATACAGAGACAATTACAAGAATACGAAGTATTACAAGAAATTAAGACAGATACTATATTCTTTGCTAATGAAGATAATAAGGTGCTTGAAAAAGAGATACCTGTTATTGAAGAAGATTTATCCAAGGAAATAGAATCTTATTTGGAATATGCTTTTGGAGAGAATAGTGGTAAAAGAGTGTTCTATTATGAGGGAGATAAACTACACTCTACAAACAAGAAAAGAGTAACTGATATTGTTGATTTGGTATGCGAAGAAGTATATTATGCAACAATATCTGTGAACAACGAATTAATCAATAAGCAGAATATATCGACTGCACCAATAAAAAAAGCCAGAAAAACCATTATGGAGACTCTTATAAATGGTGAGGATACTGAGGTTTATATGTCAGGAACAAGTGCAGAGTCAACAATTTATCGAGCTTTATTTGTTGGTACCGGAATTAGAAACGGTCAATATGCTTATAATGTTGAGAGCGTTATTGGTATATTCAATGATTTTATTGCAAGTGCTTGTGATTGTAAAAAGTGCATGAGTAATTTGCTGAATGTATTGACAAAAGAACCAATAGGAATGAGAAAGGGTGTTATTCCTATTTATCTTGCTTATGTGTTGAGTGAAAGAAATGAAGATGTTGTAATCTACTTTGGAAAGAAGGAGCAGCAACTCACTTCAGATATTTTACTCAATATGTGCGAAAATCCAGATGATTACTACATTTTTGTATCTTCCGAGGATGTTCGTAAGGAACAATATTTGTCAGCAATGGGACAGTTGTTTGATGCAAAGGAAACAACTAATAAATCAGAATCAAGAATTGCAGGTGTTTTGCTTGCCATGCAGAGATGGTTCAGAGCATTGCCGCAGGTAACTAAAAATATTAAGAAGAATAATGCGTATTGGAACAATGATGCTATTGCACAGGCATATCCCCAAATTAAAATTTTGTTGCAGAGCATGGATGCTAATCCGTATGAAGTTTTATTCGTAGAATTGCCAAAGGTGGTTGGCAGTGATGACTATTCTTATATATGTAATATTCTTGCTGAACTTAGACAAAAGGCAAACAATTATTTGTCATGGATAAGCCAGAGGGCGGTGGAGAAGACGATTGAAATATTTGACAAGAAAGCCAAGCAGGATTTGCATCATACAATGATAGAATGGTATGAACATCAGAGCGATTTTGCAAAGCATGGTTTACATTCTAGTCAGATTACAGGACTGATGACCTGTATTGCAGAAAATAGTTCCTATGATGATGTGGAATTTGTAAAACGTATAATTCGAGCTGTAACAGATATACATCTTGATACTTGGAATGAAGCATCTTTAGAAGAATATATTAGTATGCTGAAAGATGTAAAGGAAGAGATAGAAAATCTGGGACAGGTAACATCGAACAATGGAAAAAATGAACTTTCATTTGTGGGTAAGAATGGAGAGTCTATCGTAAAGTATTACGAATGTGTTGATGAAAGTACTGGGGCGATTTTGCGGAATATTTTGTCAGACACGTTAGATGATTTCTCTGATTTATCGGTAAATGATAAAATTGCTATTTTGTTGGAAATGATTGAAAAAGAACTGGGATAGGAGGCTTGTCATGATTTACTTGGACAATGCAGCAACTACATATCCAAAGTCTGAAAATGTGTATAAGGCATTAGACGAGGCGAATCGTGAGCTTGCATTTAATTCGGGAAGAGGTTCGTATAAATGTGCACGAATGGCTACTCAGGTAATGGATGGTGTAAGAAATAAAATCAAAAAACTGGTAAAGGCTGATAATAGAGCAGATGTTATATTTACACCATCTATAACAATAGCCTTAAATCAAATATTACAAGGCATTTCTTTTGTTCAAGGAGATGTTGTGTATCTGTCGCCTTATGAACATAATGCAGTGGCAAGGGTATTGCATCTGATTGAAAAGAAAATTGGTATTGTACTCAGGGAAATGCCTTTGAAAGAAGATACTTTGGAGATTGACATTGAAAGGTTGCAGTATCTTTTTTCGAAAGATAAGCCGAGATGCGTTTGCAGTGTTCATGTAAGCAATGTGACGGGTTATATCCTTCCGGTAGAAGAAATTTTTGAACTCTCAAAGAAGTATCATGCTATTACGGTTCTGGATACAGCACAGTCTTTAGGTCTTATTGATATTCCAGCTAATTTGAAGGTGGATTTTTTGGCATTTGCTGGACATAAGACATTATATGGACCTTTGGGTATAGGCGGTTTTGTAAATTGTTCTTGTTACCAATTGGAAGATTGTTTTGCGGGTGGAACTGGAAGTGATTCCTTAAATTTGAATATGCCAGATAGTATGCCGGGAAAATATGAATTTGCAAGTGCTAATATTGTTGCTATTAAAGGTTTAGATGTCGCATTAGACGATGTGTTGTCTAATGGCGGGGGCTTTTATGAAAAGGAAATACTTGAATATTTGGTTAAAAAACTAAATGAAGTAGATGGAATTAAATTGTACCTACCACCTAAAGATAAACACATAGGAATGGTTTCATTTTCTTTGGCTGGTTATAAATCGGATGATATAGGAATGATATTAGATGAAGATTTTGATATTGCTGTGCGTACAGGATATCACTGCGCATCTTATATTCATAAATACTTAGATGATATTAGTAGTAATGGTACTGTACGAATAGGGCTTGGGAAGTTTAATACAAAAGAAGATATAGATACGCTAGTCGAAGCGCTCAATTCATTATGTGAGTAGGAGGAAAATACAATGGATTTAAAAGGAGCAGAAATAAGAAATCTAAAAGAGTTGTGTGTTGCTATTGGTTCGAGGGAATCAGTACCTTTGAAGGTTACAATTCCATATTATCAGAGACCATATAAGTGGGATGAACAACGTATTAGTAATTTGTTTTCAGACTATTTTAAAAGTGAAGAGAATGAATATTTTGTTGGATCAGTTGTAATGGTTGAAAATGGGGAAGGTGATTACGACGTAATAGATGGGCAGCAGAGAACAACAACCTTATTTTTGTTGAACTATTTAAAATTCATTTTACTTCGCGCATACATTGAAGAATTGTTAATGGTAAAGAAAATTACAAAAATTGATGCATTGTTAACAGAAATGGAGACTACAGCAATTGATCTTTTTGATAGTAAAAAGATTGAGCACTTAAAGAAACTGCATGCAGATGTTGTGGCAATACTAGATGAATTGGGTGATGAAGAAGATTTAGATAAGAGAGATTTATTGTTTGATGATGTTTTGAAATGCTATCAAGATAACATAGGGCTACCAAGTAAGAATATAACAGATATAGATGAGTATCTTGATAAATATAGAAAAACGTCTAAAGACTTTTTGTGTGATTGTAAATTGGGTTTGCGCTATAGCAGAAATTCGTATAATGACAAATTATTGGAAGCTTTAGGACGTTGTGTAGTGGTTTTGTCAGCATCTTATGTCCCTAGTTTTGCTGCGATTTCAGATGGTACGGATTCTGTTATAGAACAATATGTAAATGCTCTAAGTTACGAGTTTCAGGCATTAAGAGAGAATTGTAAAAGAAGTGGAGAGTCACCATTAGAGTATACAGTATCACTTATTAATTCCATAAGTGGTATGCTTGATAAAATACAGTTTTGTGTAATTATTACCGGGAACGAAAAAGATGCATATACTCTATTTGAAGTGTTGAATGATAGAAGTATGCCAGTAGAAGATTTGGATTTAATCAAAAATCTTTTTTATAAATGGTATTGTAATAAAACAACTGAAAAAGAGGGTATTATTGATAAAAACATAGAGAAGGCAGATAAGACCTGGGTAGAAGATGTTTTTTCGTCTGCAACAGGAAAAGAGCAGGCTAAACTTGTTTCATTTTTGGCAGCAGAGTATTTTACTGCGGATGAGTCATTAAAGTTTAATGATACTGCTAGATATAGGGAATCAATAGAACAGTTTTACTTAAATAAATGTAATAACTATGAAGGTGTTAATTTGTTAAATGACATAATGGTATACCAGATGGTAGCAATAATGCTAAGAGAGATGGATTTCCGATATCAAAAGAAAGGGGAAAAAGTTATAAGTGCAGAATGCGATGGATTAAAATCTATTACCTATAGATCTTTGAATCTTTTACATGCACTGAAATTATATGGTGTTTTACCAGCGATTACAAATATAATTTTACGTAAGTTTGTAGATATGCAGATTGCTGCAGGAGAGAAAGAGATTAAGATTTCTAAGTTTGAAACATACATAAAAAACTTACGTGATGATTCACAACATATTAACGAAGATTTTAAAGATATTCACCGTGTGGCATATGATTTTTGGAGATATGCATTATTAGCAAAAAATGCAGAAATTCCAAGACAATTGGCAAAGAAATATATCTCAAAAAATAATGCATTTAGTAGTGATTATGACTATCGTATAACCAGCTCTGACCTTCAAATGAAGCGCGAGTTTCAGGATTGGGTATATGAATGGAGATATAGTACGGGCGATTCACAACTTAAAGCAAAAGTGTTATTTATTAATTTGTTTGAAACTAGTAGAAATAACAATGTACTAAGTTTACTTCCTACTCGTACAAAATTTGCAACCATAGATATTCAATTAGATCATATGGAGGCTAATAAACCTAATCCGGCAGCTAAAGAAAAATATTTTGAACCTGCAAATAGTAATGAACAGAGAGAAACTTATGTCAATTGTATCGGTAATTTTATGATTATGGATAGAGCCGATAATAATGAAAAGAATAATCTTCCGTTACAGGATGCATTACGCTTCTATGAGGCAATGGCGCCGGGACATTGGATGATAACAGAAGTGAAGGAACTATTAAATGATGATTCGTTTGCGGAAAAGATACAAATAGCTAATGAAGTGTATCGTGTTCCTAGAGATGAATTTTTTATAGAGAGGCGAGCTCGTTTATTAAAGTATTTTAGTGCATTATTGCAACGAGATATCGATGAAACGACAGTAGTTATATAATATGAGCAAAGTATTAAGAAGTGCATCAATAGAAGAGCGAAAAAGAGAATATAGAGATGCTATTTGTTCAAGCAGGCATGCAGATATTATGTTTGGTGAACTTTGTAATTCTACTTTGATGGAATTATGTGAATATTTAAAGAAATCCACTTCTACAATCAGAGTAATATTTTGGATGCCAGCAGATGAGAATACCAATATAGATGACATAAGTATTACAAATAAAATTATAAGTGTATTAGAAATGTTGGATGAAGAATATTCAGAAGCATTGTACAATTATATGCATTCAGAAAGGTTAGAAATGAAATTTGCATGGCTAAATTCTGATAATTGCATGAAGAAATATAGCGAGGAATACTTATGCGTTGAAAGTGGAGATACCATTTCGGTTATCTACAGTTGTCCCCAATGTGAAGGATACACCTTATATGCGGATGTATATTCTATAGAAACAAAAGACATATCATACCTAAATGGGTTTCGAGAAATTTGGACTAATGCTGTTACGGGTGTTTGTTGTAGAGGCTTAAAAGAGGTTCTAGCATTGATAGATGAATTTGATTCTTTAAAGCCTTTGCTTAGAAAGAGTAAAACGTATTTAGCTCATCCAGATAAGTCATATATTATAAAGCCACAAGAGATTTCTTTGATGGATTATCAGAATAATGCGATTAACTCATGGAGACATAATAAATATTGTGGCTTATATGATATGGCAACAGGGACGGGAAAAACAATAACAGCACTAGCTGGGATAGAATTATTGGCTAATGAACTAAATGGTACATTGGGAATAATAGTTGTATGCCCGTACAAGCATCTGGTAGATCAATGGGAAGAAGATTTTGTGAGGTGGGGTGTAAATCCTATAATTTGTCATTCAGATGCTCATGATTCAAATTGGGAAGATAAACTTGTCAAGGCTTATAAGAGATTCAAAAATACAGGAAAATCATTTACGTGTATTACTACCAATAGATCTTTCGTGGGAAATTGTTTTCAACAGATATTAGCAGACATTGATTATAATATGAATGTTGTTCTTGTGATTGACGAAGTGCACAATTTTGGGGCTGAAAATTTAAGGAAATGTTTGCCGACACGTGTTAAGTACAGATTGGGGTTATCTGCAACAATAGAGCGATATATGGATTCTATTGGGACTGATGAAATACTCAAATATTTTGGGAAAAGGTGTATTGAATATGGAATTGAGAAGGCAATAAATGATGGCAAAGCGCTATGTCCCTATGAATATTATCCGGTTATTGTAAATTTGAATGCTGCTGAAAAGGAAAAGTATAGTGAACTTACTAGAAAACTAGGGGACTATATATTGTCAGATGGAACAAAGACATATTTAAGTGATGCCGGGAAAGTGATTTTATATGAAAGGGCACGTGTGTTAGCAGGTGCAATAGACAAGAAGTATAAGCTATATGAATTAATAAAACCTTATAAAAACAAGAAAAATATTTTAGTATATTGTGGGGCAACGGAGGATACTGAAACGGGTGAACGTCAAATTGATACAATTACCAATATGCTAAATGATCAACTTGATATTACGGCTCAAAAATTTACCGCTGAAGAGAATGCAAATGAACGCTTAGAGATTAAAAGATTATTTGCGGATGGTATATATCAGGTTTTGACTGCAATAAGGTGTTTGGATGAAGGGGTAAACATTCCAGGAATAGAAACAGCATTTATTCTTGCGAGTGGTAGAAATCCTAAGGAGTTTATACAACGCAGAGGACGATTGTTGCGTAGACATCCAGGAAAAGAGAAAGCGGTGATTTATGATTTTGTAGTATTGCCGACTGCGACAGAAGAGATAGACGACGGCGATTTTGCAATGGATAAAGCTGTTGTTGTGGGTGAACTGACACGTGTAAAAGAATTCGGTAGACTAGCAATTAATAGTGAAGCTGCAGAGGAATTTATTGATGGAATTTTAAAACAATATCAAGTTGAAAAAACAATAGACGAGCTGATTAGTGAAATGGAGGGATACTATGACATTTGATAAGGACAAGCTAAACCCAGAAATAGTGAAAGAGTTATATTCCGCAATACGACTTGAAGAAGCGGCAAATTTGAGAACAAATAAATTGTCGGATAGTCAAATGGTAAATAGAATCTATACAATTATTAAAAAGACTGTTGAAAGGGATGAGAAAGTATGAAATTTCAAAAAATTAAAATGACAAATTTTATGCGATACAGAGATGTAAATGAGATTGAATTTTCATGTGACCCTGAGAAAAATGTCACTGTAGTATTGGGAAATAACACATTTGGAAAGACCACAATAGCGCAAGCTTTTAGATGGGGGTTATATGGTGAAATCATCAACACAAATTACGATAAAAAAACAGAAGTTTGCTTGTTAAATAACGAAGTGTTGGCCGAAATGGATGCAAATGCAAGAAAAGAGGTTTCGGTTGAGATTACTGTTACAGATGGTATGCGAGAGTATGAGTTTGTTAGAACAGCAAGTTTTGTTAGAAAATATCCACAATTTATAGCGATTCAGAGGACTGAACGATTAGTTATGCGAACAAGAGAGAAGAACAAAGCTTGGGGAAGTTATGTTGCTAATGATGGCGAAAAGACAAAAGGTGTAGTTGACGATACTATCAATATGCTATTTCCACAGAATTTATCCACATACTTTTTGTTTGATGGTGAACGGTGGAATGACGAAAAGGCTCAAAAAGAGGATATAAAATCATCTATTGCAACTATTATCGGTATAAGTTCATTGGATCGTATGAGGTTTCATTTAAAGGAGTATGGTACACAAGGAAGTAAAAGTGTTATTAAGTTACTTAGAAAAAAGACGTTAGGAAGTGACTCTAGAACAGAAGCTATAGAGAAAGAGTTGGAATTTTTGATTCGAAAGATTGAAGAATGTAATACAAGGATTGAGGCGGCTCAAAATGCTATAGAAACATACGAAAGTAGAGTTAAAGCATCCGAAGAAATTTTGGAATCAAATAAAAAAATAGAAGAAGAACAAAAAGAAGCGAAACGCTTAGAAAGAGCAATTGATAGTGCAAAGACAAGAATTAAGAATTTATCTATAGACTTGGTAAAGTCTTTTGGTAATGATGGATTTAAAGTGATTTTAGGAGATTTACCTAGCCGAGCCGCACAGATTATTCAGTCTGTTGATAATCTGGACGGAACAGTTATTCCAAACGTAAACGATCAAACGATATATTATATCTTGGAGAAAGGAAAATGCATATGCGGTTGTGATGTGACGGAGGATTCTGAACAGTACGAACATTTAATGAGATTACTTAATGTCGTTCCACCTAAAATGATAGGTGGAGAAATAAGGCTATTTACAGATAAGGTTAATAGTTGGTCGGGTGAGGCTAGTGATAGATTGGAAGCTATGACTGCAAAAGCGGATATGATAGAGAGCGAAAAGGCAGAACTAGAGGATCTCGAAGATGAGTTGTATCGCATCAACAAGCGAATAGATGGTAGGATTAATTTTGCACAAGAACGTCAAAGAATGACAGAGAATAAAAGAAAGGTTGAGGAGAATCGAGAGATTATTCGTAAAGCAGAGAATAATATAAGTGATTTTCAGCGTAGATACAGAAGTTTAGAAGGAGAGTTAGAAGAGTTAGCGCGATTGGATGAAGAGGCAAGAAAATTTCGCTTAATGGTAGCATATGCTGAAGAAATTCTCAAAATAACAGAAGAACAATTAAAGAAAAAAGAGGTTCCATTGAAAGATAATTTAAATCAGAAGCTTAGAGACAATTACGTGAGAATGTTCAGAGAAAAGGAGAAATATGCACAATTAGGGGAGGATTACCGTTTGCATCTATATTATAGAAATATAAGTAAGGCAGATGGTGTTGAAACTATGATGGAGGAGAAAAATCTTTCTGAAGGTGAAAAGATTGCATGTAATTTTGTATTTATTGTAAGTATACTAGAACTGGCTAAAGAGGCATTGGAAGAGGAAAGTGCTGAAACGGTAGTTACACTTCCGCTTGTTTTAGATGGACCTTTTTCAAAATTAAGTGGAGATAATACTGGATTAATTGCAAAGGTGCTTCCGAATGCAGCTGAACAAGTTATTGTATTCATGTTGGATAAAGATTGGGATGCTTCAGGACTAGAGCTTAGCACGGATAGAACATATAAATATCGTGTGAATAAAGAAACGACAGGTAACAGTGCTTGCATAATTAAGGAGGTATAAAATGGCTTCAGAAAAAAATTATGTATATTTTCAGAGAGATGTTATTTTTAAGGGGAAACACGCAAGATATATAGATTCTCTTTGGTCGCAAAATGAAATTGGTGAAGAGGATTTTTTTAATCGATTATATGAGATATATATTATGGCGGTTACGGTTGGACTTAGAACTAATAGAAAGGCTAATGCTGACGCGGCAGATGATGACAAAAGAACTATTTTAGCGCAACAGGTCATGGCTCAAAGCGAGAAACTTAATGCGCTTATGAAATTAGTATTATTATTGGATGATTCAGAACGATTGTCAGAAGAAGAAAAGATTAATAGAGCTTTTAGAGGCCCTAAGAATGATGCAGAGTACAATCATCATATTGAATTGTTTAATTCTTATGCGCGCGGAGGTATAGAGTATATGTACGAGCAACTAAAATTGCGAGCTTTAGATTTAAATGATAAGTATACAGACACGCGTGTGGGAAATATAATGGCATTTCTTGAAAATCCATTCATAGAAGAAATATAAATTGGAGAAAGAATATGAGAAGTAAAGATGCTCAATCTCAGGAAAGATGGACGCGTGAAGAAGTAGTTCTGTTGGTTGCTGAGTATTTTAGAACCAAAAATATGATACAACCTGAAATATGCGAAAGTCAGGCTAGAATCAGCACTATACTCCGGAATAGAAAGAAGAAATTGTATGGCGAAAAAATATCTCCGACTTTTCGTAATTTAAATGGCATTGCATTACAGTATGAGCGGATAAAATGTATTGATCCAGAAACAAAATATGAAGGTATGAAGGGGACTAAATTGCAAATTCAAATTGTGGAAGAATATTTAGAAAACCCAGATAAGATTAATGCAGAAGCATATAAAGTTGTGCAGAAATATGGATTCTTGTAATAGATTTAGGTGCAAATAACAGAATAAAGGCAAGAAATATATGTTGAATAAAGCAAAATAGTGTTGTAATATGACAATGTGTAACTGAAAAGGGAGCATCCTTTAGGGGTGTTCCCTTTTCCTCCATTAGAGAATTCATATATTTATAAAGGTATTCGATATTAACAAAGGAGACCAAAATGGTAAAACCAATTATTAGAGATCCACTGTTCCTGGCACAGAAGTCAGAACCTGCAACAGAAGCAGATAAGCAGGTGGTTCAGGATCTTTTGGATACATTAAAAGCAAATCAGGACAGATGTGTTGGCATGGCTGCAAATATGATAGGAGTTAAGAAGAATATCATCGTTGTGGCAGCAGGTCCATTTATGTTTGCAATGATTAATGCTAGGATTACAAAGAAAAAGGGGGCCTTCAAGACCGAAGAAGGCTGTTTGTCGTTAGAGGGTGTGAGACCTTGTACGCGATATAAGGAAATTGAAGTGGATTATTTAGACCAGAATTTCAAACCCCAGCATGGTAAGTATTCCGGTTGGACAGCACAGATTATCCAACATGAGCTGGACCACGTAGCCGGAATTGTGATTTAAAGGAAGAAACAGGGAGGGTTGGATGAACTATTCTGAAATATTGAAAGGAACTGAATATGATTTTATCCGGACCAATGAGCATCTTGGAAAGCATGTGATTCTCCTTGGGCTAGCAGGTAGTTTTTCTTATGGAACCAATATTGAGACAAGTGATATTGACCTTAGAGGAATTACTTTAAATCAGAAGTCGGATTTGATTGGGCTCACACAGTTTGAGCAGTATGTAGATGAGCATACGGATTCTGTAATTTATGCCTTTAATAAAATTATTACGCTGTTACTTAGCTGTAACCCCAATACCATTGAGTTATTAGGGCTGAATCCGGAGCATTATCTTTATCTCAATGATATAGGTCGGATGCTTTTGGACAATAGAAAATTATTCCTTTCTAAGAGAGCTATCAATTCTTTTGGGGGATATGCGGATGCCCAGCTTCGCAGATTGCAAAATGCTTTGGCAAGGGATTCCTTTCCGCAGAGCGAGAAGGAACAGCATATCTTCAATTCTGTAAAGAATGCCATGCATGATTTTAATAACCGTTATAAATCTTTTGAGAGCGGAAGCATGGAAATATTTATTGATAAAGCAGTAAATCCGGAATTGGAAACGGAGATTTTTGTGAATGCAAATATGACACATTATCCGCTTAGAGATTATTGTGGCATGTGGAATACTATGGCTAATGTTATAAGAGATTATGAGAAGATTGGGAAAAGGAATAAAAAGAAGGATGATTTGCATCTGAATAAGCATGCGATGCATCTGGTTAGGCTTTTCATGATGGCATTAGATATTCTGGAGAAGGGTGAGATTGTTACTTATCGTGCTGCAGAACACGAGTTGCTTATGGATATCAGATTTGGAAAGTATCAGAAAGCAGACGGAACCTTCCATGAGAGCTTTTATGATATGTTAGCAGAATATGAAAAAAGGCTCTCGTATGCTGCAGAGAATACAGATTTGCCGGATGAGCCGGATATGAAAGCAGTACAGGATTTGGTAATGACGATTAATGAGAGAGTGGTTCGAGATGAAATATGAGGAATTTAAAGGAGCGGTTCGTGAACTGATTCTGGAGAAGATAAAGGAAATTGAAGAGAAAGAGCATGTGAGGGTGTTGCATGTGATTGAGTCAGGGAGCAGAGCATGGGGCTTTGCATCTCCGGATAGTGACTACGATGTAAGATTCATTTATGTAAGAGACAGCAAATTTTATTTGAGTCTCAAGGAAAATAAGGATTTTATTGATTGGGAGTTGAACGAGGTGCTTGATATCAATGGCTGGGATTTGAAGAAGGCACTACAGCATTTCCACAAATCTAATGCCACTTTGTTTGAGTGGAGCAATTCGCCGGTGGTTTATTATACAACGGATGAATGGAGGCAGTTGTATGAGGAAGTTGCTTCAAAGTATTTTGCGTGCAAAGCTTCTATGTATCACTATTATGGCACCGCAAATAAAAATTTTCATGAATACCTCACGGAAGATATGGTGAAGTACAAGAAGTATTTCTATGTGCTTCGTCCTATTCTTGCCTGCAAGTGGATTGAAGAAAAGAAGTGTCCTCCACCGGTGCTTTTTGATGAATTATTTGATTCCGTATTGGAAGAGGATATGAAGGTAGCAGTGGAGGAACTGCTTGCGAAGAAGGTAAAAATGTCAGAGTCTGATAAGGCACCCAAGATAGAAAAGATAAATCAGTATATAGAGGAAAAGCTGGCATATTATAAGGATCTTTTGGAGACGATGACGGACGACAGAAATCGGGACTGGGAACCATTGGATGAGGCTTTTTTTAGAATGGTAAAATCCTAGATAAGAAGGTGATTGGATGAATATACAGATATTTGGAACAAAGAAGTGCAATGATACGAAGAAGGCAGAGCGCTTTTTCAAGGAGCGTGGTATAAAGTACCAGTTCATTGATATGAAAGAAAAAGGTATGAGCAAAGGTGAATTTACCTCTGTAGCGCAAGCTAACGGCGGTATCGAGAATATGGTTAACCAGGAGTGTAAGGACAAGGATACGCTGGCGTTGATTAAGTATATTGCAGCGGAAGATAAGCTGGAGAAGATTCTGGAGAATCAGCAGGTGATTAAGACTCCGGTGGTAAGGAACGGAAAGCAGTCGACGGTGGGATACATGCCGGAGGTTTGGAAGAAGTGGAACTAAAAAGGGAGCGGGGAAGTGTCGTTAGTAAATGCGACCAACGAAGAAAAGGAGAGAGTAATGACTACGATAAAAACAATAAGAGGAGATATAACAAAACCATTAGGAGTACAAGCAATTGTAAATGCAGCCAATAGTTCCCTGCTTGGCGGTGGTGGAGTGGATGGTGCTATTCACAGAGCAGCAGGACCTGAGCTTTTGTTTGAGTGTAGATTGCTTGGAGGATGTAAGACCGGTCAGGCTAAATTAACTAAAGCGTATAAGCTGCCTTGTGACTATATAATCCACACGGTAGGACCTGTATGGAATGGTGGGAATAAAAAGGAAGAGGAGTTACTTGCGAGCTGTTACTACAATTCATTGCAATTAGCAATGGATAAGGGGATTCGTACAATTGCATTTCCGTCTATCTCCACCGGAATCTATGGTTTTCCGGTGGAGTTGGCTGCTAAGGTTGCGGTGAGGACTGCAGCGAGGTTTCTGGAGGAGAATAAGAACTCATTTGATTTGGTTGAATGGGTATTGTTTGATGAGAAGACGGAAAGGGTATATGAACGAGAAGTAAGCGAAGTTATGTGAAGAAATGAGAGAAAGGATTAAAATATTATTCGTATACCATTTTTGCGGGAAGAAAAAAATAATAGAGCTCAAACTCATAGATGGCGTTCCGGCAAATATTACTGTTGGATGCCATTTTTATTTCTGAAATAAAAATGGCATTCCCAAGGAGAACTATTTAAGTAAATTACCGGTGGTGCGTAATCTATTTAAGATGGGTGGTCTTCATTTGCAACGAAGCGCTTTATGGATGCACCGGAGAAGATAATAGATTGTTTGTTGGGAAACGGTCAAATTTATCTATTTATGATGTGAATCATTGAAAATTGTGGTATAATTTATGAGACACAATATAGTGAGTTTTGATTTTGCAAAAATAATGTGGAAACAAAGGGGAATAAACTATGATAAATATACTATTTGTTTGCCACGGCAATATCTGCCGCAGCACCATGGCAGAGTCCGTTATGACATATTTAGTAAAAGAAGCAGGTTTAGATTCCTGCATAGAGATTAATTCAGCGGCGACCAGTCGCGAGGAAATCGGTAATCCGCCCCATTATGGTACCGTGAGTAAACTGAGAGAAAAGCATATCCCGGTGATTCCTCACCGTGCAACTCAGATGACCAGAGGCGACTATGATTATTATGACTACCTAATCGGTATGGATAGTGCGAATATACGTAATATGATTCGCATTGCCGGCGGCGACCCGGATAATAAAATTTACAAGCTTCTGCCCATTGCAGGCATCAGTCGGGATGTGGCGGATCCTTGGTATACAGGGGATTTTCAGGAGACTTACGAGGATGTGATGACCGGTTGCAAGGCACTTCTGAAGCAACTGGTGGAGGAGCATTTTTCGTAAATACTTTCACGGCAGACAATTAGGAACATAATTTCCTGCAAGCAAGGCCTTGAAAAACGCCGGTGCTTAGCGAGGTTTTTTCGAGCTTAGCAACCGCTGCGTTCTTTCAGAGCAACGTAGTTGCTCATGAGCGACTGAGCGTCCTGCGGTAGGATGTTATGTTCCTAATTGTCCGGGATAAAATTGTATTTCAACAAGGAGAATAACATGATAGACACAGTCATTTTTGATATGGACGGTACTTTAATCGATACTGAAAAATATTTCCGGGCTTGTTGGCCCAAAGCTTTGGCGGCGTTCGGTTATGAGATGAGCGATGAGCAGGCACTTTCCTTGCGTAGTCTGGGACGTCCTTTTGCACCGGTACGTCTGAAGGAAATGTTCGGTGAAAGTATCGATTATCATCAGGTGCGAGAGAAACGAAAAGAATTAGTAGAAGAGTGCATCAAAGAAAACGGCATCCAATTAAAGCCCGGAGTATTGGAATTGCTCCAATGGTTAAAGGCCAACCATATCCGCACGGCCATAGCTACTGCTACGGACATGGAGCGTACCAACCGGTACTTGAAGATGTTGGGGATTCACGAATATTTTGATAAGCTGATTTCGGCTACTATGGTGACGGAGGGCAAGCCCTCCCCGGATATTTACTTGTATGCCTGCGAGCAGATGGAGCGCAAGCCACAGGAGTGTATTGCGGTGGAAGATTCGCCCAATGGGGTTATGAGTGCTTACCGCGCGGGCTGTAAGGTGGTGTTGGTGCCCGACCAGACACCTTGCGAGGATTACTTGCAGGACAAGCTATATGCCTGCGTGGACT
The DNA here is from genome assembly GCA_045537405.1 of Acetatifactor sp. Classification (GTDB taxonomy): domain Bacteria; phylum Bacillota; class Clostridia; order Lachnospirales; family Lachnospiraceae; genus Acetatifactor. Next base: position 37,306 of record JAZSPK010000056.1, read on the forward strand.
GTCTGACGGAGATCAAGGCGCTGTTGTAAGGGTGCTATATCCATGAGGCGGGTGCTAATACAGCGTCCTACGGCGTGGCCTTGAAAAACGCCGGCGCTTAGCGAGGTGTTTTCGAGCTTAGCGGCCGTTGCGTTCTTTCACGGAGCGAGAGCGTCCCGCAGTGGATGCTGTGTTGGCACCCGCCTCATGTAAGGTGGGGGGGACTACATGACATTGTAATTCCACTTTGTACCAGAAAAGATACAAAAGCAACCTTTCGGAGAGGTTGCTTTTTTTGTGGTAGCGTGTTACTATTTTAACGATGGGGTTTTGTGTCGTTCACAAATAGGGGGATGAATGCATCCGCTTGTGACAATGGTGCATATTCCAATGGGTGACACAAAACATTAGTGCAGAAAAGAAAACAGAAAGGAACATACGAAGATGAAGATGTGTTTTGAGGATATCATCGGCAAAGCAACCGGTGGTGCAATGAAGAAGGTAGCCGTAGCTGCAGCACAGGATAGCGCAGTGTTAGAGGCTGTTACAGAAGCAAAGAAGAGAGGTATTGCAGATGCGGTTTTAGTTGGTGACGAAGCAAAGATTAAGGAAATCGCAGCTTCCATGGACTTGGATATCAGTAGCTTTGAAATCATCGATGAGCCTGATATGGTACAGGCTGCTCTTACAGCAGTTAAGCTTGCACATGACGGCAAGGTGGATATGTACATGAAGGGTCTTGTAGACACCAAGAACTTCTTAAAGAGTGTTCTTGACAAGGAAGTGGGCCTCAGAACCGGCGCACCTTTGTCCCATGTATGTGTATTTGATATTCCCGGCATTGATCAGTTGTTATTCTTAACTGATGTGGCATTTATTACTTATCCTTCTTTGGAGGACAAGGTGAATATTATTAACAACACCCTTCCTGTGGCTAAGGCTTGTGGCGTAGAGAATCCTAAGGTTGCTCCTTTGGCAGCAGTAGAAGTTGTGAACCCTAAGATGCCTTGTACCGTAGAAGCAGCTGAGCTTACTAAGATGAATGCTGAAGGCGCTATTACCGGTTGTATCGTAGACGGTCCTCTTTCTTTGGACCTTGCTATTGACCCGGAAGCAGCTAAGCACAAAGGCGCTACCGACCGTAAGATTCAGGGTGATGCAGATATCCTTCTTTTCCCGGATATTCACGCAGGTAACTTAGTATACAAGGCAATTGTACATATGACTGACATGAAGAATGGTTGTATCCTTACCGGTACCAAGGTGCCCGTAGTTCTTACCAGCCGTTCAGACAGTTTTGAAACCAAGGTAAATTCTTTGGCACTTGCAGCAGTTGTTGCAGAAGAGCTGAAGAAGGCAGAAAACTAATTCAATATTAGGAGGAAAATGCTATGTCTATCAAAAGTTTGATTATTAATCCGGGTTCTACCTCTACCAAGATTGGTGTGTTTGAAGATGAAACCCTGTTGTTTGAAGAAACCTTAAGACACTCTACCGAGGAGATTTCTCAGTATGCAACCATTGCAGATCAGAAGGATTTCCGTAAGAAAATCATTACTGATTTGTTAGAAGAGAAGCAGTTCGATATGAAGTCTCTTAACGTAGTAGTAGGCCGTGGCGGTATGTTAAAGCCCATTCCCGGCGGTACCTACGCTGTAACCGATGAACTTTTAGCTGATTTGGTAGTTGGTAAGCAGGGACAGCACGCTTCTAACTTAGGCGGTATTTTGGCAAGAGAAATCGGTGATTCTATCGGTGTACCTTCCTTTATCGTAGACCCCGTTGTAGTAGACGAGCTTATGCCTATCGCAAGATATTCAGGTGTGCCTGAGCTTCCCCGTAAGTCTGTTTTCCATGCTTTGAACCAGAAGGCAGTGGCAAAGAGATATGCTAAGGAGCAGGGTGTTCCTTATGAATCTTTGAACTTAATCGTAGTTCACATGGGTGGCGGTGTTTCCGTAGGTGCTCATGAAAAGGGTATGATTGTAGACGTATTTAACGCACTTGACGGTGACGGTGCATTCTCTCCTGAGCGTGCAGGTGGCGTTCCCAGTGGTGATTTGATTAAGATGTGCTTCTCTGGTAAGTATACCGAGAAGGAAGTATACAGCAAAATCGTAGGTAAGGGTGGCTTCAATGCATACCTTGGTACCAACGATATGCGTGATGTAGTAAAGAAGGCAGAAACCGATGAATTCGCTGCAGAAATCAAGGATGCCTTTACCTTCCAGGTGGCAAAGGACATGGGTTCCATGGCTTGTGTATTAAAGGGTAAGGTAGACCAGATTATCGTAACCGGCGGTATCGCATACAATGCTTGTGTTATCGATGCTTTGAAGGAAAGAGCCGGCTTTATTGCTCCTTTCACTGTATATCCCGGTGAGGATGAATTGCTTGCTTTGACCCAGGGAGCTCTTCGTGTGTTAAATGGTGAAGAAGAGGCTATGAAGTATTAAAATTTGAATGGATAATGCCAGTCTTCGACAAACTAAAATCGAATACTGGCATTACTTGTATCTCGCTAGACATGTGACTATAAAAATAGTAAAATAATCATGTGCACAATGCGAGATAATACTTATAAATGCGAAAGCAGATTGTGAGGTTATTTCATGAAAGAAGAATTCTTTGAAGAAGAAAAGGGACTTAGTGCCTGTGAAACTGTAATAATGAAAGCCATTTGGGATGAAGAGGAAGACATATCAATACCTAATTTGATTGAAGTACTCAGAACGAAATGGGGCAAAGATTATGCCAGAACTACGGTAACTACATTTCTTACGAAACTAACTGCAAAGGGATATGTTCGTACATATCGAAAAGGGAAATTATCCTATGCTCATGCAGTAAAAAGTGAAGAAGATTACAAGACAAAGCTTGCAGTGGAACACCGTGATTTTTGGTTTGGCGGGAAAATTTCTAATCTGATTTCAGCGCTTTGTTGTGACCGTAAGTTGACAGCAAGCGAAGCGGACGAAATAAGGAAGTTATTGGATGACAATATTGTGGATTGATATTGTTATCTGGCTGGGGTTAACTTCTTTGACCGGCAGTATTTTGATGCTTGTATGGTACGGAATCGGCTTGATTCTGGAACGTTTGGGCTTTATTAATATTGTCTTTGAGTTGTTAAAGATGGTTGCCTTGTTCTTTTATTTACCAATTGCATTCGTTGGTTTGAAAGTTTATATCACAAATTCCGGAGTGGGTCAATTATTTGGCCCGACGCCCGCAATTGTAGGTTTATGCCGATGGATTACCATAATCTGGCTGGTCGGTGTAGTCCTTGCAATGGCGGTTGTCCTTTACAACTTTATATTGGTGTTTTTATCTAATAAGTTTCTGTTTGAGTGTGAGCAGGAACAACAATTACTTTTCGAACAAATAAAAGAAGAGCTTCACATGAAAAGTACAAAATTGCAGTTACGACAATCCTATCAAACCCATTCTCCCTATGTGGGAGGTCTTCCAACGCCTAAGATAGTGTTGCCCGTAGCTGAATATACTCAGGAAGAATTACGTGTGATATTAATTCACGAAATGATGCATTACAAACAAAAGGACCTTACATTAAAGCTGGTAACACATTTGTTGCTGATATTTCATTACTTTAATCCGTTTGCATGGATATTATTTGCCAAAATCAAGAAATGGAGCGAATTTGCATGTGATTATCGTGCGTCTGCGTTCGTTGGCGGCGTCAAGCCTTATTTCAATACCATCATGAATATTGTTATGCCAAATCCTCTTAAATCAGGCCTGGCATCCCATATGGCATATAGTCAACACGAGTTAAGTGAACGCGTGGAGAAGCTGGTGAGGATAAGCAAAATGAAAAAGAGAACAGGATTTAGTGCAATTATAGTAATTAGTATAGCGTTTTTATTAAGTTCTTTCACAACCTATGCAGCAACCATGGAGTGCGCGGATGCGTATATGGAGGTGGAAGAGAAGACTGCGGTGGCGGATTCCTTTTCATCTACTAAAGTGGATGTAAAGTCTGATACCAGAGACGAGGTTTCCACAAGTGATAATCTTCAGTACAATGGGTTGACCATGGAATATGGTGATTCTCACAAGGTTATTTGTATGGAAGGGGAAGTGGTTGACCAAGGAACAAGAGGTGTAAAGGCTTTTGAATGGGATCTTCCCATTGGATGCAGAATTTACGGTCCCTGGTTTGATTGCACTACCGATATGGAAGTAGTCGTGACGGCTTTGTTTGATCCCCTGTATGTTACCATCCGTGTGGGATTAGAGGACGAATGGGGCTATCGCTATTATACAGAGGGGACTGATAATCTAACCTTCCGCTTCGAATTTCCCAATAACAGAAAGTACCGCATCTATGTAGAAAACAATACACATACAGTGGCTTCAGTTTCTGGTAGTTATATTACACGTTAAATATTTATATCACTTTCATAAGAAAACGCATCCTGCCAAATACGGCGGGATGCGTTTTGTGTATTTATTTCTCAGAATTCGGCTGGATGCGGCGCACCAGGTTTAAGGTGGCATCCAGAGTTGCTTCATCAAAGGTCAGCAAATAGGTTTCGATTTCCTGGAGTTTTCCGGTAGCTAGTTCCGTAGATAGAAAAAGTCTCCAAATAGGTACGTCAAAGTATTCGGCAATCATGAGCAATTTATCCAGCTTAGGAACGAAGGTCCCGTTTAGAAGCTTCTGTGCGTAGCTTTCCGAAAGATTCATATCTGCACTTAACCGGCGTGCGGAAAGGTTGCGTTCTTCCATTAAATCCAGAATATTCGTTTGAATGATTTTCTTCAATTCTTCCATATATGCGCTTCACCAACCCATACAAAATATCTGTTTTTATTATAACTTGCACGAAAGAAAACTCGGAATACACACAGTATATGTTTGGGGCACAATATATATTCACAATATCCAGAAGGGCAAAAGGTGGATATTTGGAATATCAGTAAGGTGTAAATGGGAGAGTGGCAATATACAAAAACCGCGTATCCGTTTGGAACGGGTACGCGGTTTTCTTATGTAGAGTATTACAAGTCATCCTCCACTTTCTTTTCAAGGGGAGTTTCCAGAATAGCGGGATTATTCATGAATTTGCGCAACTGGCGAAGAGACAGGGCAAAATACAATCCGTCGCAGAAACGTTCATCAGAAACCAATCCATAGCCCATGTGCTTTTGGATGACGGTTTCGTTGCCTACGATAACCGGTACGCGTTTTTCCTTACCCATGGCAAAGAAAAGGCCTGTGGTACCAAAATTGTAGGTATGATGATAAATATGGTTGATTCCCAATGACTTCAAATTTGTAATAAAGAAGCTGGTATGGAAAGGGCTTAGTTCAACAACCTTCTTGGGCATGATGCTATGCTTATCCATCCACATAAGAGTATTGATTACAAATTTGATAAGTGGGCCGGGAATGCGGTTCATCAGGGTACGCATTAATTTGTCGGTGCCGTTTTCTTCCACACGTTTGGTGGTTTCTTTTTCGATAGCGGCATTGACCTTCTCTGCGACCTCCAGAATGGTTTCGGTACCTTCAAAGCAAAGCTTGATGGTGGTACCGGTACTGCCATCCGTCAGGGTAGGGTGCACTACGAAGCTGACCCAGATCTTAGGGCGGGCATAAATGCGTCCATTCATAACGAATCTGTTAAGCTGAGGACGCAAGGCAATCAGTCGCACAACAGCGGCAATGATAATATGCATGTAGCTAAGTTTTATGCCTTCTTCCGATTTTGTCTTGATGTACTGGTCCATGGGTCTGCAGTTGAAGGTATCTTCATACATGTTCATGGAGTCACACCTGGTTTTCATGATATAGGGCATAATCTTTTGCATGGGTTCTAAATTACGAATGATGCGGCCGTCCGGTCGTTTTCCAAACATGATTTTCCTCATTTCCTGACATTATATTGTCATAAAAGTTTGTGAAATCTTAATGGTTTCAATGTCATTATACCGAAAACGACCAAATTCGACAAGGGTTTTCGCATAAAGAACCCCGACGTCAATATCATCTGATATAACGTCGGGGAAGTGTTTGGTTGTTGGTTGAAGGCCTTAATCTAAGGGGAAACCGAAATAACGCTTTGCATTGTTATAGGAGATGTCGGTAACGATTTCACCCAAGGTCTCCATATCTGCAGGAAATTCGCCGTTTTCTACCCAGTTACCGATGAGGTCGCAAAGGATGCGGCGGAAGTATTCATGTCTGGTATAGGACAGGAAGCTTCTGGAGTCGGTTAACATGCCGACGAAGCCGGAAAGGATACCTAAGTTTGCAAGGGAGGTCATCTGATCCTGCATACCTACCTTATGGTCGTTGAACCACCATGCGCTACCCTGTTGAATTTTTGCAACAGCGGAAGAATCCTGGAAACATCCGATAATGGTGCCGATAGCAGGATTATCGTTGGGATTCAAGCTGTAAATAATGGTTCTGGGAAGCTCGTCCGTAAGTGCCAATTCATTTAAGTAATCTGCCAACTGCCAAGAAGGAGAGTTGTTGCAGATACAGTCGAAGCCTGTGTCGGGACCGATTTTCTTAAACATTGCTTTGTTATTGTCACGCTTTACACCATAGTGAAGCTGCATGGTCCAATTCAGACGATTGCATTCGCGGCCCATAAATACCATGAAAGCAGTCTTGAATTTCAACTCTTCGTCACGGGTTAAAATCATATGATTTTGGCGCTTTAAGAAAATGGCTTCCAATTCATCATCCGATGCGGGGGAGTACATAACAAATTCCAAACCGTGATCAGATACGTTACAACCCATGGAAGCAAAGAATTCCATACGTATCTTCAGGGCTTCCTTTAAGTGAGCAAAGGTGGTGATGTATTTCATGCCGGCAACTTCTGCCAATTTGTCCAGATAGTCCAGATAACCGGGCTTTTCGATGTTCATGGCTTTGTCAGGGCGCCATGCGGGAAGCACCTTTACATCAAAGGTTTCATCTGCGGCAATCTGTGCGTGCCACTCCAAATTGTCAATAGGGTCATCCGTGGTACAAATCAAAGTAACCTTGCTTTTTTTGATTAGATTGCGAACACTCATGGAAGGCTCCTGCAATTTTGCATTACAAAGCTTCCAGACTTCATCAGCGGTCTTTTTGTTCAATACACCGTGATAATCAAAATATCTTTGGAGCTCCAAATGACTCCAGTGGAAGAGGGGATTACCCACAGCCTTGCCTAAGCATTCAGCCCACTTGCAGAATTTTTCATAATCGGAAGCGTCACCGGTAATATATTTTTCTTCCACACCGCAGGAACGCATGTAGCGCCATTTGTAATGATCGGCTCCCAGCCATACCTGAGTGATATTGTCAAAACGCTTGTCTTCCGCAATTTCACGCGGATTAATGTGGCAGTGATAGTCCAAAATAGGAGAATTCTCTGCATAATCGTGGAATAACTTCTGAGCGGTTTCGGTACTCAAAAGAAAGTCCTTGTCCATAAATGGTTTCATAATTTCCTCGCTTTCTGCCGTTCCTTGGCATGCATATATTCATTTGCCGTAAGTTCCGGCAGTTTATTTTGTAGTGCCTCGTTTGATAAGTTTGCCTGTAAACAGGCTTTCCGCAGGCATTTCATCACCGTTTAGGATACCCAAAAGGATGTGTATCATGTGCTCACACAGAGTTTCCAGATGATTATCCACAGAAGTAAGCTCCGGCTGACAAATGCGTGTCAGCATGGAATTGTTGTAGCCGATAATGCTAAGGTCCTTTGGGATATTTAAGCTTTGCTCCTGGGCATATTTCACAGCGCCCAGTGCCAGCATATCATCCGCTGCCATAATGCCGCTAAATGGAATGCCGCTTTCGGCAGCTTCTTTTAAGTTGGCCGCCATGGCAGGAATGTCCTCGTGAGAACCTTCATAGAAGCGCAGCATCTCCTGACGAAGAGGAATGTGAGCTGCTTCTAAGGCCTTGCAAAAACCTTCCAGCTTGCGCGTGCAACTGTAGGAGTGTGTGTTATAAAAAAACAAAATATCTTGAATGCCGGTGTTGAACAGTTCCAAAGTGGCCTCGTACACGGAGGCGCTGTCGTTAGAAAGAACACTATAAACATTTTCTGCTTTTAAAGAAGCATTCATCAGAATAATAGGAGTACGGGCAGCCGCGTCAATAATATATTGATTATCGGCTTCATTGTCATACACATAGGAGGAGCCTACTAAAATGATGGCATCCACCTTTTGCTTTAAGAGCAGGTTCATACTGTTTTGACGACCTTGTAAATCGTAGCCGCTACAGCAGAGAATACTGTTGTAATGGTTTTTTCTTAAAAGTGCTTCTAAATAGTATATGGCCTTGGCGGTGTAAATATCAGAGGAGTCCGCACATAAAAAACCAATGGTTTTCATGGAGTTTAAGCCTAAACCTCTTGCAAAAGCATTGGGAGTGTATTCATACTTATGAATCACGTCCAAAACCTTTTGCTTGGTTTTCTCGCTGACATTATTGCTACCGTTTAATACGCGGGAGACGGTGGCAATAGACACGCCGGCCTTTTCTGAAATATCATAAATGGTCATTTTATTTCCTCGCTATGGATAAACCCCGGCAGTAGAATGCCGGGGGAAGTTTTATAACAAACATTCGATATACAAATCAGGCGTTATGGACAAGTCAACATATTCGGTTCCGCACTGTACAATGGGGCGGGCTAATTTGTGCTTGTTAATAAAGATAATGTCGCCTTCCCTGCCGTCACTTAAAAGACAGCGGTTGCGGATATAACTGTTTACTACATTTTCCAAGAAGGTCAGAATATAATTTACATCATATTTCTGGAAGCCTTCCGTTTCGAAAATTTCAATAACCTTAAAGGGACAGAGTGCATCACGATAAACTCTGGCAGAGGTCATAGCATCGTATACATCGGCAATGGCCACAATTTTGGCATATTTGTTAATTTGGTTTTCTTTTAAGTTAAAAGGATAACCGCTTCCGTCACAACGCTCATGGTGCATAAGGGCTGCGTTAAAAATATTTTCATCTACGTGCTGGGACACCAGCAATTTATATCCGGCAGCGGGATGCTTTTTCATTTCATGGAATTCTTCCTCAGTAAGCCTGCCGGGCTTTTGAATAATATCAATAGAAACCAGAAGCTTGCCAATGTCGTGCAATAAACCGCATGCAGTTGCCAGTTCTACTTCTTCCTGACTTAATTTCAGCCAGTTAGCAAAAATATAACAAATCAGACCCACATTTAAACAATGGGAGAAGGTGGAATCATCATATTCACGCATATTGTGCAGCATATCCAAAAGGTGCACATGACCGTTCACATCTGCGGCAATTTGCAGGGAATGTTCCAACAATTCGTCCACATTTAAGGGGGCGTTCTTGGTAATTACATTGTTTAAGGTATCCTTGAGGGTTTCTACCTCGATATTGTAGCTTTGGCGGAATTTTTTAAATTCTTCGCTGTTGCGGATACGCTCGTTGTAGGACTCTTTATAATTCGGACGCACAAAAGTAGTGGCCTTATCGGATTGCTCTTCAATGTAGATGGAGAGGATGCCGTATAAGTCCAGCTTAATAATCAGCAAATCGTTTAAAACCGTATTCTTTTCCAGTATGACTTTGTCATTGGGACCGTAGACATCTTTGGCAACTACCATGCCGGGAACCAATTGTAAAGAAGATATACGTTTCATAAGTCGTTCCTTTTGCAAAATGAGTACACTACAAGACAATTATAGTAGATTTGCGCCGAGAAGTCAAATTTAACATAGTATTTATAACTAATTTATAACTATTTACAAAATGTTAAGGGTTACTATATTTTCAAAGGTTGAATAACTGGAAAAAATCTGTTACAATGTATGTTAAGCTTTGCAAAAAAGCATATAAAGGATGGATTTGAAATGGGTTTAGTTGAGAAAATATTTGGTACTTACAGTGCCAGAGAATTAAAGAGAATTACTCCTATAGTGGATAAGATTGAAGCGCTTCGACCTCAGATGATGGAGCTCAGTGATGAAGCGCTGAAAGCAAAGACCGATGAATTTAAGAAACGTTTGTCGGAGGGAGCTAGTTTGGATGATATTATGCCGGAAGCTTATGCAGTAGTGCGTGAGGCGGCCAGACGTGTTTTGCATACAGAGCATTACAGAGTACAGTTAATGGGTGGTGTGATTTTGCACCAAGGTCGTATTGCAGAAATGAAGACCGGTGAAGGTAAGACCCAGACCTGTTTGCTCCCCGCATATTTGAACGCACTTACCGGAAAAGGGGTACATGTTGTTACCGTTAACGATTATCTGGCAAAGCGTGATGCAGAGTGGATGGGACAGGTACATGAATTTTTAGGTTTGAAGGTAGGCGTGGTGTTAAACAGCATGACCTCTGAGCAGCGTAGAGCAGCATATGCCTGTGATATTACTTATGTAACCAATAATGAGCTTGGCTTTGACTATTTGAGAGATAACATGGTTATCTACAAGGAGCAGCTGGTACTTCGCGGATTGCATTATGCGATTATCGACGAAGTGGACTCTGTATTAATTGATGAAGCGAGAACACCGCTTATTATTTCCGGCCAGAGCGGCAAGTCCACTGCTTTGTATGAAATGTGCGATTTGTTGGCGCGTCAGTTGAAGCGTGGCGAGGATATGAAGGACCTTTCCAAGATGGATGCCATCATGGGTGTGGAGCAGAAAGAAACCGGTGACTTTATCGTTAATGAAAAGGACAAGGTGATTAACTTAACCGCACAGGGTGTGGAAAAGGTAGAGCGTTTCTTCCATATCGACAACTTTGCAGATCCGGAGAACTTAGAGATTCAGCATATTATTATTCTGGCGTTGCGTGCACATAATTTAATGTTCCGCGACCAGGATTATGTAGTTAAGGATAATCAGGTTGTAATCGTAGATGAATTTACCGGACGTATTATGCCCGGACGTCGTTATTCCGACGGTTTACATCAGGCAATCGAAGCAAAGGAAAAGGTTAAGGTTAAGAGAGAAAGCAAGACGTTGGCGTCCATTACTTTCCAGAACTTCTTTAACTTGTTTGAGAAGAAGGCCGGTATGACCGGTACTGCTTTGACAGAAGAAAATGAATTCCGTGAGATTTACGGCATGGATGTAGTAGAAGTACCCACTAACAAGCCCATTGCACGTATTGACCATCAGGATGCGGTATACAAAACCAGACTGGAGAAGTTGCGCGCTATTATTGCAGCCATTGAAGAGGCACATGCCAAGGGACAGCCGGTTTTGGTTGGTACCATTACCATTGAGGCCAGTGAAGAGTTGAGCCGTTTGCTTACTAAGCGTGGTGTTCCTCACAAGGTTTTGAATGCAAAGTTCCATGAAATGGAAGCGGAAATCGTAGCAGATGCAGGTATTCACGGTGCAGTTACTATTGCAACCAATATGGCAGGTCGTGGTACGGATATTAAGTTGGATGAGGAAGCAAAGGCTGCCGGCGGTCTTAAGATTATCGGTACCGAGCGTCACGAATCCAGACGTATTGATAACCAGCTACGTGGACGTTCCGGACGTCAGGGAGACCCGGGTGAGTCCAAGTTCTACATTTCCTTGCAGGATGATTTAATGCGTTTGTTCGGTTCAGAGCGTTTGATTCGTATGTTTACTGCTTTGGGTATTCCCGAGAATCAGGAAATCGAACACAAGGCATTAAGCGCAGCCATTGAATCTGCACAGAAGAAAATTGAAAATAATAACTTCGGTATTCGTAAGAATTTATTGGAATATGACCGCGTAATGAGCGAGCAGCGTGAGATTATTTACGAGGAAAGATGTCGCGTATTAAACGGTGAAAGTATGCGTGATGTAATTTACAAGATGGTGACCGATATTACGGAAAATTGCGTGGATATCAGTATTAACGAAGATGTGGATGTTGACGATTGGGATTTCGATGAACTCAACGCATTGTTACTTCCTACCGTTCCCCTTGAGCCAGTAACCAAAGAAAGAGTACAGAAGGCCAAGAAGAGCAGCTTGAAGCAGCAGTTAAAGGAAGAAGCAGTGAAGCTTTACGAGGCTAAGGAAACTGAGTTTGCACCTGAGCAGATCCGTGAAATTGAGCGAGTTATTTTATTGAAGGTAATTGACAGAAAGTGGATGGGACATATCGATGATATGGATCAGTTACGTCAGGGTATCGGTTTGCAGGCTTATGGTCAGAAGAACCCTATCGTGGAATACAAAATGAGCGGTTATGATATGTTCGACGAAATGACCCAGAACATCAAGGAAGAAACCGTGAGAATGCTCTTCCATGTGAAGGCTGAGCAAAAGGTAGAACGTGAGCAGGTAGTGAAAATCACCGGAACCAACAAAGATGATTCCGTAAAAGCACCTGTGAAGAAAACAGAGGACAAAGTCTACCCCAACGACCCCTGCCCATGCGGAAGCGGTAAGAAATACAAGCAGTGTTGCGGACGTAAATAAGTAAGTAATATTTTGATTTATGTAGTTTAATGATGTGGATGAGCACAGGGCGTTATTACTCTACACTGAAGGTAACAAAACACCGTCGGTACTTAGCGAGGTATTTTCGAGCTTAGTACCGTTACGCTGTTTTCTTAGCGAAAGCGTGCCTGAGGGTAGAGTGATAATGCCCTGTGCGGAATTAAAATAAAGAAAGAAGGTGACGTTAAGTGGTTGAATTAGATCAGATGAAATCAGAAATACTGACATACGAAACTCCTTTAGCGGAAGTGAGGGATTCACTTTGACTTAGACAGTAAGTCAAAGAGGATTGAAGAGTTGGAAAGAGAAATGGAGGACCCGGGATTCTGGGACAATCCGGAGAGTTCCAACAAAAAGATGAAAGAACTGAAAAACATGAAAGATACCGTAGGGGGCTTTCATAAATTAGAGACCCAGTATGAAGATATTTTGACATTGATTCAAATGGGTTACGAGGAAAATGATGATTCTTTAATACCGGAGATAGCAGGGGAATTAGAAGAGTTTAAGACCGAATTTGATACTCTTCGTATCGGCACCCTTTTATCCGGAGAATATGATAAGAACAACGCCATTTTGAAGCTGAATGCAGGTGCCGGCGGAACGGAGAGCTGTGATTGGTGCGGTATGCTGTATCGTATGTACACCCGTTGGGCAGAGCGTAAGGGCTTTGAAATTGATGTTTTAGACTTCTTGGATGGTGATGAAGCGGGTATCAAGTCTATTACCTTTCAGATTAACGGAGAGAATGCTTACGGTTATTTAAAGTCTGAGAAGGGCGTGCACCGACTGGTGCGTATCTCTCCCTTTAACGCACAGGGGAAGCGTCAGACCTCTTTTGTGTCCTTGGATGTTATGCCGGATATTGAAGAAGATTTGGATGTGGAAATCGATGAAAAGGATTTGCGTATTGATACCTACCGAAGTAGCGGTGCCGGCGGTCAGCATATTAACAAGACTTCTTCGGCAATTCGTATTACCCATATCCCTACGGGGACGGTAGTTCAGTGCCAGAATGAGCGTAGCCAGTTCCAGAACAAAGACAAGGCTATGCAGATGTTGAAGGCGAAGCTCTATCTTTTGAAGCAGGAGGCCAATGTAGAGAAGCTTTCGGATATTCGTGGTGAAGTGAAGGATATCGGCTGGGGTAACCAGATTCGTTCCTATGTTCTGCAGCCTTACACCCTGGTGAAGGATCATAGAACCGACGTGGAAAGCGGTAATGTGGATGCGGTGTTGGATGGTTCGTTGGATACCTTTATCAACGGATATTTGAAGTGGTTAAGCGTATCAGCAACTCAAAAACAGGAAAATTAGTAAAAGTGAGAGAAAAAATGGTTAGTGAAAAGATTTTACGTAAATACGCTGAGATAGCAGTAAAAATGGGCAGTAATGTACAAAAGGGGCAGTTGCTTGTAATCAATGCAGATGTCAGAGACTATGAGTTTGTACATTTGTGTGTAGAGGAAGGTTATAAGGCTGGCGCAGGCGAAGTGAGTGTGAATTGGTCCAGCGAGTTTAATACCAAGAAGGCTTATGAATATATGACAACAGAGGCCCTTTGCGATATTCCCCAGTGGACCTATGACAGACGTGCTCATGCTCAGGAGAAGGGTTGTTGCTTCCTGCATGTAGTAAGCTCTACCCCGGGACTTTTAAAGGACATCGATGCTGAAAAAATTCAGGCTTATCAGATGGTGGCCGGCAAGAAATTCCAACCTTTACAGGCTTATACCATGGCTAATAAGGGACAGTGGAGTATAGTGGCGCTTCCTTCGGAAGGCTGGGCAAAGAAGGTATTCCCTGATATGGAGATTAAGGATGCCATGGAAGCCTTGTGGAAGGCCATATTAACCAGTGTGCGTATTACTGAGGATAATGACCCGGTAGCAGAGTGGGAGGAGCACAATGCAGAGATTTTGCGTCACAGCAAAGTCCTTAATGACTATAATTTCAAAGCCCTTCAGTTTAAGAATGGTCTGGGAACGGATTTGACTGTAGAGCTGGTGGAAAATCATATTTGGGCAGGAGGTTGTGAAGAAGCTTCCAATGGAGCGATTTTCAATCCCAATATGCCTACGGAAGAAAACTTCTGTATGCCTTATAAGTATGGTGTAAACGGTAAAGTGGTAGCAACTAAGCCTTTGAGTTATCAGGGTAAGTTGATTGATGATTTCTGGATGACCTTTGAAAAGGGCAAGGTAGTGGAATATGGTGCCGGTCAGGAAGAAGAGGCTCTTAAGAATTTGATAGAGTATGATGAAGGAAGTGCCTATCTGGGTGAGGTGGCATTGATTTCCTATGATTCTCCTATTAATGATACGGGCATTTTGTTCTACAATACCTTGTTTGATGAAAATGCTTCTTGTCATTTGGCCCTTGGAAGAGCGTACCCCATGAATGTAAAGGGCGGCACGGAAATGGATGACGACCAGCTGAAAGCGGCAGGTGCCAATGATTCCATGACTCATGTGGACTTTATGTTTGGTTCCAGAGATATGCATGTGGATGGTATTCAGAAAGACGGTACCGTAATTCCGGTATTTAGAAACGGTAATTTTGTGTTGTAATTTTGTAAGGTATAGGGCAGGCCTATCGGCAACGGTGGGTCTGTCTTTTGATGTAAGGAGGGCATGGCTATGAGATACCTAAAACCAGACTATTATGATGATTTTGCTTGTGTGGCGGGAGCTTGCCCGGATACCTGCTGTGCCGGATGGCAGATTGTAATAGATGAGGATGCTTTGGACAAATACGGAGAAGTTACAGGCGATTTCGGTAAGCGACTGGTGAATAGTATCGATTGGCAGGAGGGCTGCTTTTATCAGTATAACAGACGCTGTGCCTTTTTGAATGATGAGAATTTGTGCGATTTGTATACAGAGCTGGGAGCGGAGGCGCTTTGCAATACTTGCAAAAACTACCCCAGACATACGGAGGAGTACGAGGGACTGCGTGAATTGTCATTGTCTTTGTCGTGCCCTATTGCCGCGAAAATGATGTTATCACAGGAAAAGTTTCCGGAATTTGTGGAGTATGAGGATGATAAGGAAGAGGAGCTGGCAGAGGAGTTTGAGGATTTTGATATTCTTATGTTTACTCAGTTAGAAGATGCCCGCGCAGCAGTATTGAAACACTTAAAAGATGCAGAAGGAAGTCTGGAAGAAAAGATGAACTGTTATTTACAGTTTGCCAAGGATATGCAGGACTGTATTGATAGAGGAGAGTATTTTGAGGTAGATGCCGTGGTGCGTGATTTTGAAATGGCGCAGGCAAAGAACCACACTTGTTTTGCAAATAAAAAAGTTGAGTTTGAGCACAGATATATGCATAGAAAGCAACTTTATCAGCATATAGTAGAGTTGGAGAGACTCCGTGAGGAATGGACAGAGGTTTTAAAGAATGTCGAAAGTGTTCTTTATGCGGAAGGACAGGAAAAGTATAAAGAATCTGTGAAGCGATTTGAGACCTTTTTAGATAGTGAACTCAAATGTAGAAAACGATATGAAATGATAGGTGTACATCTTTTCGTGTTCTTCTTTTATACGTATTTCTGCGGTGCGGTTTATGATGACAGAATCTACAGCAAAATGGCTCTGGCAGTGGAAAGTGTGCGTTTTATCAGGGAATTGGATCTGGCAAGATGGTTAGAAAAAGGTACGCTTACGGAAGCTGATTATGTAGAGCTCGCTTACCGTTATGCCAGAGAAATAGAGCATTCTGACTTGAATTTGGAGGCTATGGAAGATTTTGTAGAATTTGGAAAATAGGTATTGACATCCTTATGAAAAGGTGTTAAATTATGTGTGGTTAGATAAGACTAACCATTGTTCGATTAATAGGAGGACAGTATGAATTTAATGGAAGCGCAGGTTGGTGAAGAGTACATTATAAAAGATATTCGTACCGGCGATGAAGAACTGAATTCGTTTCTTTTTACCTTGGGATGCTACAGTGGAGAACCTATTACGGTGATTCATAAGCTTAGAAGTGGCTGCGTGGTTTCAATTAAGGACGGAAGATACAATATAGATAAACAATTGGCGAGAGCAATTGCAGTATAGTGGTGTAATACCCACTTTCTATTTTGAATGGAGGTTAGATAAAACTAACCGGAACGCGAGGAAACAATAATCATGAAAATAGCGTTGATGGGAAATCCTAATAGCGGCAAAACGTCTATATATAATCTGCTTACCGGTGAAAATGAAAAAGTGGGTAACTGGGCCGGTGTTACGGTAGAAAAAAAGGAAGGTAAAATGAAAAGGAGCCTTTGCCATGGTGCTGAAAGGATTATGGTGGTGGATTTGCCGGGAGCATATTCCATGTCCCCTTTCACTTCGGAAGAAAGTGTTACCAGTACTTATGTAAAAGAAGAGGCACCGGATGTTGTTATTAATATTGTGGATGCCACAAATTTAAGTCGTAGTCTTTTTTTAACTACTCAATTGTTAGAGTTAGGGATTCCGATGGTGGTGGCTTTGAACAAAAGCGACATTAACGAGAAAAGGGGCACTCATATTGATACTAAGGTTTTGGCAGAAAAATTGGGTTGTCCAGTAGTAAATACTGCATCAGTTACAGCTACAGGTATTGCAGAATTGGTGGAAATTGCCCGTACTCGTGTGGGTAAGAAACAGAAGGCACCCTATGTGGAGGGTGCAGATTTAAATAGTGAAGAGGCAGCGAAAGCGGCGGACAAGAGACGATATGCTTTTGTGAACTGCGTTGTAAAAGAAGTAGAAACCAGACAGGTGTTTTCCAATAAAATCAATATGCAGGATAAGGTGGATGCTATCCTTACTAATTCCTGGGTGGGTATACCAGTGTTTGCCTTTGTCATGTTTTTTGTATTTTATATTTCCCAGTCCACTTTAGGAACTTGGATAGCAGATTGGCTGGTAGGCTGGATTGAAGTATTTCAAGCTTGGGTGGCAGAGAAAATTACTGGAGCAGAACCTTTCATCTATTCTTTGGTGGTAGATGGTATTATCGGTGGCGTTGGAGCTGTTTTAGGTTTCTTACCGTTAGTAATGGTAATGTATTTTATGATTGCTCTTTTAGAAGATTGCGGATATATGGCAAGAGCCTCTGTGGTATTGGATCCGATTTTTAAGAAGGTGGGATTGTCCGGCAAGAGTGTAATACCCATGGTAATCGGTACCGGTTGTGCCATACCGGGGGTTATGGCGTGCCGTACCATACGAAACGAGAGGGAAAGAAGAGCCACGGCTATGTTGGCACCTTTTATGCCCTGTGGTGCGAAGCTTCCCGTAATAGCCTTGTTTGCAGGTGCTTTTTTTGCAGATGCGAAATGGGTGGGAGCCCTTATGTATTTTGCAGGCATTATTATTATTTTAGTAGGAGCGTTGATTATTAATCAAATTACCGGCAATCAGTTTAAAAAGTCCTACTTTATTATGGAGATACCGGAGTATAAATGGCCTAGTTTGTCCAGTGCCTTTATGTCCATGTGTGCCAGAGGAAAGGCTTATATTGTGAAGGCAGGAACGGTCATTTTGATTTGTAATACGGTTGTGCAGATTATGCAGGCTTTTGACTGGAAGTTGAATTTGGTGGCAGAAGGGGCAGAGAACACTTCGATTTTAGCAACCATTGCGTC
Source organism: Acetatifactor sp. (assembly GCA_045537405.1). Classification (GTDB taxonomy): domain Bacteria; phylum Bacillota; class Clostridia; order Lachnospirales; family Lachnospiraceae; genus Acetatifactor. Next base: position 55,373 of record JAZSPK010000056.1, read on the forward strand.
GCCTATCGGTGTGCTTTTGGTGCCTATTGTAGGTATCAGTGCATGGCAGTTGGCAGCGGCAGCAGTAACAGGCTTTATTGCCAAGGAAAACGTGGTGGGGACCCTGGCAGTGTGCTATGCGTTGACAGACTTTATTGATACGGAGGAACTTGCACTGGTAGGAGGTGCAGGAGAAGTGGCGATGGTGATGGGGCTGACCAAATCTGCAGCATTGGCCTTTTTGATGTTTAATTTGTTTTCACCTCCATGCTTTGCGGCAATGGGCGCTATGAATTCTGAAATGAAGAGCGCGAAATGGTTTTGGGCTGGTATAGCGTTGCAGTTGGCGACGGGGTATTCGGTAGCGTTTTGGGTGTATCAGATTGGTACTTTTATTGTCACCGGCAAGGTGGGTGAAGGTTTTCTGCCGGGTTTTGCGGCAGTATTGTTGATTGCGATGGTTATAATGGGATTGATTCAAAGGACCAAGAATCGCCTAAAAGCAGAAGCGACACAGAAAGTGGCTTAGGTTCGGAGGATGTATATGATTAATGCAATATTGTGGATTATTGTAGGCGCAATTTTGGGTGGAGCAGTTCTTTACATAATAAGAGCCAAGAAAAAGGGCGTGAAATGCATTGGTTGTCCTATGGCGGAAAAGTGTAGTGGGAACTGTGGAAACTGTTCTGAAATGTAAACAGAAGACTCTTAAACATACATACTTATTTCTTAATTACCAAAAAGCGACGTAAGATTTGTTTGTCTTACGTCGCTTTGCTGTTTAAAGCATATTAAATTTCTTTTTTCTCCGGATTCATGATATCCAAATAAAAACAGGTGTAAGTCATTTCCTTGTAGGGAATTACCCAAATCAAACCCACACCGAAAGAAAGAAGGCCCAAAAGCATTACAGGAAGGAAGCTGATCTTTAAAAAGAGAAGTCTAAAGAAATGCTTTTTCATCAGCTTACAACTGGTAAGAAGTATTTCCTTTGCCGTGTAATTAGGGAAGTCCACCATCAGATACCAGGTCTGAGATAAGAACAGACTGACGGGAATGTATAGGGCATAACCAACACAGAAGGCAATCGACCAATTTATCAGGCTGTCCAAGGTTTTTTCCTGCATTAATATCAGTAAAAAATAGGCAGACGGGGTAGTACATACAAAATTAATTAGTGTATGAACCAAGGAGACCTTAAGGGCTTTTTCGGGCTGCTCTTTAAAGATTTTTATTATTACCAGACTGTGACAGGGGTTTGAGCAGGCGAGACTTAAATAAAAGTATGCCAACCCCACATGAAATGCTCCGACAAAAACGGAGGCAATAGTGGAAAGTAACAAAAATAATATAGTGGAGGTGGTATCGTTACCGGGAGCCAGCATATCAGCCAGTGAAGAACCCACATAGGACATACATTTTAACAAAAGCCACGCGGTAATAGCCAGACCGAAGAAGCCCTCCAATTTAATTTTTGCGTTATTTTTTAAGTTAGAATAGGATTGATATTTTGTCATGTTGCATATGCCTTTCTCTATTTGCTTTCCAATAATTCGTCCAAATCAATGCCGTAACTTTCTTCTAACATTTCGTCAAAAGAAGTACCGTACATGGACTGGCTGAAAGAGTTTAACTGTTCTCTGTAGGTCGGGTCTTTTAAAAGCGTGGGCAACATCATAAGCGTAATTATAAACATTACAATGGCTATACACAATCCGATAACAGAGGTAACCGCACCCCAAAGTGCTGATGTGTCCAAGGTTTTCCCTTTGCGACGGGATAATATGGCAAACAGAATACCTAACGCACCAAAGAACAACGGAAAAACACCGGTGGCAATAGTGAGTAGGGCCAGAATGCCCATAATCAGAGATGCCTTGGAAAAGGGGGATTTTCGGCCAATCTCTCTATGATTTTCATGCGATTCATAAGAATAGTAATCCATGAGTTCTCCTTTCGGGTTCATAAAAATAGTATAAATGTAATATAGCATTTTTTTCTCTTGAAATCAATGAAGGGTATCCATTATAATTATAAAGATTCTATGAACTGTAAATAGGATAGATATGAAGCGGAAGGACACAAAAACATGGATATTATTTTACAAATTAAAGAAGAATTAAAAGTAGAAAAGTGGCAGGTAGAGGCCGCAGTGAAGTTAATTGATGAGGGGAATACCATTCCCTTTATTTCCAGATATCGTAAGGAGGTAACCGGTTCTTTAAATGATGAGCAGTTGCGTGATTTGCATGAGCGTTTGACATATTTGCGTAACTTGGAGGAGAAGAAGGAACAGGTATTAAAGAGCATAGAAGAACAGGGACAGCTGACTGATGAATTGAAAGAGAAGATTCTGGCAGCTCAGACTTTGGTAGTAGTAGAAGACTTATACCGCCCATATCGTCCCAAGAGAAAAACCCGTGCCAGCGTGGCAAAGGAAAAGGGCTTGGATGGACTGGCTCAGTTTATTTTGGCACAGGAAACTACTTCTCCTGTAGAAGAAGAGGCCGCAAAGTATATTTCCGAAGAAAAGGAAGTAGCTAGCGCAGAAGAAGCTTTGCAGGGTGCAAAGGATATTATTGCAGAAATGATTTCCGACGATGCGGATATCCGTAAGGCGCTCCGTCAGAAAATGGAACGGTTTGCGATTGTTTCCGTGCAGGCAACCGACCCGGAAACGGATAACGTATACCGGCTGTATTATGCATTTTCTGCCCAAGCATCCCGTCTGCTGAATCACCAGATTTTGGCAATCAATCGAGGTGAACGAGAGGGCTTTTTGAAG
>JAZSPK010000039.1:0-28087 GCA_045537405.1 Acetatifactor sp.
CCTTCCAAAGAAATATTTGAAGGTGAGATGACATATTTACGACATTGAATCGGTATTGGTGTAGGATTTCTTCGATATGCTGCCGGTGTACATCCAAAAGCATTCACAAAAGCTCTCGTCAGAGCTGATTGGGAAGAAAATCCATAATCCAAAGCAATATGCATCAGTGAACAATTCGTATCTCGAATCGCTAAGGCAGCCATACTTAATCTGCGCCGTGCCATGTATTCCTTAATCGTAATACCGGCAACCCGATGGAATTGTTCTGAGCAGTAGTATGGTGAGTAACCGATTTGCTTTGACATTTTGATTAGCCCCGGATTCTCCATAGCATGTTCATCAATCCAATCAATCAAATGCTGCATTGCTAAAATTGATTCCTTCAATGTAGTAAACCTCCCTTCTGGAAGATATCCTAACACATGTCCCTAAATAATTTCTTTACATGAATTGGGGAAAACTGTATATCTATTCTTCGGTTTTATCCTGCAAGTAAGCCTAGAATAAGAAATGTTCCCATCAATAAAATAATTGGAATGAGAATCATACAAATACCTACCGCAATTAGAGTATCTGTTTTTTCACCCTTAAATTTACTAACCACACCGACTATAATTGCCACAAATCCGGGGATTATGGCGGTATAGGGTATTGTAGCTGACATTGCCAATTCTTTTGCATTCCAGTTAATACTTTGCAACAGTTCGGCCAGTGCACATAGGAAAGAAGTCACTAGAAGAATAATCAGGATTCTTAGCTGTTTCTTTTGAACCTCTTTGTCAGCAATGTCTAAAACATCCATAACTACAGCTTCACTCATTGATACATTTTCGGCTTTTTCTTCTGATTTCATAAGTTCTATTATGGATACATTCAAAGCATTAGCTAATGGCTCTATTGTGTTTATATCTGGAAATCCCAAACCTCTTTCCCATTTGCTAACGGCTTTGTCAGTCACTTGAATTTTTGCAGCCAGATCTTTTTGTGTCATTTTTAATTCTTTTCTTCGTTCGGCTACAAAGCAACCAAATTTAACTGCATCCATTATCATCACCTCCAATGGCAATCCTATGTGTATCAACTGTTAAAATCAACCGACGCATCGTTTACCTCGCCTAAAACTGCTGTTAAAGGATATCTACGTATCGTTTCCTTTGATTCTACTCCAATTCCAACATCACGTCAAATAGGGCAGAAGAATGTAGTACACATCCAATTACTGACTGCCAGCACTATGGACACAACTCGCCACCCCAACCGCCACCGGAGCTCCTCATAACCACCTGTATTTTATAAAATACTTTAAGCAAAGGCAGGGTATTGACGCCAAGTGATTATAAAAGATATTATGTATATGAGCATTGATATGATTCGATGGATTTACTAAAATGTAATTAGAATTTGATGTTTTCGATAACGGAGGAGCATATGAGATTACAGAGGAATAAGACTATTTTAAGTGTATTATGCATTTTTGTTTGCTTAAGTTTTACAGCATGTAATAGAGAAACAAATGGGGAAAAAGATTCTCCTCGAGCTACGAATTCTTCTTTGGAGGATGTTTCTTCAGAAGATACTTCTTCGGTCCTGCCTTTAAAAGAGTTCGACATTTCTTTGCCCCAAGAGATCACTATGGAATTATTTGGGCTAAATCTTCTTAAAGTGAATCGTCCTATTTGGGAAGAACACATTTTCTCACTAAATGAGCTCGGCGAAGACGACTATATCTATACAACATTTCCTATTGGAGACTATGAGGTTACTCATAGTTACTTGAATTTCGAGAATAAGGGAAATTTTAGTTCCTACATTCAATATAATGGTACTTCTCGTTGTGCTCAAGTACTGTTTGATGAAAATGATAATTTGTCAAAAATAGATATCATTTCTGATATGGGCAAAGAATTTAGTACTTCTTTTTTATATATTGGTGATAATGCGAAAGAGTACTTGGAGTCTTTTAAGCCGGGTTTATGGAATAAATTCCTTGATGGGGAAAGGTTGGTTGATGAACAGGGATGGTATATATACCATTCTACAGCTGCCACTCCAGACTATACATATGATGTGCTGCAGGTTTCCGGTCGTGATATTCTTTTATCGTATTTTCTTAAGGATGAATTAGTAGACTATATCATACTAACCGTGATAGGTGAGAATCCGCTGAATGATGGATTTGAAGCAGAACCATCTATTTATGATTTGAATCGGTTCGATTATTGTATATACGGTAGGGACATCGCCACAATGTCCGCTAAAGAATGGATGGATTTATTCAACTTCAAGGAATATGAGGAGGAAGATAAAAAATTCAAGGAACAATGGATGAGTATACTGGATTTTTCGGAAAATCATTTTAAAAAGGAAGAATTAGTGGAATATTGTTCTACCATACTGGCCGGAAATGAGGTAGAGGCAGATTTCTATTATAGTGAGCAAACGGATTACAAATTTATTAATGTAAGCATGTCTCCCGTAACGGAGACACCTTTGGGTGATAACAATACATGTGATATTGACTATGGAACGAGTACGCTTTATTTTTCTATAAACAAATATGGAAATTTAAGTATTGAGTTATGCATTGATGGCGAGTTCCCTATGATAACAAGCAATTTTATCATGCCCGGAGATAATATCAGAACTTTTTTTAATTCTTATGAAGACGGCTTATATGAGAAAATTGTTTCGCTTGCCGACCCATTTGATGAATATTGCATAGGACCTTATTCATTTCAGTATGAGAGAAGTTCTGAATACGAAGGAGGTATGATCTCCATAAGAAAGTTCGATGAAAGGTCTATTTTGCCGATTTCGATTGCCTTTGAGAACGAAATAGTGACAAGGGTTTATCATTCTTATAGGGGAACAATAACCGGTTTTGAAGAAGAAACTTCCCTGTGGTAAAACTTATTCATCCCCTAAATAATCCTTGTAAAAAAGCGAGTTGTGACTTTGAGTTCACAACTCGCTACGTATTTAATTAGATAAACTGAAAGTTTTTGCATGTTTACTTCCAAGGTCTTTCCTTACCAAGCCAACCATTTTGTTCCCAATAGATTTTTTCGGCTTCGCCGGAACCCCAGCCCTTTTTCTGCATCATTCGCATCATCATAAACAAAGCTTTTGTTTTAATACCTACCTTAGCACGCTTTCTTTTTAAGACTTTAGTAGCAATCTTTGAGGTATCCTTTTCGATTTTTTTCTTTTTATTATCTGCAACTCCGTTCCAATTCATTGCCTGAACACTAATCCCATAAGACAATACTTGTGGAACTCCCCAATACAGCAGTGTATTTGTAATATCCTTAATTGCTGTTTTCGTACCAATTCCTGCTGCTGTCGATACCACAATAGCCCGCTTACTAAACATGGATTTTCTTGGTTTATGTATCATCCAATAATTAAACGTCAAATCAATAAAACTCTTCATAGGAGCAGATGCTCTCATGCAATATGTAGGTGTGGTAAATATTAATACATCAGCTGATTCTACCGCAGTCATAATTTTATTCTTTTCCTCGTAAAACGGACACTTTGTATCATCTTCTACACATGCATAGCATCCTAAACAAAAATGATTTAAATCTCTAGGAAGAAAGAACTCTACTATGTTATCTTCATCTCCAATTTTATTTGCAATCATTTTACCAATATTATAAGTACTTCCTTTATGATTTTGTCCATGTATCATTACAATTTTCATCTTTTCTTCACTCCTTGTACATTCTGTTAAATTGTCTAATATGTTTTTCCAACAACTGCAATGCTTCTGCCTCTCTTTGGGGTTCTCTATCACAAAATGTCAGTAACAGATATATGGGTGCATAAAACTGCAAAGCCATCGTCCCTGCATCTTCGTTCTTCATCTGACCTTGAAGCATTATCATTTGAAATAATCCGGTCTGATATTTTAGGGGGTCATTGATATATTGATTTGAAAACAATTCTGCAAGTTCTTTATTAGAAAATTGCTCTATGGTAAGCATCTTTCTGAATTTACATTCATATTCATCATGCAAAAAGTAATGAAAAAGCCCCACTCCTAATTTTACCAGTTCATCTTCAGAAATCCTTGCAAAAAAGTTAGCATCCAATTCTGAATCGCTTCCGGTTATATTCAAATAAGCGGTCTCTTTATCATAACGATTACGCATCTCTTTGAGGATTGCTTCAAATATATCTTGCTTACTTTTATAATGTTTATATAGCGAAGGCGCTTTGATACCTACACCTTCTGCGATATGTCCAACATAAACGTTCCCATATCCCTTTTCCGAAAATAATGTTAATGCAACATCTAATATTTTTTTCTTTGTGTCCATAACTCCTCCTCGGCTAACTTGAATTAGCCATATTATAAGCTAATTCAAGTTAGCTGTCAAGTTAAAAAAAGAACCACATTACTGTGGTTCTAAATTATAAATGTGATTTCTAAAAGCATACCCAACTAGAACAAGCAAAGCAATCGATTTAATCATATACAATAAAGTATTCCATACAGCAACTTCGCCTTCCAAATGATTTGTGGTTGTTCAAAGAGAATGACTAAAACATTTTCAAAATTCGTGAATATGCACCATAAAACAATTTGAAAATTCGTGAAAAAATAGGCGTATACTTTTTGAGATTTCGTGATATAATGATAATATCTACAAACAAAGGAGTTTATATATGTTGTTTAAGAGAAAAGTTTATGATAAGTTGCTTGAGTGGAAAGAGTTATCTGCGGGTAGTACGGCTGTGCTTTTGGAAGGTGCGAGACGTATTGGAAAAAGCACCGTTGTAGAAGAGTTTGCTAAACGAGAATATGATGATTATATGATTCTTGATTTTGCAAAAGAGAATAAGGATGTAAAAAATAATTTTATTGACAATATTGACGATTTGGATACGTTTTTTCGAAATCTGTTTTTATTAAAAGGGAGAAGCTTAAAAGGGAAGAATTGTGTGCTGATTTTCGACGAGGTACAGTTGTTTCCGATTGCGAGACAGGCGATTAAGTATCTTGTGGCAGATGGTCGATATGAGTATATAGAAACCGGGTCCTTGATTTCTATCCGAAAAAACGTACAGGATATATTAATTCCTTCGGAGGAATATCGAATCAAGATGTATCCGATGGATTTTGAAGAATACTTGTGGGCTATTGATGATGAGGTCACATATCCTGCTATTAAGGATGCTTTTGAAAGAAAAAAACCTTTGGGGGATGCGATTCATAGAAAGATTATGAATGTTTTCCGAAATTACATGGCAATTGGAGGAATGCCACAGGCGGTTGATGCGTATGTGAAAGGAAAAACGTTTGCCCAGATAGATTTTGTGAAGCGTAGCATATTAACTCTATACGAAGAAGATTTGGCAAAATATGATGCAGATAATCGGGAAAAAGCGTCTGTTATATATAGGACCATACCGGAGCAATTGGAAAACAAGAATTCTCATTTTAAGTTCTCCTTGGTTGATAAAAATGCACGATACCAGCATTATGTAGATGCAGTAAGTTTTATTTCGGAGTCCATGATTGGAAATGAGTGTATAAATGTGACGAAACCGGATGTGGCTTTGGAATTGTATTCCGATAGAAGTAATTTCAAGCTGTACATGGGCGATACCGGTTTGTTGGTAACACAGATTATGAAAAATAGTGAAGATGTGGATGAGAATTTATATAAAGCACTTATTTTTAACGATTTGGGAATTAATCAGGGAATGATATTAGAGAATATGGTTGCCCAAATGCTAAGGGCATCCGGACATGAACTTTATTTTCACGAGTATTTATTTATGCCGGAAGGAAGCGAGAAAGAGAAGAAATATGAAATTGACTTCCTTACAATAAAAAAGAAAAAGGTGTGTCCCATAGAAGTAAAATCCTCTGGATATAGGATTCACAAATCGTTTGATTATCTGGCCAAAAAATATCAGTTGAAAATGGAGGATAAATACATCATTTATACCAAGGACTTGAAGTATGAAGACGGAGTGACCTATATTCCGCTTTATATGACACCTTTTATTTAAGAGAAAAATAATTGTAATACAAGGAGTTTGTTAATACGTGAAGAAAAGCAATAATTCAAAATTTAATATACGTAGAGAGCTAGTCAAGCTGGAGTGTAGAGATTGTGGTGCCGACTTGGAAATAACGGATGATATCTATGCCCAGTGTAAATTCTGTGGGCAGAAATATATTGTGAATGAGCTTTTGGAAAAGATTCCGGAGGCCTCTTCGGCAAAGAAACCTCAGCCTGTACAGCAGAAAAGCACCAAGCCGCAAACCAATAATCAACAACAGAAAAGTGCGATTGCGGCAATATGGGGCATCATGATAGTGATTGTGATAATGTGGAGTGCCATTTTTCTGTTAGTTAAAAATAGTGCAAGCGATTCCTCAGGGGATAGAAATATCCTATGGGACGGAGATATTATTATGAGTACGCAGGGAAAGGACGATTCGGAAGAGGATTCTGCGGAAAGGTGGGACGGTTTTCGTTCTCAGACCATGCAGCAGGTGGTTCTCCATATGTTTGGAAAGCCTGCGGAGGAAGTGACAAAAAAAGAATTAAAGAGTATCAAGTATCTTAAAATTGAGAGTATCTGGGATAATTATGTGATTTCTTACAGTATGGCGGATTATCAGGATTATGAGCCGGATTATAGGGAAAAGCTGCCCGATTACAACGGACATATTCTCTTTGGTTATAATCAGGAATTTGAGGACACCATACAGAAACTTACCGTTCCTTATTACGAGGAAAGTCGTGCACTTATTTATGGAGATATCCGAAACTTCAAGAATCTTACGGCACTCAGTATGAATGGCTCTCCGGAAATGGATTTTTCAGGCATGACCCATTTGACTATGATAGGTGGGGGCTGGAACCTGAAATACTTATTGGATACCAATATTCCCCTTGAACAGATTGAGGTACTTAGTCTTTCCCGTTGCAGTTTGGAGGGACTGGATCAGTTTACATCCCTGAAAAAGCTCTATCTGGAGGGAATAGAGGAAGAAAATATGGACTATTTGGTGCAATGTACCAATTTAGACACCCTGTTTTGCAATTATTGTTTTGAAGAGGTAAGCTATGCTCCCCTTAAGGCTCTGACAGGGCTGAAAAGCTTGTATATTGACGGCGGTTACAATGCCATTAAGGATTTGAGTGTGATTTCCAATTTTAAGGAGTTAGAGAATCTGAGCATTACCTGTACGGATATTTTAAACATAGGGTTTGTGAAGGATTTGGAGAACTTAAAGACCCTCAGACTGTCAGAAAACAGTAAGCTGGCTAATCTGGAGGGTATAGGGACGCTGGCTAATCTGGAGTTTCTGGAGTTAAACATTAACAGCCTGTACGGCGATGACCCGGAATATCAGGAAATCGGCAATCTGAAGAATTTGAAGTCTTTGGCATTACATACGGTTTACGAGCTGGACTTTTTGTATGAGCTGGACCAGTTGGAAGAACTGGAGGTGCGTTTGACCTTCTATAATAATTTATTGGAGCCTATTTCCCACATGAAGAATCTGAAGGAGCTGACGCTTGCCCAGTTTCATACCTGGCCTACAGATGGAGAAGTGTTTACGGTATTGTATGATTTGCCGCAGTTAAAGAAGCTTACCATTGATAAGGAAGAGTTTGACGAGCCGGTGGACCAGCTGTTTATGGTGGAAGGTCTGGAGGAGCTTAGTATTACAAGCTGTAGTTTTGAGACAGCACCTGCAAAAATTGCTGTGGGGGATAATCTGAAGGTATTGGATTTGTCCGGTACACGTTTTGGAGATAATTACAATGGTACTCTGGAAGATGACCAGGAGGTCTTAAGACTTTATTGTGAGGCGGCTCCCAACTTGGAGAAGCTGGGATTAAATTACTATGCCGTGACCGATTTGTCGGTTTTGAATGGTCTGAAGAATTTGAAGGAGCTGAAACTGTATTGCTGTGACCTGACAGAGATACCGGAAAGTACCTTTGAAGGTTGCGAAGCCTTGGAGACACTCAATTTGTCCATGAATCAATTTGCAGACATCAGCTTTGTAAAGAATCTTCCCAATTTAAAGGATCTTGATATTTGGGAAGGCTATGTAACGGACTTAACACCGCTACTGGATTGCTCCAAGCTTCGATATGTGGATGCGAGAAAAAATCCGATTGCAGAGAATCCATTTACGGATGTGGTGGTACTTACCGGCGAGTAGGGAAGATAGGATTAGAACAAGAGAGGGGGGACGCACGATGGATAAGGCAAACAGTCAGCCGAATATGCAGCTGCTGTATGAAGTGAATATGTATCGTCGCAAAGTGGATTTGGAAATAACAGCGGCAGAGAAGCAGTTAGCCAGTGTGGAAGGACGTTTGGTTCGGCTGAAGCATGACCTCTATGTATATTTGGGATTTATCATCGTACCGCTTCTATTGTGTGGCATTTTCGATATCCTGATTACCCTGTTTTTCAACCCGATTATATATATTGTTTTTACGATTGCATCCTTTATCAGCGTAAGTGCATTTGTCGTCCTATTGATTCCGAGTACTTACAATCTTATTAAGACAATTATTTTGCTTAGTATTAATCGGGAAACTGATGAGCCGGCGGTGTTGCCACCTGCAGAAAGTTCCCTCAGAGGCGGTAAGGCACCACAGGAGGAATCTTACCGTTCGGAAAGTGATAAATTAGTGCTGGTACTGGGCCGCTATTACGTGTATCGGGAAAAGTTAGAACGTTTACATCAAAAAATCAATTCTGAGTCTTGTAACATGACGTTAGTGGAGTTGAGTGAAGAACTTAGGCAAATGCCTATTTTTGAAGATATTCAGCCTGCCAGTGACCGTACAGGCGCCATGGGAGAACTGGTAAAAGGAAAAACTCAAAAGATCATGTGCGCCATAGTTTTAGCAGTTGTATTGTCTTTGGTGATTGGAGTGTTGGCATAAGAAGTATATATTACTTCTTTGCCAACAAATCTGAAAAATACTGTGCTGCAACAGCGTATTCCGCGTCATCCTCTATATACATCACGATGGGGTTGCCTTCCTCGTCTTCTTCTACTTCATAAAGCATAAAGCTCTTAGTAAAATCCAGTTCCTTTTCCTCCTTCAGCGGAAGTAATGCAAAATATTTCTTGTTGTTAACTTCAAAGTAAGAAAAAACGCCGCAGTCCATGCTGGTCCCGTCTTCAAAGGGAAGTGTTACCACGATTTCTTCTAAATTTTTACCCATAAATTCCATAATATGCTCCTTTCTTCCTCACAACAAATCACTTCGTAACTGTAAAATCCTACTTTCAATTTCTCGGATGGTTTTCTTAAATTCTTCATCAGACTTCCCTGTAGGGTCTTCTAATCCCCAATTATCATCAAATGCTCTGCCAATAAATGGGCATCCCACATTGCACCCCATTGAAATTGCTATATCCGGATTAGGAATGTTTGAAATTAACTTGGAATATTGTGTCTGCTCCATATCAATCCCATAGAGTTCCTTCATAATACGCACTGCATCCTGATTGATTTGTGGTTTTGTTTCCGTTCCTGCCGAAAAGGACTCAAAAATCTCCGATGCCAAATGTTTTCCTAATGCCTCTGCAATCTGGCTTCTGCAAGAATTGTGAACGCATATAAAGGCCACTTTTTTCTTTGGCTTTTTATAGAACGGACATTTTTCTTGGATGCATTGCTCATTTTTGTCACTAAAACAACATTCAATCTTGTTATTTGACAATTCCACACCATAATTTTCGTTTACATATTGGATAGCATTCTGAAAGCTCAAAAAGGCATCTCTTTTGCAGCATCTTGGGCCCCCTACCTGCGACAAATTGTGCAATGCTTTGGAGGTAAACTCCATGTGCTTTCCCCAGGAAGAGTCAGTACTCAAGGGCCCTGTGCCATCAATGATTGAAAGGGCTGCGCCCATAGAACTTACGGCACCACAGATGCCCCACATACCACAAGTGGCTCCGGGCATTTCTAATCCTCTCTTCATAAGTTCGTTCAAACTATCGGGCAAATCAATGTTACCGCCTGCGTTATAAAAGGCAGTCAATAGCGCGGCTCCATCCAACACATGATGTTCCGGTCCATGTATTCTGATAAAATCCATATGCGCTATATTATTAAAAATATTGATAGGATTTTTGCTCTTTTCCCGTAAACACGCTTCAAGGATTTTCCTTCCTCTTTCTTTCATGATTAGTTCACCTTTCCACTCTTATATTTGTCGTAAATACGCTGATTCCATAATGGTTTTGCAGGACACATCATCCCGGTCATTAGCAAAGGTATCCGTTTAAGGATGTAAAAAAACAAAGGCGACAAAGGCAGCAATTGTTGATAGTATGGGTGTCACTATCGTTACAATATAATCTTTACGTTTCCAATCCGTAAAAAGTCGCTTCCCGCAGATACAGGAAACCATCGCCAGGATTATCATTATAATGATTGGTATCAAATAGGAGACCTGCTTGCCGAATGATGCTCCTGCACCAAATGAAAAATCCGCACTAGAAAGTATAGCGCCAATTATTAGATATTCTAATACAAAAGAAGTAATTAAAACACCTATGGTAAATAAGGTTTTTTTCAACTTGGTACCTCCTTAGTATTTGTTTCTTCTCTAAATAATTTTACTTCAATTCTCTCTGCACGTCAAATTATGTGGTGGAACTTGTGTCCTTGAAGAGAAATATGTATAATATAAAAAGTGAAAAAGCAGAATAGGAGACAAGTATGCAGTTTGGAAAGAAGAGTATATTTATATTTCTGTTGGGACTGACTTTTATGATTGTGGGGTGCGGAAAGGATGCGACGGTGGAGGCGGATGCCCCGGAAATGACAGAAGCGCCTGAAGCGACAGAGACGCCGGAAGTAACGGAGGAGCCTGAGGCTACGGCGACGCCGGAAGCAACAGAAGTGCCTGAGCCCACAGCTACACCTGAGCCTACGGTGACACCTGAACCTACAGCGACGCCCGAACCCACAGCCACACCTGAACCCACGGCTACACCCGAGCCTACAGCTACACCCGAACCCACGGAAGAACCGCAGGTGACGGAGGAACCCAAGCAGGAAGCAAGACTGTTGCAGGGATTTTGTGTAAATCCGGATAAGGATGGTTATTCATCAAATGGTATGTATATGTCCGAACCTATAGGTTCCTTCTGGTTGAAGATTGATAACGGAACGGTAGAAATTGTAAGAAGTAACGGAGATTTGAGCGAATTCTTATTGGAAGAAATAAAGAAGCTGGAAATTCCGGATGAGTTGCCTGTATGGGGTGAGAGCTATATCATTCAGGAACAGGATAAAAGTTACCAGGTGAAATTGATTGTGGATATTAGTGAAGATATGTTGCCTTCTTTCACGATTCCGGAAGGTTGGGAGTATCAATTTGGCGCGCCGCGAATCGGTTCTTTTATGGGATATGAGGAGGGGAACGCCAGTGCTACACCAATGGCGGAGGGTAATTATTTCGGATACGAAGATCGTCTGTCCGACGGTTGCTCTACCTACTGTGCGTGTTGGAATTCTTATATGAGGGGGAGTATTTCTTCCAGTCTGCAACCTGAAAAATATGGGGTGTATGAATTGTTTGATAAAGATAGACTTGACGCCTGGGCGGAAGGCGTTGCGGGTCCGGGCATTGGTGAATTCATTGAAGTGACACAATTAGATCATGGCGGCTGGATACCGATTTTCTCTTATACTGAAATGTGCATCGTAAACGGATATGCCAAAAATGAAACCGTTTGGCAGGAAAATAACCGCGTAAAAAGTATGAAGCTCTATTTCGAGAATGAGTATATGGGAACTATTACCTTGGAAGATACCATGCAACCTCAGTACATCGATTTATCTCCTGTGAATATGCAGGTCGGAAATGGTTGTGAGGTAAATTTCCGCTTTGAAATCACGGAAGTATATCCGGGAACAAAGTATGATGACACTTGTATTTCTGGATTAATCATGGAATTTGAGGGAAGAAGTCATTAACAAATTTATTTTCAATGTGAAACTTTTTATTTCATTTAGGTGTTTTATACGTAGAATAGAAAGATAATGGAGGAGAATATAAGATGACAAAGGATAGTCAAGAACGGACAGGTACGGAAGGACTAAAAAGAGTACAAAATTTTTTCTTAATAATGGTAATTGGGAGCATTGTTTCTTTGATTGGAGATATTGTCGGTGAGTATAGAGATTATAATGCACATCCGGAATATTATGTAGAACCATATCGCACGCTACAGGAGCATTTGCAGTTTGACTTCATGTTTCATGGCGTGGTTATTCTAATTTGTTTAAGTATTTGGGTGGTTTTGAAGATAGTACAGCGTAAGAGTGTCGGGGCGATTTCCGACTAAATACATAATTTTTTACTAATAGGCGGGGCTACTTATGTAGTGACCGCCTATTTTCCTTTGCAATATTTAGTTCTTCCACAATCCGTGCAAATTGCAATATCCATACGCTGCCACGAGTTCTTCGCCGTCCCTATTGTTTGTTAAAAAAATTAATATCTTTTCCAAAACTTAAGTTGTTTTTTTCTTTGATTGTAGTACAATAAAATCATTAGGGTATACAAAAGGGGTAAGGGGTATAGCATGGAAAAGAAAAGAAAATTTATTATTAACATTTTATTTTTCGGACTTATAGGTTTGTTGTTTTGGGCAGGATTTAAATATGTTATGCCGGTGCTGATTCCTTTTGTTTTGGCGTTCGTGATTTCCAGTCTTATCCGCATTCCAGTGAAAAAATTATACGGTTCCTCTGAAACCAGGAACAGAATCATTTCCATTGTGACCTGTATTGTTTTTTATGGAGTTGTATTCTCTTTGCTGGGTGTGCTGGGTGTTAAGATATACCACTTGGTATCAGACTTTTTGACTTCTATTCCCACCATATATCAGGAGGATATTGTTCCCGCCTTTAATCTGGTGTTTGAAATGATTGAGCGTACATTGGCATCCATGGATCCTCAAATTGCGGAAGAGATATCCAATATATTCCAGACCTTTACCAATGATATTGGTGAATATGTTAAAACCTTCTCCATCAATGCTATTAAGGTAATATCCGGAAGCCTGGCTTCCATTCCTACTTTTATTATCAGACTTGTTATAATGATTATCTCTACGTTCTTCTTTATGATTGATTATAATAAGATTCTGGTGTTCTTTATCGGTCTGATCCCGGTGGGCAAGGAAGGTGCGGTAACACATCTTATTCAGTATTTTAAGAGTACAATTTTGATTTATGCAAAATCCTATTCTTTATTGTTTTTACTTACTTATTCGGAATTGACCATTGGATTTACGTTTTTAAGAATTCCGTATGCACCATTAATTGCCCTTTTGGTAGCGGTGTTTGATATCTTACCGATTCTTGGTGTAGGAGGAATCCTGCTTCCATGGACCGTTATTCTCTTTGTTATGAAGAATATCCCTATGGGCATCGGAATGCTGGTGTTGTATCTGGCGATTACCTTTATTAGAAATACTGTTGAACCGAAGTTGGTGGGCCAGCAAATCGGGCTTCATCCTTTGGCGACATTGGTATTTATGTATTTAGGTTTGCGATTCATGGGATTCTGGGGAATGTTCCTATTCCCCGTATCATTGGCTGTGTTGGTAAGTATCAGACGTGGCAATAGTGAGAAGGCGGAAGAAAAGCCGGATGATAAGCAAGAGAAGAAGCTGGAAGAGAAGTTGGAGACAGAAGATGAATAAAAAGCGGCAATGTTTTTTGGAAAAGTATGAGAAATATGCGGCATGGTTTTTCTTTGGACTGATGCTTCTATGTTTGATTCCCATGGCAGTTTTGGGCTTTTATAATCACCCGGTGGGAGATGATTATCATTATGGGTATGAAGCAATTAGGGCATGGCGGGAAAACGGAAGCTTAATTGCTGTACTGAAAGCCGCAGCGACAGGTACCGCAGAACAATTTCATATATGGCAGGGGACTTACTCGGCAATGTTTTTCATGCATATACCACCACAGGTGTTTGGGGATTTCTTTTATAAATTATACCCTACGGTATTGCTGGTCTGCTTTACGGGAGGGTTCTTTTACCTGACCCATGCGTTGCTTTGTACTTGGTATAAGGCAAATCGAAATGCATGGATTTTGATTTCCTCTCTGTTAGTGCTTTTGTTTACGCAGCAGGTACCTTTGACAGGAGAGACTTTTTACTGGTACAACGGCTCCATGTATTATACCGGATTTCTGGCGTGTACCTTTGTTTTCTGGGGAGGAATGATAAAGTCGTTATGTAAACCAACAGCAACAAAGGCAGTGGTGCTGTCCCTTTTGGCATTATTTATTGCTGGGGGTAATTATACATCCCTGTTGCCGGCTATGATTATTCTGGTACTGGTGCTTTTGTGTTATGGGTATCGATTTTTTGTAAAAAAGGAATCGGTGAAGAAGCCGTTGATATTGTTGGTAGTGGTTTTCTTAAGTATGCTGGTCGGTTTTCTGATTAGTGTGCTGGCACCGGGCAATGCCTTGCGTCAAGCGACTTCCTGGAAGATATCGCCGGTAAGTGCAATACTTAAGTCGATTTACCACAGTGCCCGCTATTGTATTTATTGGAATGGTGTTTGGTCAGTATTGTTTGTGATTTTTGCCACACCGGCATTGTTTCAGGTGATTGCCGGTTGCGATAGGAAATTTAAATATGCACCGGTGGTGTGCGGACTTATTTTCGGAATTTATTGTTCCTCATCCACTCCAACCTTTTATGCACAAAATAATGGTGGCGCGGCGAGAGTATTTTGTCTGGTGTATTATTTGATGATTTTAGCATTGGCTATGATATATTTTTATGCTTTAGGTGCGTTGTATAACTTTTTAAAGAGCAGTAAGAAGGAGAAGCTTTCGCAGAACCCGGAAAAGATTTGCGTATATGTGACCGGAGCGTTTTTTGCGGTATTAGTGCTGGGACTTACGATATGCAGACCTTGGAGTGAAGCGTATGTGAAGCCTCATGCATTCACAGCAACCAAAGCGTTAGTAAGCGGAGATGCTGCTTACTATGATAATCAGTACCAAGAAAGAGTAGCAGTTTTGGAGAATGCTTCTGTATCAGAGGTGGTTTTTGCACCATTGGACGTTCCGGAAAGCTTGAATTATTCGTTGTTTTTGGGAGATTTATCCACGGATGAAAATATGGACGTAAATCAAAAAGTAGCGCAGATTTACGGAAAGAAAAGTGTAAGGGTGGGAAACCCGGAATAATAAGAATGTGTAAATAATACAGCCCCGCTGCATATAAAAATATGCAGAAGGGCTGTTTCTTTATTCAATCACGATGGAGTTAATCATGCCATAGGCCATTTCCAGGGAGTTAGATCTAATCAACAGTACGCGAGAAGTAGAAAAATCAGCGGTACTGTACATGTCTGCTATAATGTAATATTTGTAATCTTTTGTGGAACCATCGGTGTCCAGAGTATAATCTCTTACATGGATAATGCCACAAATATCATCGGTTTCGTAGATATAGATATAGTTGCACGCGAAAGAGGTGTTCTTAATCATACCGGATACCACATAAGCAAATCCTTGCTGCCAATTCCAGAAGCTATAATCGTCTTTACTAAGTAAGTAAGTGGATTTCAGGGTGGTGTAAGCATTGTCCGGGATACCATGCCCTAAATCCTCAAAGCCTTTCGCTAATTTTTTTAAAGCATATTTTTTCAGGAAGCTGTCTCCCATTTCCGCCATGCTTTCTTCGCTAAACAGACTCAGGTCGCTCACATCGTCAGGCCGCGAGAAAATTATGCATTCGGTATCTGAAGAATTACCCTCTTCATCTATGACCCCATACATGTAAGTCTCATGCATAGGCATTTCCAACTCTTGGAAATATGCAGGAATGGTTACGGTCATACCATTATGGGTAATATCCTGCATCTCTCCAAATTCCGCAAGAGTTTGGTCATACTCCGTGAAAAACTCAGCGGGAGGAGTCATTTCTGCGGTTACTTGCTTGGCGTAATGGCGAATAACCAGACGAAGTCCTATGGTTCCAATCAGTGTAGCCAGTACCACGATAGAAATAACCACTATTAAAAAAATCTTTATAACTTTACTTTTTTTGCTTTTCATGCCGGTCCTTTCTATGTTGTGTCAAATCTTTATTTGATAATTACTTCTTCTCCGCCGATTTCCAGAGTAATGTCTTTTGCACTACCATAATCAATATCCGGGAAAAATAAATGCATATAGCAACGATAAGGCTTGCTTGCATCACCTTCCGAATCCATCCAAACGTAGCTATGTCCTTCCTCTTCCAAGATAGCATACTCTGTGCCGTCAACAATTAATGTGGCTTTTGGCGCGATACTCAGCCAGTTTACGTCCATGTGCGCTGATGCCGCGCTTCGCTCCATGCTGGTAGTAGGAGGGTTTTGTGCCACGGTATCCGAATATAAGGAAACCTGTGTATAGTAGTAGCCGTATTGAACTGCATTCAAGGTGTATTCAACATCTTCATAGGTAAAACCTCTGTCCCCAAAGCTAAAGAAGGGCACCGGATGGAAGGAATCCGCAGGGATAGTAACCCGATATTCGAAATCCACATCATAAATGTCCCAAGGTTTTCCGTTTCCCTTTAAGGTGATTTCACAAATCTGTATAACGGCCTCTTCTCCATAGGATAGCCAAGCGGGAGCCCCTGCTACGCTGAAATGGTAAAGATTTTCAACTTCGTCATCTTTCACACCTTCCGCTTCAATATACGCGTAATGATCTAATTCATTTTCAAATTGTTCTACGCCCAGAGTATAAACTTTAATACTCATTTTATTATATTCCGCAACTAATTCGGGATTGTTAACGCTGATGTCAAAGGTAACCATGGGCACATTACGGTCGCCGGTAAAGCCAACCAGGGTAACATTGAAATTCTCATCGCTCAAGGTTTTCTGCACTTCGTAGACATATCCCTTTTCCGCCAGTTCGGTGGATTTTTGGTCACCCACAATATTTTTAAAGATATTACCCAAATGTCCGGTTGCTGCCAAAAGAGAGGTGCCTGCTAACAGGAAGCATACCACTGCGGCGGCTGCAATGTTGGCATAGCGAAGGGCATTTTTCTTGCCGGATTTAAAGGGCGTGATATTGTTGTTTGCGTTAGGCGATTTATTCGCGTTGGTATCAACTTCAATTGAGTTTTCAGAGGTACCGCTTCGGCTTTGGGCTTTAGCCAGAATATCTTCAGCGGTTATATTACAATTCTTTTCACAAAGGTCTGTCATTTGCTTTGTATAAAGTTCTTTTGCATTCATTAAAACCAGTCCTCCTTTTTCAGTATTTTACTCAGTTTTTCGCGACCTCGTTTCAGGTGTATTTTCACCGTGGATTCCGGTAGGTCTAACACTGTGGCTATGTCCTTAATGGAGTAGTCTTCGTAGTAAAATAAGTGGATGGGTATCCGATACTTTTCCGGGAGCGTCAGAACGATTTTTAGCAGTTCGTTGTCTGAGGTTTGGTCGAAGTAGGGAATGTCCTCTTCTAATACTACATTCTTGCGGTTCTTGACAGCGCGCAAGTGATTTTTGCACATGTTAACGGAGACACGAATTAACCAGGCTTTGCGATGTTCGTCGTCGGTAAAATTCGTATCAGTGGAATAAAGCTTTAAAAATACTTCCTGTAAAAGATCTGCGGTATCATCTGCATTTTGCACGTAGTTAAATATCACTGAATACACGGTATTCTTGTATTTATCATACTGCTCACAGAATTCCTGTTCTGTCATTTTCTTTCTCCTTTGTTAATCAATGCGCATTCTTATGATAAGGCTCTTATACTGAGAAAACACTTGAAGATGCCAAAAGGTTTCAATAAGATTGTAAATAATTTAAAGAAAATCGTCAAATCCTTTGTCGTGTCGGCGGTTTTCTCTTTTCTTTTGGAAGAAAATATTGTAGTATAGAAGAAAGAGTTTGTGTAAAACCAAAGGAGAACGGACTATGAAGTATTTGGTAATAGGAGCAGGAGGAACAGGCGGCCCGATTGGTGGATTTTTGGCACGTGCAGGTAAGGATGTAACTTTAATTGACCGCGGGGAACATTTGGAGAAAATACAGCAGAGAGGTTTGTATTTTGAAACTCCCGATGGAGAGTATATGGTTCATGTTTCGGCGTGTGCCATGGAAGAGTATCAGGGCACTCCGGATGTCATTTTCGTGTGCGTAAAAGGTTATTCTCTTCAGGAGGTTATTCCTTTTATTCAGCGTGTGGCAGAAGCCCATACGGTAGTCATTCCTATTTTGAATATATATGGTATTGGTGGCAAATTGCAGGAGCAGTTGCCGGGTGTTACCGTAACAGATGGTTGTATTTATATTTCTTCTGAAATTAAGGAGCCGGGTACGATTTTGATGTCCGGTAAGATATTCCGTGTGGTATTCGGTCTGCGCAAGGGTACAGAAGAGAGTATTTGTGAGAAGGTTATGCCTACGTTGGAAGCAGTGGAATTGGATCTGGAATTGGCAGGCATCACTCCCAGATTGTCTACACAGATTGAAAAGGATGCATTGCAGAGATTTTCCTTTGTATCGCCCATGGCGGCTGTGTGTGCGGGATATGATGTGGCTGCGTGGGCAGTACAGAATCCTGGCCCGTTGCAGGATGTATTTAAGGCGTTGGTAGGGGAAGTGAAGGCCCTGTCGGACGCTATGAATTGTAGTTTGCCGGATATTATCATAGATATTAATATGCGCATTATGAACGGGTTGGAACCTACTGCGACTTCGTCCATGCATCGTGACCTTCGTGCCGGCATGGAGTCCGAGCTGGATGGTCTGGTATTTGAAGTGGTGCGTATGGGTAGACGTTTCGGTGTGGATATGCCGGTGTATGAAGAAATTGCCAAACGTTTTCCGGGTACGGTAGAGGAAGCAGTGGAAGAACCTGTATGCGAAGAGGCTGAGCCTGAAGAAACCGTAGCTGAGGAAGTTGTAGAAGAGCCCACATACGAAGAAACAGTGGAGGACCCGGTAGCAGAGGACACAGTGGAAACTCCTGCATATGAAGAGTCTGAGCTTGAAGAAACCGTAGCTGAAGACACAGTGGAAGCTCCGGTATATGAAGAGGCTGTACTTGAAGAAACCGTGGTTGAGGAAGAAGTAACAGAAGTCCCTGCATACGAGGAAGAGGTGGATGAACCGGAAGATTCTTTTGTATATGAAGAAAGTGTAGCAGAAGAGGAAGACGATCCTTTTGTGTGGGAAGAGGTTGAAGTTACAGAGAGTGAAGAGATAGAGGAAACCGCTACAGAAGAGGCGATTTTCTTTGAGGAGATTTCGAAAGAGGTTTGTGAGGAAGCAACAGGCTGTGAAGAGACAGACACTTGGGAAGCTGCCGAAGATGAGGACGGTACCCCGATTATCCGCGATTTTGGTGATGGTAGCAGATTCTGGACCAAGACTTATGATAAATTTGAGGCGAAGATTTATTTGCCGGAAAGTGACCCGATTACCGACATTGTTAATTTTGGCTTTATGACACCGTATCTTTTAGTATTCGAAGAAGAAAAGCGTACACCGGTGGAAGCAAAAGCCTTTGCAGACGAAAGCGGTCTTACAGACATTGCAGCTCCTTACGGCGGAAGCGTGGTATTTATTTACCCTACCAATGAAGGTGGTTGGGAAGAAGCTCCGGAAGATTTGTTTGCATCCCTCATTTCCAATACCAAAATCAGTCAGTATTATCATGACGGTATGGCAGTTATGCGCAATCGTTTCACCGGAGAGTGGGGCGAGTCTTATATCCGCGGTGCGCTACTTAGAAGTTACTTGTATGGTTATGGTAAGTCCGCAGACTATATTGCAAAGAATTTGTTAAAGACCATTGAAGGTGACGGTCTATACGGCAAGGGTGATATTACTCCGGTTATTTGTGTGCTGGAGAATTTGAGTGTGATTCCACAGCCGCAGCGTCGCGATATTCCTGTGGTTTCCGTGGGTAACAGTGACGAAATTAACGAGGCACTTACCGCAAGTTTGGATGCAGTGCTTGTAAAGGATAAGGCAGAATATGTGAATGATTTCTACTCCTTTATGAAGAAATATCGTCGTATGGTGGGTTATTTGGACGAGGAACCCAATTTGGAAGAAATGGGCGTGGAAGTAGAGCCGGATTACTGTGTGGTTCCTACCGCAGCGGATAATCGTGGAGATGATGCAGAGACTACTGAGCATAAGATTGGTTATGTAGCATATTACAACAGAGGCATTATGAATAAGGAGGAAGTACCCCTTGTACTTTGTTTCCATGGCGGCGGGGATTCCGCAATGTGTATGGTAGCCCTTTCCGATTGGCATAGGGTGGTAGCGGACAATGATTTCTTATTAGTCAGTGTGGAAAATCATTTGAACAGTACTGCTACGGAAATGATGCACTTGTTGGCACATTTGAAGGATAAGTATTCTATTGATACAGAGAGAATTTATGCAACGGGTTTTTCTATGGGTGGTTGCAAGTCTTGGGATATGTTCCAGGAATACCCTTATGTTTTCGCAGCGTTGGCGCCCATGGATGCAACTTTTGATGTGGGCTTGAATGTGTACGGACAACCGGTGGAGAACATTAACAGAACCATTCCCGTGCCTGTATTTTATGTAGGTGGTGAGCAGACTCCATTACCGGAGCTTCCGTTCCAGGAAGAGAAATGCACCAATCGTATGGCATATGTGTTGGAAGTAAACAAGTCCAAGACCAAGTATGACGTGAAGTTTGAGGACAGAGCAAGATGGGTAAATCCTATTTGGGGTATCGACGGTGACGTGATTTGCAAGGATAAGGATGATAACCGAGGCAGTGTACTCACCATGCATCTGTTTGAAAGTGAAAATGGTTGTTGTTACAGTGTATTCGGTAGCGGAAGTCCCCAGCAGCATGAAATGCGCTATCTGAATTGCAAGAATGCATGGAAGTTCTTCAAGCAGTTCCGCAGATTACCCAATGGTGATTTAGTAGGTGGTTTGATGGATGAAGTGATAAGTGCATTAAATGAAGAGTAATATAAGAGGCCCCTTGCCTGAACGGCAAGGGGTTCGTTTTTAGACTTCTATTAGTTTACAAACATCTACCCAGCATTTATAGCCGGAGTATTGCTCCAGTTCGGAAATGGTAAGTTCGATGGCACTGTTAGCGCTTCCGCAGGCCGGGAATACGGTCTCGAAGCGTTTTAAGGATTCGTCCAAATATACGGTGACGCCTTCCTTCACGCCGAAGGGACACACACCACCCATGGCATGTCCCACCATTTCCACCAGTTCATCAGGGGAAAGCATCTTGGCCTTGGAGTGATACTGTTGTTTGAATTTGGAGTTATCCACTTTTACGTCGCCGGGGGCTACAATCAATATTGCGGCACCGTCTACCAGGAAGGCCATAGTCTTGGCAATTCTCTGGGGCGCACAACCCAAAGCTTCCGCCGCCAGAGCAACAGTAGCACTGGAGACGCTAAACTCTTGAATCCGATCTTCTATTCCAAATTTTCCTAAATATTCTCTTGCTATTTCTATGGACATGGTAGTCCTCCTTTATTTTCAAAGATTTTTACGACGACTGTTCAAGAAATGCTCTCATAAGTCTCTAAGAAGAATTGTACTTCAAACGTAGGGGAAGTGCAAGCTAATATGCAGTGTTTCGGTTCGCTTCTTTGTGGTAAACCATTTGTATTCATGAGGCAATCGGGGACATAATTTCCTACAAGCAAGGCCTTGAAAAACGCCGGCACTTGGCGAGGTTCTTTCGAGCCTAGTGACCGTTGCGTTCTTTCACGGAGCGGAAGCGTCCTGCGGTAGGATGTTATGTCCCCGATTGCCTTTTAGTGTATATAGGTTACAAAGAAGCGAACCGGAACACGGCAATACTACAAAAAAGCAGGCCCTCCTGCCGAAGCAAGAGGACCCGCAAATAATGGGTGTCAAATTTATAGTGCCCGTCCGGGCAATCCGATACCGGTGAAAGTTGCGTACCTATGCACGATTCACTTTATATCCCACGAACTTGCCTATCGTAGCACGTAAGCAGAAGACTGCCTCGTCTTTTTCCTTGTAAAGAGGTTCGATAACTCGACCGCTCATAACTTCTGTGATACTTACCGCATCCTGGATATGTACAAAAATATCACTATCCTTGGTATCTGCATCCACATATGGATAGATGACAAAGGTGTCATTATCGTAAGCAAACAAGCTAATCATAGGGTCGCCGGTTATGTAGATACCGTTAACGGCCATTTCCTTACGCATACGGTCACGAACCACATTAGGATAGTACTTCAAGTCGCTGAAAGACTCGGGAACCACTAAGGTGTACATCTGACCGTCGCCGTAGGTATCACGGGCAAATAAGGTGTAGGCTTCTTCCTCTGCAATACCCTTGCAGATAGCGCCCCAGGTGGCGTTGTTTCTGAACTCTAATACCGGTATATTTACCGATTTTGCTCCAAAGGCACGCTCCCAGCGATTGTAAAAGTGCGAAGCTTCTGCAGCGAATTCCGGGACACTTACCTTGCGACCACGGTCGCGGATGGAAGTGATTCGTGGAAGCCCTTTATCCAAAGTGGCTTTTACAAAACCGCTGGTTACGATTGCCTTGTTTCCGGCTAAAATATAGTTTTCCAATTTATCGACGATAGTTTCGTCGTAAGCAGAGGATTCGGTCAAAAGCATCACCGGTGCATCCTCTTTGAAATCAGGCGTAGTCAAAATAGGGAAGCCGTGCATGCCTAAGAAATCCTGCACATTATCTTCACCTTGAGAGGCATTGGGGATATAGCAAGGGATACCCACGGGCTCGCCCAGCTTATCCAATAAGTCGTCCAATTTATCCAACATAAAGCCCAGTGCCGGTACATTTACAGAGTTTACCAAAGCCTGGAAGCAGAACATCATCATTTCTCTGGGTTTGGAGAAAGCGGTTAAATAAGCCTGCTCCAGATAATAGTCCAAAATGCGGCAGTCGAAAGGGTCGAACCAACCGCCACCGTTTCTGCCGGGCGCCATATCCTCTAAGTAGCGCATGAGAGAGTAGGACAAATATCTGGGCAGATGTTGGTCGGTATTCACTGGGTCACGGGTTTCCGTGCCGGTATAAATATAATCAAAAATTTCCTTCTGGGATGCGGGATCATAACCGGTCTCTTGGTAAGCCTCCATCCAGTTAGGATATTTAATGGTAATCTTACAGTCGGGATTGATAGCTTTTGCGGGTGCAATGACGTACTTCTTGGAGGCTTCGTACATTAAATGGGTACGATATGCCTGCCAGCTGTCGTCAGTAATATTATTTGCTGCATTATACTCATCGCGGCCTTTGCGACAGGCTTCACAAGTACAGTTAGTGAAATAGAAGTCATCTAGAATAAATGCATCGAATACCTTGGCATTCAGTTCGCATACCTTTTGCAAAGTATCCATCATTTCAGCGTCATTGTAGCAGAAAGTATTGAACATACGCTGCTTACGGGCATGTCCCTTCATATCCGGCATGGAAGTAGTAATACCACCTTCGGTGCGGATACCGTTTGCATTAAATACTTCCTTGCATAAACGCAACTGCTCCTCTGTAGCAAATACGCCATCGCGGAAGGGCTCAAGGTACACCTTGTCCAGACGCATATAGCGATTAAAGAAGTCAATATCTTTTTGAAGCTGCTCTTTCGTAGCATTAACTACACCCTGAGCAATAAAATACACTACCAAATCAAAATTTTTATAGTTTCCCATAGTAACCTCCTTATGCCGATACCCCCGTATTCAGCTTGAGTTTAGTATAAAATAGATAGTGTCTTTTTCACAATGGAGTATCTTGTACTTAAGGGGTGAAATACTGTTCAGTGTTTTTGTTGCAAAGAATTGTTCCACCATATATAATTTTAAGAAAGTAAATTAGTAAGGAGACCTACGATGGAAAATCAGTCTGGCGAGCATAAGCGGAGAGTGCGCTACTCAGGTACGCACCCGAAGAAATACAGTGAAAAATATAAGGAGCACAATCCGGAGAAGTATGGGGATACCATTTCCAAGGTAATCAGCAAAGGTAGTACGCCGGCCGGAATGCACATATCTATTATGGTACAGGAAATTCTGGACTTTCTGCAGATAATGCCGGGACAGTGGGGCTTGGATGCCACCTTGGGATACGGTGGGCATACGAAAGAAATGCTGAAATGTTTGCAGGGCGAGGGGCATATTTTCGGGCTGGATGTGGACCCTATTGAATCTGCCAAGACCAAGGAGCGATTAATCTCTCAGGGTTTTGGTGAAGATATTTTAACGGTACGCCTTCAGAACTTTGCAGATGTGGATCTGGTGGTGCAGGATACGGGCAGAAAGTTTGATTTTGTACTGGCGGATTTGGGCGTTTCCTCCATGCAGATTGATAATCCGGAGAGGGGTTTTACTTACAAGGTGGAGGGACCTCTGGACTTGCGTTTGGATCCGACTAAAGGTATCAGTGCAGCACAACGCCTGCGGAATATTTCCAAAGAGGAATTGCAGGGAATGCTAATAGAAAACTCGGACGAGCCTTATGCTTACGAGATTGCCGAGCAAATTGTGAATGGTACCAAACGTGGCAAAATGATAGAGACTACAACGCAGTTAAAACAAGTCATCGAAGAAGCATTACTACGAGTGCCGGAGATAAAGAAATTTTCCGAGAAGGACCGCAAGGAAGCCGTGAAGAAGTCCTGTCAGCGAGTGTTTCAGGCGCTTCGCATTGATGTGAATAATGAGTATGAGGTATTGCATGCGTTTATGGAAAAGTTGCCGGAAGTGTTGAATCCAGGTGGTCGCGTTGCTATTTTGACCTTTCACTCCGGAGAGGATAGGTTAGTGAAGAAGGCCTTTAAGCAGGGAGCGAAGGAAGGAATTTACAGCGAAGTGGCGCAGGATTGTGTACGCCCTTCCGCAGAAGAATGTGTGAGAAACCCCAGAGCCCGTTCTACCAAAATGCGCTGGGCAGTAAGAAGTGAGGAATAAGGCATTTGTGACATGAAAAAGCTTCGGAGACTTGAACTCCGAAGCTTTTGAATTTTGTCATTTATTTATTCTTTATTATCAAGCAAGTGCGCTTTGTTCAGTGCAAAAACCAATGCAGGAATTAGAATAAGCTGTACAATAATTCCGGGAATAGCATTTACAAAAGCTTCTGCAAAAAACAGTTCCAAAGTAAAAGAATTTCCCAGTGTAGAGAAAAGCACAAAGCTGGTAAGTCCCCAGGCAATTCGTCCGGCAATCATAGCAGTAATCAAAGAAATATATATGCCAAATCTTTTTTTGCGGAATTGAGCATACATGAGTCCGGTTACAAGTCCATATATTGCCAGCTCCACTGACATACCCACAGCCTTAGGTATTAAGGGTGGCATGGTAAACAAAATACTTCTTAAAAGCGGTGTAACCATTCCTACGAAAGCACCATAAGAAGCACCGCAAACAAAACCGCAAATCAGTACCGGAATATGCATGGGTAACAGCATATTGCCGATTTGTGGCACCTGTCCGGTAAAGAACGGAAGGACAATACCAAGCGCAATAAATAGCGCAGACAGAACCAGTTTTTTGGTATTACTCATAAGATTTCCCCCTGTTGATTATGTATCAATAATCCTCATCTTTAGGATTATTATACAAATCTTGTAAAAAGGTGTCAATATTTGGAGGGAATTCGTTATTACAAGCTTTCAACGGTTTTCTTCACATACTCAAAAATCGGTTCGGCAGCATCGGCGCCATGCTTCGCAATAATATTCACAATAGCGTTTTCCACTACAAATCCATCGGCGATAGTTTCGTATTCTGCTTCCGGATAGTGCACGCCGATTTCCAGAATCACGGGCACATCGGTTACTTTACGAACCTGGGCTACAATACCGGAAATGTCGGTTATAATATCGTTACGGGCATCGGTAGCATTCAAAGAGGGCAATACATAAATGTAGCCCTTGGCATCTTCGGCAATCATGCGGATACGACTCTTGCTGGCAGGTGCCACCAAAGAGATAATGTCGATAGCGTATTTCTCAGCAAAGGGAAGAAGTTCGCTTCTCTCGTCATAAGGCATATCGGGAATGATAAGTCCGCTAACGCCGGTCTCGGCACATTTTGCCATGAATTCTTCGTAACCGAATTTGTACACCGGGTTCAAATAAGACATAAGTACGATGGGAACGGATACTTTGTCTTTAATACTTGCTAACATGTCGAAAATCATATCGGTGGTGCAACCACCTTCCGCGGAAAGTGCACGTACATTTGCTTCCTGTACAACAGGGCTTTCAGCGATAGGGTCTGAAAAAGGTACGCCGATTTCAATAACAGAGGCACCGGCCTTCTCCATGGTCATAATATATTCTGCAGTTTTCTCTAAAGAAGGGTCTCCTGCGGTTAGGAAGCCCACAAATGCTTTTTTATTCTGAAATGCTTCGCGAATCTTACTCATGTAAATCTACCCCCCTATATCTCGCAATTGCGGCAACGTCCTTGTCTCCACGACCGGACAGACAGCAGATAATAATCTGATCCTTATTCATAGTAGGTGCCAGCTTCATCACATGTGCTACAGCGTGGGAGCTTTCAATAGCTGCGATGATACCTTCGGTTCTGGCAATGTATTCAAAAGCTTCTACAGCTTCTTCGTCGGTAACAGGTACATACTGTGCTCTGCCGATATCATGCAGGTAAGCATGCTCAGGTCCTACGCCGGGATAGTCAAGTCCTGCAGAAATAGAGTACACCGGTGCAATCTGGCCGTATTTATCCTGGCAGAAGTAGGATTTCATACCATGGAAGATACCTAAACTACCGGTAGAAACAGTAGCTGCGGTTTTGTCGGTATCTACACCCAAGCCGGCAGCTTCACAACCGATTAACTTTACGGATTCGTCTTTGATAAATTCATAGAACATACCCATTGCGTTACTTCCGCCACCTACGCAAGCCATTACTACATCGGGAAGCTTGCCTTCCTTCTCCAGAATCTGCGCACGAGCCTCGCGGCTGATTACGCTCTGGAAATCACGCACAATCATAGGGAAGGGATGGGGACCCATTACAGAACCTAATACATAAAGGGTATCATCCATACGGGTGGTCCATTCTCTCATACATTCGTTAACCGCATCTTTCAGGGTACGGGTACCGGTCATAACCGGGTTAACCTTTGCGCCCAGAAGCTCCATACGATATACATTCAAGGCCTGGCGGATGGTATCCTCCTCTCCCATGAAGATTTCACATTCCAATCCCAAAAGGGCAGCTGCGGTAGCAGTTGCTACGCCATGCTGGCCTGCGCCGGTTTCTGCAATGATACGGGTCTTGCCCATTTTCTTTGCCAAAAGTGCCTGACCAAGTACATTATTAATCTTGTGGGAACCGGTGTGGTTCAAATCCTCACGTTTGAAGTAAATCTTCGCACCACCCAAATCCTTGGTCATCTTCTCTGCATAGTAAAGCAGGGAAGGTCTGCCTGCGTATTCTTTAAGCAGGGTATTCAACTCCTCATTAAATTCAGGGTCGTTTTTGTAAAATTCATAAGCCTTTTCCAGCTTCAAAACTTCGTCCATAAGGGTCTCGGGAATATACTGACCGCCATGAACACCATATCTTCCTTTTGCCATGTTTATATCCTCCTATTCGATAATGTGACAGTTTAGCCGCGCCATTCGCAAAGTCGTGCTTGCAGCACTTTCCGCTACTTCGTAGCTACCTTTGCTCATAAGCGGGCGCTTAGTGTAAACAGTAATTCGTTCGCAAAACCATGCGAGCATGCTTTCTGCTCTCGTATAACTGTTTGCCTAAACTGTTGAAATAAAAAAGTCCCTGACAATAGTTCTGCTATTGTCAAGGACGGTAAAGTCGTTACCGCGGTGCCACCTTGATTTGTGGAATCCACACTCTCATCAGAATACTAACATATTCCTCGCAACTGACGTATGCGTACACGTCATAGAATACTGGGAAAGTCCAAACACACGACCTTCTGTTGACTATGCCCTCCGTGGTCCATTTAATAAGTAGCATTCTGCCGGCTCTCAGCCCCCCGACTCT
>JAZSPK010000015.1:0-26470 GCA_045537405.1 Acetatifactor sp.
TACTTCTGAACACTGCAAGACGAGGTCTTTCAGCGGTACCGCTAAAACGGTTACGAATTTTCATGTGCTTTTTAACACGAACTTTCTGTCTAGATTCCTTACTAACCATTTTCACACTCTCCTTATCTATTATTTCTTACCGGTCTTACCAACTTTACGTCTGATAGTTTCATCAGCATACTTAATACCTTTACCCTTGTAAGGCTCAGGTCTTCTCTTGTCTCTGATTTCAGCTGCGTATTGGCCAACTTTTTCTTTATCAATACCCTTAACGATGATTACGTTAGTTCCTTCTACTACGGACTCAACGCCTTCAGGATCTTCCATTTCTACAGGATGAGAATATCCTAAAGATAAGGTTAACTTCTTACCGGCCTTAGCCACCTTGTAACCTACACCGTTAACTTCAAGCTTCTTCTCGTAACCAGCAGTTACACCAACAACCATGTTGTTGATAAGAGTTCTGGTTAAACCGTGAAGAGACTTCATTCTCTTCAAATCATTAGGTCTGGTAACAACTACTTCTGCACCTTCAACCTTAATCTCCATTTCAGGAGCTAATACTCTCTCAAGAGTTCCCTTAGGACCTTTTACAGTCACTTTGTTATTTTCTGCAACTTCTACAGTAACGCCTGCAGGAATTGCGATTGGCATTCTTCCGATTCGTGACATGCCCGTACCTCCTATAAATATATAAACATTTAATTGTTACTGAAACAACCATCTCGAAAACCGTCTGCTATGCACCCGTCGCGGTTACACCGCTTTCCGTTTTCTCGATGTCGGTCGCAAAAAACAAATGCTCGTTACACTCGCGCTTGTTTTTTCTGCTTCCCTACCATACGAAAGCTAACACTTCGCCACCAACACCAAGCTCACGAGCCTTCTTGTCGGTGATAACGCCCTGGTTTGTAGAAACGATAGCCACACCAAGTCCGCCAAGAACCTTAGGCATATCTTCCTTACCAGCGTAAACACGAAGACCAGGCTTAGAAATTCTCTTAATACCAGAGATAATCTTTTCATTCTTATCTGCACCATACTTTAATGTGATGTGGATAGTCTTGAAGCCGCCTTCCTCGATAACGTCAAATTTCTTAATATAACCTTCATCTAAAAGAATGTTAGCGATTGCTAATTTCATCTTAGAAGAAGGAACATCTACTGTATCATGTTTTGCAGTATTTGCATTACGAATTCTTGTAAGCATATCTGCAATAGGATCGCTCATTGCCATGATTTTATCTCCTCCTTACCAACTTGCTTTCTTAACGCCTGGAATCTGTCCTTTGTAAGCTAAATCACGGAAGCAAAGTCTGCAAATTCCGTATTTTCTTAACACTGAATGTGGACGACCACAAATATTACAACGAGTATAAGCCTGAGTAGAGAACTTAGGTTTACGCTGCTGTTTTAACTTCATTGCTGTCTTAGCCATGAGATTTTACCTCCTTATTATTTAGCAAACGGCATATTGAATAATGTCAATAATTCACGTGCTTCTTCGTCAGTCTTTGCTGTAGTTACGAAAATGATATCCATACCTCTGGTCTTATCGATCTTATCGTATTCGATTTCAGGGAAGATAATCTGTTCCTTAATACCAAGTGCATAGTTACCTCTGCCATCAAATGCGTTAGGGTTAACACCTCTAAAGTCACGTACACGAGGTAATGCCAAGTTAACCAAACGATCAAGGAATTCGTACATCTTCTCACCACGAAGAGTGGTCTTGCAACCGATTGCCATACCCTCACGAATCTTGAAGTTAGCAACTGAATTCTTAGCCTTGGTAAGAACTGCCTTCTGACCGGTAATGGTTTCCATATCCTTAACTGCGTTTTCAAGAACCTTTGCGTTATCCTTAGCTTCGCCAACGCCCATGTTCACTACGATCTTGTCAAGCTTAGGAACTTCCATTACATTTTTATATCCAAACTTCTTAGTCATTGCGTCAATGATCTGTTCATTGTAAAAATCTTTAAGTCTTGCGCTCACTGTTTAATTGCCTCCTTCCTCAGATTAATCAATTACAGCGCCGGTTGCCTTAGCAACACGTACTTTTTTGCCATCCTTAACTTCAAAACCAACTCTGGTAGCCTTGCCACCAACAACGAGCATAACGTTTGAAGCATCAATAGCAGCTTCTCTCTGAATGATTCCGCCGTTAGGATTAGCCTGTGAAGGTTTGCTATGCTTTGTAATCATGTTAACGCCTTCTACAACAACTTTACCCTTCTGAACATCAACGGAAATAACTTTTCCTTCTTTACCTTTGTCTTTACCGGTAATAACCTTAACGGTATCACCCTTCTTAATCTTCAATGCTGACATGTGGCACCTCCTTATAATACTTCGGGAGCTAAGGAAACAATCTTCATAAACTGTTTCTCACGAAGCTCTCTTGCTACAGGTCCAAAGATACGGGTTCCTTTAGGAGTCTTGTCATCTTTGATAATTACAGCAGCATTTTCATCAAATTTAATATAAGAACCGTCTTTACGACGTGCACCCTTAACGGTACGAACAACTACAGCCTTAACTACATCGCCCTTCTTTACAACACCGCCGGGTGTTGCATCTTTAACGGAAGCAACGATAATATCGCCAATCTGTGCATATCTTCTTGTAGAGCCACCCATAACACGGATGCAAAGCAATTCTTTAGCGCCGGTGTTATCAGCAACTTTAAGTCTACTCTCTTGCTGAATCATGTTAATTCTCCTTCCAAATCATCCGCAGATTATTTAACTTTTTCTACGATTTCCACAAGTCTCCATCTCTTGTCTTTAGAGAGAGGTCTTGTTTCCATAACTTTAACAGTATCGCCGATGTTGCACTCATTGTTTTCATCATGAGCTTTAAGCTTGTAAGTTTCCTTAACAACCTTACCGTAAAGAGGATGCTTTACACGATTTTCGATTGCAACAACGATAGTCTTATCCATCTTATTACTTACTACCTTACCGGTACGTGTTTTTCTTAAATTTCTTTCCACGATTGAATCTCCTTTCTTCGTCCGCTACGATTAAGCATTTGCTTTCTCAGTGATTACAGTCTGGATACGAGCAATGTTCTTTCTAACTTCTTTAATTCTTGCTGTGTTATTCAACTGGTTGGTAGCGTTCTGGAATCTCAAATTGAAAAGTTCTTTCTTTGCTGCTACAAGTTCCTGAGCCAGTTCAGCTGCAGACTTGTTCTTTAATTCTTCAACAAATTTATTAGATTTCATTATTGTACACCGCCTTCCAAATCTGCCTTAGAAACGATCTTACACTTACAAGGAAGCTTATGCATAGCAAGACGTAATGCTTCACGAGCTGCTTCTTCAGGTACACCTGCAACTTCGAACATTACACGGCCAGGCTTAACAACTGCTACCCAGTATTCCAAGGTACCCTTACCGGAACCCATACGAGTTTCAGCAGGCTTTGCTGTTACTGGTTTATCAGGGAAAATTTTGATCCAAACTTTACCTGTACGCTTTGTATAACGGGTAAGCGCAATACGTGCTGCTTCAATCTGATTAGACTTGATCCAGCAAGGTTCTGCAGCTACAAGACCAAATTCACCGTAGGTAAGAGTGTTACCTCTGAGTGCTTTACCGGTCATAGAACCACGGAACTGTTTACGACGTTTTACTCTCTTAGGCATTAACATTATTGCTCGCCTCCTTCTGCTTTGTTTCCTTTAGTAGGAAGTACTTCGCCTTTATAAATCCAAACTTTTACTCCCACCTTACCATAAGTGGTATCAGCCTCAGCAAATCCGTAATCGATATCTGCTCTTAAGGTCTGAAGGGGAATAGTACCTTCACTGTAAAACTCAGTACGAGCCATATCAGCACCGCCAAGACGACCTGAACATGCAGCCTTAATACCGAGTGCGCCTGACTTCATGGTTCTGCCCATGCAAGACTTCATAGCACGTCTGAAAGATACACGGTTCTCCAACTGAAGAGCAATGTTTTCAGCAACCAGCTGTGCGTCCTTATCAGGTCTCTTAATTTCCTTAATGTCAACCAAGATCTTCTTGTCAGTAATCTTTGCAAGTTCCTTCTTGGTTACTTCGATTTCTGCACCACCCTTACCGATAACAACACCAGGCTTAGCAGTGTAGATAACAACTTTTACTCTGTCAGATGCTCTTTCGATTTCGATCTTAGAAACACCAGCACTGTATAATTTCTTCTTTAAGTACTTTCTGATGTTATAGTCTTCAACTAAGTATTCTGAAAACTCAGCATCAGCGTACCACTTAGAATCCCAATCTTTAATAACGCCGACTCTAAGGCCGTGAGGATTAACTTTCTGTCCCATTTTTCTTCCTCCTATTTCTCATCAAGCACTAAAGTAATGTGGCTCATTCTCTTTTCGATTCTGTAAGCTCTACCCTGTGCTCTAGGTCTAACTCTCTTCATTGTCGGTCCCTTGTTTGCATAGCATTCTGCAATGTAAAGGTTTTCAACGTTCATACCGTTATTGTTCTCAGCATTTGCGATAGCTGACTGTAATAATTTCTTAATGATGCTTGATGCATATCTGGGATTATACTCAAGAATAGCAAGTGCAGACTGAACATCTTTACCTCTGATTGCATCTAATACGAAACAAGCCTTCTGAACAGAAACTCTAGCGTAAGATAACTTAGCTGAAGGTCTTGTATCTTTCTGAGCGTTTCTCTCTCTCTTAATTTGACTTCTATGTCCTTTAGCCATAGGTCAAGTCCTCCTTTCAAAATCTCCGGGAATATCGTGTTATGTTTCCACTGAGCCGTGAGTATCATAACACAACTCATAGCAATCTTCAAGCGGAAGTTGCACCGCCCGAAGATTGTATTGAATTTTGTACAATGTTGACTCTGTTTAGCCATGCGGTGAATGGAATAATGTCTGGTTTGGGAGCTCGCTCACACAACCACGACTTTATTTCATTTGCCATAGGGCGTTCAGCCCAAGCCGCATTTACCTTTGCAAATGTGGCTGCATGGCGAATCATCAAACGAAATCTTATCTAACCTTAGACTTCTTCTCATCCTTGCCGTGTCCATGCGGACACTGGAATTATCTAACCTTAGACTTCTTCTCATCCTTGCCGTGTCCGCGGTAGGTTCTGGTAGCAACAAACTCACCGAGTTTATGACCAACCATATCTTCTGTAACATATACAGGCACATGCTTTCTACCATCATGAACAGCAAAGGTGTGTCCAACGAAGGTAGGGAAAATTGTTGAACGACGTGACCAGGTCTTGATAACAGCCTTCTGTCCACTTGCGTTCATAGCATCTACTTTCTTCACTAAACTAGCGTCAGCGAAAGGTCCTTTTTTAAGTGATCTAGCCATTGTTTTTCCTCCTCAATTATTTGATTGCTCTACCGTCACGTCTTCTTACGATAAGCTTGTTAGAAGCTTTCTTTTTCTTACGTGTCTTAAGACCAAGTGCAGGCTTGCCCCAAGGAGTACTTGGGCCGGGACGTCCGATACCACACTTACCTTCACCACCACCGTGAGGATGGTCGTTAGGGTTCATTACGGAACCACGTACAGTGGGACGAATGCCCATGTGACGCTTACGTCCTGCCTTACCAATATTGATAAGGTTGTGATCAACATTACCTACAACACCAATAGTTGCACGGCAAACGATAGGAACCATTCTCATTTCGCCTGAAGGCAGACGAAGTGTAGCATACTTTCCTTCTTTAGCCATTAACTGAGCGCTGTTACCAGCAGAACGAACTAACTGTCCGCCCTTGCCGGGATATAACTCAATATTGTGAACCTGAGTACCTACAGGGATTTCAGATAAAGGTAAGCAGTTACCAACTCTTACTTCTGCGGTTGCTCCGTTCATAACCTTCATTCCGTCAGTCAAACCTTCGGGAGCGATGATGTATGCCTTCTCGCCATCTGCGTAGCAGATTAATGCGATGTTTGCAGTTCTGTTAGGATCGTACTCGATACCGATAACAGTTGCAGGAATACCATCTTTGTTTCTCTTAAAATCAATGATTCTGTACTTTCTTCTAGAACCGCCACCACGGTGTCTAACAGTGATTTTACCCTGATTGTTACGACCTGAATTCTTCTGAAGAGATACTACCAAGCTCTTTTCGGGAGTTGACTTTGTAACTTCAGAGAAATCTGAACCAGTCATGTTACGTCTGGAAGGTGTATAGGGATTATATACTTTAATACCCATTTCTATTTCTCCTTTAAAATTGATTTAATATCGCGACTTCTAATCATACGCCGCATAATTTGTTAACCCTTAATCTTATAAACCTGCGAAGATTTCAATATCCTTGCTGTCTGCGGTTAACTTAACAATAGCCTTCTTGGTCTTAGCAGTCTTACCAACTACCATACCACGTCTCTTATTCTTGCCGTCCATGTTTACAGTGTTAACACTTGCAACCTTTGTTCCTTCGAACATCTTCTCAACAGCTTCCTTAATCTGAGACTTGTTTGCTTCGGGATGAACCAAGAAAGTATATTTCTTCTCGCCCATACCAGCCATACTCTTTTCGGTGATAACCGGCTTGAGGATTACGTCATAGTATTTAATATCAGCCATTATGCGTACACCTCCTCGATTTTTGCAACAGCGTCCTTAGTAAGAACGAGTGTCTTTGCATTCATAACATCATAAACATTCATGGTGTTAACTAAAGTTGTATTAACATCAGCCATGTTTCTTGCAGAAAGAACAACGTTTGCATCGTTCTCAGCAATAACCACAAGACCCTTGTTTACATTTAAGTTGCTCATTACAGTTGCGAAGTTCTTTGTCTTGATTTCGTCAAACTTGAGTTCATCAACTACGATTAACTTAGCATCCTGAACTTTGCTGGTTAAAGCAGACTTAAGAGCTGCCTTCTTCTCTTTCTTGTTCATCTTGAAAGAGTAATCTCTGGGAACGGGAGCGAATACAACACCGCCACCGGTCCACTGAGGAGATCTGGTTGAACCCTGTCTTGCATGACCGGTTCCCTTCTGTCTCCAAGGTTTTCTTCCGCCACCGGATACTTCAGAACGGGTTTTTGCCTTCTGAGTTCCCTGACGATTATTTGCAAGCTGCTGTACAACTGCCATGTGCACTAAGTGCTCATTAACTTCAACACCGAACACTGCATCGTTAAGCTCGATTGTACCAACTTCCTTGCCTTCCATATTAAAAACAGATACGTTTGCCATCTGATTGGTCCTCCTTTCGCCTTAACTATGCTTCAACCTTAACGGTTTCTTTGATGGTTACTAAAGCTTTCTTAGGTCCCGGAACAGCACCCTTAACTAAAAGAAGATTCTTTTCAGCATCAACTCTTACTACTTCAAGGTTCTGAACTGTTACCTTTACACAACCCATGTGACCGGGCATACCTTTGCCCTTAAATACACGGCTGGGTGAAGAACATGCACCGTTAGAACCCTGATGACGATGAAACTTAGAACCATGCTTCATAGGTCCTCTGTGCTGACCAAGTCTCTTGATAGCGCCCTGGAATCCTTTTCCCTTAGAAATAGCAGATGCATCAATCTTATCTCCAGCTGCGAAGATGTCAGCCTTGATTTCTGCGCCCAAGGTATATTCCTCAGCGTTCTCAAACTTGAACTCTCTTACATATCTCTTAGAGGTAGTGCCGGCTTTCTTGAAGTGGCCCTGCTCTGCCTTGTTAACGCCATGTCTGTGGATAACTTCCTTTTTACCGTTAGCATCCTTGTTAACAATTCTATCTTTCTTTTCTACGAAACCAACCTGAACTGCGCTGTAACCGTCGTTTTCTACTGTCTTAACCTGGGTTACTACACAAGGGCCGGCCTGAAGTACGGTTACAGGAACTAATACACCGTCTTCGTTGAAGATTTGAGTCATTCCGACTTTTGTAGCTAAAATAGCTTTCTTCATCTTTCTTTTCCTCCTAATTACTCTACAGCGGGACACAACTTGGTGTCCATACTAGTAGGGGATGTGCGATTTTTCATCGCCTAAATTAAATAAGTTACTATCAATAAGAAGTCCAAATCTTAACACAGGAATTATTTGGTCTTCATTTTGATGTCAATGTAAACACCAGCAGGCATTTCAAGACGCTGTAAAGCATCTACAGTCTTCTGGGTAGGGGTAATGATATCGATCAGTCTCTTGTGAGTTCTCTGCTCGAACTGTTCTCTGGAGTCTTTGTACTTGTGTACTGCTCTTAAGATGGTAACAACTTCCTTCTTAGTAGGAAGGGGTACCGGTCCGCTCACCTGTGAACCATTCTTCTTAACTGTTTCGATAATCTTCTTACCTGATGCATCAACCAACTGATGATCATAAGCCTTTAATGTGATTCTCATTACTTGACTTGCCATAAAAAAAGCCGCCTCCTTTTCGCACTTTTAAAATTTAAGTACGACAAGTGGTGACTGTACACTTTTCCGTGTGTGTCCTCGACACACGCTCCTGTGATGCGCGCCTTTACACATCGAGACCCTTATGAATCTCTCACGTCGTTTCTACTCTACGGTAGACTTAAGTTTCTGTACAGTGACTTGTCGTCAGTTTCCTAACTTGACATTCGCTCCACGGAAAACCTGCCATCCTGCGTTAGCTCTTGGCAGCAACCTCACGCTTCATCGCTATCATGCCACAGCAAGAATTAGTATACATGAGAGATTTTTAGTTTGCAATATATTTTTTGTACAAAAATTGTATTTTTTCAAGTACAATCTTATTTTATTTCCTAACCATTAATATAGAAGAAAACAGTACTAACAGAATACCGCCTCCCGCCACAAATGTCAAGGGTTCATCAAAAACAATACTTCCCACCAAAGTAGCCATAACCGGTTCAATGGTTGCCAGTATAGAAGCCTTACCGGATTCCATGCCGCCAAGTCCCTTTGTATATAGAAGATACGCCGCTACCGTAGTAAGAATGGTCCAGAAAATCCCTTGTCCTATGAGTCCCGGCTGCGTTACCAGACATCCCGCCAAGTGAGGCACATCTGTAATCACCAGACATCCCAGCGTAGCAAACAAGAATGTATACGTAGTAATGGTAAAGGAAGAATATCCTCTCTCCAAAGCATATCTTCCAAATATAGTATAAAGAGCATACCCAAAACCTGCGCCCAGTCCCGTCAAAAGACCCATGGTCCCGATACCTTCCGTACCAAATCCACCGGACACCAACACACATCCTGCGAAGGCAGCAAGTAATGCCATCATCTTGCGTCCGGTAAACTTCTCTTTAAATAAGAAGTAACTCATCACCATTACAAAAGCAGGTGCCGTATACAAAAGAATTGCCGCTGTGGATAAGGAGCAATATTTCATACAACTGAAATAACATATATTAAAGAAAACCACGCTTAAAACACCTGTCCCCCAAAAGCACCAGATGTCCTTCCACCTTATCTTCAATTCTTCTCTTTTAAATAGGAACATTCCAAGCAACATAATCACTGCTGTGATTACACAACGAAAGGTGACCACTTCCGCAGAAGTAAGGCCACCTTCATTCATTGTTCTCACTAATATTCCCATACAGCCCCAAAGCAGAGCCGCTGCAATAACACATACATAGGAAATACTCTTTTTCATTAGTCAGTCAACTTCTTTCCTTCCTCAAACAATGCAATAACTTCTTCTGAAGGTGCTTTGTCCACTAATGATACCACAACTGCTGCAATTGCGCCACAGATGAATCCGGGGATAATTTCATACAAACCGGTTGAGGTTGACAGGAATGCATACCACAGAGCATCCACACCAAAACCTACGATGATACCTGCCAAGGCACCCTTGTAGGTAAATCTCTTCCAATAAAGAGAAAGAATAATAACCGGACCAAAGGATGCACCAAATGCTGCCCATGCGCATTCTACCAATGCCATAATACCTGCACATTTCGGACTCATGGCAATCATAAGGGCGATCACTGCGATTACTGCTACCATAACTCGACCAGCCCACAAGATTTCCTTATTGGAAGCTTTCTTACGGAATACCGGCTTATATACATCAGAAGTAAATGCGGAGGTCGAAAGCAAAAGCTGTGAATCTGCAGTACTCATGGATGCCGCCAAAATTGCTGAAAGAAGCAGACCTGCGATAAATGCAGGGAAGAGCTTACGTACCATAACTACGAAAATCATACTTTCCTTCATACCATTTGCAACAATATATTCGCCTACAAACTGATGTCCAACCAGTGCCACAACAGATGCCATTGCCAAAATAATTGTAGTCCATGTAATACCGATTACACGAGACTTCTTCATTTCCTTTTCAGACTTAATGGACATATAACGTACTAAAATGTGAGGCATACCAAAATATCCAAGTCCCCAGCCAAGTCCGCTTAAAATATCAGAGATACTTGTCCAATCAAACTTACCAC
Source organism: Acetatifactor sp. (assembly GCA_045537405.1). Lineage (GTDB taxonomy): Bacteria > Bacillota > Clostridia > Lachnospirales > Lachnospiraceae > Acetatifactor. The sequence goes on from JAZSPK010000015.1 coordinate 10,390, forward strand.
TGGATAAAAGATTGTAATAGTTATCCGGTGTAACCACTGCTGCCATAGGAGCAAAATCTGCTGCATTCATAACAAATACTGCCACGATGGGTGCTGCCATCAAAGCTGCTAACATAAGCATACCCTGGAAAAAGTCTGTCCAGCACACTGCATTGAAACCACCTAAAAAGGTATATATCAATATGATGCAGGTTGCTCCAACCATAGCTACAGTCTTATTCATTCCAAAGATAGTATTAAACAAATCGCCACAAGCTACAATACTGGATGCTGCATATACACAATAAGCTACAATAAAGATGATTGCACTGACAATCTGAAGTGCAGGGTTGTTTACCTTAAATCTTCTGGTTAAATACTGGGGAATGGTAATCGCATCATCCGCCTTAATAGAAAAGCGACGAAGTCCCGGTGCCACAAAACACCAAGCCAAAATAGTACCGATTAACAAACCTACAGAAATCCAAACCTGTCCCATACCATACAAATAGATTGAACCGGGAAGTCCCATAAGTACCCAAGCACTCATATCGGATGCACCTGCAGATAATGCAGCTACCCATCCGTTCATCTGGCGTCCGCCAAGGAAATAATCCTTGTCACCACCGTCGGACTTACGTCCCTTTAAGAAAAATGTCACACCTACTGCCAATACCAACACGATATACAGCACAAATGCAAACACTTCAGCAAAATTCGCATTCATTATGTCCTCCTTCTACATAAGTTTTACTTATGTAGAATTAACTTTTTCTTATGCTTTCTTGCATTGTACTAAAACTTTTTGCAAAAAGCAAGCTTTTTCTTGAAATATTCTATTTTTCTGTTACTATATCATTAGTAATACTAATGCATTGTATGGGAAGTGATTATTATGAGTATAAAAAAATATGTTACTTTTCTTAAAGTAGTAGAGACCGGTTCCATTACAAAAGCTGCCTCCCAATTGGGACATACCCAATCAGGCGTTACCCAACTGCTTCATTCCCTTGAACAGGATTTAAATGTGCGGCTGGTGCACCGCAACCGTAGCGGTATCACACTTACCTCTGAAGGTCTGAAACTTCTTCCTTATATTAAGGAGGTAGTATCCTGCAATGATAAACTGCTGGACGCTACAAAAAACCTGACCACTTCCAAAGATACCGTCATCAAAATCGGTGCCTTTACCAGTGTGGCAGTCAACTGGCTTCCTACTATAATTAAAGAATACCAGAAAAAAGAGCCCGATGTTCGTTTTGAGCTAATAGACTGTGGTTACAATCAAATAGAGCAGGAATTACAAAATCATGCCGTTGATTTAGGTTTCGTTCCTATGTCCTCTTTGGGTGAAATGGAAGGCATCCCCTTATACAAAGACAGGCTCCTGGCAGTTTTACCATTAGAGCACCCTTTTCTTATGGAACTAACCGATGCCGAAAAAGAAACCACCACCTTCCCGGTAAAACTGTTTGCTCAATATCCCGTCATTAGTTTGATACCCGAAGTAGATTTAGACGCCCGCACCGTGTTTGAAAACTCTCACATTCGTCCCAATACCAAATACATTGTTGAGGACGACTATGCAATGTTAGCTTTGGCAAAAAAAGGCCTGGGTATCTGCATTGTACCGGAACTGATGCTGCACAACAACACCGACAGCAGTATTACCATTTTAGAATTAGACCCTCCCGCATCTCGCACCATCGGCATTGCCTTTCCGTCCGGAATCCAGACAAAACCGGGCATTCAGGCATTTGCTGAATTCATCCAAGAATGGGTTGCCAATAACTAAACATTATATGCTCTTGTGCAATATCCTAATTGCACAACCTTAATACAACAAACAGAAAGAGGATTTTTATGTGGATTGCAAACAATTGGAAAGATTACGAAGTTTTAGATACCTCAAATGGTGAAAAATTAGAACGCTGGGGCGACTATATCCTGGTTCGTCCGGACCCTCAGGTTATTTGGAATACGCCTCACGACCACAAAGGCTGGAAGAAAAAGAATGGTCACTATCACCGTAGTACAAAGGGCGGTGGCGAATGGGAGTTTTTTGACCTGCCCAATGAATGGAGCATCGGTTATGAACTGGGTGGCACAAAAGGAGTAAAGGAAAATCAACTGACCTTCCACTTAAAGCCCTTCAGCTTCAAGCATACCGGTCTTTTCCCGGAGCAGGCTACCAACTGGGACTGGTTCTCCGGACTTATCCGTGACGCAAAGACCAAACGTCCCGCAGACAAGCCTATTAAAGTATTAAATCTCTTTGCTTATACCGGCGGTGCCACATTAGCTGCTGCTGCCGCAGGTGCACAGGTTACCCACGTAGATGCCTCCAAAGGCATGGTAGGCTGGGCAAAGGAAAATGCTGTAGCCTCCGGTCTTGGCGAAGCCCCTATCCGCTGGTTAGTAGATGACTGTGTAAAATTTGTAGAGCGTGAAATCCGCCGTGGCAACAAATACGATGGTATCATCATGGATCCCCCCTCTTACGGCCGTGGTCCCAAAGGAGAAATCTGGAAAATCGAAGAAAGCATCTGGCCCTTTGTGGAATTAGCTACACAAATCCTTGCGGATGATGCCCTCTTCTTCCTGATTAATTCCTACACCACCGGCTTACAGCCCGCAGTGCTTTCCTATATGATGAACACTGCCATTACCCCTCGCTTCGGCGGCAAGGTGGAAGCCTCCGAAATCGGCCTGCCCGTTACCAAAAACGGTCTGGTGCTTCCTTGTGGAGCTTCGGGAAGGTGGCAGAAATAAATATTGATACTTAAATACAAAAGGCTGTCGCCCCGACTTTTCTAAACAAGCCGAGGAACAGCCTCTTTTTACGCTATATACGCAATTCTATACATCCAATGAAACTATAATCTCTTTTAAAACCTTCGCCGATGCCGCCAAATTCTCCATTTCTTCCTCATCCAACACATAAGGCACCTTAGTCTCGATACCGTCCTTGCCTACAATACAAGGCATACTCAATACCACACCGTCAATACCATATTCTCCGTGCATCATAGTGGATACCGGCAAAATAGTCTTTTCATCTCGCACAATCACTTCGCAGATATGCTTGACCGTCATAGCCACGCCGTAATAGGTGGCCTGCTTTCTCTGAATAATATCGTAGGCACTGTTTCTTACTGCTTCTGCGATTTCCCTGGTAGATTTCTCATGCTGGAAATGTCCGCGCATTTCACAGAAATCATTGAGAGGAATACCCGAAACATTGGCGCTGCTCCAAGCAGCAATTTCACTGTCCCCATGCTCACCTACGATAAACGCATGAACACTTCCGCTGTCTACCTGCAAATGTTCACTTAAACGATGCATCAATCTGGCTGTATCCAGTACCGTACCGGAACCGATAACTCTATTTTCCGGAAGATCGGACAACTTCTGCGCCACATAGGTCAGAATATCCACAGGATTTGCCACTACCAGTAATATTCCATCAAAGCCCTGCGCCATAATTTGAGGAATAATGCTCTTAAAAATCCCCACATTCTTGTGAACTAAATCCAAACGGGTTTCGCCCGGCTTCTGATTTGCTCCGGCAGTAATAATCACAATACCCGCATCTTTTATATCCTCATAATCCCCTGCATAAATCCGCATGGGCTGTGCAAAAGGAATACCGTGGCTAATGTCCATTGCCTCACCCTTTGCCTTTTCCTTATCCACATCAATCATGACAATTTCGGAAAAGATTCCGCTCTGCATCAATGCAAACACAGACGCCGAACCCACATAACCGCAGCCTATCATGGCTGCTTTACGATAATTTGCCATTTCAAGCTCTCCCTTCCATATCAGCCGGCAAGAAACTCCAGCTTCCCGGCCTTCATTAACTCCAAATAGTCCGTAGCCTTCTCTATTCGCACATCACTTGCCACTCCGCAGCCCTGCAAATGTCCCGCAAAATGTGCATCCGAACCGCAGGTCATGGGCAAATCATACATCCCCGCGTATAACCTCGCACGTTCATTCATCGCTGTATCCGGGAAATGTCCGCCATTCACCGCCTCCACACCGTCCACATCTCTGGGAAACAGATGCAGATGATGAATATACCCTCTTTCTCTGAACGGGTGGGCATGAATCACAATACCTCCATCCTCCCTCATGGCGCTAAAAGCTTTTCTGGGATCCCACTTATCAATATCGGGATGTGCAAGCAACCACTCCTTATCTAAATTGTAGACCAAAAAATCGGCGCCTTCATAGCAATATTCAAATCCGAAGAATACGTCCAAGCCAATTTTATCGCCCTCTTCTTTGGCATCTTCATATCCTTTACAAAACAACTCCACCTTTTCTTCCCAAGGAAGACTTCTATCCACAGCACAATTACCGTTAAAAAAGTGGTCAGTTACAAAAATTCCCGTATATCCGGCTTCCTTGTATGCCCGTGCCATTTCCGCACCTGTAGAATTTCCGCAGGCACTTCCCTGAGAAGTGTGCATATGTGTTTCATACATGTATTTCATGTCAAATCCTCACTTTGTCAAATTTCATCCTATCGGTATAATACAATAATATACTATTGTCTCAGCCACTTTACTATTTTCTTACGATATATTATACCCAATACACCCATAATTATGAGTACCACAAGCCCCAAAACCGGCCATATGGGACTGCTACCCCAAGGAATCAAAAGCATAATGCAAATAAATAACATTACAATAATCACGGTACCGATTCTGGTTACACACTTCATAAGTGCCTTTTGATTTTCTTCCATCTGCTGCTGCAACTGAATCTGCTTCTTTCCCAGCATAGTCATCTGCTGTTCATGACTTTCCAGCAACTGCTCCTGGCTGTTTTTCTCCTGAGCAACCAGCTCTTCCATACGGTCTAAGTAAACCTTTCGCTCGTTCTTAAACAAATCCAATTGATAGAAGAATCGCTCCAAAACACCACTGATATTACGCTGTACGGACTCCTGCATTAAGACTTGCGCCTTTTCATTAGCCACCTGCATATCATTGATGTACTGCTGTACAGTTTCCCGATAGCCTTCTTTTAGGAAGTTCAATGCGCTTTCAATTTCTCCCTCACGACGAATCAGCTCCACCGTCAAAGCACCAATCTGTGCCGTTTCTTCCTCCATCTTGCGATGGGTTTCTGCATTGCTTGCCTTCGTAGCTTCCAAAATCTGTTCATACTCTTTATTGCGCATACTGAAGGAATTGCAGACACTCATTAAGGTGTTTTGGAAAATAGTGTTCATCTCACTGGCTTTTCCCTCGATTTCCTTACCAAAAGAAAAACGATAATCCTCCAACAAGGTCCTGATGGCCACCGCTAAGGCATCTCTTTCTCTGGCATTTAATACCGATACATCCTTTTCAAAATTCTCAAATCCCTTCATATAAGCTTCCGAAATATACTCCAATATTTCTTCCGTCTTTTCCAGCTTCTTATTTACCAGTTCTTCTAAGGCCTTAATATTTTCAGCATTCTGGAAGGTACGCTTTGCCAGCTCTGCGTTTAACTGGCGTCCCTCTTCCAACAAATCATTATATAAACCATAGTTCTCTTTGTATTTTTCTAAAGAGCTCTCCAACTCTCCCAAAAAGCGTGCCCTGTCTTCCTCATTTACAGCATTCACTTGGTCAGAAAACTCTTCCAGCATCTTTGTATAGCGCTCATTCAAACCTTCTATGGTACGCTGGGTCTTCTCCATGGCAGAGTCCACCACAATACAAAGCTCCTGTACACGTTCGCTCAAACCATTATTAATGGTACGCGAATTGTCCACCAGTGCTTCTATATCCTTGCGTCCGCCCTGCACTGCCGCAGTTTCTTCCTGTATCTGCTCCACAAAGGCCTGCAACAACTCCTTGTAATCCTGCATAACCTCCTGTACAAAATCAGACTTATACTGCTGTAGCCCTCCCAAGAGCATATCCAGGAAGGCTTCTCTCTCACTGATATTTAAGGAGCGGATCTCCGTGGAATATTTGGAGAACAAATTTTTATATTCTGCCGTTATAGCCTCCAAACGACTGTCCAGGTTTTCCAGGCGGTTTTCCACGCGCATGTAGAGACGGTCCACCTTCTCACGATTGGTCTCCGTATATTTATCCAGCTTCTCATTGGTCTGCTGGGTACTGTACATCAACGCTTCATACTTTGATAATTGGTTATTATAATCGACACAAATTTTCTCCAGTTTTTCGATTAATGCTTCCATGCGCTCCTCCGCTTCCTATTTGTCCGTTCCTTCGTTACCTAATAATATACCTTACCGTCTTCCACCACTACCGGTTCTCCGTCCTTCACTTCCACCATAGATACTGCACAATTTTTATGTACGCCCTCTCCCCAAAACTGTGCCACCGGCAACTTCCGTACATTAGCCAAAAGTGCCTTTAACGCACATCCGTGAGTGGACAAAAGGATGGTCTTATCCTGATATTCGTCCCTTTGTATCAGTTCTTGCAAAAATGCACCGGTTCTTTTAAGTACTTCTTCAAAGGTTTCCCCACCCGGTGCAGGCTTATAACACTCCGGCTTTTCAAAGAAAAACATAAAATCCTTATCCGGAATGGTATAGTTTTCCTTGTCAAAACAAAGTCCTTCGTATTCTCCGAAGCTGATTTCCTGAATATCTTCACAATCTATAATGGGGATATCCCTATTACCCCTTATAATTTCGGCTGTTTCCCGCGCTCTCTTTAAGGGTGAAGTGAAAATAATATCAAAATTTATATCTTTTAAGCCTTCTGACGTTAGTTTCGCCAGCTTTCTTCCCTGTTCATTCAGGGAAATATCCGTACGGCCCTGGAGACTTTTGCATTTATTGGCATCGGTCACCCCATGCCTGATTAAGTAAATCTTCATATATCTTCTTCCTTTAAGAAAACGGTGCAGTCTATTGGCCACACCGTTTCCTGTCTAATTAGTAATTCTCTTTTCTGATTTCGAAATATGCCTGAGGATGTGCACATACCGGACAAACCGCAGGTGCTGCTACACCTACTACAATATGACCACAATTGCGACATTCCCAAATCTGTACGCCAGCTTTCTCAAATACCTGCTTGCTTTCCACATTATTAAGAAGAGCACGATATCTTTCCTCATGAGTCTTCTCAATAGCAGCTACACCACGGAACTTTGCTGCAAGCTCAGGGAAGCCTTCCTCCTCTGCTTCCTGTGCCATTCTGTCATACATATCGGTCCACTCGAAGTTCTCACCCTCTGCCGCATGTAAGAGATTGGTAGCGGTATCGCCAAGCTCGCCCAATTCCTTGAACCAAAGCTTTGCATGCTCCTTTTCATTGTCTGCAGTCTTTAAGAAAAGATCTGCAATCTGCTCATAACCGGCCTTCTTTGCAACTGATGCAAAATAAGTATATTTGTTTCTTGCCTGAGACTCTCCGGCAAATGCTTCCCATAAATTTTTCTCTGTTTTTGTACCCGCATATTTGTTTGCCATAAAATACCTCTTTCCGCCGTTTGTACGACTTGATTACATTAATATCATGCGCTTCTTTCCAATTTATTATCGAAAAAAGTTCTGCATATATTATAATATTATATGGTATAATTCGCAATAAAAAACTTCTAAATTTTGGTATATTCACGCCCTTATTCTTTGTAGGCTCTTCATCAAAAGTATTAATATTCCGCCTCCTTAAAAGTCACGTCCAGTATCCTGATTTTCCCTTCCTCATCATAATCAAAATACACATATGCCAGTCCGTAATCATCGAACTTATCCCACAAGCCGCCCAAGCAATGCTCTGCCACAAGACAATTCCTGCCTTCAAAGGTTCCGGGTTGGATATTCCAGATTCCATAAGCCATAGGACCTCCTACCACATCACCAATCTCATGGTTGGCATCCATATAGTTAGAGTAGGCATAATTTCCCCATTCTTCCTCTTCTTCTTTCAGGCGTTCATATCGTGCTGTTGCATCATAATCAATTTCTCCATCCCAGCCTTCGCAGCGGATTCCGAATCCGAACTGTCCTTTTTTCAACACCACCGTAATGGGAAAAGCATTATCCAACATATTTTCAGAATTATGGTGCATTTCCAGCAATTTCCAGCCGTCCTCTACCTTCTTTAAAACAAACCATTCCTCCAAGGGCATAGAATTCACTGCCGGTCCAAAAGAAACAAAAATCTCCTCCTGTCCGTCACCATCCAAATCCAGATACTCCATTTGGTCCACACCTGTGATCCAAAGGTCCTCCATATATTGATAAACCGGCTCATTATTCACATATACGGTGATTCTGCCGTAAATGGTATTTTGATTCAGAAAACCTCCTCTTTCAATCAAAATATACTCTTCCGTGCCATCCCCGTCCAAATCCGCCCAAGGATAAACCTTGCTCCACTCGTCGCCGTTTTCAGCATCCTGGGGTGCGGTAGGTTCCGGGGTTGCTTCCGGAGCAGGTTCCGGTGGCACAGGCATCTCCTGCTCCGTTGCTTTCACCACGCTGCCTTCTTGCGAATTCAAGAAATCTATAACCTGCTGTGGTTCTATGATTCCGTAAGACAGGCTGGGTTTCACACCATCATCAAACCAAATTTCTTTATAATCATTGCCAATGTAAATATACGTGCTATTATCAATATTATATTGATCGGTGCCCACCCGCAAAACAACATCCTTAGGTCTATCCTGCGCCCTGCTTTGCGAAATCGGCTCCTTTGTTACCTCCAACTGATCAAAAAACTCTACAAAACTGTCATAACAGGCTTCCTCAAAAAGAATCTTCTTTCCATCCATTGTAAGCCAGATGGGTTCCGCATTCTCAGACCAATTTATGACTCCCACCTCATCTTTTAATCTTTCAAGCGTCGTGGAATCCTCATACTTACTCATAAAGCCCATTGCTAATACTGCAATCACCAGAACCGCCACTACCGATACAAACACCCACACCTTCTTCAATCCGGCTATATTTCGTATTCTGTCCTTTACATCATTCTCACCAAATGCCAGAGGTGCTCCCAACAGAAGCTTTCTTTCCGCGGATAATTGCAGAAGCGCAGTAGCATAATCCTGTTTCTTCTCCATACCGATTCTCATAACGGTTTCTTCATCACATGCCATCTCCATATCCTTACAGAAGAAATAAAATGCCACCCACGCAAAAGGATTGAACCAATGCACTACCGTAATGCCAAACGCCAATACCTTCTTTAGCGGATCAAGTCGCTTAATATGTGTTTTTTCATGCTCTGAAACATACCTGTATGCTTCTCCCTTCAATTCAGAAGGCATATAAATCTTCGGTCGGATTACTCCCAATACAAAAGCAGTAGGGATATCATCAGCATGATAAATATTTCCCTCTGCCTTCACACTGCAAAGCACTTTTCTACGTAGCTTCCCATAGGTAATCACACTATACGCCAAAAGCACCACCACACCAAGCGTCCACACCAGACCTATGATATCCGCCAAGCTTACTGTCGCTACGGCAGAAGCATTCGTTGCATGATTTACTACATTTTCCATTATCTCCGAACCGGCTACACTTAATGTATCTGTTACATTCCCCACAGGCAAATCCCCTGCCATACCGGCATTGCCTGCGACACCGCTTACCACTTCCCCCGGTACTTCTCCCGCTATCGTTTGCGTCAAAGTCTGCTGTACCTTTTGCGCACCAGCTTCTATTCTATCTCCACGATAACCCTTGGGCATTCTCCAAAAACTGAACGCACTGCTTATCTTCCAAGGACAAACCATAATAATATAGGGCAACAGCCACAGCAGATTCACATGCTTTTTAGGCACATGAGCACCCGCAAAAATTGCACGAACCAAAAGCACCGATAAAATCACCACCACGGCCTGTACACTCATATAGCCTAGTTGTATCATAAACTGTTCCATACCTATCGCCCCCTTACTATCGACTCTGTTCAATTATTTTCTGAAGCTGCTCTACCTCTTCCTTACTCAATTTTTTCCCCGCTGTAAACGCTGCCACAAAACCCGGCAAAGATCCCCCAAAGGTTTCTTCTACAAATTGTGTACTTTGTTTGGAGAGAAACTCCTGCTTCGATACCAAAGAAATAACTGTTCCGCCCTCATTTTGAAACAATCCCCGTTCGCATACTCTTTTCAAAATAGTGTAGGTGGTAGACTTCTTCCAATTAAGTTCCTTTTCACAAAGCTTTGCCAGTTCTCCCGAACTCAAAGGCTCATTGCCCCAGATAAGCTCTGCAAACTTCATTTCCACTTCACCAAGCTTATATTCTGCCATATTAGAGCACTCCTTCATTTCTTATTCTCACATACTTAACACCTTATGGTCTACTACTTGTAGATTCACTATTATTCTACTATCAGTAGACCTCCCTGTCAATCTTATAATTCTTAATTTTTCTTAATCTTTTTGATTGTATTTCCTCACACCGCATAACTATATAGAAGGAGGATACTATTATGCAATCAAAAACCAAGACCTTACTTATTTTTATCTCCATTCCCTTGCTGGTGGGCATCGTAGCCGGACTTCTGACCCGTGACAGCATGGAAGCCTTTGGACAATTGAATAAGCCGCCCCTTTCGCCACCCGGCATACTGTTTCCTATTGTGTGGACCATCCTTTACACCCTGATGGGCATTGCCTCTTACTTGGTATATGCCTCAGACAAAGAAAAAGAAGAAGTAAACACCGCCCTGCTGGTTTATTTCATTCAGCTGGCTGTTAACTTCTTCTGGTCCATTTTCTTCTTTAATTTAGAATGGTATACTTTTTCTTTCTTTTGGTTAGTGCTCTTATGGGTACTGATATTTTATACCATTCGCTTGTTTTACCCAATTTCTAATACTGCCGCATACTTACTCATACCCTATTTGCTCTGGGTAACCTTTGCAGGATACTTAAATCTGGGAATCGCCGCACTGAACTAGCTTCGGTGCGGTTAATGTCACTCCTTTGTACACGCCATTCCATGCCCTACTTCTTCCTTATATACTTTGTCCCCTCACGCGCCATAATCCCCTCCGAAATCATATCTCGACGAATGGTACAATAATCCTCAAAGAATTCCTCTATCTTAGCATTTACTTCCTTCTCCTCATAAACCACTTCAAGTTCAAAGACCTTAGCAATTTCCTCCAAACAAATACGTTCCTTTTTACGCTGAGAAGGAATGGACTTTAACTTCCCATACTCAAAAAAGGCATTCAACACCTTCTTTCGATACTCCTCATCCCGCTGTCTCTGCTTTGCAGCCTCGTCGGATTCCTCCTTAATAATATCAATGATATTGGTCATAAATACTTCCTGTTTAATAGAGTACATGGTATAGTACTGGTCCTTATAAGAAGTGACCGCCCCTGCATCCTCCAGCTTTTTCAAATGAAAGGATATGGTAGCCGCCGTTAATCCCAAACGTTGTGCCAGGCGCTCCACATACATATCCTCCTGCACCAAGGATTTCAGAATTTGTAATCTTGACTTATCCGCCAAGCATTTAAATAATTTTATTGCATCTGTTTCTAACATGTTCTTTCCTCCCAAAACTTCAAAAACTCCAGCCTGACTTCCGCCAAAGTCTGCAGCTTAATATCCTCTATTACCGCCTTGTCTACCACTTGAAATTCCTGTGCCTTATCCCTTGCCTCCTGCCAACCTATTGCCAGACTGTCCAGCTTCTCCAAATATGTATTTTTTAGCATCTCTTCTGCCTTCGTCTGAGCAAAAACCTGATAAACACTCTTACAAATACCATACACATTTATGCGTATTTTTACCAGATTAGATTCGTCCTTTCTGTCCGTAGCGGCCAGCATCTTCTCTTCTTGCTGTAATTCTTCTACTGAATGATCGATATATTCTATGAATCTTTTCATACTTTTCCCTCCTGCCATTGTGTAATATTTTGCAAATCCTTTTTGATAGTTATCTAATTGATTGTTTGTAGGATATCACTTATTTATCCTGTTGTCAATATCTATTTAGATATATATCTAATTATTTTAGTGTAACAATCCCTTTTACGAGACAAAAGACTATTCCAACCATATCACCCGTACAAGCAACTCATAACCATCAATTCAAAACAAAAGTACGGGCAACGTATGTCAAAAGACAATATTGCCCGTAAAATACACCTACTTCCTCAAATCCACCTGCGCCGGATTATCTAACAATTCTCCATCTCTACTGTATCTTGACCCATGGCAAGGGCAATCCCAGCTTTGCTCCTCCTCATTCCACTCCAGTTCACAGCCAAGATGATGGCATCTGCGTTCTTTCTCCGTCCAAAGTCCTTTCCACAGACCTTTCGCACTCTCCCAAGTATCCACAAGAAAATTCTTTACACCAGCCTGTAAAAGCATTCGCTGGGGTGCAAAGATTCTTCCATATAATCTCTCCCCTTCCGTAATCTGATGACTGATTTCCATGGCTGCTATCATGGATGTAGTCATGCCCCATTTCTGAAATCCGGTGGCTACATACCAATAAGGGTGAAACATAGAATACTTCCCTATAAAAGGAACTTCATCATGGGGCATACAGTCCTGGGCCGCCCAAGCCGCACCTTCCTCCATCTGCGGATAATATTCCTTTGCCATTTCCCGCAAATAAGCATAGCCCTTTCCGTGATTGTCGCACTTCACACGTCGTCCCATGTTATCTCCACGGTTTCCATTCTCTTCCGGTTGTGTTTTTCCCACTTGAGCGCAATTGCACCCATATACATCCACGCCCTTACCGGTTCTGTGGGAACCGCCCCCCAAAAGAATCATATTTTCATAGGGACGTAATGAAAGCCCTCCCGTATCCACACTGTAATACATACCGGTCAGAGTATATTCGCCATTCTGACCGACAGGGGAATCAGTAGTGCTCCACTCCTTAACCGTACCTTCCTCCTGCCCTTTTCGCAAACTAAGCACATAGCTTCTCTCCTGATGTTGACGTAAGAAATAAAAACCGGGCACATTTACAAAAGGATAATGGGTGGCAAAAATAATATTCTTTGCGGTAATCACTCCGTGATTGGTATAAACCTGATGCCCACGTACCTTTAGCGCCTTTGTATTTTCATAAATCTCCAAACGTGCCGCCAGAGGTGCCAGAAACTCCAACGGGTGAAACTGCATCTGATCCGCAAAACGCACTGCTGCCTGTACGGAAAAGGGCAGCTCTGTTATCCTGCTGCCCTTTACAAATCGTGCTTCCAAGCCAAGCTTTTTAGCCGCCTCAGCCTCCCTGCGTAGTTCCGAAATCATGTCTTCTTCTGTTGTATAAAGATAAGCCGGCAAGTGTTTCAAATGACACTCGATTCCCTCTTCAGCTATAAGGCGCTCATACTTTTCCATGGCCTCCACATTGGCCTGTGCATACTGCAGTGCCTTATCCAAACTCACCCTGTGAATTAATTTGTCATATATAAGTCCATGCTGGGCAGTAATCTTGGCAGTGGTATTACCGGTCTGACCGCTTGCCACACGCTTAGCCTCAATTACCATCACCTCGCGCCCTTTGCGCTGCAGCAAAAAAGCAATCAGTATCCCGGCCATGCCCCCGCCAATTACCAGATTCTCCACTTCCGTATCTCCCTTCAGGGTTTCTCTCTCCGGTAACTGCACTGTACTTCTCCAAATGGATTCCATAGACTTCCTCACCTTCTGCCTTACGGCACTACTCATATCATTATATGAATAGTGTGTCCCAATCCATTCTAAAAATACTTATTTATAAATTCTTCCACATGGAAAGTTCCCAAATCGCCTTGCTCCCTGTCACGCACGGAAACACGTCCGCTTTCCGCTTCTTTCTGTCCCACAATTATCATGTAGGGCACTTTATCCAGACGTGCCTCACGAATCTTGTAACCGATTTTTTCTGCACGATAATCAATTTCACAGCGAATCCCCTGCTTGCGTAATACTGATGCCACCTCATCGGCATAGTCGTGGAAACGGTCCGCAATGGGTAGCACCTTCACCTGCACCGGTGCTAGCCAAGCCGGGAATTTACCTGCATAATGTTCAATCAAAATACCGATAAAACGCTCAATGGAACCAAACACCACGCGATGAATCATGATAGGACGATGTTTCAGACCATCTTCCCCAATATAAGATATATCAAAACGCTGAGGCAACTGGAAATCCAACTGAATCGTACCACACTGCCACGTTCTGCCGATGGAATCCTTCAAATGAAAATCTAACTTAGGACCATAAAAGGCGCCATCGCCCTCATTTATCTTGTAAGGCACTCCCAATCCGTCCATGGCACTTGCCAAAGCGCTCGTTGCAAGCTCCCATTCCTCATCGCTTCCCATACTGTCCTCCGGTCTCGTAGACAATTCCACCTCATATTCAAAACCGAACTTTGCATACACATCATCAATTAATCTTGCTACCTTCTGGATTTCCTCGATAATCTGGTCTTCCCGCATAAAAATATGAGCATCATCCTGCGTCAGTGCACGTACACGCATAAGACCATGCAGCGTACCGGATTTTTCGTTCCGATGCACCAAACCAAGCTCTGCCAAACGTAAGGGTAGCTCCCTATAAGATCTGGGTTGCAACTGATAAACCAACATTCCCCCGGGACAACTCATAGGCTTAATAGCAAATTCCGCCTCATCAATTTCCGTAGTGTACATATTCTCTCTGTAATGATACCAGTGTCCCGACGTCTCCCACAAACTCTTATCCAGCATAATGGGCGTAGAGATTTCCTGATACCCTTCTCTTCTGTGAATCTCTCTCCAATAATCAATGAGTAAATTCTTTAAAATCATTCCCTTAGGCAAAAATACCGGGAATCCGGGTCCCTGCTCAAAAATCGTAAATAAGCCCAGCTCCTTGCCAATCTTTCTGTGGTCACGCTGCTTTGCTTCCTCCAGTTGCTTCAAATATTCCTCCAATTGCGACTGCTTTGGAAAAGAAATACCATAAATTCTCGTAAGCATTTTGTTCTTTTCATCCCCTCGCCAGTAAGCACCTGCCACACTTAAAAGCTTAATAGCCTTTACCTTGCACGTATTGGAAATATGGGGGCCTGCACACACCTCCAAATAGTCCCCCTGCTTGTAGGCTGAGATCTTAGTATCCTCGGGAATGGCCTGAATTAACTCCACCTTATAAGGTTCCTCTGTCGCCTCCATCCTTATTAAAGCCTCTTCCCTGCTGATTTCAAATACCTGCAGTGCCAAGGACTCTTCCACGATTTTTCGAATCTCTTCCTCGATAGCACTTAACTGCTCCTCCGAGAAAGCAAAATCAAACTCAAAATCATAATAAAACCCTTTTTCAATAGCGGGGCCAATAGCACATTTTGCACTAGGGTACAGACGCTTCACTGCCTGTGCCAGAATATGTGCACTACTGTGCCAAAAGGCTTCCTTTCCTTCTCTTTCCTCAAAACCTACTTCCACCACTTCTCCGTTTGCTCTTAAAATCTTCATACTTGTGTCTCCTTTCGAATTCAAAATTTCGTTCGCAAGCCTGGGGCCCCGCCCAACGCCGGAACAGTTTCGATAACACAAGAAAAGCACCCATACATGCACATTCATTGTACATATAAGGGTGCCAATAGCACGGTTCCACCTTAACTTTTCACTTCAGATTCCATCAAATCCTATCCTTTAACGCAGGCATACGGTAACACTTACTTCTTTCAGCATTACAGCTCTGGAATGGTTTTCGTCTACCTTCCACATAAATAGCTTCCACCAAACGCTATTCTCTCTGGATGCTTCCAACTAAACTACTTGTTTCCGTCGTCGCTTTTCTTATGTTATTGAAGATATACTATCACAATCTTTTCTTATAGTCAACACAATATATTTTACTGCTCTCTCAAATCTGTTTTTTTGATTTTGCCACTTATTGTCTTAGGCATCTCATCCACAAATTCAATAAGTCGAATCCACTTGTACTCGGCAAGCTGCGAGTTACAGAACTCTTTAATTTCCTTCTGTAAGTCAGAGGATGCCTCATAGCCGGATGCAAGGTGGATAAATACCTTGATTGCCTGGCCTCTTAATGTATCCGGCACACCTATTGCAGAACACTCAAGCACCGCAGGATGCTGCATTACCACGTTCTCGATTTCGAAAGGTCCGACTCT
>JAZSPK010000053.1:0-19313 GCA_045537405.1 Acetatifactor sp.
ATTTCGCCTTTCATTTCAGGAAAAAGCAGCACGCACACCAGCATCATGAACGCTATCGAAGCTGTCCAGATACAAAGGGACTTAAAGGATTGCTTAAGCTCTTTTATGTAAATCGTCATCAGTTTTCGCCGCCTTTCTCATAGTAGTGCATAAAGATTTCCTCAAGGTCAGGCTCGGTAATTGTCAAATCATAAATCGGCAGATTGTTTGCAATGCCAAGCAGATCCTTGATGTTTCCGTTATAGAGGAAGGAAACGCTGTCGTCGCTTTGTTCAATCGATTTTGCGGAAATATTTTCGGGAACAACATTTACACCGTGAAGGACAACACGCTTTGCACTTGTTTTAGACAGGTTTTCCACGCTGTCAAGGGCGATAAGCCTGCCCTCCTTGATTATTGCCGCACGGGAGCAGTTTTTCTGTATCTCAGAAAGAACATGGGAGGAAAGAAAAATCGTTGCACCGCCGCTGTGACGCTCCTTCAGTATGTCGAAAAATTCCTTCTGCATAAGCGGGTCAAGTCCGCTTGTAGGCTCGTCAAGAATACAAAGCTTCGGGTTGTGCTGCAACGCACAGACAATGGACACCTTTTTTCTGTTGCCGAGGGAGAGTTCCTCAACACGCTTATTTCTGTCAAGAGAAAGTCTTTCGCAAAGTCTGTCAGCTTCAGCGGAACAATCCTTTTTACGCATTCCGGCAGAAAGTGAAATAATGTCCTTTACCTTCATTCCGTTGTAAAAAGTAGCTTCTGAGGGCATATATCCGATGTCATAAAGAATTTCCCTTTTGCCACGGATAATGTCCTTGCCGAAAATTCTTGCCTCTCCTGATGTGGGGTAGATAAGTCCCAGCAGGGTTCTTATTGTAGTGGATTTTCCTGCACCGTTTGGTCCGATAAAGCCGAAGAATTCTCCCTCGGAAACAGACAGGTCAAGGTCTGTTACACCTCGGCTTTTTCCGTAGAATTTGGTCAGCTTTTTTGTTTCAATAATGCTCATATCGTCATTCCTTCCTGAGATAGATTTTCTTCCAGAAGTCTATCATCTTTTCAAAATCCCGTTCAACCTCGTCAACATTAAAATGCCCCTGCTGTGACTTTTCCCAGAGATAACCTTCAGACGCAAGATACATATCCGTGTACATCATGTGAATATCAATTCCCTCAACAAATTTTTCAGGGTCAATTTTCAGCATTTTTTCATTAGCCTCAAAGGAAGCGGTACGCCCTATTATTTCCTGTATTCCGTCAGCAACCTCAGGGTCGGTTTCATAGTAGCACTTGATTGAAAAAGCGGTAAGGTCGGGATATTTTCTCATCATCTCAACCTTTGCCTTTAAACCTCGGCGCAGGATTTCAAAGAAGTCTTCTTCTTCAAAGCAGCCGAAATCGTGGAGGTACTGATATGTGTTCTTAGTGCCGTGATTGATAAGGAAAAGATAAAGTTCACGCTTGTTTTTAAAATAGTGGAAAAGCAGGGATTTGCTTATTCCTGCCTCTGCGGCAATTTCACTCATAGGGCTTTTCTTATAGCTGTTCTGTGAGAACACCCGATAGCCTGCATTGATGATTGCAAGCTGCTTTTCCTCGGGCAGGGAAAAGAATTTATCGTTCATATCTTACCTCCTGACTGTATCGGTCAATGCTATTATAATACCGTTGACCGATTTTGAGAAGACCCTTTTTAATATTTTTTTAAAAATTTTATTCTCCTGACAGTTACAGCTGCTATAGAAAATGCGAGGCTTATATTACTCTCTTGAAGTCCGGGGTGGTATTGCTTTTTGGGTATGTATATAGTATAATATGCTTATAGATAAATAAGAAGTTGACTAGGTGGCAAGCGATTACTGATGATGAGTGCTGTTGTAAATGGAAGTTTACGTTTAATTGAAATGAATGTATGCAGGTGCAGATGTGAGTGAGCTTGATAACAAATAAGAATTTGACAAACAGGAGAGAGGCGGATTTAAATTGTTGACCAATATTCAAGCAGAACGATTTGTAAAAAAAATAGGAATAGAAAGATTTAACGAACGAATCCGTATTGTAGAGAAATACAAAAAGCAATGGGAGCTGTCTGAAATAGAATTTAAGTCAGAGTTTTCCATTAACAGCCTGATTTTCTATGCGGTTTCAAAACGATATGGTAAGGTTATTCTCAAAATTCTTATCAACATCAATGGTTTTGACAATGAAATACTGGCATTAAAATTGTTTCAAGGTGAGAAGTTTTGTAAACTTTATGAGTATTCATTTGATGATAAAGTATACATAATGGAACGAATTGTGCCTGCCCATACTTTATATGAAAGTGCTCCCCGCAACGAACGTATTAAATTTGCAGGCGAAATATTTAAAGGACTGCACAAGACTGACTTGACCGATAGTAAATTCCCTACATATATCGGCTGGTTTGAAGCTGGCAAAAAGGGTACAAAAAATCGTAAGGATTGTGAAGAACTGTATCAATATCTATACAGTGCAGAGCGAATGCTTACAGATATATGCAAAAAGTATTCTCGCAATCTTCTGTTGCACGGCGATTTACACCACGAGAATATTCTTAAAAATGAAAATGGCAGCTATACGGTTATTGATCCTAAAGGTGTAATAGGCGACCCTGTATTTGATTTATCGAGATTTATACTTGATGAGTTCAGAGATGATCTGACCTCAGAGCCAAAGGAGGAAATAATTGATTTCGTACAAAAGCTTGGTGACGGTGTGGGTATTCCTTGTGAGATTTTATTGCGCTGTTTGTATATTGAAACGGTCATTTGGCTTTTCAGAGAGGAACTCGCAAACGGAGAAAGTCTTGAAGAGTGCCAGCAGCTGATTACGAATATGAAAGTAGCGTATGGATTTGTAATGGATATTCAGAAAAATACAACAGAAAGTGAGTTGTGAGCATAATACTGAAAGAATGGAGCTAATTATGCACAAAAACGGTAAATGTGCAAACCAAATAATAGAGTGGAAAAGTCAATTCTTTCAAGACATGTTGATTCTAAAGAATAATGGCAAAAAAAGTCGAGAAATTATTTCTTCCTGTGTTGTATCCTGTTATTGCAAGGAGGTAATGAGGTGATAGAACATATTGAAGCGGTTCAAAGGATGCAGGATTATATTCAAATGAACATTGAGAAGGATATTACCATGGCGGATTTGGCTCGAGTATCAATGTTTTCTCCGTGGTATTCCTATCGGTTATTTGTTCAATTTCTGGACATGACACCTGCATTATATCTCAGGAGATTACGATTATCAAAATCCGCATTAAGACTTAGGGATGAAACGGTTAAGGTGTTAGATGTTGCTTTGGATGCCGGGTTTAAAAGTGTAGATGGGTATCAAAGAGCATTCTATCAGGAGTTTGGTTGTAATCCCTACGAGTATTCAAAGTGTCCGAGACCGATTTATCTTTTTAAACCCTATGGTGTAAAATATGCTAGGATCAGGAAGGATAAGATTATGAAAGAAGTAAAAAGTGTATTTGTTCAAGTAATTGAAAAACCGGAGCGAAAAGTGATTATCAAACGCGGAAAGGAAGCAAAAGAGTATTGGAAGTATTGTGAAGAAGTGGGATGTGATGTTTGGGGACTGTTGACCAGCATTAAATCCATCGGAGGAGAGCCGGTATGCTTATGGCTTCCGAAGGAATATATCAAGCCCAATACTTCGGAATATGTACAGGGAGTTGAGGTTTCCACAGACTATTCGGGAGAAGTTCCGGAAGGATTTGATATAATAGAATTGCCGAGTTGTAAGTACATTATGTTTCAGGGAGAACCTTTTAAGGAAGAAGATTTTGCAGAGGCAATCGGACAGGTGTGGGAGGCAATCAAGAAATATGATCCTAAACAGATTGGCTATTGCTGGGACAAATCAAATCCACGAATTCAGCTGGAACCAATCGGAACAAGAGGGTATATTGAGTTGTGTCCGGTAAAAAGCATGGAATGAATTTCATTGATGAAGGAAGTTAAGACTCATATAGCAGTTGCAAGAGCATTTACTGATTTTTGGAAATAGACAAAATAGAGCAAAGAAAGACAGGAAGACTAATGCCTCAGGACATATAATCATACGTGAAAGGAGGGATACCGATGGAATGGGTAAAAACAATCAACAATGCTATAGCATATATGGAAAACCACTTGACAGATGATATTACACTTAGCGACATTGCGGAAAGCGTATATATTTCGGCTTTTCATTTTCAACGTGCATTTTCTATGATGACAGGTATAACGCCGGCAGAATATTTGCGAAATCGACGCCTTTCACAAGCGGGGGCGGAGCTGGCAAAGGGAGACAAGCGTGTTATAGATGTAGCATTGAAGTATGGATATGATTCGCCGGAAAGTTTTGCGAAGGCTTTCTCCAGGTTTCATGGTTTTTCGCCAATGCAAGTTAAAAAAGGCAGTCCTATCAAGTTTATGAATCGGTATACAATCCGAATCACGATTGAAGGAGGCAGTATTATGGAATACCAAATTGAAAAGTGGGAAGCTATGGATTTACTTGTACATACGAAGACTTTCCATGTTGAAACAAGTGAGAAGGAAATACCTGTATTCTGGGATGAATATTATGAAAACGAAGAATATAGAAAGATACCGGGATATTTGGGGATTTGTGCACACAAGAAGACAGATAGTGATGTGCTTCAGTATGGAATTGGGTGCAAAGCTTCTGATGTGGAAGGCATTCCGGAAGGATTTGAGATTATACATATTCCGGAATATTCTTGGGCAGTATTTCGTTGTGTTGGACCATCACCGGATGCTATTCAAGCAATGTGGGACAGAATTTATAATGAATGGCTTCCAACAGCAGAATATGAACTAATCCCCGATTATTATATTGAAAATTATTTGCCGGGTAATCCGACAGCACAGGATTATGTAAGCGAAATTTGCATTCCGGTTAAAAGGAGTTGATTTAGTTTAGGAACAATATGCGAGTGCAGCACGGGTTTTCTTGAATAATAGATAAAAGATATCTATAAACTTAGATATCTTTTTTTATTAAAAACTATTGAAATTAATTTTTAATTCCCTTAGGCTTATTGTAGGACGTCCAAATAATATGATTTTTACTGCTTTACCGGAGGATGTGTTGATGAAGAAGATTTTAGATATTTATTCAAGCAAAAACGATATAAATATAAAACAGATTGTAGCCTATAAAGATAATATTCTTGAAATTGAAGAGTGTAGAGATGGTGCTAGAAAAGACGATACAATGAATGTTATGAGTGTGACAAAATCTGTAACATCATTGCTGATAGGTATTGCTATTGACCGAGGTTTGATAAAAAGTGTAGACGATTTTGTAATGGACTATTACAAGGAAACTTACACTCCTAAAAGAGGAGAGCAAACTATATTTAAAGTTACAATTAAACATTTGCTTACAATGACCGCACCCTATAAGGGAAAGAGCGAACCGTGGAAAAAGGTTTGCACATCGGAAGATTGGACACTGACAACATTGGAGGTTTTGGGTGGTCGCAAAGGTATCACTAATGAATTCAGATATCACACTCTTGGTGTTCAAATCCTTTTGGGAATTATCAGAATTACAAGTGGTATGAATGTACTTGATTTTGCTAACGAATATCTTTTTAAGCCTTTAGGGATTGCAGCAAGAAGCAATGCTGGCTGTGAGAGCAAAGAAGACCAGTTTGAGTATTTAATGAACAGAAATGACCACGGGAAAGTTTGGTTTTTGGACCCGAAAGGCATGCCGACGGCAGGATGGGGATTGTCTCTTTCTGCTTATGAAATGGCACAGATAGGTTTGATGGTGCTTAATAACGGAGTATACAACAATACCCGTATAGTAAGTGAAAATTGGATTGAAATGATGACAAAATCCCACGTATCTACCGATGAGAAATTTGGAAATCAGGATTATGGTTTTTTGTGGTGGCTTCCTCACAGAACAAGAGATAAAATTGCCGCTATTGGTGATGGTGGGAATATTATATATGTTGATAGAAAAAATCAAATTGTAGTAGCCATAACTGCATATTTTAAGCCTATGGTTTTTGACAGGGTAGAATTTATTGAAAAAAATATTGTAGGAGCATTAACATAGTAGGTCTAATTTTAATGTGCAGGAAAATCAGAACTAAAACAGACTTGTTATGCATAGGAAAAGGCTGTTATAATTAAGAAAAAAACATGAAATATTAATCTGATTTTAATCTTTTACACATTTTAGATTAATTTAGCTGGTGTAGTATATAATCATCAGCTGAAACAAAAAACACATAAGTTAAAATCAGAAAGGGATAAAGAACATGGAAACTTTTAAGAAGATTGAAGCATTAAGAGACAAAGCAAACGTATCATTTGAGGACGCAAAGATTGCTATGGAGGCATGCAATTACGACATGCTGGAGGCTATGGTTTATTTGGAGAGACAGGGTAAGGTGAACTCAGGCAGTACCACAAGCTACACCACAACCTCCGGAACAGAAACTTCACAGGAGTTTGAACAGGCTCAGAAAAATTACGAGGATTCTTGTCAAAGAACTACATTGGGAGCTTTGCTGGGTAAGTTTTGCAAATGGTGCGGACATATCATTAAGAAGTCGGTGGAAATTGATTTCTGTGTAACCAAGCATGACAGACTGCTTTTGAAGGTGCCGGTATTAGCGCTTGTGTTAGCATTACTTCTTGCATTTTGGTTATTCGGTATTCTGCTTATCGTTGGTTTGTTCTGTAGTTGTAAGTACTCCTTTGTAGGCGTTGATACTACAACCATCGATTTGAACCAAATTTGCGACAGAGCATCTGAAACCTGCGAGAATATTAAGAAGGATTTTCAGAATAATAAATAAGATACATAAAAGGATGTAAGGGTTATGGCAAATCGTATTTTAATCATCGAAGATGAAGAGAAGATTGCACGTTTTGTGGAGCTTGAGCTAAAGCATGAAGGAAATGAAGTGGAGAAGGCATTTGATGGCAGAGAGGGTCTGGAAAAGGCCCTCTCCGGTTGCTTTGATTTGATACTTTTGGATGTGATGCTCCCGGGGTTGAATGGTTTGGAGGTACTGCGCAGACTTCGAATGGAGAAAGATACTCCCGTGATTATGTTGACTGCCAGGGATGCAGTGATGGATAAGGTGTCCGGACTGGATGCGGGGGCGGATGATTATATTACTAAGCCCTTTGCTATTGAAGAGCTGCTGGCCAGAATTCGTGTGGCATTAAAGAAGCGGGGACCTGTAGTGGTGGCGGCACCTACCCATACTCTTTCTATAAAAGGTGTGACACTGGATGAGGACCGCTATGAAGTGACCGTAAACGGAGAAGTGGTGGAACTGACCAACAGGGAGTTTGAGCTTCTTCGTATGCTGATGAAAAACAAGAATATTGTACTGGACCGTGATAAGCTGATGAATGAGGTCTGTGGTTATGATTATATCGGGGAAACCAATATTATCGACGTATATGTAAGGTATCTTCGAACCAAAATTGATGACCGCTATGGTATTAAGCTGATACATACAGTACGTGGCGTGGGCTATGTTGTGAAGGAGTAGTATGAACGCAAACAGTAAAATGACATCCATTGCCAGAAGAATTCATATGAGCTTCTGGTTTAAGAAGTTTTGGGGAATAATTTGTCTGGATATTTTAATTGTGGCACTGATAGCAGGTGCCTTTTTCAAGTGGAGATGGGACCAGATTCCAGAGTCGCGAAAAGTGGTTGCGGTAGAGCTTGAACGAGGAGAGGGCTATAAGGATTTGGCATTGATTATGGAAGACTCTTACGGCGTGGTGTATCATTATTCTATGTATCCGTTTTTAAGTTATGTAACACTGCCGTTGTGGATTCTTTTTGTCTTTCAGGGGATGGATATTATCGGCAGTTTGTTCGGTACGGGAAAAATCCGTCGCAAGCTAAAGCCTTTAAATGATTTGGCAGTAAAGGCGGAAAAGCTTAGTGCTCTGCCGCTGGATACCTCTAAATTTGAGAGCTTGGAACAGGCCATAGAAAATCTTTCTCCTAATTCTCCCGATGCCAAGATTTCTACGGGAGATAAGGATTTGGCAAGTATTGAAGTGGCATTGAATAATCTGATTTATCGTATGCGGGAAAGTCAAAAAAAGCAGGCGCGATTTGTTTCGGATGCTTCCCATGAGCTTCGAACACCCATTGCGGTTATTCAGGGATACGTGAATATGCTGGACCGTTGGGGCAAAGAGGACGAGAGTGTATTGGAGGAGTCCATCGAGGCACTGAAGCATGAGTCAGATCATATGAAGGAGCTGGTGGAGCAGCTTCTCTTTTTGGCGAGGGGAGAAAATGGTAAAAATACCCTTCATTATTCCGAATTTGATTTGTGTCAGGTGATTCATGAGGTGTGGGAAGAATCTTTGATGATTGATGAGGAGCATTGTTATGAGTTTGTGGGTGATAGCGGAAGTGCCTTGGACGAGGAAGGAAATCTGTGCCTTGCGCCTGTAAAGATGTGTGGTGATGTGGCTATGATAAAACAGTCTGTGCGTATTTTTGTACAGAATGCGGCGAAGTATTCGGCCAAGGGAGCTACCATACAGTTTCGCGTAAAAACCAAGGAAAATATGGTAGGATATGTGGTGCAGGATGAAGGTATCGGTATGCAGGGTGAAGACGTAGTACATATTTTTGAACCGTTCTACCGTTCTGATAAAGCGCGTAACGGCAATACCGGCGGTTCAGGACTCGGACTATCCATTGCAAAGTGGATTGTGGATGCCCATGACGGACAAATAGAAGTGCTTTCCAGTCCGGAGATCGGAACCAGATTTACAGTGTGGCTGAAGGCGGATGCGGATAAAATTTGAGTGGAGGAAGCTTATGCGCTATCAGGAACTGGATATATATTGGAAAAGAATATTTGAGCTGGAGTGGATTTCCTTATGCGAAGGAAGTAAAGCCATTGCCGCTTTGATTGTATCAACGGATGGAACCATCATTTCGGAAGGAAGGAATAAGATTGGTGAGCAGGGGATTCCCAATCCCAGAGTTTCTCATGCAGAAGTGGAAGCCATTCGTAATTTGGATGTTAATAAGTATCCTTTTGTGAAATCTTATACCTTATATGCTGCCTTAGAGCCTTGTCCCATGTGTATGGGAACTATGGTAATGGGTGGAATCAGAAATATTATAATTGGGGCAAAGGATGACCATGGTGGTGCGATGAACCTAATTGAGCATAGCAAGTTCCTTAGAAGCAAAAGTATTAATATAACATGGATGCCACAGGAATATGGTGATGTTCAGAGGGGCTTTCAAGTCTTGAAGGAGTTGCTTTATAATACGGACGAAGAGCGACTGAACAGGATGCTGGAGGACTTTTCGGTTTATAACCAAAAGGGCGTGATGGCTGCCCAAGAACTTGTTGAGGAAGGTATTTTTAAAGATAGAAGTCCTGCTTCCTATAGTGTGGAAGAAATTTTTGACAAACTGATGATATGTATTGAAAAATAAGGAGCGAATACTATGATTATATTGATTGCCGGAGCATCGCACACGGGAAAAACTGCGCTTGCGCAAAGACTACTTGAAAAATATAAATATCCCTATTTATCCATAGACCATTTAAAGATGGGGCTAATCCGCAGTGGAAACACAGAGCTTACACCCTTGAGTGTCGATGGTGACCTGACCGAATATTTGTGGCCTATTGTTCGGGAAATGATAAAAACTGCCGTGGAAAATAAGCAGAACCTAATTGTAGAAGGCTGCTATATTCCTTTTGATTGGGAGAAGGATTTTGAACATGAGTACTTGGATGACATTGAATACTATTGTCTGGTGATGAGTGAAAATTATATCAGAAATCACTTTGCAGATATAAAGAAGTATGCGAGTGTTATTGAGGAACGTCTGGACGATGAGGATTGCACTTTGGAGAGTGTGCTGGCGGATAATGCGGAAATATTAAACCGGGCACAAAAGAATAATGTGAATTATATACTCATCGATGATAAGTATGAAATCGATATTGAGTTGTAAGGATAAAAGGTGTGGCTTTTTTACAAGTCACACCTTTATTTGTTTGCCGGAATGGTCCAGATACATTCATTCATGTAATAGGTAATAATCAGAGTCTGAAGGGTTTCGCCCAGTAAAAGTTTGCAACTGAATTCAATCTGGTTGGAAAAGCAGCGACGTACCCAATAAGACTCTACTTTATATCGTTCGCCGTCAATGCCTACATATAAGGGTTTGATTTGCCCCTCTTCGTTGAAGGAGGCAATAACCGGAATAATATCCACCGGCATATAATCGTGTGAATTAAGAGAAACTATTTGTGTCATGGTATTTCTAACACTCCTGTATATAAACAAAACTTGAAAATGAAATAGGAATATGTTATTATTATATCGAACAAATGTTCTGAAAGCAACTACAAGATGTAGTGAGTGTGCAGGTAAATATTGTATGCAGTTTGCAGATGACACTGAGTTACAGCGGGTTACGGAAGGGAGAGAGGAGGCTTGAAATGTTAGAGAGAACGTATATTGCCATTGATTTGAAATCATTTTTTGCCTCCGTGGAATGTGTGGAGAGAGGTTTGGATCCCTTAACTACGAATCTGGTGGTGGCAGACGCAAGCAGAACGGAGAAAACTATTTGCCTGGCTGTAACCCCGTCCTTAAAGAAGTATGGAATACCGGGACGTCCCAGATTGTTTGAGGTGGTACAGAAAATCAGGGAAGTGAATATTCATAGAAAAGCAAAGGCGCCGGGCGGCAGATTTACCGGTGCGTCCTTTAATGCGATTGAACTTGCTGCGGCATCCGAGCTGGAACTATCGTATATTGTGGCATCTCCCCGAATGGCTTATTACATTGATTACAGTACCAGAATATATGAGATTTATATGCGTTATGTTGCACCTGAGGATATGCATGTGTACTCCATTGATGAGGTGTTCATGGACGTGACGGCGTACTTGGATACTTATGGAATGACGGCTAGAGAATTAGCCTTGAAAATTGTCAGGGAGGTTTTGACGGAAACAGGGATTACGGCTACGGCCGGTATCGGCACTAATTTGTATTTGTGCAAGGTAGCCATGGATATTGTGGCAAAAAAGATACCCGCGGATAAGGACGGAGTGCGCATTGCGCAGCTGGACGAAATCAGTTATCGGAAGCTTTTGTGGAATCATACGCCTCTTACGGATTTTTGGAGAGTGGGACATGGGTATGCCAAGAAACTTGCACAGGTGGGGCTGAACACCATGGGGGATATTGCCAGATGCTCTTTGGGGAAGCCTAATGAATATTACAATGAAGGCTTATTATATAAATTGTTTGGCGTGAATGCAGAGCTTTTGATTGATCATGCTTGGGGCTGGGAACCGGTTACCATGGAACATATCAGGTGCTATACGCCTCAGAGAAATTCTTTGAGCTCCGGTCAGGTACTACAGTCTGCTTATACTACGGATAAGGCGAGGCTTATTGTGAAGGAAATGACGGATTTGTTGGTATTGGATATGGTGGATAAGGGCCTGGTGACAGACCAGATGGTGCTTACCATTGGCTATGATGTGGAGAGTTTAAGTGATCCGGAGGTACGTAAGAAGTATCAGGGAGAGATCACCAGAGACCATTACGGCAGAGCAGTACCTAAGCATGCCCATGGCACTGCTAATTTATCTTTTCCCACTTCGTCTACCAAAAGGATTCTGGAGGCTGTTACACAGTTGTATGACCGTATTATACACCCGGACCTTCTGGTACGCAGGATTACAGTTTGCGCAGGCAGGGTTATAAGGGAAGAGGAAGTAAAAGCGTCGGAAAGTTTTGAACAATTGGATTTGTTTACGGACTATGGAGCTTTGGAGCAAAAACGTAAAGAAGAACAGGAAGAGTTTGCGAAAGAGAAGAGGATACAACACGCTATTTTAGATATTCAGAAGAAGTATGGGAAGAATGCCCTTTTAAAAGGTATGAATCTGGAGGAGGGGGCTATGACCAGGGAACGAAACGGACAGATAGGAGGGCACAAGGCATGAATGAACAGGATAAAGAGAAATTTCCCTATGAGGATATTTTATATTTGCCCCACCATCAGTCCAAGGACAGACCTCACATGTCTTTACATGATAGGGCGGCACAGTTTGCACCTTTTGCAGCACTTTCAGGTTATGAAGAAGCAATTGAAGAGGTGAAATCAAAATAAAAGATGGACAGATATGTCCGTCTTTTTTGTTGTTTGTGGTATATAGTAGTCTCAACAATACAAAATGGAGGGAACGAAAATGTACACAATAGCAGAAGCAAAAGTATCCATTAGGAATGGTATCAGAGGATATTTGGCCAAGAAGGATAACGGTGGGTATGTTATGAAGGAGGTAAATCGCTTACCTTTTTATTTAGAAGGAGAACCTGGCATCGGTAAGACGGAGATTGTGAAGCAGATTGCAGAGGAATTAGGTTTAGGATATGTAAGTTTTAGTCTGGTGCATCATACCCGTAACAGTTTGTTGGGGTTACCGGTCATAAAGGAATTGGAGGATGGTGATAAGTACACCAGCTATACTATGTCAGAGATTATAGCCAAGGTACAGGAGGCTGTGGCAGCAGGATATAAGGAAGGTATCTTGCTTTTGGATGAATTTCCCTGTATGTCAGAAACAATTATGCCTGCTATGTTGGCATTCTTGCAGACAAAGAACATTGGTACCCATCATTTGCCGGAGGGCTGGGTAATTGTTCTGTGCGGAAATCCGCAGGAATACAATAAGGCTTCCAGAATGTTTGACGCGGCTATAGTGGATAGAATTCGTAAATTGGAAATTCAGTTTGAACCCAAGGCCTTCTTAAGTTATGGGGAGCAAATTGGTCTGCATGAATGTATTCTGGACTATTTGGAAGAAAATCCCAGGAGAGCTTATCATTATGAAAAGGATAAAGGAAGGATAAACTTAGTAACCTGCAGAGGTTGGGAAAATTTAAGTTATATGTTAAAGGCCTATGAGGAAATGGAGATTGAAATTACTTCGGAGGATGTAAAGCAGTACCTGAAGTATGAGGAAGTTGCAGTAGATTTTGTCCAATATTATGCGCAGTGTTCTTTGGGGCTACGAAAGGCGGATATAAAGAATATACTATCGGGTATCGACCATCCGCGCTATATCAAAATGCTGAAGAACGCAGGGATTAATAAAAAGTGGCGTAGTGTGAAGAGCATTATGGCGGAGCTGAAAAGTAGATGTGAAGAGAATAAAAAACAAGAGGACTTTTTTTCTGCTATTAGGGAGTTTGGAGAGATTGTGGAGGAGTTCAAAGAAGACCTGCCACAAACAGCGAGTGAGCTATGGAATAAGGAGATTTTACCCGGTATGTCTTATGATGACATTGTTACTCAGACTACTTATTGGTGGGAAATATATGGCGTACTTCCTGTTTCGTTGGAGATGTTTGAAGATGGGATATCTGATATGCTTATAAAAGCATGGATGGAATGGAGTCTAAAGGAAAACCGGGTGTGTGAAGATAAGGAGGGAATGGACGCTGTATTGTATGTCTATAATGAATGGAAGGACTTTAGAGGTAAGGAACTGCTGGATGAGAAACAAAAGCTCATGAAGTATCTGGAAAATATGATGATCTTTGCGGAAAAACTTGATACGGAGAATGCTTTGATGGAGATGTTATTCTGCGCTATAAACGGAGAGGAGGATATGTTGTATTTGCTGAAGGAGAATCCCAACAAGCAGTATTTGAAAATTTGTAAGAAATGGTATGGGGCAATTGCCTGAGAGACAAGGAAGAATAAAAATCCCTTCTTTACTTTACTATGATACTATGTTAAAATACAAAGCGAGTTTTGTAGGAGTATTTCGTACAAAAGTAGAGAAAAGAAGAGGAGAAAATATTATGAAAAAGAAAATCGCTTTAGTTTTGGCAACCGTAATGACCATGGGTTTGGCATTGACCGGTTGCGGTGGTGCAAAAGACGGCGCTATGGTTTATGCAGTAGAAGCAGGTAGTGCAGGAGAGGCAGTGGCTACTGAAAACGGATATCAGATGAATTCTGTAGCTTCACAGGCAGATGCATTGATGGAAGTGGCAGCAGGT
The DNA here is from genome assembly GCA_045537405.1 of Acetatifactor sp. Taxonomy (GTDB): domain Bacteria; phylum Bacillota; class Clostridia; order Lachnospirales; family Lachnospiraceae; genus Acetatifactor. The sequence continues at coordinate 14,106 of JAZSPK010000053.1, forward strand.
ACTTCTGATGCGGCAATCATCGACTTGCTTATGGCAGGCGCTATGATTGGTGAAGGAACCAGTTATCCTGATTTGGTAACCGGTGAGAAATTAACTACTGAAGAATATGGCGTTGGATGCCGTAAGGGTTCTGATTTGGCTTCTTACATTAACGCTGTATTTGCAGAGACCTATGCAAGCGGCAAGCTGAAGGAAGTAGCAACTACTTATGGTGTACAGGAAGCATTGGTGGAACAGCCTGCATGTGAATATACTGCTGCAGCAGACAGTGATGTGGCTTATATTCAGGGTAAGGGTACCTTGATTGTTGGTATTACCGATTTCGCTCCCATGGATTACAAGAATGAGTCTGGTGAGTGGATTGGTTTTGACGCAGATATGGCTCGTATCGTAGCAGAGAAATTGGGCGTAGAAGTTCAGTTCGTAGAAATCGACTGGGACAACAAGATTATGGAATTGGATTCTAAGAATATTGACGTAGTATGGAACGGTATGACCCTTACTGCAGAAGTAAAGGCTGCTATGGAATGTAGTAATCCTTATTGCAACAATGCACAGGTAGTAATTATCAAGAAATAATCGGAGTTAAAATATGTTCTGGAATGTTACGCAATCCTTATTAAATGGTCTTGCAACAACCTTTGAAATCTTCATATTGACGCTTTTGTTTGCGCTACCTTTGGGTCTGATACTGGCATTCGGTTCCATGAGCAAGATAAAACCCTTGCGTTATCTGGTGCAGGTGCTGGTGTGGATTGTCAGGGGTACCCCGTTAATGCTTCAGTTGATTATTATTTTCTATGGCCCGGGTCTTTGGCTGGGAACGAATATCTGGAGCGGAAATGAGGCCGGACGTATCACTGCTACCGTGGTGGCATTTTCCTTAAACTACGCATGTTATTTCTCTGTTATTTACAGAGGCGGTATTGAAGGCGTGCCTGCGGGACAGAGAGAAGCAGGGCAGGTGCTTGGTATGACCAAGTCGCAAATCTTTTTTAAGGTTACACTTTTGCAGATGGTAAAGAGGGTTATTCCCCCTATGTCCAATGAAGTGATTACCTTGGTAAAGGATACTTCTTTGGCGCGTATTATTGCGGCGTATGAGCTTACCTTTGCCGGATATTCCTTTATGAAATCAGCGGGTCTTACCTGGCCGCTGTTCTATACCGGAGTATTTTATCTGGCGTTTGTGGGTCTGTTGACACTGTTGTTTAATTACATAGAGCGTAGACTCAGTTATTTTAGGTAGACTGTTTTGAGGTTGAACATATGGCTATTTTAGAAGTAAAGAATATTGAAAAACATTTTGGAAATACAAAGGTATTAAAGGACGTAAGTTTTTCCTTAGAGGAAGGAACGGCCCTTGCCATAATAGGCTCGTCAGGTTCGGGAAAAACCACGCTGCTGCGTTGTCTAAACTTTTTAGAGACACCTAATAAGGGCGTAATTATGGTCAAAGACGAAACGCTTTTTGACTCAGACAATCCGGAAACCTTGAGGGAGAAGAATTTAAGAACCAAGAGATTGCATTTTGGTATGGTATTCCAGTCCTTTAATTTGTTTCCTCAGTATACGGCACTTGAGAACGTAACATTGGCAGAAAAATTACTGGCAAAGGAAAGGCCGGATTTTAAACAGAACAAAAAAGAAATTTATGCAGAAATAGAGGCACATGGAAGGGAGCTTTTGGCCAAGATGGGATTGTCTGAAAGAGAGTCCCACTATCCGCATCAGCTTTCCGGTGGTCAGCAACAGCGTGTAGCTATTGCCAGAGCGTTGGCATTAAAACCGGACATTCTTTGTTTTGATGAACCTACTTCAGCACTGGATCCGGAGCTTACCGGAGAAGTACTTAAGGTTATCAGAAGCCTTGCAGAGCAGAAGACCACTATGATTATTGTTACCCATGAAATGGCCTTTGCCAGAGATGTGGCAGACCAGATTATCTTTATGGATGGCGGAGTGATTGTGGAGCAGGGTGATGCGAAGCAGGTGATTGACGCACCCAGAGAAGAGAGAACCAAGCAGTTTCTTTCCAAGGTACTGCACTAAATATGTAAAGGAATGTTTAAAAAGTCATGTCGAAAGGCATGACTTTTTTGTTGACGATAAAAGGGTTTAAAAGTATCATATTAGTTGTGGGGGAATACGATTTTAGGAGAGAATAAATGGCTTTAGAGTTTGAATATAGAGATGAAGAATTACGACAGAGGAAACGTGCGCAGCGTATTGCGCAGATGCGTTTGGAAAAAGAAAAGCAGTTGCGTAGGCGCAAAGCTATCAGAAAATATGCACCACTGGCAGTAGCAGGATTGGCGGCACTTATTATGGTGATTGTGCTAATCGTGGTAATTGGGAAGGCTGGTGGAAAGGATAAGAGCGGTGAAGTTGCAGGTAGTGGAGTAACTTCCGGGCAGTTGCAGGAAGGCGGTAATTCGGGAAGCGGACAGAATGCACCGGCAACGGAGGGCGCTGGGGTGTCGACAGCAACACCTGCACCTACCTCTACACCTGCACCCACAGCAAAGCCGGTGAAGCAGTACAGTTTTACTACGGCGGAGGATGCAGTAACTATTTATAGCGAAGAGGTTATCAGCACCCACGCACTTTTGGTGGATGTAAGTAAGGATGAAATCGTAGCCTCCAAGGGAGCTTTTGACAGAATCAGTCCGGCCTCCATGACCAAAGTGTTGACCATTTTGGTGGCGGCGGAGCATATTACAGAAGAACAGTTGGACGATACTTTTACCATGACATTGGAGATTACAGACTACGCGTATGTGAATGATTGCAGTACGGTAGGTTTCTTAAATCAGGAAGTGGTACCGGTGAGGGATTTGTTCTATGGAACCATTTTGCCTTCCGGTGCAGACGCAGCAGTGGGACTAGCCTATTATGTGGCAGGTTCCCAGGAAGCTTTTGTGGAGCTTATGAATGAGAAGCTGGAGGAATTGGGAATCTCTGAGACAACCCATTTTACCAATTGCGTAGGTCTTTATGATACAGAGCATTATTCTACTTTATATGATATGGCAATTATTATGCGTGCGGCTATGGAGAATGAATTGTGTAAGGAGTTTTTGTCCAAGCACTCTTATACAACCCAGCCTACGACACAACATCCCGAGGGAATTGTAATTTCCAACTGGTTTTTGCGCAGAATCGAGGATAAGGAAACCGGCGGTGAAGTGATTGGAGCCAAAACCGGATTTGTAGTGCAGTCCCAAAACTGTGCGGTAAGCTATGGAACCTTTGCAGGCGGAATTCCTTATATTTGCGTGACGGCAGGCTCTACCAGCAGTTGGAGATGTATTTACGACCAGGTGGAGATTTTCAACCGATATGTGCGTTAGAGGAGGATGTATGAATATTTTTATCGAAGGTCTGCAGGGAACAGGCAAGACTACCTTACTAAATACCTTAAGTAAAAAATATCCGGAATACGGTGCCTATCGGGAGGGCGACATTTCTCCTGTTGAGCTGGCATGGTGCAGTTATATGAAGGAAGAGGATTACAAGAAAATTCTTGCAAAGTACGATTATTGTTGTGATGAGATAGAGGCAAAGACTGCTAGAGAAGGTGAATATTATATTACCGCCTATACGCAGGTGCTGGCGGAGGACAGGGAATTTTATGAGGAGATGGAGTCCTTTGAAATTTATAATGCCAGAGTGGATTTTCAGACCTTCCATGAGGTAATTATGAGACGCTTTGCGGCATATGGCGGAGATAACAATATCTTTGAATGCTCATTCTTCCAAAACAGCATAGAAAGTATGATGCTGTTTTATGAGATGAAGGATGAGGAGATTATAGCGTTTTATCGAGAAGCCTACGAGATTTTAAAGGATAAGAATTTCCGTATGTATTATCTGGATTCAGACTGCATCAGGGAAAATGTTCTGCAGATTCGCAAGGAACGTTGTGATGAGGAAGGCAATGAAATGTGGTATCCGCTTATGTTGGGCTATTTGAAGGAATCCCCTTATGGTCAAAGCCATGGTTATCAGGATATGGAGGATATGATTGCACATTTTGAGAGAAGGCGAGCACTGGAACTTCGAATTATTGAGGAAGTGATTGGCGAGAACTGTATCGTACTGAAGGCAAAGGAGTATGATTTGTGCACGTTGCAATGAGCAGTGCATTAATGAATCGAATTGACTACGGGATGATAGAGAAGAAACTTTTCGTAATACGAGGAGGAATTATAAATGACAGATCATAATTTACTTAAAATGCGTAAGGAAGACAAGCGTGTAAAGGACAAGGTACTAATTCAAAAAATTCTAGATATTTGTCCTGTTTGCACTCTTGCAATTCATGATGAGCCATATCCTTATGTGGTGCCTTTAAATTATGGATATAATTGGGAAGATAAATTAACGGTTTATCTACATATGGCTTCAGAAGGATACAAACTTTCATTATTGAAGAAAAATCCACATATTTCATGTAATATGCATGCCTTTGTAGACCGCTCGAAGGCTGAAAAATATCGTGGAGAGCAGCAGGATTATCGGAGTGTAACGGTTTTTGGAAAAGCAGAAATTATTACGTTTGAGCAACCGGAAGAAATTTTAGAAGGTATAAACGCTATTCAAAAACATTATGGCAGATATATTCTTGATGAGGCTCCGATGATTCCAAACCTGGTTGTGGTAAAAATCATAGCAGACGCAGTGACGTCAAAAGCAATGTATCCAATTGTGGATGAAGCAGAAGTGATAATGCCGGAAAGTAGACGAATTTGAAGTCAAAAAGAAAGAAATTCTTGAAATTCTTAAGAATTTCTTTCTTTTTTTATGCAGTGGCTTTTTAGATTTGTATTTTATGATATACTTGTACATGGACAAGTGGCGGTACCATCGGACAAATGCCATTGTAAATAAAAGTGTAAAAACAAGTTTGCAGACAACAGAATTGTAAAAGGGAATTTTGTAAAAGACGGAAGAGAAGGAGTTATTAGCATGAACGGAGCATATCACATTTTGGTTGTGGAGGATGACGAGCAGATTCGGGATGCCATAGAAATATATTTGAAGGGTCAGGGTTATACGGTATACAAAGCAGCAGATGGTCTGGAAGGATTGGAAGTTATTCATAAGGAGCAGATTCATTTGGCCATTGTGGATGTGATGATGCCCAGAATGGATGGAATACATATGGTAATCGCCCTTCGTAAAGAATTTGATTAAGTCGGAGGC
>JAZSPK010000018.1:0-11982 GCA_045537405.1 Acetatifactor sp.
CATATCTTCGTAACTTGGAAGAGAAAAAAGAGCAGGTATTAAAGAGCATCGAGGAACAGGGACAGTTGACCGATGAATTAAAGGAGAAGATTCTGGCCGCTCAGACTTTGGTAGTGGTAGAAGACTTATACCGTCCTTATCGTCCCAAGAGAAAGACTCGTGCCAGCGTGGCAAAGGAGAAGGGATTGGACGGACTGGCACAGTTTATTTTGGCACAGGAAACCACTGCACCCGTAGAGGAAGAGGCTGCAAAGTATGTTTCCGAGGAAAAGGAAGTGGCTACTGCGGCAGATGCTTTGCAGGGAGCTAAGGACATTATTGCAGAAATGATTTCCGACGAGGCAGAGCATCGTTTGTACATTCGTAATGCCACCACCGAGGAAGGTATCGTGACCAGTACCGCCAAGGATGAAAAGGCGCAGAGCGTATATGAAATGTACTACAACTTTGAGGAGCCTGTAAGAAAGATTGCAGGTCATCGAGTGCTGGCATTAAACCGTGGTGAAGCAGAAAAGGTACTTACGGTTAAGGTAAATGCTCCTGTGGAAAGAATTCTTCGCTACTTGGAAACCAAACTGATTACCAAAGAAAATGAATTTACCACTCCCATTTTGAAGGAAGTGGCAGCGGACAGTTACGAGCGTCTTATTGCTCCTGCTATTGAGCGTGAAATCCGCAATGATTTAACGGAAAAGGCAGAGGACGGCGCTATTAATGTATTTGGCAAGAACTTAGAGCAGTTGTTGTTACAGCCCCCTATCGCAGGAAAGGTAGTGCTTGGTTGGGACCCTGCTTTCCGTACCGGCTGTAAGCTGGCAGTAGTGGATGCAACCGGTAAGGTGCTGGATACCAAGGTTATTTACCCTACCGAGCCTCAAAACAAGGTAAAAGAAGCAAAGATTGAGTTAAAGAAATTAATTGATAAGTACAAAGTAGATTTGATTTCCGTAGGAAACGGTACCGCTTCCAGAGAGTCCGAGCAGGTGATTGTAGAGTTCCTGAAGGAAATCGACAGACCGGTGCAGTATGTGATTGTAAATGAAGCCGGTGCGTCCGTTTACTCTGCAAGTAAGCTGGCTACCGAAGAGTTCCCTAACTTTGATGTGGGACAGAGAAGTGCAGCATCCATCGCTAGAAGATTGCAGGATCCTTTGGCAGAGCTTGTTAAGATTGACCCTAAGTCCATCGGTGTAGGTCAGTACCAGCACGATATGAACCAAAAGAAGCTTTCTGAGGCTTTGAATGGTGTGGTAGAGGATAGTGTAAACAAGGTTGGTGTGGATTTGAATACTGCTTCCGCATCCCTGCTTGAGTATATTTCCGGTATTAACAAGACTATCGCTAAGAATATCGTAGATTACCGTGAGGCAAACGGTCGCTTCACTAACCGTAAGCAGTTACTTAAGGTGGCAAAATTAGGCCCTAAAGCTTACGAACAGTGTGCAGGTTTTATGCGTATTACCGACGGCGACAATCCTTTGGATGCTACCAGTGTGCATCCCGAGTCCTATGAAGCCGCTATGAAGCTTTTGGATAAGCTGGGACTGACCATGGAGGATGTGAAGGAAGCTCAGAAAAAAGCGGCTGCAGAAAAAGCAGCAGGCAAGAAAGCTCCCGCACCCAAGAAGCAGGAGCCCAAGAAGCCCGCACAGAAGCAGGTTCGTGTCAGCAACACCAATACTGCCATGGGTAAGGCGTTGGCAGCAGCAATGGGCGGCGTAACCTTTGAAGAGCCTGCAAAGAAGGGCAAGACTTCTGAAGAAGCAGCGGTTGTGGCACAGGCAAACGAAGCAAGCATCAGCAGCTTGGAGAAGCGCATTAAGAATAAAAAGCTTCTGGCAGAGGAGCTGGGTATCGGCGAAATTACATTGACCGATATTTTGAAGGAATTGGAGAAGCCTGCCCGTGACCCTCGTGACGACATGCCCAAGCCTATTTTACGTAGCGACGTACTGGATATGAAAGACTTGAAGCCCGGCATGATTTTGAAGGGTACCGTGCGTAATGTTATTGACTTCGGTGTATTCGTGGATATCGGTGTACATCAGGACGGTCTGGTGCACATCAGCCAGATTACCGAGAAGTTCATCAAACATCCCCTGGAAGCAGTGAGTGTAGGCGATATCGTAGATGTACAGGTACTGGATTGTGATTTGCAGAAGAAGAGAATTTCGTTGACGATGAAGATTAAGAAGTAGGAAAGGTAGAGTTGTTAATGAAAACCAATCGTTTTATGACATGGCTGTTTATGGTTTTTCTGAGTTTGGTGTTGGTAGGCTGTGGAAAGAACGAACAGGAATCATTGCCTCAAAACACACAAGAACCGGTACAAAAAGAAGAAATATCCTTTCTTGAAGGAAAACATGCCAGAGAAGAAGGCTACGAAGCTGCATTCAATACCTATTGTGCAAATGCTGGGGGCGTGGAGTTTCATGTGATATATAATCTCTATGAAGAAACTTCGGCAAAGAAGTTTATGGAGACTGTTACTGGAGATTATCAGGTGCTGAAAGCAGTCGAATCAGACTTGTGCGGAACGGTGAAAGTTTACATGGTTCAGGTTACGATTGCGGGAAAACCGCAGGTGGCAGGGAACAGTGTGTTTTGTACCATGGCAGATATTGAATCGGGAGCTTATAGGGAGTGTCTTGCTGCCGCATGTTATCAGAATACAAGCTATTGGAAGACAGTGGGATTAAGTGCGTATCTTTTTGATGATACAATGGAAAACGATTCGAAGGAGTTGAAAGCCTTTTATGAAACTCCGGAAAATGTATCAATATTGTCCATGTTTCCCGTTTTCTTTTCGGAAACTTTTGTTGAAGAAGATAGGTTAAAAGTGACTAAGAGTACAGCTGCTGCATTGACCAAATACATGGTGGAGAAGCTCGGTTTTGAAGAGTTTTTGAAAACGGAGGAATTGGCCAAATACAGCAAGGAGTGGTGTGAGTTACTGGGGCTGGATGTAACAACCATGGTATTACCGGAAAATGATTTAAGTCTGATGAAGTATGGTAGCTCGGATAAGTATCCGGTGGTTTTGGAATATGATAATATCACATTTTATTTGAAACCGGTGGAGTGGATTACAACGGCGCAAGAGGCGTATATTGCTTTTGAGTATATGTTGCATGATTATATAATGTTCTGGAAGGATTTAGAACAAAATAAACCGCAAGTATATGCAATGATTAAGGATAATAAAAATGTTCCTATATGGGTTTATATTAAGAATGCGGATGGTATTTCGTACGCAGAATCAGATAAACAAATATATTTGGATGACATGACTGCGTGGATACATGAAATGGTGCATTTAGTTATCTTTCCAGAAAACGATGACTATAATTGGTACTATGAAGGATTAACGGAATTTTTGACGGAAGAAAAATATGGTTGTTTCAGAGCGAATACGGAAGCTGCTTATCAGATCTTGGTGAATCCGAAATCTTTTGGTATTCAGCCTGAAGAAGAAAAATTTTATGAGTATGTGGCATCGTACTATACTCAGTATAAACCTTTGCCGGAATCTGTGGAGGAATTGGATTTTTTATCTTTTGTATTGGCGGTGGGAAAAACCGTTTTTTCCTATCCGGACTTAGAAACAAGCTTATTGATGGCAAATGTTAGTGTGGATGAAAATATTTATCATGCGGCTACTGAAGGAAAAGGATATCGGGATGGTTTGGCTTCTAGTGTAGGAAATTCGTTGACTTATCCGGAAGCGACAGTAATTATCGAGTATTTAGCAGAAAAATACGGAATGGAAACAGTCATTGCCGTGGCACAGGACATTACTTTGTTTGAAGAAACTTTTGGTGATATGGAAACAGTGATTGAAGCGGTAAAGAACAGTATTGAACCGGTGGAATAGGTTGCTGAATAAATAGAGTAAGACAAAATCTGATTGACACATCTTCTCCCCTGTAGTATCATACCTCATGAGGTAAAGTTCTTCAGGGTTGGGTGAGATTCCCTACTGGTAGTGAGGCATCGTAAAGATGATGAGTCTACGACCTGCACCTTTGGTAATAGCAGAAGTTGCCGTGAGTATGGCAAGAATTTGTAAAAGGTGTGGCTGAACCGGTCCAAATCCGGTACCAACAGTAAAGTCTGGATGAAAGAAGAAATGTATGTGTGAAAGTGTGCCCTGAGATATCTATGCCTATAGATATCTCAGGGCTTTTTGTATGCGCGAAGCGTTTCGAGTGTGCTTATTCGCATTATAGCAACCACACAAAAGAAGAATTTTCCTTAAGAACAGAAAGCGAGGAAAAGAAAAATGAACAGTAACACCAAAAAACTAACTTCAGGAGCTATGCTCTGCGCCATTGCTTACGTGGTAATGGTCATCGGTCGTGTGCCAGTAATTTTATTTTTGAAGTACGACCCCAAGGATGTAATCATTACTTTGGGTGGCCTGATTTGGGGACCCGGTATGGCATGTATTGTGTCTGCAGTAGTCTCTTTGATTGAAATGTTTACCGTAAGCGATACCGGTATCATCGGATGTATCATGAACTTTATTTCCACTTGTTCCTTTGCATGTACCGCGGCGTTTATTTACAAGAAGAAACGTACTTTAGTGGGTGCAGTAACCGGTTTGGTGGTAGGTGCTATTACCATGACGGGCGTAATGCTGCTTTGGAATTATTTGATAACTCCGCTTTATATGGAGGCAACTCGTGAACAGATTGTAGCAATGCTACCTACCGTATTCCTTCCCTTTAACTTGTTAAAAGCAGGCTTGAATGCGGCATTTACCTTCCTTCTTTACAAACCGGTTATTACAGGTCTTCGTAAGGCGGGATTGGTTGAAAGTACCGGTGAAGGTAAGGCAAAGAAAATACCTTGGGGACTGATTCTTGTGGCAGTGATGATTATTATTACCTGCGTATTATTTATTTTGTCATTGAATGGTATTATTTAAGGCGTAAACCCCAAAAGAAAAAACTTGCATTTTGTCCCATATGTAATATAATTATTGTAGTTAGACAAAAGCGGAGGGTTTTTCTATGAAAAAGTTCATGGCAGAATTTAAAAAATTTGCATTAAAGGGTAATATGATTGACTTGGCAGTCGGTGTTATCATCGGTGGTGCTTTTAATGGCTTGGTAAGCTCATTGGTTAATGATATTATTATGCCGGCGCTTAGCTTGTTTACAGGCAAAATGGACTTCGAAAACTGGTTTTATGCTTTAGATGGCAATGTTTATGAAACCATTGAGGCAGCAAAGGAAGCCGGAGTGGCAACTATTAACTATGGTAACTTTATTTCCGGTATTATCAACTTTATCATCATGGCTTTTGTGGTATTTATGATTGTGAAAGCGATTAACAAGATGAAGAAAGATGAGCCTGCAGCACCTGCGGCACCTACCACAAAGAAATGTCCGTTCTGTAAGACAGATATTCCTTTGGAAGCAACCAAGTGCCCGCACTGTACATCTACACTTGAAGAGTAAGAAGATAAGGGCTGTCTAAGCAGAGTAATCTTTGCTGGGGCAGCTTTTTTCCATGAAAAGAGAGTATAACTATGTTAGAATTAGACGTGAAGATTGAAGCAAAAGATTTGTACGATTATATGATGGCGCATACCTATGCCAGCCCGGCCGGAATCTTGGGCAGTTGTCTGGGAGGCTTGGGAGTTGTAATTGGTTTTATGACTAGTCAGTGGATTTATTTAATTCTGGGCGTGGTGATTTTATTGTACTTACCCTGGACTCTGAATATTAAGAGTAAGCAGCAGGTACTTAACAATCCGGCATTTAAAAATCCTCTGCACTATGTGTTAGATGAAAACGGTATTACGGTATCTCAAGGAGAGGAAACCCAGAGTCAGGCATGGGAAAATATGTACAAGGCAGTTTCCACCACCAAGAGTATTATTGTGTATACTTCACCGGTGAATGCAACCATTTTCCCCAAAAGAGTGTTGGGGGAGAATTTGAGCCAGTGCATCGAGATTATTTCTACACATATGCCGGCAAATAAGGTGAAGATTCGTTTTTAGGAGAAGATAAATGGAAAGAAAAGTATGGGAGTCCTTCGGACCGAAGGAAACCTTTGAAATAGGCAAAACTTTGGGGGAAAATGTCTTACCCGGCCAGGTATATACCCTGATAGGAGACTTGGGCGTGGGCAAGACCGTATTTACCCAAGGGGTAGCAGCAGGGCTTGGAATAAAGGAACCGGTAAACAGTCCTACCTTTACCATATTACAGGTATATGAAGAGGGGCGTATTCCTTTCTATCATTTTGATGTTTACCGCATTGGTGATGTGGAGGAGATGGAGGAAATCGGTTATCAGGACTGCTTTTACGGAGAAGGCATCTGCCTGATTGAGTGGGCAAACTTAATCGAAGAGATTTTGCCGGAAAATTATGTGCAGATTACCATAGAAAAAGATTTGGAAAAAGGTTTTGACTATCGTAAAATAACGATGGAAAGCAAGGGTTAAATATGAAAGTTTTAGCAATAGACAGTTCCGGTTTGGTGGCTACAGTGGCAGTTGTAGAGGATAATGAACTCTTGGCGGAATACACCACCAATTATAAAAAGACACATTCCCAGACCTTGTTACCTATGTTGGAGCATGTGAAGGAAATGATTGATTTAGATTTAAATACGGTGGATTATCTGGCGGTGGCAGCAGGTCCGGGATCTTTTACGGGACTGCGTATCGGTTCAGCTACAGTAAAGGGACTTGGGCTGGCTTTAAATAAGCCGGTGGTAGAAGTGCCCACCTTGGAGGGATTGGCTTACAATTTGTGCGGTACCAGTCATTTGGTATGCCCTTTAATGGATGCTAGGAGAAATCAGGTGTACACCGGTATTTATGAATTTGAAACAGATGAGCATACTTGGCAGATGAAAACCGTAAAAGAACAGTGTGCAGTAGATGTTGCGGAGATTATAGAGGTATGTAATGCTTTAGGACGCTCGGTGATTTTTCTGGGAGACGGAGTGCCTGTATATGAAGGTAAGATTGCAGAATTTTGTCAGGTGCCTTATAGTTTTGCGCCGGCGGGGATGAACAGACAGCGTGCGGCGGCAGTAGCCACTCTTGCAGTGAAATATGCAAAGGAAGGCAAGGTGGTTTCGGCAGCAGAACATGCACCGGAATATCTGCGTAAGAGTCAGGCGGAACGAGAAAGAGAAGAAGCAAATGGTTAATTTTCGGAAGTTACGTGCCGAGGATGTGGAACCTTTGGCGGCGATGGCAAGAGAGTGTTTTAGCGTGCCTTGGACTGCAAAAGCCTTTGCGGACTTGGTGGCAGATGATAAAAGCGTTTATTTGGTGGCAGTCAGGGATGAAGAAGTCATAGGCTGTTGCGGTGTAGTGAATTCGTTCGGTGATGGCAGTATTGATATTGTCATGGTTACCCAAAAGGAAAGAGGCAAGGGAATTGCCTGCGCTATGTTGCAGGAGTTATTTATCGCCGGAGAGAATATAGGCGTGGAGAATTTCACCCTGGAAGTGCGGGTAAGTAATGCACCGGCCATACATATTTATGAAAAGCTGGGCTTTGTCTCTGCGGGTATCCGACCGAGATTTTATGAAAAACCGGTGGAAGATGCCATGATTATGTGGAAGTGGAAGAAGGTTGCCGAGTAAACCGGAAATATAGTAGGAAGAAATACGGTAGTATTTACCAGAGAAGTATGCTTGTATTTTGTGATACACTTTGCATAGAAACGTTTATTTGTTTACAGATAAGGGAGGATGGCAATGCGCAAGTATACAAATATAGAAGAAAATCATTTGACGGAAGTAAAATGTAATAAATGCGGAAAGAACTTAGAAGTGAAAGAAGGCTTTGTTAGAGAGGGTTGTTTCCATGTAGAGTTTGATTTCGGTTACTTCAGTGCAAAAGACGGAATTCGTCACACCTGGGATTTGTGTGAGAATTGTTATGATAAAATGATACAGGAGTTTGTGCTTCCGGTGACGGAAACAGAAAAAAACGAACTTTTGTAAAGAGTGAAGAGGCTCTTTGGGAAGTGAGGGCGTGAATGTTAGATGTATGTTTGCTGGGAACCGGCGGTATGATGCCGTTACCCTACAGGTGGCTTACATCGCTTATGATGCGATATAACGGACAGAGTATTTTAATAGATTGCGGCGAAGGAACACAGGTGGCAATGAAGGAAGTAGGCTGGAGTCCCAAACCCATTGATATTATGTGTTTTACTCATTACCATGCAGATCATATCAGTGGTTTGCCGGGGATGCTTCTTACTATGGGTAATGCGGAGAGAACGGAACCTCTTTTGATGATTGGTCCGAAGGGACTTCAGAGGGTAGTAAATGCACTTCGGGTGATTGCACCGGAATTACCCTTTGAAATTAAGTTTTTGGAAATAGAAGAATCCGGTCAAAGATTTCAGTTTGATGGTTTTCATATAGAAGCTTTTAAGGTGAATCATAATGTGTTATGCTATGGATATACCATGGTGGTAGAACGTGTAGGTAAATTCCAAGTAGAGAAGGCAAAGGAGTTACAGATTCCGCTTATGTATTGGAGCCGCTTGCAAAAAGGCGAGACCATAGAGGCGGAAGGGGTAACCTATACACCGGATATGGTGCTTGGAGAAACCAGAAAAGGTTTGAAGGTCACCTACTGTACGGATAGCAGACCGACCGAGAGTATTGCGGAATATGCTGCGGATGCGGATTTGTTTATCTGCGAAGGTATGTATGGTGATCCGGAAAATCAGGTAAAGGCCAAGGAAAAGAAGCATATGACCATGTATGAGGCTGCTCGAATTGCAGCAAAGGCAAATGTGCAGGAAATGTGGTTAACACATTACAGCCCCTCATTAATCAGGCCGGAGGAATATATTAATGAGGTGAGAAAAATATTTCCGGCAACCATTGCAGCCAGGGACGGCCGCAATGTAGAGTTAAAGTTCAAGGATTAGGATAAAAGTATGAAGGGTAGCCAGAATAAGAATTTGAATTCCAATAAGGTTATTTTAATCGTGGTACTTCTGATGGTAGCGGTAGTGGGATACTACTGCTATTTGGTGACCCGTTCTGAAGATAAGGGTACAGAGCCCGAGCTTACGGCAGTTGACAATGTATTGCTTCGGGACATGAGTCGCAATTACCCGCCTACCCCTAAGGAAGTCCTTAAGTATTATAATGAAATTATGAAATGCTATTATAATGAGGAGTGTACCCAGGAAGAAATAGAAGATTTGGGTATGCGGGCCAGAGAGCTTTATGATGATGAGCTGGTAGTGAATAATCCCTGGGGCACATATATTATTGCTTTGACAGCTGAAATTAATGTATTTCGTGAAAGTGGCAAGAAGCTAACGGCCTGTTCGGTGGCAGCCAGCACGGATGTGGATTATTTTGAAGACGACGGTTATTCTTTCGCCAGAATCAGTTGCGGTTACACCGTGATGCAAGGAAAGGAAAGCTATCCCTCTATGACGGTTTATCTGCTACGTAAAGATGATAAAGGTCATTGGAGAATTTATGGCTGGGATTTGGCAGAAAATGTAAATGTTGGCCAGTAAGATTTTGAAAGAAACGAAGGATATATTCATGGATTGCGTAAATACAGAAAAACAAACAGAAGATGTGCTTATTCTTGCAATAGAGAGCTCCTGTGATGAAACCGCAGCCTCAGTTGTGAAAAACGGCAGAGAGGTTTTGTCAAATGTAATCTCTTCTCAGATTGCATTGCATACTTTGTACGGAGGTGTGGTGCCTGAGATTGCCTCTAGAAAGCATATTGAAAAAATCAATCAAGTAATAGAGGAAGCTTTGAAAGAAGCTGATGTGGAGTTAAAGGATATTACAGCCATTGCCGTAACGTACGGACCGGGCCTGGTAGGAGCTTTGTTGGTGGGCGTGTCCGCAGCAAAGGCCATTAGCTTTGCAACAGGTATTCCTTTGATTGGTGTACATCATATAGAAGGCCATATCAGTGCCAACTATATTGAAAATAAGGAGTTGGACCCCCCTTATGTTTGTTTGGTGGTATCCGGCGGACATTCCCATTTGGTAGTGGTTAAGGATTACGGTGAGTATGAAATCATCGGTCGAACCAGGGATGATGCGGCAGGAGAGGCTTTCGATAAAGTGGCCCGTGCGATTGGTTTAGGCTATCCGGGAGGACCTAAGATTGACAAATTATCTAAGGAAGGAAATCCGGATGCTATTCGTTTCCCCAGAGCTAAGGTGGAAGACAGCGAGTACGATTTCAGTTTCAGTGGTTTGAAATCTGCTGTGTTAAATTATTTGAATGGTTGTCAGATGAAAGGAGAAGAAATTTGCGAAGCGGATGTGGCTGCTTCTTTCCAAAAGGCTGTTATTGATGTACTTGTAGAGCATGCCCTTCATGCTGTGAAGAAGTATAACTTTGATAAATTCGCTATTGCAGGCGGGGTTGCATCTAATTCTTCTTTACGTAAGGCATTTGAAGAAGAATGTGCAAAACGCGGCATTACCTTTTATCATCCCAGTCCTGTTTATTGTACGGACAATGCTGCAATGATTGGTGTTGCCGGATATTATGAATATTTAAAGGGTGTACGAAGTGGCATGGAATTAAATGCCGTTCCGAACTTAAGATTAGGAGAAAAGTAAATATATGAAATATGAAGTGCGGCAGAAGTAAAAGCCGCACTTGCTTATTTAGAAACGGAGTAAGATATGGAACAATGTACGGCGATTGTTCTGGCTGCCGGAGCCGGAAAACGTATGCAAAGTGCGGTAGCTAAACAATATATGCTTTTGAATGGAAAACCAATTCTGTGGTATGCATTAAATGTATTTGAAAAAAGCAAATATATTCATCAGGTGATTTTGGTTGTGGGAGCAGGAGAAATACCGTTCTGTCAAAAAGATATTGTAGATAAGTATGGTTTTAAAAAGGTTATAAAAGTGGTAGAAGGTGGCGCAGAACGTTATTTATCTGTTTGGGAAGGTTTGAAATGCTTGAAGCCAGAAGCGAACAATTATGTTTTTGTGCATGATGGTGCAAGGCCTTTCGTGACAGAAGAGATTATCAGGAATGCATATGAAGCAGTGAAGGAGTATGGTGCTTGTGTGGTAGGAATGCCCGTAAAGGATACCATTAAAATAGTAGATGAAGAAGATTATGCAGTTCAGACACCTAATCGAAAGAACTTATGGGCGGTGCAGACTCCGCAGGTATTTGACGAGTTGCTTATTTATCAATCCTATGAAAGCATGGTGGGAAATCTTAAAGAGTTAAAGGAAAAAGGTGTTGAAATTACAGATGATGCCATGGTTGTGGAGACCATGACCCATCGAAAAGTAAAACTGATTAAAGGTTCTTACGAGAATATAAAAATCACCACACCGGAGGATATTTTGGTTGCTCAAAGTTTCTTGAAATAACACAGGAAAAATGTTTTCAAAATCGCCAAAAAATTGTAAAAAAAAGTGTTGACATTAGATACCTTTTTTGTTATGATAATCAATGTCGCTGAACAAGAGCGAGCATTCGGAGAGGTATCGAAGTGGTCATAACGAGGCGGTCTTGAAAACCGTTTGTCCGCAAGGGCGCGTGGGTTCGAATCCCACCCTCTCCGTTGGAGATATTTCTCCAGCGTTGATGGATACAGAATTAAGAATCAACTTTTTGGAGAAGTACCCAAGAGGCTGAAGGGACACCCCTGGAAAGGGTGCAGGTCGTTAATAGCGGCGCGAGGGTTCAAATCCCTCCTTCTCCGTCGGTGGACAACCACCGCTTCCAAGCAACTTTGAAGAAGTTGCACAGAACTTTGACAAATAAACAACAATGCAACCTTGAAAATTCTTTTAAGAAGCAGTAGTGAATACTGCGGAGCACAAAAGTGCTTCAAGAAATTCAAGAACGTAAAGATGCGAATCTTTAAACCAAAAACAGTAATGCCAGAAACGTTAAGACTGGCAGGACAAAATCTTTTAACATGAGAGTTTGATCCTGGCTCAGGATGAACGCTGGCGGCGTGCC
>JAZSPK010000023.1:0-71022 GCA_045537405.1 Acetatifactor sp.
TTCCTTTAGAATTGGTGATATTTATGCAGATGCCAATGTTTTAAAAGCAGCTTCGGAAGCAGTAAATAAAATTGATGCAGGATATTTATCAGAAGAGGAAATGAAGCAAATTACAAGCTATATGAACGAGAAGAGTTCCGGGAAAGTAGATTTTAGAACCATTTAAAAGGAGAATATACCTATGAGAATTAAAAGAATACTATTATTATCACTTTTATTATGTATGTTTTTATGCAGTTGTAAAGCCGGCAAGAAAAAGCCGGATTCATTTCTTGTCACAAAATCCACTAAAATGGTTTTCTATGAGCACGATAAAATAGTAAATGAAATAGAAACAAAATATCAACATGATGAGATTATCGAACGTGAAGATGGTTTATATGAAATTAGAGGAACACAGGAAACGGAAGATGATAAAACCAATATTATATGGTTATTTACTAACGAAGGAAGACTGATTGGCAGCCGTTCCACTGATTCATACGGTTCAATGGAAGAATATCTTTCTATTTTGGATTTTACTGTAGACTCTTATACATATACTCGTGAAAACTTTGATGAATATGAAGATAATGTTATTTATTACGATGATGATACATATGAAGAAGTCGAAATAGAAAACGGTGTTATTGTAGAAGCAAAACTTTATGATTCGAATGATCAATTAATTTATCATATTAAATGTAATGAATATGGTTACACAGAGTCCTTAAAATACTATGTTGAAAGTGAATTATATTACACCGTAACAAACAAATACAAAGAAGTATCATTAGATTAGAAAACTTAGCTTCCAAAAATTGACTAATATACAATATATGGTGTATAATAAATATATTGTGGACTAAATATGCAACACATACCGTTTTGTATATATCCCCTTAAAGTATAAAAAAGAAACTGAGGTTTTATAATGGCAAAAAACACGTATGATGCAAGTAGCATTACAGTATTAGAAGGATTGGAAGCGGTACGTAAGCGTCCCGGTATGTATATCGGTTCGGTTACAACTAAGGGTTTAAATCATTTAATTTATGAAATCGTAGACAACTCTGTAGACGAGCACTTGGCAGGGTATTGTACTACCATTACCGTTACATTGGAAGCGGATGGTTCTGCCACCATTTCCGATAATGGTCGTGGTATTCCTGTAGGTATGCACGAAAAGGGTATTAGTGCAGAACGTTTGGTATTTACCACCTTACACGCCGGTGGTAAGTTTGATAATTCTGCTTACAAAACCAGCGGTGGTCTGCATGGTGTGGGTTCTTCAGTAGTAAATGCATTGTCTAATTGGTTGACTGTCACAGTCAAGGACGGAAAACAGATTTATCAGGATAAATATGAGCGTGGTATCCCTACCATTGACTTAATTGATGGTTTACTTCCTGTGATTGGCAAAACCCGTGAAACCGGAACAACGATTCAATTTTTACCCGATGATACTATATTTGACAAAACACGTTTCAAAGAAGATGACATCAAATCCAGACTACATGAAACAGCTTACTTAAATCCCCAGCTTACCATTATTTTTGAGGATAAGCGCAAAGAGGAATCGGAACGCATAGAGTTCCATGAACCCGATGGTATCAATGGCTTTATCAAAGACATCAACAAGGGAAGCGAAGCAGTTCATGACTGTGTATATATAAAAGGCGAATCCGAAGGCATTATGGTAGAAGTCGCATTCCAGTATGTAAATGAATTCCACGAAAACGTCTTGGGCTTCTGTAATAATATTTACAATTCTGAGGGCGGTACACATTTGACCGGTTTCAAGACGGTATTTACTAATGTTATTAACACCTATGCCCGCGAATTAAATATCTTAAAGGAAAAAGATGCTAATTTCACCGGCGCCGATGTACGTAACGGAATGACAGCGGTAGTTTCCATTAAGCATCCGGATCCTCGATTCGAAGGCCAGACTAAAACAAAACTGGATAACCAGGACGCTACCAAGGCAGTTTCCAAGGTGGTGGGAGAAGAACTGGTTCATTTCCTTGATCGAAATTTAGAAACCTTAAAGAGCATTATTGCATGTGCCGAAAAAGCAGCCAAGATACGTAAAACCGAAGAAAAAGCCCGCACCAATATGCTTACTAAACCCAAATTTTCGTTTGACTCCAACGGCAAATTAGCTAACTGTATCTCCAAGGACGCCTCTAAATGTGAAATTTTCATCGTGGAAGGTGATTCTGCGGGCGGTAGTGCTAAAATGGCAAGAAACCGTGAGTTTCAAGCAATTTTGCCCATCCGTGGTAAGATTTTGAACGTTGAAAAAGCAAGTATTGACAAGGTTCTTGCTAATGCTGAAATCAAAACCATGATTAACGCCTTTGGTTGTGGTTTCTCAGAAGGGTATGGTAATGATTTTGATATTACCAAGCTCCGTTACGATAAAATTATTATTATGGCCGATGCGGATGTGGATGGTGAACATATTTCCACCTTGCTTTTAACTCTTTTTTACCGCTTCATGCCGGAGCTTATTTTTGAAGGACATGTATATCTTGCTATGCCGCCTCTTTACAAGGCAATGCCAGCCAAAGGAAAAGAAGAGTACCTGTATGATGATAAAGCATTAGAAAAGTACCGCAAAACCCACAAAGGCTCCTTTACTTTACAAAGATACAAGGGTCTTGGTGAAATGGATGCTGCTCAACTTTGGGAAACTACTTTAGACCCTGACACCCGTCTTTTAAAGCAGGTAGAAATCGAAGATGCCCGTATGGCATCCGAAGTTACAGAACTATTAATGGGCACGGAAGTAGCTCCTCGTAAGGCATTTATTTACGAACATGCTACTGACGCACAATTAGATATTTAGGATGGTTAAACAATGAATGACGATAGAATAATTAAAACCGAATACTCCGAGGTCATGCAAAAGTCCTTTATCGATTATGCCATGAGTGTTATTATTGCCCGTGCCATTCCCGATGTAAGAGATGGTTTGAAGCCCGTGCAAAGACGTACTCTTTATGACATGCATGAGCTTGGTATCCGATATGACAAACCCTACCGTAAAAGCGCGCGTATCGTAGGCGATACCATGGGTAAATATCATCCCCATGGTGACAGTTCCATCTATGATGCTTTAGTTGTTATGACGCAGGATTTCAAAAAGGGACAACCTTTAATCGACGGTCATGGTAACTTTGGTAATATCGAAGGTGACGGTGCAGCGGCTATGCGTTATACCGAAGCCAGACTCCATAAAATCACACAGGAAGCTTTCCTTGCGGACTTAGACAAGGATGTGGTGGATTTTGGTCCCAACTTTGATGAAACCGAAAAGGAACCTCTGGTTTTACCGGTTAAATTCCCCAATATTCTGGTAAATGGTTCCGAGGGTATTGCAGTTGGTATGGCAACCAATATTCCACCTCACAATTTAGCAGAAGTAATTGACGCTACCAAAGCCTATATGCTGGACGAAAATATTACTACCAGAGAATTAATGCGCTATGTAAAAGGTCCTGATTTCCCTACCGGCGGTATTGTTACCAACAAGGATGAGCTTTTGGAAATCTACGAAACCGGTGTGGGCAAAGTGAAAATCCGCGGTAAAGTAGAAGTGGAAAAGGCAAAGGGTGGTAAAACCAATTTGGTTATCACAGAAATCCCTTACACTATGATTGGTGCCAATATTGGTAAATTCCTCATGGATGTGGCAGCCCTTTCCGAAACTAAAAAAACCCAGGATATTGTGGATATTTCCAACCAGTCCTCCAAGGAAGGTATTCGTATTGTAATTGAACTTCGTAAGGATGCAGACGTTGAAAATTTCACCAATTTGTTATATAAGAAGACCCGTTTAGAAGATACCTTTGGTGTAAACATGCTTGCAATCAAAGATGGCCGCCCCGAAGTTATGGGACTTAAGAATATTATTAAAGCCTGTGTAGATTTCCAATTTGAAATTGCCACCCGCAAATACACCAATTTACTTGCTAAAGAACTGGAAAAGAAGGAAATTCAGGAAGGTTTAATCAAAGCCTGCAATGTTATTGATCTGATCATCGAGATTTTACGCGGTTCCAAGGACCGTGCCATGGCAAAAAATTGTCTGGTGAATGGTGAAATCGAAGGCATTAAGTTCAAATCCAAAGAATCCAAAATTATGGCAACCCAGCTTATGTTTAGCGAAAAACAGGCCAATGCAATTTTGGAAATGCGTTTGTACAAATTAATCGGTCTGGAAATCGAGGCCTTAATTAAAGACCATGAAGATACCATGGCCAATATTTTCCGTTATGAAGATATTTTGGACAGACGTGATTCTATGGCACAGGTGATTATTAATGAGCTGGAAGAGATCAAAAAAGAATATAAGCGTGCCAGAAGAACTGCCATCGAAAATGCGGAAGAAGCCATTTATAAGGAAAAAGAACTGGAAGAAATGGATGTTATGTTCTTAATGGACCGTTTCGGCTATGCTAAGACCATTGATATGAATACCTATGAGCGTAATAAAGATGCAGTAAATGCCGAAAACAAATATGTGTTCAAATGTAAGAACACTGGACGTATTTGCATGTTTACAGATTCCGGCCAGTTGCATGTAATTAAAGTATTAGATTTACCCTTCGGTAAATTCCGCGACAAGGGAACTCCTATTGATAATTTGAGTAATTATAGTTCTGACAAAGAAGATATTGTATTTATCACCAATCAGACCGAGCTGAACTTACGCCGTGTATTATTTGTAACCAAGCAGTCCATGATGAAAGTGGTAGATGGTGGCGAATTTGATGTAACCAAACGTACGGTTGCTGCAACCAAGCTTCAGGAGGATGATAAAGTTATTAGTATTGTTTGCATCCATGACCAGAAGAATATTGTACTCCAATCCAAAGATGGCTATTTCTTGCGTTTTCCGATTGATGAGATTCCGGAAAAGAAAAAAACTGCCATTGGTGTACGCGGCATGAAATTGGATGCTAAGGATGAACTTGAAGCTGTATATTATACTCAGAACGGTATTGAGGCAGTGATTCCTTATAAGAGTAAAAATTTAGTATTAAATACCCTGAAACTCGGCAAACGTGACGGTAAGGGTATTAAAGTGAGAGGTTAGTTTTATGAGAGTAATCGCAGGTGTGGCTAGGAGTATGCCCCTAAAAACTCCCGAAGGGTTAGACACCCGTCCAACCACAGACCGAATCAAAGAAACCCTATTTAATATGTTACAAAACGATGTGCCGGGTGCTGTATTTGTGGATTTATTCAGCGGTAGCGGTGCTATTGGCATTGAAGCTTTAAGCAGAGGTGCCAGAAAAGCATATTTTATTGAAAATTCTCCTGCTGCATTAAACTGTATTCAGCAAAATCTTCAATTTACCAAACTTGCTGATAATGCTATTGTTTTAAAGCAGGATGCTGTATCCGGTCTTGCTGGGATTTATGAAAAAGAAGTAGATATTATTTTTATGGATCCTCCCTATGATCAAGGTCACGAAGAACGTGTTCTTAATATGCTTTCCGGCGCAAAATATGTAACAGAAGATACTTTGATTATTGTTGAAACCTCTTTAAAAAATGATATGAACTATATTAATGAACTGGAATTCGAAATAATCAAAGAAAAAAAATATAAATCAAATAAGCATTTCTTCCTGCAAAAGAAGCAGTAATAGGAGGTAAATATGAGTCGTGCAATCTATCCCGGAAGCTTTGATCCGGTAACCAATGGACATTTAGATATTATTCGACGTAGTGCCAAAATGTTTGACGAGGTTATAGTAGGAATTTTAAATAATCCGGAAAAGTCACCATTGTTTTCTGTTGAGGAACGTGTTAAGATGTTAGAAGATGTTACAAGGGATATTCCCAATGTTAAAATCGACAGTTTTAGCGGTTTATTAGTTGACTATACCAAGAGAAATAATATTGGTGTATCCGTTCGCGGCATACGTGGTGTAAGTGATTTGGAATATGAAATGCAGACCGCACAATATAATAATTTACTTTCTAATGACGAGTTAGAAACAGTATTTTTGGCCACCAGCCCCGAATATTCCTTTATCAGCTCATCAGGAGTCAGACAAGTTGCCGGTTTTCATGGAGATTTATCACCTTATGTGCCGGAAAGTGTTGCAAAACTTGTAAAAGAAAAGTATAATTATTAATAGTGGTAATATAAAATCAGCGAGGTGTTTTATGAGCAAAATTGAACAATTAATTGATGATATTGAATTGTATATTGATAGTTGCAAAAATCAGTTGTTTTCCAACTCTAAGATTATTGTAGATAAAGCAGAATTAGAAGAATATCTTCAGGACCTTCGCATGAGCACCCCTGATGAAATCAAACGTTATCAAAAGATTATCAGCAACAGAGATGCCATATTAAATGATGCTCGTATCAAAGCTGAAACATTGATTAATGAGGCTACCGTGCATACCAACAAGTTAATCAGCGAACACGAGATTATGCAACAAGCGTATGCCCAAGCGAATGATGTGGTTACATCCGCAACCTATCAGGCGCAAACAATTTTAGATAATGCCATGATGGAGGCAAACAATGTAAAGACAGCCGCAATGCAGTACATGGATGATGTTTTAAATCACTTAGAGAACTTGATTTTGAATGCCATTAGTACTTCTGTAGCAGGTTATGAAAACCTCTTAAGCGGCTTAAATCAGTACAAGGATATTATTCAATCCAATCGTGCTGAATTACATCCTGTTGAAGAGTTAGTGGAGGAAGAAACCGTATCTTCAGCAGTTTACATTCCTGAAGAAGAAAATCTTGAAGAAGAATAGTTTTTTAAATAAGAACCGGTTTCTCAGGAAACCGGTTTTTAAAATATATAATGGAGAGAAAGATGATTAAAAAGTTTCTATTTTTATTTTGTATATTGTTTCCTGTACTGAATTCATCATTAAAAGCCGAAGCTTCCGGCTTTTTTGATGGCAAGGATAATGTAATTATTGTTATTGACCCGGGACACGGGGGAGAAAATTTAGGAACGGATGCTAATCCGAACTTTAACGAGAAGGACATTAATCTTATAACCGCAAATGCTTTAATAGAAGAATTATCAAAATATGAAGGGGTTACGATTTATTCAACCCGTACAGAAGATACCGATTTAAGCCTTCGTCAAAGAGCAGAATTTGCCAAATCTGTAAATGCCGATTTTTTAATCAGCCTTCATTATAATGCTTCAGAAAAACACACCATTTACGGTGCAGAGGTCTGGATTCCTTTATATACCCCCTATCATGCACCGGCTTATCAGTTTGCATATATACACTTAGAGCAAATGGAAGAAATGGGCCTGTTTATCCGAGGCATTAAAACCAGAGAAGGCAATAACAAAAAAGATTATTATGGAATTATCAGGGAAGCTTCAGCTCTTGAAATTCCAGCAGTTATCATTGAACATTGCCATGTGGACGAAGAAAGAGATAGTCAATTTTGTTCAAGCGATGAAATGTTTATAGAATTTGGTCGCCGGGATGCACAGGCTATTGCAACCTTCTTAAACTTAGAAGGTGCTGAAAAAAAACTTCCACAACATTTAACCTCACTAACTACCGACTCCATCGTCGAAAATACTTATATGGATGATACAGGCGCTGATATCTGCCATATAGCTGTGGAAAATGCTGATTACAATACTGGAAATTTATCCTTAATTATTACAGGCACCGATTACAACACTCCATTACTATACTATGATTATAGTCTGGATGGCGGTAAAACCTATAGCAAACGAATAGCTTGGCCGGGTAGTGATGCTTTACGCGGCACCAACGATGATAGTTTCATTTTAGAACTGGAAATTCCGGAAAACACCAAACCACGCATTATTGTACGTGCCTATAACAAATTTGACCTTTTAAAGGAAAGTAATATTCTAACGGAATTTGATACCTTTCGTCCTACAACCAAGGATGATAGTGAACGTTACGAATTTTTAAGTATTTACGAGAATATGGAAGAAGAGCTTATCGCTGTTGATCAATCACAGGATGACTCTGATTCTCTTTACTTGTTTGACGCTCCCTTTACCTTCAAAAGATTTCTTTTGTTATTTGGATTTGCTATCTTTTGGGTATTACTGTTGGTGTCAAGCTTGCGTATTATATGGCGTGCTTATAAGAAATAATTAACCCATAAGTCCCAACAAAAGATAATATATACAAGCCAAGAAGGAAATATTTATCTTATGTTTTATGTATTTTTTTAGAGAAAGTCCGGTATTACGAATCATACAATTAGTTTGAGCAATACAGGATAAACCTCCGAAATGCAACATACAAAGACTATAAATGGGCATTGTATTTCTCAGCAGGCTTAACCCGCCGGTTATTTCCAAAACCGGTGCCAGAAAGCTTTGTATTCCCGGCAGGAAAAAATGTGGTAAAAGATTCAAGGTATTAAAGAAAATCATATACCCGCAGAGCATGAGAATACTGTTAACTGCACCTTTAATAGCATCATCAGCAGCTTCAAAAAAAGTAGGCCTTGTTTGTGAGAATTGTAATAAGGATTTTGAGGTATTTTGTTTCTCCTCCGCATAGTCCTTCTGCAAATCATGATATTTGGTGTAACGTAGAATTAATCCATATAAAAGTGGTATTCCATACATTCCCAAAAGATATGGAAGTACTTTATGAATTTGTAATAAGGGCAGGGCAATGGCGCTAAAATATACCGGACCAATGTTGTTGTTAAACGCAAGCAAATATTCCGCTTCCTTACGCGTTATTTTGCCATTTTCCAAAAGTTCGGCAGTTACCCTTGCTCCCATCGGGAAACCGCATAAAAAGCCTATAATAAGCCCATAGGACACATTAGGAGTGCATTTATAGATACGTTTTATTAGAGGATGAAAAAATCCCACAAACTTTTCCGAAAGATTCATTCTTATAATGATCCCCGATAGAATCATAAAAGGCATAAGTGCCGGAATCATTTTACTATACCATAGAGTAAATCCCTGAAAAGCATAGTAGAGCGAAATTTCCGAATGAGTCAGAATCAAATATGTCAACAATACAAATATAAGCGTAATTACCATAGACCCAACCGTATGCAATATTATTTCAATATATGTAAATGCGAGGAAAAATTATGATGCGACTGGATAAATTTCTGGTAGCTATGGAGATTGGTACCAGAAGCGAAGTAAAGAATATCATAAAAAAAGGCAATATTACCATTGATGGTGAACTCTGCAAAAGCGCAGATTATAAATTTGACGAAGAAACCGCTGTTGTATGTTTTCAGGGTAACCCCCTTGTTTATAAAGCGTTTCAATATTATATGTTAAACAAACCCCAAGATGTAGTAAGTGCCACACAGGATAACCATGAAAAAACGGTTTTGGATTTAATTAAAGATATACGAAAAAAAGATTTATTTCCTGTTGGTAGATTGGACAAGGATACAGAGGGCTTGCTCCTTTTAACAAATGACGGAGCTCTTGCCCATAGCCTCTTATCTCCCAAGAAACATGTGGACAAAACTTATTTTGTCGGACTGCAAACCCCACTTCGCGAAGAGGATATTCTTAAATTAGAATTCGGAGTGGATATTGGCGAAGAAAAATTAACCCTTCCCGCAAAAGTAAAGATACTAGATTCTTTACATATAGAATTAACCATTCATGAAGGTAAGTTCCACCAGGTGAAACGTATGTTAGAAGCAGTTTCTAACCGGGTTACGTATTTGAAAAGAGTTTCTTTCGGAAGCCTCTCCTTAGATCCTGGTTTAAAACTCGGAGAATATCGGGCGCTTACGGAAGAAGAGGTGCGGCTTTTAAAGAATGATGCCCAAATCTACGAACAATTAGGAGATTAGAATGATAACAAATAAAAAGGCCATTATTTTTGATCTGGACGGTTCCTTAGTGGACTCTATGTGGATCTGGCGCGAAATTGATATTGAATATATGAATCGTTACGGCTACGCCACTACCCGCGAAGAATTAGATGCTTTTCAGGCAGAAATCGAGGGGATGAGCTTTCGCGAAACTGCCGAATGGGTAAGTAGTCATTATGATATTCCCAGAACCGTAGAAGAAATGATGGATGACTGGAATGATATGGCCTGGGACAAATATGCAAAGGAAGTCCCTTTAAAAGAAGGTGTCCGGGAATTTATAGAAAAATGTCACGAAAAGGGCATAAAACTTGGTATTGCTTCCAGCAACTCCAGAGAATTAGTAGAAAATGTACTTACGGTACATGGTATTATACATTATTTTGAATGTATCCGAACCGGCAGCGACGGTCTTCGCGGTAAACCCGCACCGGATATTTATTTAACTGTTGCCGAACTTCTTCAGGTATCTCCGACAGAATGTCTGGTATTCGAAGACGTTATTAAGGGAATTCAAGCCGGAAAAAATGCAGGTATGTGTGTATGTGCCGTAGAAGATGCATACTCTGCAATTCACCGAGAAGAAAAGATCAAACAAGCAGATTATTATATAGAGGATTACTATGGAATATGGGAATAATAGATTTCTGCCTATAAGCAGGCAGGATATGATAGAAAGAAATATTGAACAACTGGATTTTGTATATGTAATCGGAGATGCCTATGTGGATCATCCTTCTTTTGGTCCTGCTATTATCAGCCGCGTTTTAGAATCTCACGGTTATACTGTAGGTATTATTTCCCAGCCGGACTGGAAGGTTGAAAGCAGTATTACAATTTTAGGGGAACCCAGGCTAGGTTTTTTGGTTTCTTCCGGTAATATGGACAGCTGTGTGAATCATTACTCTGTTTCAAAAAAGAGACGCAATATGGATGCCTATACACCGGGCGGCGTTATGGGAAAACGTCCTGATCATGCCACAGTTGTCTACAGCAACCTGATTCGCAAAAGCTATCGCAATGTCCCTATTATTATCGGCGGCATTGAAGCAAGTTTACGAAGAATGGCCCATTATGATTATTGGAGTAACAGTTTTAAACGTTCTATTTTGCTGGATTCTCAAGCGGATTTAATCTCCTATGGTATGGGAGAGAAGTCCATTGTGGAAATTGCAGATGCTTTAAACAGCGGTATTTCTGTTAAGGACATCACTTTTATAGCGGGTACTGTATATAAAACCAAAAACATCGATGACATTTATGATTCTGTCGAACTACCATCTTACGAATCTATGAAAAATGACACCAGGGAATACGCTAAGAGTTTTTCCATTCAATATCAAAATACAGATTTTTGTAACGGAAAACGACTGATTGAAGCATATCCCAATCAAATATATGTAGTACAGAATCCGCCCTCATCTCCTTTAACAACACAGGAGATGGATGATATTTATGCACTTCCTTATATGAGGACTTATCATCCGAGCTATGAAGCAGAAGGGGGTGTACCTGCTATTGCAGAGATTAAGTTCTCCCTTATCAGTAACAGAGGATGTTTCGGCGGTTGTAGCTTTTGTGCATTAACCTTCCATCAAGGCCGCACTATTCAGGTTCGCAGCCACGAATCTATTATAGAGGAAGCGAGACTTATATCGCAGGATAAGGATTTCAAGGGTTATATTCATGATGTAGGTGGTCCTACAGCTAATTTCAGACATCCTTCTTGCGAAAAACAAATAACTCATGGGGTTTGTAAAAACAAACAATGTTTATTTCCTTCCCCTTGCAAAAATATGAAAGTGGATCATTCTGACTACTTATCATTACTTCGCAAATTGCGCGCTTTACCGGGAATTAAGAAGGTTTTTGTACGTTCCGGTATACGTTTTGACTATTTGCTTGCCGATCCGGATGATACCTTCTTTAGAGAACTGGTGGAACATCACATCAGTGGCCAGCTAAAAGTTGCACCGGAACACATTTCTGACGCAGTACTTAGCAAATTAGGCAAGCCGGAAAACGCTGTTTATGAAAAATTCCAGGCTAAATATAAACGCCTTAATGAAAAACTGGGTAAAAATCAATTCTTAGTACCTTATTTAATGAGTTCCCATCCGGGTTCTACTTTAAAAGAGGCCATTGAATTGGCAGAATATTTAAGGGATTTAGGTTATATGCCGGAACAGGTGCAGGATTTTTATCCCACACCCTCAACCATTTCCACGGTTATGTATTACACTGGTTTGGATCCCAGAAATATGCAACCGGTATATGTTTGCAAAAATCCTCACGAAAAGGCTATGCAACGAGCATTAATCCAATATCGCAATCCTAAGAATTATGATTTAGTATATGAAGCTTTAGTTACTGCCGGAAGAGAAGATTTAATCGGTTTTGATAAAAAGTGTTTAATTAAACCAAGACGTATGGCAAAACAAAACCAAGCAGACAATCTCAAACGTGCTAACAATTTCAAAACCGACAACAAAACTTCTAACCAAAAACAAAAGAATGATAAAAATAAACCAGCGAGCAAGCCTCAAAAGAAAAAGGCTATTCGCAATGTTCATAAGAAAAAGGAGAAATGATTATGTCAAAGAGTGTTGTAATTATTGTAGGCGCCTCCTCCGGTATGGGAGAGCAATTTGCACTTCAGATCGATGCACATTTACGTAAAACCGATGAAATTTGGCTTATTGCCAGACGAAAGGATAAATTGACTCGCCTGGCAGGTTGCATGCGCAATAATACCCGTATTTTAGCCATGGATATTACCAAAGAAGCACAAATTGACCGTTTAAAAGATACCTTGGAAGAACATGATTGCAAGATACGTATGCTGGTAAACTGTGCAGGCTATGGCGTTATCGGCGATTTTGCGGATTTGGGCTGCGAAGAACAATTAGGTATGGTTCGTTTAAATTGCGAAGCACTTACTCATGTAACCTATGCATGCCTTCCTTATATGCAGAAAAACACCAGGGTTATCCAGCTGGCATCCTGTGCTGCATTTTTACCTCAGCCCGGTTTTGCTGTATATGCCGCTACCAAGGCCTATGTTAACAGTTTC
This sequence comes from Acetatifactor sp., assembly GCA_045537405.1. GTDB lineage: Bacteria > Bacillota > Clostridia > Lachnospirales > Lachnospiraceae > Acetatifactor. The sequence goes on from JAZSPK010000023.1 coordinate 12,921, forward strand.
ACTCAGGCACTTCGCTCCGAACTTGCTGAGAAAGGCATTATTGTAACCAGCGTTTGTCCCGGACCTGTAGATACACCGTTCTTTGATATTGCAGAGAGAAGTGGTAAAATGCTTTCTATTAAAGCATTGACTTTGGTAAACAGCCGCGACGTAGTCCACAAGGCACTGCGTGATGCCTGCCTTGGAAAAGCAACTTCTGTATATAGTTTGCCTATTCAGGCTTTTGCAGTACTTGCCAAAGTTGTTCCTCACAGCTTGATTTTGCCGGTAGTACGCTTTATTAAAGAAAAAGGAGATAAGTAATCTTGAAGCACCTAATCAGATTATTTAGTACCGCAGGATACAAGGGTACTAAAAACTATATTAACTCTCAAAAAAAGTACGAAATAATAAGAACGCTGATTTATTTTGGCATATCAGCAAGTCTGTTTATTGCCGGTTATGTTACTACCAAAACAAAAACAAATTATTTAACCATTGTGGCAGTTGTTGGATGCCTTCCCGCTTGCAAAAGCCTTATCAGCGCCATTATGTTTTTAAGATACAAAAGTGCAAGTGATAAGCTGTGCAATCGTTTAGATAGTATAAAATACGAATTATGCCAACTTTATGATATGGTTTTTACATCCTATGACAAAAACTTTTCGATTTCTCATATTGTTATTGCCGGAAATACCGTATGTGGTTTTACAGAGACAAATGCTTTTGCTGAAAAAGAATTTCAAACACATATTAATAGCGTTTTAAAATTGGATGGCCACAAAAATGTAACCGTGAAAATTTTTACAGATATGGAGAAATACATAGAACGTATTAACCAATTAAATGAATCAGAAGCCGATACTTCCAATTCTGAAGCCATTGCAGAAACCTTAAAATCTGTTGCATTATAATTGTGAATGGAAATAAATCATGCAAATATATATTATTGATGAAAAACAGGCCGGACAACGGTTTGATAAATTTTTAAATAAATATCTCCCCAATGCCGGCACAGGTTTTTTATTTAAAATGCTTCGCAAAAAAAATATTACATTAAACGGAAAAAAAGCAGAAGGGAAAGAACTGTTAAAGGTAGGAGATGAAATACGTTTTTTCTTTGCTGAAGAAACGTTTCAAAAGTTTTCTGCCTCTGCAACGCAATCCTCTAATTCATTAAAAGAATATGAACAAGCCTATAAGCAATTTCAAAATGCTTGCGTTGGTGTGTTATACGAAGATAGCGATGTTCTGATTCTAAATAAACCCGCAGGTATATTAACGCAGAAGGCTTCCGGTAATGATGTAAGCTTAAATGAGTGGATGATTGGCTATTTATTACACCGTAAGAAAATAAGCGAGAAAGACTTACTTCTTTTTAAGCCTTCTGTATGCAATCGTCTGGACCGTAACACCAGTGGAATCGTATTATGCGGTATCAGTTTAAAGGGGAGTCAGGTATTAAGCAGACTCATTCATAACAGAGAGGTAAAGAAGTTTTATCGCACTATTTGCAAAGGGATATTGACCAACAAAGTCACTTTAAAAGGCTCCTTAAAAAAGAATGAAAAAACAAATACCGTAACCTTCACACCGGAAGGGAATGATATCCAAACCGCTTACGAACCTTTACAAGAATTAAAATATAATTCAACTTATTTGGAAGTAGAATTGATAACCGGAAAAACGCACCAGATTCGTGCACATTTAGCCGGTATAGGACATCCCCTTATGGGTGATACAAAATATGGCAATGAAGCATACAACAAGCAGGCAAGTAAACATTACGGGCTAAATCATCAGTTATTGCACGCTTATCGGATAGAATTCCCCACATTAACAGAGGATTTGGCCTCTCTAAGTAACAAAACGATTATTGCCCCCTTACCTCAATACTTCGAAAAAATATTGGAGGATTTAACCTAATGGCCACTTGGAATTCCCGCGGTCTTCGAGGTTCCACCTTGGAAGACATGATTAATCGAACAAACGAAAAATATGCGGAAAACGGTTTGGCATTAATACAGAAAATACCCACGCCCATTACACCGGTAAAAATGGATAAAGAAACAAGACATATTACCCTTGCTTATTTTGACCAGAAGAGTACCGTTGATTATATTGGTGCCGTACAGGGTATTCCGGTTTGTTTTGATGCCAAAGAATGTGCCGTGGATACTTTCTCCCTGCAGAATATACACGAACACCAGATTGAGTTCATGAAAGGTTTTGAACAACAAGGCGGTATTGCCTTTGTCTTGATTTTTTACACTCATAAAAATCAATTATACTATTTAACATTCGCAAAACTATATGAATTCTGGAAACGTGCTATGGAAGGCGGTAGAAAGAGCTTTCGCTATGAGGAATTGGATTCGGACTATATATTACCCAAGAAAAGTGGTGTATTAGTTCCTTATTTAGATATGTTAAATAAAGACTTGGAATCCCGCGAAGAAATGTAAATTTTCTATAAATAAGACTTGACTTTATACAAGAGTTGGTTTATTATGCTAATTAATTAGCACGTTACCATAGTAAAGTGCATGAAATATAGGAGTTGTGTTATGTATAAGAAATTATTGCACACACCGGAAGGTGTAAGAGACATTTATGGCAAAGAATATGCAAAAAAACTTTATATAGAGAATAAGTTGCATCAGGTAATCAGCAGCTTCGGTTATGAAGATATTCAGACACCCACCTTTGAATTTTTTGATGTGTATTCCAAGGATATCGGAACCACACCTTCCAATGAATTATACAAATTCTTTGATAAAGAAGGCAATACATTGGTTCTTCGTCCGGACTTTACCCCTTCCATTGCAAGATGTGCAGCAAAATACTTTTTAGAAGAGTCCGTACCCATTCGTTTTACATACCTTGGAAACACCTTTATTAACACCTCCAATTTACAGGGTAAATTAAAGGAAGTAACCCAGATTGGTGCTGAATTAATCAATGATGATTCCATTCAAGCCGATGCGGAGATGATTAGTCTGGTTATTGAATGTTTAAAGAATACCGGTCTTGAAAACTTCCAATTAAGTATCGGACAGGTGGAATTCTTTAAAGGTCTTTGTGCTGAAGCCGGATTGGATGCAGAAACAGAGGAACAACTTCGTGACTACATCAGCGGCAAAAATTATTTTGCTGCCGAGAAATTATTACAGTCCAAAGAAATACCCGAACCACATTACAGCAATCTTTTAAAAGTTACAGATATGTTCGGTGATATTGAATCCTTAAAGGCTTGTAAGGATTTTGTTAAAAACGAGCGTTCTAAGAATGCCATCATTCGTTTGGAGGCCATCTATGAAGTATTAAAACTTTATGGAGTAGAAGAATATGTATCCTTCGATTTAGGCATGTTAAGCAAATACCATTACTATACCGGTATTATTTTCAAAGCTTACACCTATGGTATCGGAGATGCCATTGTTACCGGTGGTCGATACAACAAGCTTATTCAAAAGTTTGGTAAAGAGGCTGCTGCAATCGGGTTTGCCGTAGTTGTAGATGATATGATGGAAGCATTAAATCGTCAGAAGGTAACTCTTTCTATTGAAGAAACTAAGCAAACTATATATTATAATGAGAACAATTACCAGGAACAGCTGGCCAAAGCAATTGAAGCGCGTAAAAACGGCGCCCTTGTACAGTTGATTCCGGAATAGAGGCTTATATGAGTAATGAAAAATATTTAACCTTTGCCCTTGGTAAAGGAAGACTTGCAAATAAAACCCTGGAATTATTAGAAAAAATCGGTATTACCTGCGAGGAAATGAAGGATAAGGATTCCCGCAAACTGATTTTTGTAAACGAAGAATTAAAACTTAAATTTTTCTTATCCAAAGGTCCCGATGTGCCTACTTATGTAGAATACGGTGCTGCAGATATCGGTGTTGTCGGTGAAGATACCATTTTGGAAGAAAACAGAAATGTATATGAAGTATTAGACTTAGGCTTTGGAAAATGTAGAATGTGTGTCTGCGGTCCCAAGGAAGCAGAAGAGTTGTTAAAGCATCATGAAAGAATCCGTGTAGCAAGTAAATACCCCAATATTGCTAAGGATTATTTTTACAATCAAAAGTTCCAGACCGTAGATATTATTAAACTGAACGGTTCCGTGGAATTAGGACCCCTTGTGGAACTTTCTGATGTGATTGTAGATATCGTGGAAACCGGCTCTACCTTAAAAGAAAACGGACTTATGGTTTTGGAAGAAATTTGTCCCTTATCTGCAAGAATGATTGTGAATCCTGTAAGTATGCAAATGCAATCTGCACGAATCAAGGATTTACTCCACCGCATCCGTAAGCAATTAGATGAAGAAAAACAGGCAAAATAATCACTAAAAATCGCTTATATGGAGGCATATTATGAGAATTATTAATTTAACCGAAGAATCAAAAAAGAACTTAATGGAGGACTTACTTAAAAGAAGTCCCAACAATTATTCACAATACGAAGCAACCGTAAATGATATACTTGCAAATGTAAAAGAGAATAAAAATCAGGCCGTATTTGAATACACTGCTAAATTCGACAAATTCAATTTAACTGCCGAAAACATTAAAGTTACCAGGGAAGAAATCAACGAAGCATATACCCTTATGGATGCTGATTTGGTAGAGGTTATCCGTAAAGCAGCTGAAAACATTCGCGTTTTCCACATGAAGCAGCTTCGCAACAGCTGGTTTGATGCCAAAGAAGATGGTACTATCTTGGGCATGAAAATTACCCCTATCGAAAAGGCGGGGGTTTATGTTCCCGGTGGAAAAGCAGCGTATCCTTCCAGTGTTTTAATGAATGTTATTCCAGCAAAAGTTGCAGGTGTGAAAGAGGTTATTATGACCACACCGCCTTCTGCTGACGGTAAAATCAATCCCGGAACCTTAGTTGCTGCTGATATTGCAGGGGTTGACACCATTTATAAAGTAGGTGGTGCACAGGCTATCGGTGCATTAGCCTTCGGAACCGAATCTATTCCTAAAGTGGATAAGATCACCGGTCCCGGAAATATTTTTGTAGCATTAGCTAAAAAGGCAGTTTCGGGCTTTGTAAGTATCGACTCCATTGCAGGCCCCAGTGAGATTTTAGTATTAGCAGATGAAGGTGCAAATCCCCGCTATATTGCCGCAGATATGTTATCTCAGGCAGAACATGACGAATTGGCAAGTGCCATTTTGATTACCACCTCAAAAGATTTGGCAAAGAAAGTCTCAGAAGAAGTTGATAAATTCACTGCAGTACTTTCCAGAAAAGAGATCATTCAGAAATCCTTAGATAATTACGGATATATTCTGGTAGCAGATACTATGGAGCAGGCTATTGAAACCACTAACGAGATTGCATCAGAACACTTAGAGATCTTAACAGCCAATCCTTTTGATACCATGACCAAAATCCGCAATGCAGGTGCTATTTTCTTGGGAGAGTATTCTTCAGAACCTTTAGGCGACTATTTTGCCGGTCCTAACCACATTTTACCCACAAACGGAACTTCCAGATTTTTCTCACCGGTAAATGTGGATGATTTTATTAAGAAATCCAGCATTATTGCATATTCTAAGGAAGCCCTTGAGAAAATTCACAAGGATATTGAACTGTTTGCCGAAAGCGAAGGCTTGACAGCACATGCTAACAGTATTAAGGTTAGATTTGAAGATTAATTCAGCCGCTGGCTATCAACAGTGCAGAAATGAGGAAATATGAGAAACGCTGAAATTACCAGAAAAACAAAAGAAACTGACATTTTTATAAATTTAAACCTTGACGGAACCGGCAAATCTGAAATCTGTACGGGTATCGGCTTTTTTGACCACATGTTAGAAGGCTTCTCCAAGCATGGTTTCTTTGATTTAACCTGCAAGGTGACCGGTGATTTGAATGTGGACGGACATCATACCATCGAAGATACCGGTATTGTTTTAGGCCAGGCCATCAAAGCAGCTCTTGCCGACAAAAAAGGCATTAAGCGTTATGGTTACTTTATTCTGCCTATGGATGAGTCCTTGGTGCTTTGTGCTATTGACTTATGCGGTCGTCCATATTTACAATTTGAATGTGACTTTACTGCTGAAAAGCTTGGCGATATGGAAACCGAAATGACTCGTGAATTTTTCTACGCAGTAAGCTACAGCGCTGGTATGAATCTTCACATTAAAATGCTCACTCCCGGCAATAATCATCATATGATGGAAGCAATGTTCAAAGCCTTTGGTAAGGCCTTGGATATGGCATGCAGTTATGACGAGAGAGTAACAGATGTGCTGAGCACGAAAGGAAGTTTATAATATGATTACAAAAGAGTTTACACCTTGTATTTATTTATATCGCGGGAATGCTGTAAAATCCTTGCAGGATGTAAGTGTTTTAAGCGAAGATCCGGTAGCCTTAGCTCAAAATTATTGTGACGCCGGTGCTGATAGTTTAATTGTTTTTGATATGTCCGAAACCGATGCCGAACACGAAGTTGCTTTAGATATTATGAAGGATATCTGTGCAAAAGCAGAAGTAGAAGTTATTGGAGCTGGCAATGTAAAGCGTATGGAGGATATTAAGAAAATTCTCTATACCGGTTGCAAAAAAGCAGTATTAAATTATAGCAAACAGTCTAATGTAGAAATAACTGAAGAAGTATCCTTAAAATTCGGAAAAGACAAAATTATGATTTCTTTCCAGGATTCTGAAGCGCTTTCTGTTAATAAAGAATTAATAGACAAGTATGTATCCGGCATGATTTTAATGAATCCTCATGAAATACATAAAACCTTAGAAGTTTCAGCCTTACCCTTTTATGTACATGCAAGCCAGATTGCCTTGGATAAAATGTTGGATTTATTCAAATATGAAACCGTTTGCGGAATTACAGGCAATGCAATGAATGATAATTGCAAGGAAATACCGTCCCTCAAGGAACTTTGTGAGCAAAACCATATCCCTGTTAAAAGCTTAAAAGCAGCTTATAGCTGGGAGCAGCTGAAAAAGGATTCAAATGGTTTAATTCCTGTTGTTGTTCAGGATTATAAGACCAACGAAGTACTTCAGGTCGCTTATATGAACGAGGAAGCCTATAAATCTACCTTACGAACCGGTAAAATGTGCTATTACAGCAGAAGCCGTCAAACCCAGTGGTTAAAAGGCGAAACCAGTGGTCATTTCCAGTATGTGAAGTCTCTTACCACAGATTGCGACTACGATACTATCTTGGCAAAGGTTTCACAGGTTGGTGCAGCTTGTCATACCGGAGCAAGAAGTTGTTTCTTTAATGAGATTGTTAAGAAAGATTACGAAGAAAATCATAATCCGCTTATGGTATTTGAAGAAGTATTTGATGTTATTAAAGATCGTAAAGTCAATCCCAAAGAAGGTTCTTATACCAACTATTTATTTGATAAAGGTGTAGATAAAATCCTTAAGAAATTGGGAGAAGAGGCTACGGAGATTGTCATTGCAGCAAAGAATCCCAATGCCAATGAAATCAAATACGAAATCAGCGATTTTCTGTATCACATGATGGTTCTTATGGCAGAAAAAAATGTCACTTGGGAAGACATTACTACGGAACTTGCAAATCGCTAAAACAATACTGAATATTTACCGGCATTCCAATTATAGGAGGCCGGTTTATTCATGTGGAAAAATTATATGATTTATGATATTATAAGTGAAGTATGTTAAAATCAAGAAATAAACGAATGAAAGGTATATCACATGAACGAAAAATTAGCATTATCAGATGATATATTAATGAAAATTGATAAACCTGCACGTTATATCGGCAATGAAGTAAATGCAGTAATGAAAAACAAAGAACAGGTGAAAGTACGTTTTGCCATGTGCTTTCCTGATGTTTACGAAATCGGTATGTCCCATTTGGGCATCCAGATTTTATACGATATGTTCAATTCCATGGAAGATGTATGGTGTGAAAGAGTATATTCTCCATGGCTTGATTTGGACAAGATTATGAGGGAAGAAAAAATCCCTCTCTTTGCATTGGAATCTCAGGATCCTATTAAAGATTTCGATTTTCTGGGAATCACCATTCAGTATGAAATGTGCTATACCAATATTTTGCAGGTGTTAGACCTGGCACAAATTCCTTTACTTGCAAAGGACAGAACCGAAGCACATCCTATAGTTATCGGCGGAGGACCTTGTACCTACAATCCGGAACCGCTTACAGATTTCTTTGATATTTTTTATATTGGCGAAGGTGAGACTCAGTATCGCAAACTAATTACAGTTTATGAAGAATGTAAAGAAGCAGGCTTAAGTCGTTTGGAATTTTTAAAGAAAGCTGCACAGATTCCCGGCCTTTACGTTCCCAGATTTTATGACGTTACCTATAATGAAGATAATACCATTGCTGCATTTGTACCCAATACAGAAGGAATACCTACCACCGTTACCAAGGAAATTGAAATGGATGTAACCAATACCTGTTACCCCATGAAGCCTGTGGTTCCCTATATGAAGGTCACACAAGACAGAGTAGTACTGGAAATTCAACGTGGCTGTATTCGTGGTTGTCGATTCTGTCAGGCAGGACAACTTTATCGTCCCGTACGTGAAAGAGATGTAGAAAAGTTAAAAGAGTATGCTGTAGAAATGTTAAAAAACACCGGGCACGAAGAAGTTTCGCTAAGTTCTTTAAGTTCCAGCGATTATTCAAAACTTCCGGAGTTAATTGACTTTTTGATAGAAGAGTGTAATCGTAAGAAGATTAATATTTCTTTACCCAGCCTTCGAATCGACGCCTTCTCTTTGGATGTAATGAGCAAGGTACAGGATGTCCGTAAATCCAGCTTAACATTTGCTCCCGAAGCAGGTAGTCAAAGACTTCGTAATGTAATTAACAAAGGATTGACCGAAGAGGTCATTATAAATGGCGCTACACTAGCCTTTAAAGGTGGCTGGACACGAGTAAAACTTTACTTTATGCTTGGTCTTCCTACAGAAACAGAAGAAGATATTGTCGGTATTGCAGAACTTTCCAACAAAATCGCTGCCACCTTTTTTGAAGTAGTACCCAAGGAAGAACGAAAAAACGGCAAAGTTCAGATTGTAGCCAGCACCTCCTTCTTTGTTCCAAAGCCTTTTACTCCTTTCCAGTGGGCTCCTCAGTGTACCAAGGAAGAGTTTTTAAACAAAGCCTACCAAACACGTACCGCCATTTCTAAGCAATTAAATCAAAAGAGCATTAAATACAACTACCACGAAGCAGATGCCAGCGTTTTAGAAGGTGTACTGGCTCGTGGCGACAGACGCTTAAATGAAGTAATCTTGAAAGTCTACCAAAAAGGCTGTATTTATGACGCCTGGGGTGAATACTACAAGAATGAGGTATGGCTGGAAACCTTTGAGGAATGTGGTATAGATATTAATTTCTACACTACCCGAGAACGTTCTTTGGACGAAATCTTCCCTTGGGATTTTATTGACTGTGGCGTGACAAAAGAGTTTTTAAAACGTGAATGGTTGAAAGCACAAAGAGAAGAAATCTCAGAAAATTGTAAATTAAAATGTCAGGGTTGTGGTGCCGCACGTTTTGGCGGTGGTATCTGCTTTGAACCACGTACGGAGGAATAATTTATGAAAGTCAGAGTAAAATTTAAGAAATATGGACCCGTACGCTTTATCGGACATTTGGATGTTATGCGCTTCTTCCAGAAGGCCATTCGTCGTGCCGAATTGGACATTGCCTATTCCGGTGGATATAGTCCTCATCAAATTATGTCTTTTGCCGCTCCTTTAGGAGTTGGTCTGGAAAGCAACGGAGAATATATGGACATTGAGTTAATTACCGTTACTAATAGTGCAGACATGATAGAACGTCTAAACAAAGCAAGTGTTCCGGGTATGGAAGTTATTTCCATGAAGGCATTACCTGAAGGCGCCGGCAATGCTATGGCAAGTGTGGCAGCCGCTGCATATACCATTCGTTTTCGAGATGGAAGAGCACCGCTTTTTGACTACTGCAGTCATATTTCAGAATTTTTAAAGCAGGATCAAATTCTCATTACTAAAGAAACCAAGAAAAACACTTTGGAAGTGGATTTAAAACCCGGTATATATGAATTTCGAGCAAATGAAGATGGATCTTTATTTTTATTTGTGGATGCTTCCAGCTCCGGAAACATTAAACCTATTACGGTCATAGAAGCTTATCTTTCCATGTATGATGAAGCCTTACAGGAAAACGCCTTAATGATAACCCGTGAAGATACCTATACAAACATTGCAAAACCCGGTAAAAAACCTCGCTTTGTACCCTTGGATGATATTGGAAGTAATATAGAATGAGCAGAAATGTATTAATTACAAACTTTCAAAACAAAATATGTTCTTTTTTAATCCAAAAAAATCGCTTAATCCAGATGCAAACCTTGGAAAACCAATCCAAAATCGGTTGTATTTATGTAGGAAAAGTCAAGAATGTATTACAAAACATTCAGGCTTACTTTGTAGAAATCGAAAATAAAGAAATCTGTTTCTTGCCTTTTTCCGAAGCCACAAATGCATATTGCGTGAATCGAAATATAAGCGGCTCATTAGTACAGGGAGACGAAATATTAGTTCAAATCACAAAGGATGCCATAAAAACCAAACAAGCCTCTGTAACTTGCAATATTTCAAAAACCGGAACCAATTTTGTATTTACAGTCGGAAATAATACCCTTGGTATCTCCAACAAATTGTCCAAGACAGTCAAAAGTGCAATAAAAGATGCTTTAATAAATTCTAAACATACAGACGAGCAGGGGGACCTTTGTTACCCAGCAAATACAAATATTCCGCAATTCGGCGCTGTAATACGCACGAATGCCGCCATATTATTTGAAGAATCCGCACCTAAGTTTATTACACAATTTGAAAGTGAAATTCAAGATTTTATCTCCATATTAGAAAAATCCAGATATAAATCTTGTTTTCAATGTGTATATAAGCCTAATTTGTCTTATTTAGAGCTTTTAGATGCTTATGAGGACAATGAATACAACGAGGTGATTACCGACTTAAATGAAGCTTATACAGCCTTACAGGGCCTATCTAAACCCATCAGATTATACGAAGATACAAAATATGCCTTATCCAAGCTTTATTCTCTGGAAACAAAGGTTAATGAAGCCTTAAAAAAACAAGTCTGGTTAAAATCTGGCGCCAATATAATTATTGAATCCACGGAATGCCTAACTACCATTGATGTAAATTCTGCAAAGCAGACCAAAAAGGCTCCTGCAAAAAGAGATATTCTTGAGATTAATAAAGAAGCTGCCGCAGAAGCTGCGCTCCAGATACGCTTACGTAATTTATCCGGTATTATCATTATTGATTTTATTAATATGAATGACTGTGAAGACGAAAATGAATTACTTCAGTTTATGGAGAATTTGGTATGCAAGGATAAAATTCCTACCAATGTAATCGATATTACGCCTTTAGGTTTAATGGAAATCACACGCAAAAAAGTTCATAAACCATTATCAGAACAATTACGAGGTTAACTATATGAAATTAATCAGTATGGAAAAAGTTCGTGACGGCAAATACCTAAAAAATTACGAACTTACCTACGAAAATAAAACCGGAAAAGAAAAGAAATACGAAATTATCAGCCGTAAAAACTTAGAATCAGCCGAAGATTTGGGCAAGCACTCCAGCGGAGTATCCATTATTGCAACAAAAGATGATAAGTTTTTACTTTTACACGAATTTCGTATGGGGGTAAATAAAAAAATATATAATCTCTGTGCCGGAATGCAGGAGACCGGAGAAAGTATAGAAGAGTGCATTACACGGGAATTATATGAGGAAACCGGCCTCACATTAAAGGAGATTAAATTAATTTTACCACCTTCCTATGCCGCAGTAGCTATTTCAGACACAAAAACCCATATTGCATTCGTAGAAGTTGAAGGTGAAATTGAAGACCATTCCTCCGATAACGAAGAAATTGAAGCTTGCTTTTATACCAAAGAAGAGGTAAAAAAGCTGCTTAAGAACTGTGAATTCAGTTCCAGAGCACAAATGGCCGCTTATTATTTTGCCTACGGTAAATAAATTACAATATCCGAAAGGAAAATTTCACATGAAAATTTTTGCATATTGTTTAAGAGAATTTGATGAAAAAGCATTTTGGGATAAGTTAACAACCGAATTTGATGCAGAATATGGATATACAACCGCCTATCCATGTCCGGAAAACGTACATTTAGCCACAGGCTATGATGCCATCAGTGCAACCCCCTGTAATTTGGATGCTGATATGCTGGAACGATTTTATGCCGTAGGTGTACGTTATATTGCCACACGTTCCATCGGTTTTGACCATATTGATTTAGAAAAAGCAAAAGAGTTGGGCATGGGCGTTTGTCATGTAAGTTACGCTCCGGAAACCGTTGCGGATTACAGTATTATGCTTATGTTAATGTGTTGTCGTAATATTTGTCATATTTTAGACCGTACACGTATTCAGGATTATACTTTAAAGGGAAAAATGGGCAAGGATTTGAGTGATTGTACCGTTGGAATTATCGGAACCGGCCAGATAGGCAAAACCGTTATCAAACATTTATCCGGCTTTGGTTGCAAATTAATTGCCTATGACATTTACCCTAATGATGAAGTCAAGAAATATGCCGAATATGTTGATTTAGAAACTTTATATAAGGTATCAGACGTAATTTCCTTACACACACCGGCTACTGCAAACAATTATCATATGTTAAACGAACAAGCATTCGAACAGATGAAGAGGGGCGTAATCATTGTAAATACGGCCAGAGGCACCTTAATTGATGCAGATGCGCTGATTCAGGCTGTTGAAAACGGCAAAATCGGCCACGCAGCTTTGGATGTATTGGAAAATGAAGACGGTTTATACTACATTAACCGCATGGGTGATGCTATACAAAATCGCCAATTAGCAGTTTTAAATTCTTTTCCAAATGTAATTTTATCGCCACATACCGCGTTTTATACCGAAAAAGTCGTTTGGGATATGGCGTACAACACCTTTAAAGGTGTTCAGGATATGATGCAGAAAAATCCAAATCCCTTAATCATTTTGTAAGCAAGGAGATATCTTTATGAATCCAATGACATTATTAACTTTAAAATCGGACTTTGAGAAGTTTCAGCAAAATCATCCGAAATTTATTCAATTTATCAAGGCAATGTCACAATCAGGCATATCAGAAGGAACCATTTTAGAATGTAAGGTGATTCCCCCGGAAGGAAAAGAAATCAGTACAAACATCCGCATTACGCAGGATGATTTGGAATTGATCGATAAATTGAAAGATATGATGAAGAAATAATTATAAAACTATAAACTAGTTTAACGAAGTAGTTGGCGTGGAAAAGTGGTTAAAATACCACAAAAGAGTGATTTTCTGCGCCAACTATTCGTTAAACTAGACTTTTGCGAATAGTTGTACGTCTCTTACTTCACTATCACGTCGGAATCTAAAACTATGGTAAAGGGTCCATCATTAACTAAAGAAACCTTCATGTCTGCACCAAATTCACCTTTTTGCACATTTTTAATTTGTTCTTTGCATTTTTCTATAATATATTCATACAAATCATTTGCCATATCCGGAGAACCTGCATCTGTAAAGGAAGGTCTGTTTCCTTTACGACAATCTGCATATAAGGTAAACTGTGAAATCATAAGCAAGCTGCCGGATACATCATTTATGGATAAGTTAATTTTATCATTTTCATCCGAAAAAATTCTTAAACCAATGAGTTTTTTCGCCATTTTATCAGCAATATCTTTATTATCTGTATTACTGATTCCAACAAACACCAAAAGCCCTTTCTCAATTTCACCAATTATATTTCCATCCACAACCACATTGGCTTCTTTTACTCTTTGAATTACAAATCTCATACTCTTCACTCCTCTCTCACTTCTTTCATAATACACATTCAAAAGACTGAAAACAAGTATAAATTTTCCTTGTCGTACGCACTAAAAAACGCTAAAATATAATTAGATAGTTTGAAGAAAGGCATATTTTTATGAAATTACAACAAGTTTTAAGTTATGCACGTCGGGCGATTGACGATTATCATATGATTGAAGACGGAGACAAAATTGCTGTGGGAATCTCCGGCGGAAAGGACTCTCTTACATTACTCTATGCACTACATGGCCTTAAACGCTTTTATCCCAAGAAATTCGATATACATGCAGTAACTGTAGACTTAGGCTTCCAAAACTTAAATTTGGACAAAATAAAGGCTATCTGTGAAGAATTAGGAGTAGAATACACCATTGTCAAAACAGATATTGCAAAAATCATCTTTGAAGACCGCAAAGAAACCAATCCCTGCTCCCTATGCGCTAAAATGCGTAAAGGAGCCCTTAATGACGCTATAAAAGCCGCAGGTTGTAATAAAGTGGCCTATGCGCATCATAAAGACGATGTTGTGGAAACTATGTTAATGTCTTTGATTTTTGAGGGACGTTTCCATACCTTCTCTCCTGTTACTTATTTAGACCGCATGGACTTGACCGTAATTCGACCTCTGATGTATATGAATGAGGCAGATGTTATCGGATTTATCAATAAATATGAAGTTCCCGTAGTTAAGAGCCCCTGCCCTGCAGACGGATATACCAAACGTGAATATACCAAGCAGTTATTAAGACAATTAAACCTGGAAAATCCCGGGGTTAAAGAAAGAATGTTTACCGCAATTCAAAACGGTAATATGAAAGGATGGCCTGAATACTTTGGCAGTAAATAAACCTACCAATTATCACGAAGAACAGAAAAAACAGAATATATTAAGAATGCGTGAGATTTTAGATACTCTTCCACGCTTTTGTAAGGATTATTTCCGTGGTATTGAGCATTACACTTCTGCCAGAACCAGATTAGCGTATGCTTACGATTTACGTGTTTTCTTTGAATTCATGCACAAAAACAATCCTGAATGTGCCAAACAGGAAATTACCGACTTTCCCATTACCCTCTTGGACCAGATAACTCGAAATGATATTCTGGAATACTTGGATTATGTATCGTATTATACAAAAGATACTTTAGAAATTACAAACGAGGAACGGGGTAAATCACGAAAAATCTCTTCTTTACGCAGCTTCTATCGTTATTTTTACGAAAATGAATTGATAAAAAATAATCCGGCAGCACTTGTACCGGTACCCAAATTACACGATAAAGAAATTATCAGGCTGGAACCTAATGAAGTAGCCATTTTGCTGGATCAGGTAGAGGACGGTACCAAATTAACAAAAAAAGAATTGGAATATCACAAAAAAACAAAACTACGAGATGTGGCACTTATAACTCTCCTATTGGGAACGGGTATTCGAGTTTCTGAATGTGTGGGTTTAGATTTAAATGATGTGGATTTTGACGTGAATGGTATTCATATTTTACGAAAAGGTGGCAAGGAAGCCGTTGTTTACTTTGGCGATGAAGTAGAAATTGCACTGTTAGATTATATAGAACAGAGAGAACATATTATCCCGGAAGAAGGACATGAAAATGCCCTTTTCCTTTCTTTGCAGAATAAAAGAATTTCCGTGCGTTCTGTTGAAAATCTGGTAAAAAAATACGCATCCAGAGTAACCACCTTAAAGAAAATAACACCGCATAAATTACGCAGTACCTATGGTACTTCCTTATATCAGGAAACAGATGATATTTATTTGGTAGCTTCCATCCTTGGTCATAGCGACGTAAATACTACAAAAAAACACTATGCCGCACAGGATGATATGCAAAAACGTCTTGCGGCAAATAAAGTCAGATTACGTGATGAAAAAAAGTAGCCTTACTATTTTAGGAATAGTAAAGCTACTTTTCTTAGTGGAATTCATCTGAAAAATAAGGAATTATAATACACTGTCCATATTTAATATTATCATCTTTTAGGTGATTAATACTTTTAACCTCTTCTATATACTCATTCATATTATCATAATAAGTATAATCAATATGTTCCTTTGCGATACTCCATAAAGTATCATCGTTACCGATTTCAAAAGCTTTAAAATACTTATAAGTAACATCTGTATCTTCTACTGCTTTAGATGTAATAGCTTTTACAGAAAAAATAATACCCAGAATAAACAGAAAACTCAGTACTGCAAAAATAATTCTATTACGAATCTCTCTCTGTCTACGTATCTTTCTTTTATAATTTCTATATTCTCTCTCTGTAAGCGGGCTATATACCAATGTACTCATGATAAATCCTCCTATGTATCTTCTGTTTTCTCTATAATCTGCGTTCGAATGATTGTTCGGAACATTTGTTCTTGTTGTTCTTATTATATC
This sequence comes from Acetatifactor sp., assembly GCA_045537405.1. Lineage (GTDB taxonomy): Bacteria > Bacillota > Clostridia > Lachnospirales > Lachnospiraceae > Acetatifactor. Next base: position 29,231 of record JAZSPK010000023.1, read on the forward strand.
GAACATATTTTCGTTTGTCAACACAAAAATCGAACATATTTTTGGAATATATGTTTGCTTTTTTGTTTTTTGTGTGTTATGATATATTTATCAGTAAGAAAATACGTCAAATATACATAAATAAATGGAGGTAAATACATATGGGTTATGGTAAAATTACCGCAAAACAGCAGCAGATTCTAGATTATATTAAGGATGAGATATTAAAGAGAGGTTATCCACCCACTGTTCGTGAAATTGGAGAAACTGTTAATTTAAAATCCACCTCTTCTGTTCACTCTCATTTGGAAACTTTGGAGAAAAACGGATATATTCGTCGCGACCCTACCAAACCACGTGCCATTGAAATTTGTGACGACAGCTTCCAGATTGTTCGAACAGAAATGGTTAGTCTGCCGGTTATCGGCAATGTTGCTGCAGGTCAACCCATTTTAGCTGAAGAAAATATTGAAGATTATTTCCCTGTTCCTGCGGATGTTGTCCCTAAGGGAGAATCCTTTATCTTAAAAGTACGCGGTGATTCCATGATTAATGTGGGTATTTTCAGTGGTGACAGAATTTTCGTACACTCCTGTAATACTGCCAATAATGGTGATATGGTGGTTGCATTAATTGATGATTCTGCTACCGTTAAAACTTTTTATAAAGAAAACGGTTATATTCGTCTACAACCCGAAAATGATGATATGGATCCTATTATCGTTGATGATTGCCAAATCGTAGGCAAAGTATTTGGTGTATATCGTTTTTATCGTTAATTTTTTTGAATAATTTCTTTTATCCCGGTTACACTATTAATGAATTTCAAATGCTTTTTGAAAGAAGAATGGAGGTTAATCATGGGTAAAAGATATTTAGATTGTACAGCATTGACAATTGCTATTATCGGTGCAGTGAACTGGGGGCTCATCGGACTTTTCCGCTTTGACTTAGTTGCCTTTATTTTCGGTGACATGACCTGGCTTTCCAGAATCGTTTATTCTTTGGTTGGTTTGTGTGGTTTATACTTACTTACCTTCTACATGAATATTTTTGACCGTACCGAATAAATTAATTCCTAATTTTTTCGCAATAAAAATACCGATGGTTTTGATACCATCGGTACTTTTATATGCTAATCATTATAAAGTTTCTTTATCAATCGGCTTACCGTCTCTCCAGATTCTTTCTAAATCATAAAGTAAACGATTTTCCTTATCAAAAATGTGAATAATCACATCACCAAAGTCCATTAAAATCCAATTAGCAGTTTCATATCCTTCAATCTGCTTACATGCAAAACCGGCTCTGCCAAGTTTTTCTTCTGCATTATTGCAAAGAGCCTGAATCTGGCTGGAGTTATTACCACCGGCAATAATAAAGTAATCTGCCAAAACAGACACCTCACTAATATCGATGATTTTTATATCTTCTGCTTTTTTATCTTCTAATGCTTCAATAGCAAGTTTTGTCATCTCTAATGATTTTGTCATATATTATGCCTCTCTTTCTCTAATTGTCTTGTAAAAATCATAGGTTTTCTTGGTCATATCATCTATTTCATCTTCCGATTCTTCTAAATATACTAAGGTATCCTCCAGAATCTTGAAAAGCGCATCATCCAAATTATAAAAGGCCATTTCTCTTATTAAATCTAAATTTTTAGCCTTGTTTCTACCGGGTTCCATATAATCCGCCACAAAAATTATTTTTTCTAAAGCAGACATTCCCGGTCTTCCTGTGGTATGATTCATAATCGCCTGAATAATATCCATATCATCTATATCATACTCTTCCATGGCTAAAATACTACCCACTTTGGCATGCAATAGAGAAGGATTTCTTCGTTCCACTTTCGAAATAGACATATTTCTCTTTTCACAAATACTTAGGCGTTTTTCATCACTCAAGCATTTGGCACAATCATGCAACAACCCTGCAATAATAGCAGATTCTGTATCTACATGATTACACATGGCAAGTGCTGCCGCGGTATAAGCAACTCCAAGAGTATGCTCAAAACGTTTTGCATCCAGGCTTTTTTCCATAGCCTTACGAATTTTAGATATATCACCTTTCATGTAACAACCTCTATCATGAATTATTCTTCATACAAGTGATTTTCCTGAATGTATCTTAAAACTTTATCATGCACCATATAACGTATGCTTTTATGATTATTAACATTCTCACGTATAACAGTCGAAGAAATATCAATCTGCGGAAAATCCAAAAGTATAATCTTTGCATCAAAACGTTCCTCTAACTCACATTTCTTTGAAAGCAACACCTCTTTGTCAGCACCATCTCTTCCGGCTGCAAGTATTGTACAATTTGCAAATATTTCTTCGGGTTTTACCCATCTTTCCATAGAAAATAAAGAATCCGCACCTACAATAAAATATATCTCAGATTTTGGACACAAACCTTTCATCTGTAACAAGGTTTCATAGGTATAGGTATTTCCACCTCTGCGAATTTCCATATCAGAAGTCATTAAATTAGGATTATCCTGAATAGATAATTGCAACATTTCCAGTCGTTCTTCTCCGGATAATACATTGGTACCGGCTTTCATATAAGACTGGCAGGAAGGCATAAGAATAACCACATCCAAATCAGCAACCTCTTTGGCATACTCCGCCATAAGCAGATGTCCCATATGCACAGGATTGAAGGTTCCACCCAAAATACCAATTTTTTTATACCTTTCAAAAGAAATCATAATACTCCTCTACTTTTGATGTAAAAGTCTTATTTTGGCAACTGAATCTTTGGATTATCCTTATTGGGTTTATATAAAACAATTTTTTTGCCAATAACCTGAATAACCTGAGACTGCGTTCTGCCGGCAATAGTTTCTGCGATTTCCCTTGGATCATCGAAACAATTCTTTAAAACAGCGATTTTAATTAATTCTTTGTTATTAAAGGACTCTCCTATCGCTTCTGTAAGTTCCGGAGTCAGACTACTTTTACCAACCTGAAATATAGGATTCAGATTACTTGCCAGGCTCATTAAATATGCTCTCTGTTTACTGGTCATAATATACCACCTCTCTGACAAATTAAAATCTTATTTGTAATAATCAAAGGATAAACCGTACATACGCACCGTATCTCCTTCTTGAATTCCCAGTGCTTCCAACTCAGCCAGTACACCGGTATCCTTCAGGAAATTCTGGAAGAAGGTAAATCCCTTTTCACTTTCCAGATTGGTGTAACCAAGCATTTTTTCTATACGAGGACCTTCTACCACATATTCATCCTCTTCTTCGTCATATTCTACCGTATAAGGAAGATTTGAATAACTGTTGGTTGCTTCTTCAGGGAAATATTCCTGTTCGAAGATTATAGGTTCTTCATCAATATTCTCTAACATATTGTTTACTTCGTATAAAAGCTCTTTTAAGCCCTGTCCGCTTACAGCCGAAATAGGATACACCTTAATGCCTTTCGGCTCAAATTCAGCCTTTAATGCGCTTACAGGGTCATTTCCGGTGCCATCATCATAAATTGCATCAATCTTATTGGCTGCAATTACCTGTGGTCTGCCTGCAATATCCGCATTATAGGCTTCCAACTCTTTATTAATGGCATAAATATCCTCGATAGGATCTCGGCCTTCCGTACCTGCCGCATCCACAATATGAATAATGACCTTGGTACGTTCGATATGCCTCAAGAATTCATGTCCTAAGCCCACTCCCTCTGAAGCACCTTCAATAAGTCCGGGTATATCCGCAATTACAAAACCTTTGGTACCTTCCAAATCCACAACTCCTAAGTTTGGATTTAAAGTCGTGAAATGATAATTTGCAATCTTGGGTTTTGCATTGGAAACTCTGGATAACAAAGTGGACTTACCTACATTAGGAAAACCTACCAAACCTACATCTGCAATTACTTTTAATTCTAAAATCAATTCCAGCTCCTGTGCAGGAACACCGGGCTGTGCATACTTTGGTGCCTGCATAGTTGAAGTTGCATAATGTTGGTTACCATTGCCACCGCGTCCGCCCCTTAAAAGAATCACACGCTTATTATCTCCCGACATATCCGTAATTACCTTACCGCTTTCCGCTTCTTTAATTACAGTACCGGCAGGAACCTTAATGGTTATGTCTTCACCATTTTTTCCACGACAGTTCTTCTTGCCGCCTTCTTCACCATCCTGGGCCTTGTACTTACGGATGTGCCTGAAATCTATTAATGTATTTAATCCTTCGTCTACTTCAAAAATAACATCTCCGCCTTTTCCGCCATCCCCTCCATCGGGGCCGCCGTTAGGCACATATTTTTCTCTTCTGAAGGAAACATGTCCGTCTCCGCCTTTTCCGCTTCTGACATAAATTTTGGCTCTGTCTGCAAACATTTTTGCTCTCCTTTTATGCAATCCCTAAACAAAATCTTTAAAAAAGGCTTCAAACATAGTGTTTGAAGCCTTGATAATTCGTATTATTCCTCTACAGGATATACGGAAGCCTGCTTTTTGTCTCTTCCTTTTCTTTCGAATCTAAGAACACCGTCAACTAATGCAAATAAAGTGTCATCGCCACCTCTACCTACATTAACACCGGGATGAATCTTAGTTCCGCGCTGTCTATACAGAATATTTCCTGCTTTTACGAATTGTCCGTCAGCTCTCTTCGCACCAAGTCTCTTAGACTCAGAATCTCTACCGTTCTTAGTAGAACCAACACCCTTTTTATGAGCGAAGAATTGAAGGTTCATATTTAACATGGTTTTACACCTCCTTGAATTTTACTTGTAAATACTGTTCCCCATAGCTTTTACTGATATTTTCCAATCCAAAAACCATGGCATCCATCAAAAAAATGGATTTTTCCTGCAAATCACTTTCAAAATCGCACTTAATAAATCCGGTTTCCTCATTCGTTACCGTCTTCATCCGCTCGCCAGCCAATTCCTCTAAAGAATTAATCGTATTAATTACCAATGTAGAAATGCCAGAACACAAAATATCGGGACGATTCTTTTTCGCATAACCGGCATGACCAAAACAGGTAAATCCGGTATACTTGCCATCTGCAGTTTTACAAATTGTAATAGTTGTCATATCTCTTGTCCTTGTAAAGAACTATTAAGCATTAATCTTGTCAATCTTAACCTGAGTGTATGCTTGTCTATGACCGTTTTTCTTGTGGTAACCGGTTTTTCTCTTGTACTTGTATACAATAACCTTCTTACCCTTACCCTGCTCCATAACAGTTGCAGCTACAGTAGCGTTAGCTACATCAGCACCAACCTTGAGGGTATCATCACTTACTGCGATAACCTGGTCAAATGTTACAGTTTCACCAGCTTCTGCGTTTAACTTCTCAACCTTGATAACGTCTCCTTCAGAAACCTTGTACTGCTTTCCACCTGTTGCAATAATTGCGTACATAAAAGGCACCTCCTATCATGACGAATACTATTCGTCTTACTCGCTAACTTTGGTGATGTCAAGACATACTTATACCTAGTTATGCGGCATACTCGATTAGTATACATGAGGTGCTTTGAAATGTCAACTATATTTTGAAATATCAAACAAAAAATCCATGAATAATCCTGAATCCATTTACAAATACTACTCATGTAATATAAAAAAAGAAGAAAATGGAGATTTATTATGAATACAGAAAATCATAACTTAGGGGCTGAATTAGCATACAATGCATTGGATGAAGTACCACAACCCAAGTCAGATGCTAAAGAAATTACTGGTTTATTAAAATCTGGCGGCAAGATCACCGGTTACCAGCTTTCTGATGGTGAAACCATTTCCAAGGAGGAAGGTGTCGCTATGGCAAAAGCAGGTGAAATCCGTGGTGTTGGTGTAGCTCACAGAAAAGACACTGAATATCTGAAATCTTTGCCTGACGGCTCAGAAAACAATAACTTGGGTAGTCTTCCAACAGTACGTGGGTGAGGAAATTCCTCACCCACAATTAATAAACCACTTATTTTCTATCAAGCATTCTTCGCTTCAAAATCTTCAACATACTGAATAATCAGCTTCACTGTACCTTCCACACCAAGCACACTACTATTGATGCAAAGATCATAACTATCTGCCCGTCCCCATTTCTTAGAAGAATAATAGTTATAATAGCTCTGACGCTGCTTATCCTTCTTTACACACATATCTTTTGCTTTAGACTCAGTCAAATCATACTTTTCCATAATACGCTTGGTCTTACATTCTTCATCGCCATAAATAAAGATATGTAAGCAATTTTCATTATCAGCTAAAGCATAATCTGCACAACGTCCGACAATTACGCAAGGACCTTCATCTGCAATCTTCTTAATGGTATCAAATTGTGCCAAAAACACCTTATGACTAATGGGCATATCCACAAAAGAGGATGCATTGTAACCAAAAGAATAAGTATCCATTACTAAATTATACAAGAAAGAATTCGTGGGTCTTTCATCATGATTTTGAATCATCTCCTCACAGAATCCGCTTTCCTTTGCAGCACGTGTCAATAATTCCTTATCATAACATTTAATACCAAAATGTGCTGCAACTTTTTCACCGATTTCACGTCCGCCGGAACCAAACTGTCTACCAATCGTTATAATTGTTTTCATATACATCCACTCCTTTTCATGTATATTTTAGTATATGTTTATTATACAATATTTTGAATTATCAGACAATATTTTTTTACAAAAAAGAGACATATTCAACCAAATATGCCTCCAGCTATATCTTATTTATTTACTTCTGCGAAGTCTCTCCAACATCGCATTAAAATACTCCGGCAAAGTAGCATCCGTCTCCACGTATTTTCCACTTGTCGGATGAATAAAACCTAATATTTTCGCATGTAAAGTTTGCCCTTGTGTTTTAAATAATGACTTTCTATTTCCGGCATAGACCTCATCTCCAACAAGGGGATGCCCGATACTTGCCATATGTACACGTATCTGGTGGGTACGACCGGTTTCCAACTTACACTCCACGTAAGTATAATCTTTAAAACGTTCCAATACTTTATAATGAGTAATCGCCATCTTGCCATTACGTTCATCCACAGCCATTTTCTTTCGCTCTACCGGATGTCGACCTATGGGTTTATTAATCGTTCCTTCGTCCTCTTTTATCACTCCGTGGCAAATGGCATGATAACGTCTCTCAATACTATGCACTTTTAATTGCTCTGCAATGGCATTATGTGCTTTATCATTCTTGCATACAATTAAAGAACCCGTGGTATCCATATCAATTCTATGCACAATACCTGGGCGCATAACCCCATTAATTCCGGATAGCTCCTGTCCGCAATGATACATAAGTGCATTTACCAGCGTACCACTATAATGTCCGGCAGCAGGATGTACCACCATTCCCTTGGGTTTATTTACAACAATAACATCTTTGTCTTCATATAAAACACTTAAAGGAATATCTTCTGCAACAATATCCGGTTCCTGAGAAGGCGGCAGTTCAAAACAAACTTCATCATCCATTTTCAGATTGTAGCTGCTCTTTGCAGTTTTACCGTTAACAAACACCTTTTCCTCTTTGATAAGCTTTGAAACATAACTACGAGATAAGGTTTCTATCAACAAGCTAAGCGCTTTATCCAGGCGCTCCCCTTCCAATTCTTCAGTTATCTGAAACCGATACTCTTGCATTAATCTTCCTTCTCCTCAGATTTCTTAAAACTTAAAAATTCAAAATCTTCGTCCTTAAAAACAAACAAAATCATTATACACATGGCAATTACACCACAAACCACATAACAATCAGCCACATTGAATATAGGGAAATTAATCAGCACAAAGGAGATAAAATCAATAACATATTCCAGACTGACACGGTCAATAATATTACCAATTCCTCCGGCAATCACAAAGGTTAATATTACATGTAATGCAGTGTATTTACGTCCCGAAGGCATTTTCATCATAAAAATCAACAGACCTACAATAAAAATCACACCCACAAGCAAGATCATAATTCGTTGTCCCTGGAACATTCCGAATGCCACGCCACGATTTTCCAAGTAATCAAACTCTAAAACACCTTTAATAATCGGAAATGCGGGTTTTCCCATCAATTTTGATACAGCAAGTTTCTTGGTAAATTGATCAAACCATACCAAAACAACTGCCAAAACAATATCCATACATAAACGTATTTTTTTATTCACGTTCTTAATCCTCTTCTACATAAATAATTTCTTTTAATGCTTCCAATATTTCTTCGTCCGTTACTGTTTTATCTATAATAGCCTGTCCAACACGATTTAACAGAATAAACTTAATGGTTCCGGCCTCGGCTTTTTTGTCTGACTTAGTCAATTTTAATATTTCCTGTGCATCTAAACCATCTATGGAAATCGGTAAATAAAAAGGGACGAACATATCACGCACTTCATAATAGGTTTCCATACCGATTTTACCACGTTTCCAAGATATAAAAGCAGCTGCAACCATCCCAAGAGCAATACATTCCCCATGAGTCAAGGTAAAATTCTTTGCCTTTTCAATAGCATGGCCTATGGTATGTCCGAAATTAAGCAATGCCCTTTCGCCCTGCTCCGTGGGATCCTTCTCTACCACATTTTTCTTAATGGTACAACTGCGAAGAATCATTTCCTCTAAAACGCTCAAATCTCTCTCGCAAATTTCATACATATTCTCAATTAACCAAATATAAAATTTCTGGTCTTTAATCAAACCATGCTTCATTACCTCTGCAAATCCGGAGAAAAACTGACGGTCATCCAAGGTTTTCAGTACTTCCAGGTTCATATAAACCAGCTTAGGCATCTTAAAAGCACCTACCATATTTTTATATCCATCAAAATCCACACCGGTCTTTCCGCCAATACTACTATCATTCTGCGAAAGTAACGTGGTCGGAATCTGGATAAAATCCACACCTCTTAAATAGGTAGCAGCTACATAACCGGTCATATCACCAACCACACCTCCGCCAAGTGCAATTAATACATCTTTTCTTCCAAAGCCCTGTGAAATCAAAAACTCATAGATTACTTTTACACTATCCAAGGTTTTATTTTCTTCTCCTGCGGGAATAGCATAAGTATACACCGATGCAGCAGACTCTTTAATTACATTTGATAATTCTTCAGCATATAAAGGTGCCACAATCGTATCCGAAATAATGCATACTTTTTTATTTTTATCAACAAATTGTGCCAATTCCCCCTTTAGTTCATCAAATCCCTTGGTAATCACTATATCATAACAAGGCTTTTTGTCATATAAAACCTCTAATCTCTGTGCCATTTTAATACTCCTTATTTAAAAACTTTCAAAAAAATTCCCTTCATCTGCTTCCTTGCAAATGAAGGGATATTAATATCAAATAATTAACGCAAATCACTGAGGGGTGAATCAAAAGCACCACCAAAAATATCCTGGAAATCACCGGAAACATCAACGGAAGCTGGTGTGATTATAAAAATATAATGCGATATCTTCTGAAGATTACCACTAATTGCATAGCACGAACCGGAAGTAAAATCGATAATTCGCTGTGCAATATCCACATCAATTCCCTCTAAATTAAGAACTACGGTTCGATTTGCTAAAAGAGTATCGGTAATCTCTCTTGCATCTTCTATGGTAGTCGGTTTCATAACACAAACCTCCATACCACTTCCGGAAGGAGTTTTTCTAGAAGATGATTGACGCATCTGCGTAATCTTTCCGGCACCTGAATTTGAAGCTCTCTTAGAAACCGGCTTCTCAACAACATAATCATCCTCATCTTTTACTACCGGTGCTTTCTTGGTAATAAGAGGTTGCTTAGGTTCTACCGGTTCATCATCATAATAGCCATCATACTCATCATCATAATCATCATCATTTAATTTCATATAGTTTAAAAACTTATCCATTACACCCATGAACTTCGTCTCCTTACATGTCGGACAAATTAATTTTGTCCATAATCTCTTTCACCAAATATACCGGTTCCTATACGAACATAAGATGCTCCTTCTTCTACCGCAACTTCATAATCCCCGGACATACCCATAGACAATATATCTACACATATATTATCAATGTTTTCCTTCGTTATGTCAACAGCTAATTCCCGCATTTTTGCAAAATATAATCGATTTTCTTCGGCATTTTCTGTAAACGGAGCCACAGTCATCAAACCTTTTATGAAAATATTCGGCAATTTAGCTATTTGCTTGACTAATTCTACACATTCTGCTGTCGTTTGTATGCCGAATTTTGATTCTTCACCGGCCATATTCACCTCTACAAGAATGTTCACATTCACTTGTTTCTTTATTGCTTCCTTACTGATTTCCTCTGCCAGTCGCAAAGAATCCACACTATGAATCATGTAGACTTTGTCAATGATGTATTTAACCTTGTTTCTTTGTAAATGTCCAATCATATGCCAGCGAATATCCTTCGGAAGCTGTTCATACTTATCTACAAGCTCTTGTACTTTATTTTCACCAAAATCTCTGACACCGCAGGAATAGGCCTCTTTAATTGCCGATACCGGCTTGGTTTTACTGACTGCAATCAAAGTGACTTCCTTACTAATCGCTGTTTTTTTCTTCGCTGCTTCAATTCTGACTAATACTTCACTGATATTATCTTTAATCATATACAAACATATCCTCTTTTACTGGTAAATAAACTGCTCATCACTTACAGAAGAAGCATTCAGTACTACATAATCATATACATTTAAACCATAAGTAGTATTGGATTTTACAATGGAATACTCCTCATTCTGATACAATATCTGTATCTGTCTAAAGTCTGCATAACCTTTATTCATATAATACACACCAATTAAGGTACCTTTTTTGCCAATTGTATACCTTTTCTGGCTATCCAGCATTATTAAATTATCCTCACTCTGTAAAGCAACAGCTTCCACATAAAATTCCTTATTAGCAGTATCCAAACTATACAACACAACATCTATGGTTTCGCTGGTTACCGTTCCATCTTCTTTATATCGTTCTCTTAACACCGTACCCATACCACTATCACCTTGTACGGTAACAAATTCTTGAGGAACCAGGAAAAATTCCTTGTTAACAATAGAACTATTCGGTATTTTTAACCCAACTTCATCATGTAACTGCAATTCAATATCTACAAAACGGTCTTTTGCAAAGGTTACCATGGAATTGGTAAATCGAAGTTCCATATAGGTATTACCATCTGTACCATCTATGATAAAAACCTGTCCCCATGACTCATATTGATTCTTTAAAAAGCGCACCTTAATATATTCAGCTTCCAGAAAGTCCGAAGCCTGCTCTGGTTCAATCGGAACTACCAAAGACCAATTCTCACTCTTAGAAAGTTTATAAACAGGTTCTCCGGCAGTAATAATAGCATTGTCTTCCATTTGCTTTCTATCGTATTTTTCTTCATCAAACATATCCATGGTAATATTCTGAGGCGTTAAATCCTCATAACCATCTACATAATATGTTAGTATTCCGGTATTTACAGCATAATTTCTGGATAAAAGATTGCCCAATCCGCCTTGCTGCATAGCATCGATATTATTCAAAATATGTGTATTAGATAATTTTAAAGTGTCACTTTTCAGATCATACTTAAAATCATATACCGTAGAAAATGCTTCCGGATTAAACTCCTTGGTAAACATAACCATTTCACTTCTAAGTTCAATCAATTCTACATCTGTCAAGGTGCTTTTTCCTTCTGATAAAGCAATATTCTCCATATATTCCTTTAATTGTCCGGTCTCGTCCACGGCGTAAACCAAATTCCCCAGCGCAACGCGTTCCCCTTCTCTTGCAAAATAACTGATATAGCCGGACTTGTCCGTGGTTACAACCTGCTCTTGACGAACCGCGATTGCTCTATAAGTATAATTTTCAGCCAAAGAGCCTTCTTTTACTTCATAAGGTATTATTTTTTCAGTCTGGAAAGAAATAATGACATAAACTAAAACATAAATAAATACCAATACGAAAATAAGATTCTCGATTTTAAATTGTATAGGTCTTTTCTTATTTATATTTACAATATTACTTTTATCCGTATTACGAGCTGCCACTTTTCTTCCTCCCAACATATTATATAAAACATCTATAACTCAGAAAAGCCTCGGTAAGCACCCGAGGCTTTTACAACATACTATATTATAAAGCAACAATTACATTCTTCTTCAATGATTCAGGTAATTCCTCCTCATCCAAAGAAACACTTAATATAAAGTCAACACCCTTTGTCTCGCTGATTTTCTCAAGCTTCTCTATTGTTGCGGTAATATCCTTATCCAACAAGCACGAAATCTTTAAGAAACTATCAAAATACATCTGCTGTAAATCATGATCCTGAGAAATAATACCGGACACAAAACCTACAAACTCTTCTGCACTTTCAATCATGAACTGTGAAACATCAATCATACGTACTTTATTATTTAATTCATACATATGTGCCATACTCTTATCCAAGTATACGATATTGCCTGCGATATTCTTAACTTCATTATTTACTTTATCCAATAACTGTATTGTCTTTCCTTTACCTTTTTTGCCTACGATTAATTGAACCATTGGGGTACCCTCCTAAAGTAAATTGATGAAATACCTTAATTACTTCACCTAATACTATTATAGTGTAAGTTGTTGTAAAAAACAACTACTATTTACCGATTTCTTCTAATAAATCTGTCATTTGTGCATAAAGACTATCCCCGGACTGCGCTTTTAAAACAATTGCTATGTATGGTGCACCGTTTGTGTCCTTGCAAAGCAATATTAAGCAGCTTCCGGCAGCCTTTGTGGTTCCGGTTTTTCCTCCGATAACCCGGATATTATCCGGAGCAATTTCATTACCATTTACATATTTATTGGTATTTTTAACCGAAATCTGCTTCGCCTCATTTTTATTATTATAATAAGTGGTCTCATATGATGAGGTTTGAATAATCTCTACAAACTTTTCGTATTTTAAAGCTTCATTAAAAATCAAATACATATCATAAGCCGTAGTATATTGCTGCGGATCGGATAATCCATGGGGATTTACAAAATGGGTGTTCGTCGCCCCCAATGCATTTGCTTCCTGATTCATCAGTTTTACAAACTCATCTACCGAACCAGCTATATTTTCAGCAATCATAAGTGCTGCATCATTTGCGGAATGTAAAAGCGCAATATACAAAGCCTGGTTCAAGGTCATACTATCCCCGGGCTTCAAGCCGCATAATTGTGCTCCGGACTCGTCAATATAAATAGCATCCGTTGCATATAACATCTGCTCCGGAGAACCATATTTTAAAGCCACTAATGCCGTCATTACCTTCGTAAGACTGGCCGGATATAATTGTTCATGCGCATTTTGTGAAAATAAAATCTCGGAAGCATTCATATCAAACACTACTGCTGCTTCGCACTCCGAGGTATCAGCAAATTCACTGTTTTTGAAATCCTTCGTCACTATACACAGGTCATTAGCAAAAGGAACTACCAACGCACTGTCATCCGTAGCCAAAACATTAAAACCACTGACTGAACTATTTGCATCATAAGGTAATTCATAGGTTCTTTTGCCACACCCGCTAATACCTATAAGCAAACAAAAGCTTAACAATAAAATACTGTGCTTTCTAAAGCATCTATTTGTACATTTCACGCCACTCTAAATCTCCTCTATCCAAGGACTTAATTAACAGTTCCGCCGTTGCCAAATTAGTAGCCAAAGGAATATTATGCATATCACATAGTTTTACCACATTATTAACGTCCGGTTCATGAGATTTGGGAGTACTGGGGTCTCTTAAGAAAATCACCAAATCAAGCTGATTATGTTCAATCTGTGCACCGACCTGCTGTTCTCCACCCAAATGTCCCGCCAAAAATTTATGTACATTCAAGTTTGTTACTTCTTCTATTAATCTTCCTGTCGTACCGGTTGCATACAATTCATTTTTGCATAAAATCCCCCGATAAGCTATGCAAAAATTTTGCATCAACTTCTTCTTTGCATCATGTGCAATCAATGCAATATTCATAATGAAACCCTCTCTTTCTTTCGTATAGAAAACACTATAACCCCTTATAGTTCTACATTAACGTTTACTTTGTAACTTCACATTAAGTACAAACCCCATACCTATAAACAAACTCATAAGCGAAGTCAAACCATAGCTTACAAACGGCAATGGCAAACCCGTATTTGGCAAAATAAAGGTTGCCACACCTATATTGATAAAACCTTGAAAGGCGATTAAGCCTCCCATGCCTGCTGCAATGATTTGCCCGGCCAAATCAGACGACTGCCTTCCTATGCTTACACATTCTAAGGCTATACATATAATCAGTACTATTACAAGTACACTTCCCTTAAAACCAAATTCCTCACCAATAACAGCAAATATGAAGTCCGTCTGCGGTTGTGATACATAATTACCGTTAATTACGGAGGTAATCTCGTTATTTTTGTAGCCCTTACCGTCTAACATTCCGGATGCAATGGCCGTTACGGAATTTAACTGCTGTAAAGCTTCATCCAGCGCATATTCTTCCGGATTAATAAATGCCAAAATTCGATTCTTTTGATAATCTTGCAAATACTCCGTACCCGGTTTTAGTGCAATGGAAATCACAATGACAAATACAGGGATTGCCACAGCTAGTATAGCCAAAATAATTTTCCAACTTAGGCCTCCGGCATACATCACAATACAGAATATTACAATTAATATAATGCTGGTTGATAAATCCGGCTGATCAAAAACTAAATACCATGGTATTAAAATCAAAACAACACAAGAAATCAAAACCGGTATGGAATTTAATTTCTCTTTATTTTTCATAATAAACTGTGCAAAAAATAAAATCAATAATATTTTTGCGGTTTCTGATGGCTGAAAACGAAAAGAACCGATTTCCAGCCATCTCTGTGCACCATAACCACCTTCATCACCCAAAAACTTAACCAATAACAGCAATAGCAAATTGCCGATATACATAAACCAATTCAGTTTAAGCAGCCACTTATAATTTAACAAAGAAATACCTATCATCAAAACAATTCCGGCCACAACACCCAAAATCTGTTTTGTCTGCAAGGATTCTTCTGCACTACCCACCGCCAAAACCCCTACAATGGAAAGTGCCAATACCATTAGGATTAATTTGAAGTCATAATTACGTAGCTTATAATCCTGAAACATACCATACCTTTCTTACTGTTTATTCAAATCCAATATAGGAATATTTGCATATAAAGCAGGTGATGTCTTGCTTATTTGAATCTCCATATTGGCTGTATCTATTTTCATGTATTTTGAAATCACTTTTGCAATATCATTTTTAATAATGTCCATCATTTCAGGAGAACAATTTACCCGATCCGATATGAGCAAAATTTTAAGTCGGTCCTTGGCAATCTGACAAGAACTCTTTCTTCGAAATAATAATTTCATGCCAAACTCCTTTCCTAAACCTTATGGAAAATACCAGTAACCTTTGTCCAAAAGGATATTGTCTTTTCCATAGTATAGAAAGGCGTTTCTTTTCCCATTACACGTTGACAGATATTTTGGTAAGCATGTCCCGCAGGTGTATCTGTTCCAACTAAAGGTTCTCCCTGGTTTGTAGAGATCACCACATTCTCATCATCCGGAACAATTCCGATTAGAGGAATTGCAAGAATATCCACAACGTCTGAGGACGACATCATGTCTCCCTTTTTTACCATATCTACACGCAAACGATTAATAATCAAATCAATTTTCTTAAATCCATTGGCTTCTAACAAACCAATAATCCGATCCGCATCCCGAATTGCCGATACCTCCGGTGTGGTAACCACCAAAGCTCTGTCCGCACCTGCAATCGCATTTTGAAATCCCTGTTCTATGCCTGCAGGACAATCTAAAATAATATAATCGTACTGCTCCTTTAAACCTTCAATCACTTTAATCATCTGTCCTGGCGTAACAGCAGACTTGTCCTTTGTCTGAGCCGACGGCATTAAATATAGTCCCGGATGTTTTTTATCCCTGATAAGAGCTTGTTTAATGCGACAATTCCCCTCTACTACATCTACCAAATTGTAAACAATACGATTTTCCAACCCCATAACCACATCCAGATTACGAAGTCCGATATCCGTATCAATAAGACAGACTTTTTTGCCCATCTTTGCGAGACCTGTTCCTACGTTTGCTGAAGTGGTGGTCTTGCCCACTCCGCCTTTACCTGATGTGACGACAATTACTTCACACATAAATCCTCCATTCTGTCTAATGACATATCAAGTAATGCGTCGCCTGAAAGGTCTATAATTCTTCCAGGATATCTTTGGTAAGTAGTTCCAACACAACCTCATCCTCTTTAACAAATGCTACTTTGGGTTGGATTTTCGGGTGTATTCTCCATTTTCCTTTTCTCGCTAATTTATATTTGAAATCACCGATTGCTATCGCTTCCGGTTCCATTTCAAGCGCTAACACAAAAGCATTTTCCGCGTTTTCCCTGCCGGCATAGGCTTCCCCATACAAGCCGCCCATAATGATAATACTTTTTCCGGAACGTACCACGCATCCGGGATTAACATCCCCGAAAATAATGATACTGTCTTCCATTTCCAAAACATCTTTATCTTTAAGCGTACCGCGATAAAACTGTGCATAATCACCGGTGGGTAATTTTTTTTGTAAGGTCTGTAAAGCTTTGATAAAGTTATTTTGTGAAATATCATCCTTACCCACAATACAAATTACATTTAAGTCACAATTATCACTAATTGCTTCCAAAATGTTCATTTCCTGTTCTGCCGTAAGGGTTCTTCCCTCTAGAGAAAGCGCAATATCGGAATTCCGGAAAAACGCTCTGGAAGAAGCAAATTTTGCGGCGATATCCTGCAAAATCACCTCGAACTCCATATCCGGATTTAAAAATAGTTTTATTCCGTTTTGAAAACTTTTTATTGTAAACGAACTTTTCACAAATCATTCTCCATTCTAAATTTCATTATTGGAAACCCCTGCTCCCGGTGTATTTGCCACACCGGTAACAATATCTTCCTTGGGTTCTAAGCCATAATAATACGCTATAATATCTCGTGTAGCTTGTGCTGCATAATCCGAAGAATATCCAAACAAAATACGAGTGGTAACAGCAATTTCAGGTTCATCGTTATAGGGTGCATATCCCACAAATAACGCATGGTTCGGTCTGGAGGTAGACTGTTCCGCCGTACCGGTCTTACCGGCCACCTGTACACCCAGCTCCTTAAAATATACCTTACCTTCTACTACTTGGCGCATACCAAGCCGAATCGCATCCCAATTTTCCTGTGGCATAACCACATGATTATAAACCTCTGCATTAAATTCTTTAATAATATTTCCTTCATTATCTCTTACCGAATCCAATAAGGTCATATTATAAACTGTACCGCCATTTGCAACTGCCGCCACATAACGTGTTAAACCTACAGAAGAAAAAGCATTAGTACCTTGTCCAATCGCCGAAGGAACGGGTAATTCATTGGATACCTGCGGAATAGTTTCTCCTATCTCAATACCGGTCTTTTCTGTCAAACCGTACATAGACGCATAAAGTGCAAGCGTATCCAAACCTTCCTGTGCATTGTAAACACCATTTCTTGTAGATAAACTATACCCCACATTATAAAAGAAATAGTTGCAAGAATGAGCAATACCTCCGGTTACATTTAAGTAACCGTGACCCCATCGATTCCAACACCAAGGTCCCGGATTAATCTGTGTAAATTGACCGGTACAGTTAATTTTTGTTTTTAAATCTACAATACCTTCCATCAAAGCAGCTGTGGCCGAAACCATTTTAAAAGTCGAACCCGGCGCACCCTTGTAAGTAGTGGCATAATTGTTCATAGGCATGGACTTATCCGTAATCAACTGGTTCCAATATTCTGCATCCACCGTATTGGCCATCATATTGTTGTCGTAGCCCGGATAGGTCACACAGGCAAGCACATCACCGGTATTGGTATCCATAATCACAACAGAACCGTTACAAGGATCCAACGCCAGCTGTGCCGGTGTAATATCCAGATTTTTTATACGGTTCATCATAAAATCATAGGCTTTCAATTTACCATTATATAAGGCTTCCCGATCAGCCTCTGGAATCTCAATAACGCCTTGCTCACACAAAATTTTACATACTTCCGTACCGCTCAACTTATCATTTTTAATCATAAAACGATAAATTTTCTTCTGAAATTCCAGATTGCCATCTATTCGTTCTAATATATAATCGCAAATATGATTATATATTTCTTCCGAATCAGAATATTGACTATCAAGGTCAAGTTTGGTGACATCTATCCAGTTCATAGAGATACAATATTTCAAGTACTCATTAATACTGATTTTTTCTTCTGTCGCCCAGGCAATCTGCGTTTTATCCTTTTCATCAATTAAAGAACGTACCAAAATACCATCATCTTTTAAAAGTGTAATAATATCACTCTGATAATTCTGATATTCCAATGTTAATTTATCGTAAATGGTTTTTTTCTCGAAAAATTCCAATCTTAAGCGTTCATATACCCCCGCTTTATATTCCAAATATTTTTCGTATACCACCTTTTCGGTTTCACCGGCATCTTCCTCGGTAAACTCACGAATATCTATAACACCGTTATTAATCACAGCAAAATAGACATCATAAATCGGAATTAAAATATCAGAACTCTTTGCATTTTCAGCCGGAACATATTCTTTGATATTTCGAATCTTGGCAACCACAACACCTGCTATATGTTGCTCCAAAATCTGATACGCAGCTTTTTGCAATTCACTATCCAGCGTTAAATAGACATCATTTCCGGCAGTTGCCTCTGTTCGCTCTTTAATGCTGATCACACGTCCCATATTATCTACATAAACTTTTTCGTAGCCCTTAGTTCCTTGTAAAGCGGACTCCATATAGAGTTCGATACCGCTTTTGCCGACCATATCGTTAATGGAATATCTGTCTCCTGTTCCGCCCGCCTCTAAATCCTGTTGATTGAAGGAATCCAATTCTTCCGAGGAAATCTTGCCTGTATAACCGAGAATATGTGCAAAATATAAGCTGTCCTCCGTATATCTGCGCACAGTATCTTCCACAATAGAAACACCGGGAAGCTCGGCACTGTTTTCCATTATAACAGCCACTGTTTCATTACTGATATCCTTTGCTACAGTAGTACCTATATATTTTCTATAACTGGTAAGTTTCATAGCATAACGCACATTAATCATCTGCAACAGCTCACGTTTTGTATAACCTTTACCCACAATAAATTCTGAAGAAGTGTCGCCTGTAACTGCATAATCTCCTATGGCAAAGTTCTTTTTGCCGCCCAAAAAATTTATCACATCTTCCGCCGTAGCAATTCTCTCATCATCTTTTAAATCATCAATATTTTTACGACCGTAAACATCCGCCAGAAAACGTAAGCGTTTGGTGCCTTCCACATTAAACACAAAATTATTGTTAGAATCCAGAATAATATTGAAATCTTCAATAATACTGTCACCGTTCTTCTCAATGCCTTTAATGAGCATATAAATTATAGCATTTAATTTTGCGTTTTTTCCGTTGCCGGATTCAAAAACATCCTCTATCTTCACAGAATACGCCAAATCATCATAAGCCAAAAGAACACCGTTACAATCATATATGGAACCTCGGGAACTGGCTAAATCTCTGGACTTTTCCGCCTGAAGTACAAACTTGTCCAAATACTGTTGCCCCTGTACAATCTGCAAATTAAAGCATCGATAAATCAATATACCGCCGAGAATCAAAAACAAAAAGGTCAGTAGCGTTATACGGTTCGTTATGAAATTAATAATATCTTCTCTTATTTTATCAAACAAACTCTATGCGCCTCTTCTCTCTCTACGATCCAATCTCTCATTTACCAACAACATAAGGGGATATAATACACAGGTAACCAACATGGTATAAACCAATTCCGGTAAGATAACCTTGGTAAAATAAAACGGAAAATTAAACTTTCCCTTTAACATAAATAAAAGTATGTAACAAATCATACCATAGGACAAATCACTGATAACAATTAATCCAAGCGGCAACTTAATATCTTCCGGATAAAAAATTCGATTAAATTTGCCGTTTAAATATCCAATATACATTAATATCAGTGCATAAAACCCTAATATATCACCAAAAAAAATATCCACTAATAAACCACAGAAAAAACCAATTACAAGGCCTTCGTTTTCGCCTCTCATAAATCCATAGGCCGAGGTCAAAATAATAAGCAAATTGGGAACTATTCCCGCAAATGCCAGGCTTTTAAACACCGTGCTTTGCAGCACAAAGCATACCACTATGAAAATAAATACAGTAAACTTTCTTAACAAAGCACTCTTCTCCTTATTCTTCCTTGAGTTCTTCCTTTTTTTCCAAAATCACAAGAACTTCTTCTAAATGTTCAAAATCCACCGCCGGTGATATGTAGCCTGATTTTGTCAGGTTATTAGGATCCGCTGTAATGGAGTATACATAACCAATCATAATATTGGGCAAATATTTGTCACTAATATGTGAAGTAACAATCTTATCCCCTTCCGATATATTATTCTGACTGTCAATCAGCTGGCTAAAACGAATCACACCATCCTTCATTGCTTCCAAATCTCCGGAAACAATCATTGTATCCGAAGTAATAAGAGACTTAGCTGATACATTGGCATTGTCGGAAATAATGGAAGTAACCTTTGCCCAATTGGGACCTATCGCGGTAATTCTGCCAACCAGACCACCATCTGCAATAACATTCATATCCACGGAAAGTCCATCTTCTTTCCCCTTATCTATTACAAAAGAGGAATACCAATTACCCGTATCCCTACTGATAATTTTAGCTCCCACCTTCGTATAAGAGTCATATTGGGTATCAATCTGATATAATTCTCTTAGCCTGAGCAATTCCGCTTTATCCTGTTGCAATAAGGTGTTTTCAACCTTTAGTTCATCCACCTGCGCCTTTAATTTATTGTTTTCTTCCAATAAATCCTTTATCTGACCAAGCTCATCCGAACGCCTGGATATCCAGCCCCCCACATTTCCTATTCCTTGCTGAAACGGAACAACCACGTATCCCACCACTGCATTCAAGGGTTTATTCAAAACATCCGTACTGATGGTTAATACCATCAAAAAAGTACAAAAACAAGTTAATGCAAAAAGGAGATATTTACTTGGTATTGTAAATCTCTCCCCTTTTCTTTTTACTACCGGGCTCATTTACTCATCCCTTCTATCGCATATGCCACAGATTTATAGTTCTCATCATTAATAATCTTAGCCAGGCCAATTGCTACACTGGTCAGCGGATTTTCAGAAACATTCACCTTAAGACCCGTTCCCTTATGCAATTCCTCTGCCAAATGTGCCACCTGTGAAGAACCACCGGTTAAATAAATACCATTACGATAAATATCTGCTGCAAGCTCGGGTGGAGTTCTCTCTAAAATCACCTTTACGTTATCAATAATGGTTGCAAAGTGCTCCTCTAAGGACTGATTAATCATTTCTGCAGGAATTTCTCTTTCCACCGGAAGGCCGGTTACAATATCACGACCGTAAACTACTGCACCTTTTCCTTCTGCTTCTAATTCACCAATGGAACATTTAATACTTTCTGCAGTCTTACCTCCGATAATGAGGCTTAATTCCTTACGCACAGCATTACGTATGGAGTCGTCAAATTTATTACCACCCACTTTAATCAAACGACTGAGTACAATTCCGCCCAAGGAAAGAATGGAAATTTCTGTGGTATCAAAGCCTACATTTACAATAATAACACCCTGAGAAGTCTTTACATCAATACCCATGCCCAGACCATCCGCAACAGCCTTTTCCACCACCATAACCTTTTTAGCTTTTACATTTGCATCCTTTACCAAATCATAAAACGCTCTTTTTTCTACTTCGGTGACATCCGTAGGCACAGCAATATAAAAATCTGAGGGTTTAATTATCCCCCCCTGAAAATCTGTAATAAAATATTTAATCAGAGTTTCCATATTCTTTATTTCAGCAATTACACCATTTGACAAGGGATAGGAAACCTGAATATTGCCGGGTGCTTTCTCATACATATCAAATGCAGAATCACCATAAGCAAACAATGTATGCTTATTTTCAATAGCAATCATGTTCTTCTCCACTAAAATTTTATCATCGTTCTTGCTGTAAATTTTTATATTATTGGTACCCAAATCAATACCATATACATTGTTTGCCATGCAAAAACTCCTTTCTATAAACAACACTCTTCTTTAAAACTAAAGTAACAGTTATCGCCGATAATAATATGATCCAATAGCGGAATATCCAAATTTTGACCCATCTCAGCAATACACCGGGTAACCTGTAAATCACTGCTACTGGGTGTCGGGTCCCCACTGGGATGATTATGAATCAGGATAATATTGACCGCTTCATATCGAAGAGCTTCCAGAAATACATCCCTCGGTGAAATCAGGGACATATTTACACTACCGCTGGTTAAATCAATCTCCTTAATCAATTGCCCTTTGGCATCCAGACATACAACAACTACACATTCTTTTTTACGATGCCTGAGTTTCTCCATAAAATAATCTGCTACTGTAGACGGTTTGTGTACAATCAGTCCGTTTTTTGCGGAGGCTGTGTTAATACGCATGGCCAATTCTGCAATACACTTAATCTTAACTGCCTTGACATTCCCGATTCCCTTTACTGCCATAAGTTTCTCTAACGGCAAATCATATAAACCAAGCAAACCCGTTCGATTGGTTTTTGACAAAGACAGTATTTCTTCTGCAAGCTGCAATGCATTTTTTTCCTTGGTCCCCGTTCGTAAAATAATGGCCAAAAGTTCACTTTCCGTCAGACTTTGCGGTCCATATTCTATGAATTTCTCATAAGGTAAATTTTCACTGTTTCTCTTGTTTTTTGTTATTTCCTTTTTCAAATGTACTCCTTGTCCGCCTTCTCCGACGTGCAAGGTTCATTATTAACGAATAAACTTATATACTAACAAGGCAATAATAACACCAATGACACTGGCAATAGAAATCTGAATCTTCAAACCGAAGGTAAGGATAATAAATCCAAGATTCAGCACAATTGGCGTATCCAGACCAAAGGTATTGCTGTAATTTATTATGGAATTATCAAATAAATTGCCAATAAATCCCCCCAGCACAAAGCCTATCAGTACAATAATCAGTAAAAGCCAATTTACTTTCTTCAAAACTGTTCCTCAACTTTCTTTTGTAATAACCCGTAAGAATATACTTGTATTTTCCCTTATCCATACACTCTATCATACTACCATATTTTGAGCATAATGTATATAAAATTCCAAGAATTTATTTCGCGGAATTTCTTAAAGTTTTACAAACTTCCGACACTTTATTTACACTTAAAATCCCTTTGTCCACCAAAGCTTGAAGAGATTTTAAGATGCCAAACTTCGCATGCTGCCAGGTAAGGCCACCCTGGAAATATACTGCATAGGGAGGTTTAATGGGGCCATCTGCGGAAAGTTCAATAGACGAACCTGAAACGAAGGCTCCTGCCGCCATAATTACCTGTGCATCATATCCGGGCATATCCCAAGGCTCCGGTGTCACGTAGCTATCAATAGGTGCTGCAGCCTGAATACCCTGACAGAAGGCAATCACACCTTCCGGATGTCCAAAGGTCACTGCCTGAATAATATCATGACGACTTTCCTTGCCATTAGGAACAACACCGTAACCTAAATTTTCGTAAATGTTTGCAGCAAAAATAGCTCCTTTTAATGCACCTGCCGTAACTGTAGGCGCCAAGAATAAACCTTGATAGAAAGAGCTTAAAGCCCCCAAGGAAGCACCAACCTCTTTGCCTAGCCCCGGTGAAGTAAGTCGATATGCCGCATTTGCAACACATTCCTTCTTTCCTGCAATATATCCGCCGATAGGTGCAAGACCACCGCCCGGATTCTTAATTAAAGAGCCCACCACCATATCCGCACCTACATCCGTAGGTTCAATCTCTTCTACAAACTCTCCATAGCAATTATCCACCATGCAGATTACATCCGGCTTAAGGTTCTTAATAAATCGAATCAACTCACCAATACGCGTCACAGACAAGGTGGGTCTGGTCTGATAGCCCTTGGAACGCTGAATGGTAACCAGCTTCGTCTTTTCGTTAATAGCCTTTGCAATATTATCAAAATCAAAACTTCCGTCAGGCAGTAAATCCACTTGGCTGTACGTAATACCGTATTCCGACAAAGAACCGGGAGTTTCACGAATGCCGATTACTTCTTCCAAAGTATCATAGGGCTTACCCACAGGGCTTAAAAGCTCATCGCCGGGACGCAAATTACTCATAAGCGCAAGTGCTAAAGCATGGGTTCCACAAGTAATCTGAGGGCGCACCAAGGCATCTTCCGCATGAAAAACGGACGCATATACCGCCTCCAAAGTGTCTCTACCAATATCATTGTAACCGTAACCGGTAGTACCCAAAAGACATGCCTCACTTACCTGATTATCCTGCATGGCCTTCAACACTTTCAATTGGTTGAATTCCGCCCGCTCATCGATTTCCGCAAAACGTTCCTTCAAACCTTCCAAAATAGTTTCGCCATATTCATAGACCTCTGCAGAAATCCCTAAACTTTTAAATATTTCAAAGTTTTTCATCCTATTTTTTTCTCCTCAAAGTAAATATATTATTCTTAACAACCGGTTTTAATTCTTCGAAAACAAGGTTATATTTTGCACCATATTGTTCACAGTAAGCCTGCGCACAACTCGCCAAGGGTGCTTCAACAATTGTAGGCGTACCATTGCGATGCCCCGTAATTGCCGGCCAGATAATCTGAGTATCCTTCCCCTCTATGGTAATTCTATCCAACTGCTCGCAGTCCATAAACACCCATTGATCCACTTGTTTCACGGATGCAGGCAGTGTAATCTCCTTAATCTTGGTTCCCCGGAAAGCAGAGCGTTTCAGAAGTTCCAGAGTACCGGGAAGGTTAACACTCTTAAGAGCTGTTCTCTCAAAAGCCTCGCTTCCAATGTATTTAAGACCTTCCGGAATTGCAACGCCTTTTAAATAACGATTATGAAAACTGTTCATATCTGCCACGCCTACTGTACCTTTTTTGATATATAAAGTCTCAGCAAAGTCACCTTTAAAACATATCAACCATTTATCAACATACAAGGCTTCTTCTGTACCTTCATCAAATTGTTTCATAAGTGCCGTTTCGCGAAAAACGTCAAACCCTATACTTACAATCGTTTCAGGCAATCGAACCTCCAACAAACTTTCACAACCATAGAAAGTTCCACGTTGAATCTCCGGCACACCATCCGGCACGATTATGCTTTTTAAGTTCTTACATCCGGCAAAAGCGCCGGCACCCAAACGCAGTAAATGCTTAGGCATAAGTATTGTTTCCAGATTCTCACAATCCTGAAACGCAAAGTTTTCAATATATTCCACAGACTCCGGCAAATCAATTTCCCTTATCCCTTGGCAATTCATAAATGCTTTTTCAGCAATGGAGGTGGTACCTTTTTTTACCACAAAACGTCCCTGATTAGTAGTATTTACCTTTAACAAAACCTTCTTTAAATACTCTGCATGCTCTCCCTCAAAAAGCTTGGTATTTGCAAAGGCATCTGCCATTACCGTTATCTTATCCGAAAGACCTTGCACTGCCCACAAATTCTCACAATCTGCAAAGGCATTCTGACCGATATGGTCAATCTTTTCGTGCAAAATCACTTTCTTGATCTGTTTTTCACCCTTAAAGGCAAACTTATGTATTCGATTAATGTGATAATTTCCTACCTTTTGCGGAATTTCCAGAATTTCTTCTATATCACGAACCGGTCCGTCAGGAAGTCGTTCAATATCCTTGCCCATATACATATACTTACCGTCTATCAATTCAAAACCACGTCCGGTAAATGCTTTATGCATATCCATTCCGCCACGTTCCACATCCTGACTGGCCTGATAAGCATTATAGTCCGAAACCATTTTACGAGCACATTCCATGGAAATCACAGAATAGTTTCCTTTCCCGTCGTAATACCCAAACCAACCATCTTCAAAAAATATTTTATCCTGCCAAAAACGAATCTCTTTAGCCATAAATACCACGCTCTCTCAGACATTCTTCCATGAATTTCAGTATTTTCTCTTCCTCATATGCAAATTCCGGCTTATTCACCCAAATCACATCTTTTTCCCGCTTAAACCAAGTGATTTGACGCTTGGCAAAATGTCTGGTATCACGCTTTATAATATAAACTGCCTCTTCCAAGGTAATTTTACCTTCCAGATAATCAATCATTTCTTTATAACCAAGCCCCTGCATAGATACCATATCACGGGCACAGCCTTTCTCCAGCAAATGATATACTTCATCCTCCAAACCATTTTTCAGCATAATATCCACACGCTGCTCAATACGCTCATAAAGCTTGTCCCTATTATCATTTAATACAAAATAACAGAAATTGTAAGCAGGTTCTTTTTCAGACTCTTGTTTATTGTGTTCAGATATCTTCTGACCTGTAAAATGATAAAATTCCAAGGCCCGAATGACACGCTTCTTATTGTTGACCGGAATCGCTTCTGCAGACTCAGGGTCGATTTCCTTAAGCCTATTATGGAGATACTCAGCACCTTTTTCCCTGCCTAAAGCCTCCAACTGCTCGCGATACTCGCTATTATCTTCATTCTCCGTAAAATCAATATCCTTCAGCACTGCCTGAATATAAAAACCGGTCCCTCCGGTCAATATGGGTATATGTCCACGCTCATAAATATCGGCTATGGCCTCTTTGCACTTTTGTTGAAATACCACCACATTAAACTCTTCCCAGGGTTCCATAATATCAATTAAATGGTGGGGTACTCCTTCCATTTCCTCGATCGTTATTTTGGCAGAACCAATATCCATGCCCTTATACACCTGCATGGAATCAGCAGAAATAATCTCACCACCAACCTGCTTTGCAAGTTTGATGGAAAGATTGGTTTTGCCCACCGCCGTGGGCCCTGTTAAAATGATCAGTGGTCTTTTTGTATTATCACTATCTGTCATCGTTTAAATCGCTTCTCCATTTCGTATTTACTCATGGTAATAATGGTTGGACGTCCATGCGGACAATTATAGGGATTTTCCAGAGTTAATAACTCATCAATCAGTTTCTCTGCTTCCTCGCGGCTGATACGGTTATTTCCTTTTACTGCCGCCTTACAAGACATTGAGGCAATCTTTTCCTCCACCACCTTTAAACTTTCTCTAGGTCCCATGTCGGACAACTCATCCAACACCTCCAAAAACATCTGTTTCTCATCACATCCGTACAAATCCACTGGCACAGCACGCAGAGCATACTCATCTCCGCCAAATTCCTCGATCTCAAAGCCTAAATTAGTAAAAAGCTCCTCGTATTCCTTGAGAATCATCTCTTCCTTACCGGTGAGACTCACAATAATGGGTGGCATGAGATTTTGTGTTACAATAGTTTTCTCATGATACTGTTTCATAAAACGTTCATACTTCACTTTTTCATGAGCTGCATGCTGGTCAATAATGTACAATTTATCTTCAAACTGCACCAGCCAATAAGTATCAAATACCTGACCGATAATGGTGTATTTACTACGATTTTCCTGAGAAATCACCTTTGTTTCAAAGAGGGTTTCCTGCTTAAAATCAGTCATTTTCGTACGCTCTGCTTCATAGCGCATCTCTTCCATAACCTTGAAGCTTTGCGTACGTTTGGTCTCGAAAGGTTCGGGTACAGAAAGTTTAGGTGCAGGGATTGTAGGAATTTTCACTTCCTCTTCTTCAAAATTCAACTCAAAATCCATGCTTGCTGATTTCGCAATATTACCCGTTTTTTCTGCAGGCACCTCCGCCTTGGTATTTTCCAGCATATCGGACATAATTTTCAGTTCCTGCAAACCGATAACACTGCCCTGATTGTTCCACTGGTCTGACGTATCATTTCCACTCTTTTCGCCTATACGTTTCTCTGCCCGATTGACTATTTCGGTCACATCGTTTTTCGCCTGTCTTGTAGGCATTCCCGGCATAACCACCTCTGTATAGGTGACCTCTTTCTTTGGCGGCACCTTTGTTTCTGCGCAAGTCGCTTCTTTTGTTACTGCTACTCTAGCCTCCGGCAAAGTGGTTTCCGGTATCATTTCCTTACGCTTAAGGGTATTACGCACCGCCTGCATAATCAAACTATTTACTGCGGGTCCATCTGAGAAACGTACTTCCATCTTTGTCGGATGCACATTCACATCCACCTGGGACTTGTCCTCCACATTTATATGTAACACGCATAAAGGGAACTTATGCTGCATCAAATATTCTTTATAACCCTCTTCAATAGACTTAGAAAGCACCGCACTACGTATAAAACGTCCATTTATGAAATAAATCTCATGATTTCTGTTAGAACGCACTAATGCAGGGCTGCCCAAATATCCTTTTATCTGAAATCCATTTTCCGAAAAGTCCATAGGTATTAAATTGCTTGCCACATCTTTGCCGTAAATACGGTAAATCACTTCCTTTAATTCACCATTTCCGGATGTATAAAACTTAGTCTGACTTCCCATCATAAACTTAAAGGAAATGTCCGGTCTGGACAAAGCCAGATGTTCCATCAAATCTGCCACATAACCACCTTCCGTAGCTGGCTGTTTCAAAAATTTACGACGCACGGGTGTGTTAAAGAAAAGATTTCGAATGAGAAAAGTAGTACCTTCCGGTGCTCCCACTTCCTCAAAAACTTTTTCCATACCACCCTCAATAATCACACGAGTACCGGTAAGACTGTCCGCAGTCTTCGTTACCAATTCCACCTGCGAAACTGCCGAAATACTGGACAAAGCCTCACCGCGGAATCCCAAGGAAGCAATACGACTCAAGTCCTCAGCGGACTCAATTTTGCTGGTAGCATGACGAAGAAAAGCCGTACGAATCTGATCCTTAGCGATTCCGGAACCATTGTCCGTAATACGCATAAAGCTGATACCACCATCCTTGATTTCCACAGTGATAGACGTGGCGCCTGCATCTATAGCATTCTCCACCAGCTCCTTCACCACACTGGCTGGCCGCTCCACCACCTCACCGGCCGCTATCTTATCAATTGTTTCTGCATCTAAAACATGTATCTGACTCATGTAGTTTCCTTTCTAATCTTATGCAAAAATGATTTTACTTATTTTCTTACCAGCCTTGCGATACTGAAAACGATTGCTTTTCCAACAATTTCACCTTTCTCCTCTGCCAATACCGTTCTACTTCACCGGTGGTTTCCATGGTGGTGGGGACAAAAGTGTTGTCCTGCCGATATCGGGCAACACATCATACACGGAGCATCCCATACGCGCTTCGAAATTCTCCTTGATTTCAAAGGTACGATTCCAGCCCTTCACATAACCTTCCATAATGCCGTATCTGCGTGTCACATCCACAAAACGCTTCTCTATAATAACGAATCCATAATCGGTAGCCAAAGAATCACACAACTGAATCAGACAATCATAATCGTCTGCCTCGCCGGCATTCAAAATATACTTTTTAATTGCAATCTCTTCCTCAGTAGCAGGTTCATATTGAAACTCTTCCTGCATTTGCACATAGGAATGAGTCATACAAATCCGCGCAGCTTCATCCCAGCCTTTTTCCATGCAAAATTCATATCCTGCATATACATGCTTAGGAATATTTACAATTCCTATTCGTCTGCCAATATCATGCAAAACACCCACAATATAAGCCTTTTCAGCATCCATACCAGGAATCTTCTGAGCAATATTCCTGGCAGCAATTCCCACATTAATGGAATGTTTCACCCATGGCCCGGGATTCAGTTCACCTGCAATTTGCAGTTCTTTTTCTGCTTCTTCTTTGGTTGGTAACATAATGTTCTGTTCTCCTAATCAACCTTACAATTTTCTTCCAGCCACTTAGCAACACCATCTTCATCATTGGACAAAACAATGCCCGTAGCATACTTCTTCAGTTCCTCATGTGCATTCTCTACCGCATAGGCCTCATCTGCAATCTGAAACATATCTATATCGTTCTTTCCATCACCGAAAACCACCAATTTATCACAATCAAACATACTTCTCAGTTGTATAATTGCATTGGATTTGGATGCTTCCTTTGGCATAATCTCCAACCACTGTTCGCCTGTATAGATGTCCCTTTGATACACACAATGATACTTTTCTTTGTATTTCTCATAGAAAGGCTCCAGTTTTTCCGGCGCATCAATACAAGTGAGATAAAAAATCTCGCCTGCCTTCAAATCTACCATCGTTTCTACCGCATTGGTACGAATGTCTCCTTTCCGGCTTTCCAAAAACAGTTTCATACCCTTGGTACATAAATCAGGCACAAAAGAAAACTTTTCCACGCCATCAACATATGCATAAACAATGGGGTAAATTTGCCTTTCAAACAACTCATCCAGCAAGCCTAACACAGACTCATCAAAGTAATTAGCAAGCAATATTTCCTCGGTCACATTATCAATCACAAAGGCACCATTATACACAATCAAAGGAATTTTCGCATCCATACCCTTGGTTACTTTCTTAGCAGTAATATAGGAGCGTGCCGTAGCATAAGAAAAGAGTACTCCTTTCTCTGCCAAAGTATTTATCACTTGATTGGTGTATTCAGAGGTCCGCTCATCACCTCGAAGCAAGGTGCCATCCAAATCTGAAACATATAATGTAGCCATAATCTACCACCGATTTTTTATTTTATTCTGCAAACGATACAAAGTATTCATAGCATCCAAAGGCGTCATGGTGGAAATCTCCAGCTCCTCCAGCTCCTTCAACACATCCTCATCCGTCACTGTATCAAATAAGGACATCTGTGCCAAATCCACCTCGTCGTATTTAGGCTGTTTCTTGGCCTTAGCATCATTCTTTACATCAACAGCAATACTCTGGACCTTTTCAATAATATCGTTATCGGTGAGCTGCTCTACGATTTCCTTAGCGCGATTAATCACCATATCCGGCACACCTGCCAGCTTCGCCACCTGAATACCGTAGCTTCTGTCTGCGCCACCCTTTACAATCTTACGCAGGAACACAATATCATCTCCGCACTCCTTCACGGCGATACAATAATTATTTACATTGTTAATCTTGCCTTCCAGCTCCGTCAGCTCATGATAATGAGTAGCAAACAGGGTCTTTGCTCCCAGTAACTTTTTATTACTGATATGTTCAATTACCGCCCAAGCAATACTTAAACCGTCAAAGGTGGAGGTACCACGACCAATTTCATCTAAAATAAGCAAACTGCTGGAAGTAGCATTGCGCAAAATATTCGCCACTTCATTCATTTCTACCATAAAGGTCGACTGTCCACTGGCCAAATCATCGGACGCACCTACACGGGTGAAAATTCGGTCTACAATACCAATATTGGCACTCTTTGCCGGCACGAAGCTACCCAGCTGCGCCATCAATACTATCAATGCACTCTGACGCATATAGGTGGATTTACCGGCCATATTGGGGCCTGTAATAACAGAAATCAAATGATTATTGTTATCCAGCATAGTATCATTGGCAATAAACATATCATGGTCAATCATCAACTCTACAACCGGATGACGACCATCTTTAATATCAATAACACCCTTTTCATTAAGCTTAGGACGCACATAATGATTGCGTTCTGCCACATAAGAAAGGGATGCAAATACATCCAGACGTGCAATGGCCTTAGCGGTACGCTGAATACGCTCCAACTGCGCCGCCACCGTATCACGAATCTCGCAGAACATATCATATTCTAAGGTATACAACTTATCCTCCGCATTTAAGATGGTATCCTCCATCTCCTTAAGCTTGGGCGTAGTATATCTCTCTGCATTCGCCAAGGTCTGCTTACGAATATAATCCTCCGGCACCAAATGCTGAAAAGAATTGGTTACCTCGAAATAATAACCAAACACCTTATTGTACTTAATCTTTAAATTCTTAATGCCGGTACGCTCTCTGTCTTCCTCCTCCAGCTGGGCAAGCCACTGCTTGCCGTCACGCTTGGCATTACGAAGCATATCAATATCCGCATTAAAACCATCCTTAATGATACCGCCTTCACGCACCAAAAGTGGCGGTTCCTCTTCAATAGCCGCATCAATCAGGGCATAAATATCCTCCAGGCTCTCCATATCCTCATGGATACCGGTTAACAACTCCTTCTGAAAGCCTTTCAGTACTGTCTTAATATGCGGAAGCATCTCCAAAGAATTACGGAAAGCAATCAAATCCCTGGGATTTGCTGTTTTATATGTCACCTTACTTAACAGACGCTCTAAATCGTAAATAGGGTTCAAATATTCTCTGATTTCATCCCGGGACACAGAATCTTTTGAAAGTTCCTCTACAGCGTCCAGACGTGCCTCCATATCGGCTTTATTTAATAGTGGCTGTTCGATGTAACTACGCAAAGTTCTGGCACCCATAGCAGTCTTGGTCTTATCCAGTACCCAAAGTAACGACCCCCTCTTTTGCTTCTCCCGCAAAGTCTCACAAAGCTCCAAATTACGTCTTGTGGAACTGTCCAAAAGCATATATTTACTTGTTAAATATGACTGAATATGATTAATATGTACCAGTTCGTTTTTCTGTGTATTTAACAAATACTGTAAAAGCGCACCTGCTGCAATGGTTCCCACCGGGAAGTCCTCCAGCCCAAGTCCAATAAGGCTTTTTGTGCCAAAATGGCGCATAATACACTTTTCACAGCCCTCATCATCAAAATAATAGGGTTCAATGGTGGAAATGGCCATTTGCAAGCGATTACGCAAATCTGCAATATCAAAACCACTTACATAAAAAGCATCATTACAAATAATTTCCGAAGGGGAATACTTCATCAACTCATCCATGAGCCTACGAGCATCATCCACCTCCGTAGTATAAAAATCGCCGGTGGTAACATCCGCCGCCGCCAAACCAATCTTGGTGGGTGTATAGGTGATGCACATAATATAATTATTCTTAGTCGCTTCCAGTGCCTGCATATTTAAATTGGTACCGGGAGTCACAATACGAGTTACTTCACGCTTTACAAGTCCCTTAGCCTGTTTGGGATCCTCTACCTGCTCACAAATAGCAACCTTATAGCCTTTGGTAACTAATTTATTTAAATATCCTTCCACCGCATGATATGGTACACCACACATGGGAGCACGTTCTTCCAAACCACAGGATTTACCGGTCAGGGTTATTTCCAGTTCCTTGGATGCGGTTAACGCATCCTCAAAAAACATTTCATAGAAATCTCCCAAACGATAAAAAAGAATACAATCCGGGTACTCCTTCTTGGTCTCCATATATTTTTGCATCATGGGTGTTAACTCAGCCACTTATTTGTTCCTCGCTTCTTTTGAATTCAATTACTTACCACAGCCTCCCGGCCATGTATTCTACTTATAAACACGCAAAGCGGACGCACATAAAGTGCATCCGCTTCTATATTACCACAAAATATAGTGGTTGTAAATCAATCTTACGCCAGTTCTTCCGCTCTTTTTAAAGCCGCATCAATATGCTCGCAGAAGTTCTCCGCTCCTACCATTTCGTAGAATCCGGACTTCTGTATTACCTGCATGGGCTGCTCATTTACATGGGACAAAATTAACTGTACATTCTTCTTTTTGCAGGTATCCAAAAGCGCTTCGAAATTATGCATTGCAGTAGCATCAATCGCGTTTACACTACGCATACGAAGTACCAGACAGTTGGTATCTTCTTTAACCGCAATACGCAAAATCTTATCCGCTGCACCAAAGAACAAGGGACCGGTCATTTCGTATACAAGGGTATTCTTAGGCACCTGACGAAGACTAATACTGCCGGCATCGGTTTCGTCATCCACGTACTTCCAGCCTTCCACTTCTGTCACATCGCTCATACGTTTCATAAACAGGATTGCCGCCATAATGATGCCCACTTCAATAGCAACTACTAAATCAAATACAACCGTCAATACAAAAGTGGTTACCAATACCAAAATATCACTCTTAGGAGCTGTTTTAATTAAATGTACAAACTTACGCCACTCAGACATATTGTAAGCCACCATGAACAAAATTGCCGCAATGGTGGGCATTGGAATCAGTGCTGCATAAGGCATAAGCACTACCAAAATCAAAAGTAAGGTTATTGCATGCACCATACCTGCAATAGGGGTACGTCCACCATTCTTAATATTGGCAGCAGTTCTGGCAATGGCGCCTGTAGCGGGTATACCGCCAAACAATGCAGAAGTAATATTTCCGGCACCCTGTGCCACCAATTCCATATTAGAACGATGTCTGGAATTAATCATGGAATCCGCAACCACGCAGGATAAAAGGGACTCAATAGCTGCCAGAATCGCAATGGTAAATGCATCCGGAAGCACTGATTTTGCTGTATCAAAACTAAATGCCGGTAAGGATAATGTGGGTAAATCATTGGAAATCTCATACAAATCTCCAATGGTATTTACATTCATACCAATACCCTTCACCATGCCGATACCTACCAATACTGCAATTAAAGAAGGCGGAACTTTTTTACAAAAACCTGGGAAATAGGGCCAAACAATCAAAATCACCAGACAAACCATGCCTACGATAACTGCCTGCCAGTTAATGGTGCCAATGAACTCAAATACTGCCTTTAATTTTTCCATGGTTTCAATCAAGGGTTCTTCCGATACTACGGTAAGTCCCAGAAAATCCTTAATCTGTCCCACTAAAATCGTAATAGCAATACCGGAAGTAAAACCGGTAGTAATAGTGTATGGAATAAACTTAATCAAATTACCCAGTCTAAATACACCCATTAATATCAAAATCAAACCGGCCATTAAAGTAGCCATAATCAAGCCTTCCATACCACTGGTAGCCACAATTCCTGCTACAATGGTGGCAAATGCCGCCGTAGGACCGGAAATCTGCACTCGGCTACCTCCCAAGAAGGAAATCACAAAACCTGCAGTAATGGCTGTATAAATACCTTTTTCCGGAGTAACACCGGATGCCAGTGCCAATGCAATAGACAAAGGCAGAGCGATGATTGCCACGATAATACCGGCAATAATATCCTTAACAAATTGTTCTTTTGTGTAGGTTTTCATTACCGAAAACAGCTTTGGTTTTAACTTATCCATAGTATATTCTCTCCTCATCTTTTGATGATATATTTACAACTATTTTACACAAAGATTATACTATGCCTCTTACCTATATTTTTCAAGCGACAAATCCCCAAGAAATGTAACTATTTTCATGAAAATTATTTGCATATTTAACAAAAAGCACACAGAATAGTCGTTAGGAACAATAAAAAGACTCCGTCCGGTTTCCTCCACCGGACAGAGCCCTCTGCTTACACTCTATGTCCCATATAATAAAATCCGTGACATTCATCCAGCATAACATCCACAATCTGTCCAATCATAGACGCATCACCCGGCAAATGTACCGTGGTATTGTTGGAAAGTCTACCGGTTACCAGCGAAGCATCCTGTTCATTCATTTCTTCTATCAAAACGTCCATAATCTTACCCTGATAAATGCCAACTCGTTCTTTGGACATATCCTGAACAGCCTTTAATACCTTATCAAAATTGACTTTTACTTCCACTTCCGGCACCTGATTGGGCATAGCGGCAGCAGGCGTACCTGTACGCTTGGAGTAAATAAAGGTAAATGCATTCTCGTACTTCACCTTCTTAATCACATCAAGGGTTTCTTCCACGTCTTCTGCTGTTTCTCCCGGGAACCCCACAATAATATCTGTAGTCAAAGAAATATCAGGTATTTCACGACGTATTTTTTCAGCTAATTCCAAATACTGCTCCTTGGTATAACGTCGATTCATTTCTTTCAAAATTCGAGTGGAACCGGACTGCAACGGCAAATGCAAGTGTTTGCAAATCTTCTTGGACTCTTTCATCACCTGAATCAATTCATCGGACAAATCCTTAGGATGGGAAGTCATAAAGCGAATACGCTTTAGGCCATCAAGCTTCTCCACTTCTCGTAGAAGCTGCGCAAAAGTCATGGGTTCTTCTAAATTCTTACCATAAGAGTTTACATTCTGGCCCAGAAGCATGACTTCTACCACGCCTTCCTTAACCAAATTCTCAATCTCTTTTATGATATCCTCCGGCTTACGACTACGTTCTCTACCTCGCACATAGGGCACAATACAATAACTGCAGAAATTATTACAGCCAAACATAATATTAATACCGGACTTGAAAGGATATTTACGTTCTACCGGTAAATCCTCCACAATCTTGTCCGTATCTTCCCAAATATCAATGACCATACCTTTGCGCTCAAAGGTAGCCACCAAAAGCTCTGCAAATTTATAGATATTATGAGTCCCAAAAATTAAATTAACAAAACGATAACTATCCTTAATCTTCTGAATAGCTGTAGGCTCCTGCATCATACAACCACAAAGTGCCACCTTGGTGTTCGGGTGCTTCTTTTTGTAGCTCTTTAACGCGCCCAGACGACCATAGACACGCTGGTTTGCATTATCACGGACAGTGCAGGTATTGAATATCACAAAATCAGCCTGTTCCTTTTCTATCATTTCATAGCCAACCAGCTCCAAGATACCCACTAATTTCTCACTGTCACGACTATTCATCTGGCATCCGAAGGTTGTTACACAACAGGTAGGCTTTCTTCCAAGCTCCTTGGTTAATTCAGCCACATACTTCTGTGCCTTTGCCATGAAATAATACTGTCTTTCCGGTTCCTCTACAGGCGCAGGCATATTTAAATCAAATTTTGTCAAATCAATTGCGGAAATCATACATTCTCCCCTAAAAGTCTCTTATAATCTCTGTCATTTATCATCATACCGGTGAACTTTGGCACACCGAACCTATTAGCAAACATATCAC
This sequence comes from Acetatifactor sp., assembly GCA_045537405.1. Lineage (GTDB taxonomy): Bacteria > Bacillota > Clostridia > Lachnospirales > Lachnospiraceae > Acetatifactor. The sequence goes on from JAZSPK010000023.1 coordinate 66,241, forward strand.
ATTTGCAAAGAAAAATATAGTAGATATTTTTGCCACATCCACGTAAGGTTTCAAAATTCGCCTGACCTTTAGAAATAATAACATCTGCTTCTTCTAAAATCTGAAGTGCCTCTGGGGATACAGCATCCAAAAAGGTCCCAGCGATTTCCGTACCATTATCAGTCACGGTTCCTACCTTGTCAATACCTACCTCTAAAGCGTCTTTACGAGTAGCATCATTTAACACTTCTCCTCCGCGTACCATAACGGTAATCTCCGACCGTGGATATTGTTCTTTGATAACTTGCAGTAAAAGCTTGTCCAACACAATTTCTCCGCAATTGTCCGTCAAAAGAACCACATTCTTTGCATATACCAAATCTTTTTTCAGTGCTTCCAGTACTGCTTCGTCTACCTTACGTTCCTTGGACTCCTGTAATGCTTTTTGCAAATATTTCTCATCTACCGCATGCATACTGCCAAAATCGATATAATTTCCTGTCATCGCATATTGTATGGCGGTTTTCAGAATATCCTCCGAATCTTTTATTTGAGCAAAGATTTCCTCTTCTATTCCCAACATCATTTGATTAAAATAATGTTTTTCCTTAGAGAAATCTTCTGTAATACCAAACTCTTTTTGCAAAGCATTCTTTATGGACTGGGTTACCACCGGTGCACCGGCATGAGCCGGTGCCTCTGCCACCTGCTTACATACCAATTGCACATAGGCCAGTTTTTGAGCAGAAGTAAAATCCTTCGGCACATTATTCAAATATCGATTAATGATGCATCTTACACATTCTGTGTTGAAACGCAGTTCACTTGTATTACTCATATCTTCTACTCCATTTTCGACGCAGAAATAAACTGCACTCTTTTTGGCGACCTTTGCAGTAATTACACAAACTTACACGCCAGCTTTGCAAGCATTCTGGAAATACTTTCCATGGACTGTACGCAGGCATATTCAAATTTACCATGGAAATTACCGCCACCGGTACACAAATTCGGACAAGGAAGTCCCATAAAGGAAAGTCTTGCACCGTCAGTACCACCACGAATCGGACAAATATTCGGTACGATCCACATCTCTTGCATAACCTGCTTAGCATAGTCCACTAAAAACATGTGCTTTTCAATGACCTCACGCATATTAAAGTAAGAATCCTTCATATCCACAACAACGGTACCTTCGCCGTACTTTTGATTTAAAAAGTCTGCCACTGCCATAAACTGTGCTTTTTTTGCCTCAAATTTAAGTTTATCATGATCTCGGATAATATAATCCATTTTGGTTTCTTCGCAAGTTCCGTTAATACCACCAAGATGAAAGAATCCTTCATACTTTTCAGTATACATAGGGTTCTCAAAAACCGGCAACATACTTTGGAACTCCTGGGCAATCAAAATAGAGTTCTTCATCTTACCTTTTGCTGTTCCTGGATGCACGCTACAACCCTGCACATATACCTTTGCATTGGCAGCATTAAAGTTTTCATATTCAATCTCACCAAGTGCTCCGCCATCCACCGTATAAGCATAATCTGCACCAAATAATTTCACATCAAAATAATCAGGACCTGCACCAATTTCCTCATCCGGTGTAAAGCCAATACGAATCTTGCCATGCTTTACCTGCGGATTAGTTAAAAAATATTCTGCCATAGACATAATTTCTGCAATACCGGCTTTGTCATCTGCCCCCAGAAGTGTGGTGCCGTCCGTCACTATCAAATCATTACCGGTAAGCTCCTTCATTTCAGGAAAATCTGCCACCTTCAGAACAATATTCAATTCCTCATTTAAAACAATATCATTGCCGTCATATTCTTCTATAAAACGTGGTTTCACATTAGAACCACTCATAGCTGGCGAAGTATCCATATGAGCAACAAAACCGATTACAGGCTTATCTTCATATCCTTCCGTTGCCGGTATAGATGCATATACATAACAATGCTCGGTATCGTAAGTAATCTCCGTAGCCCCCATTTGCTCCAGTTCCTCTACTAATACCTTTGCCAAATCATGCTGTTTAGCCGTACTGGGCGACAAACCGGACTCTTCATCCGAACAGGTATCAATCTGCACATACTTTAAAAATCTGTCTAATAATTCCATAATTACCCTCTCTTCTTCTAATAATAGCGCCAGCCGCGTAATATACGGCTGGCGTAATTGTTAATCAAAAGTATTTTAAACATCCAAGAATGTCTTGGGGTTTGAACATAATTTCAATGCTTCTTCCTTAGAAATCTTCCACTCTCTGATCAATCTCTTCAAATCAGCGTCCATACTATGCATTCCTACATTAGCACCACTCTGAATAGAACTGGGGATCTGATGTGCTTTGTTTTCACGAATCTGGTTAGATACAGCGTCGGTATTTACCAATACTTCCGTAGCCATAATCATACCTTCTTTGTTATCCATAGGCACCAAAACCTGAGAAAGAACACCCTTTAATACATTTGCAAGCTGAGCAGAAATCTGCTTCTGTGCATGAGGAGGGAATGCTTCGATAATACGTTCAATGGTCTGTGCTGCTGATGCAGTATGCAGAGTAGATAATACTAAATGTCCTGTTTCTGCTGCAGTAATCGCTGCACGAATAGTAACGTCATCACGCATTTCACCTACCAGAATGATATCCGGGTCTTCACGAAGAGCAGAATACAAAGCCTGTTCGTAGCTTTCTACGTCTTTTCCTAATTCTCTCTGATGAATCATTGACTTACCATAAGGATATACGTACTCAATGGGGTCTTCAATTGTAATAACATGCTTATTCATGGTTCTGTTGATATAATCTACCATAGAAGCCATAGTAGTTGTCTTACCACTACCGGTAGGCCCTGTAATAAGAATTAAACCTCTTGCTTCATCCACCATATCTCTGATTACATCGGGCACACCCAATTCTTCCATGGATGGAATTCTCTTCTGCAAAATTCTGTAAGTAGCAGCAAGATTGTTTCTCTGGTGGAAAATATTAGTACGAAGTCTGGTACCATCTTCCATCATAATAGATAAGTCTAAGTCCTTACCGCTTAAAACTCTTTCTTTCTGCTCTTCAGACAATCTGGAAAGAATCATCTCCTTGGAAGTCTCAGCAGGCGGTACATTCTGCATAATCTCTAAAACACCATATTTACGTACAGCTACCGCAGTACCAACTGTAATATGTACATCGGAACAATTGTTTTCTGCAGCATACTTAATCAAATTAGTAAAATGATCCATCTTTAGTTCCCCCTTGATATTTGTGTTTTGTGAAAAAACATTACATTAATTATATTCTTTTTTCACGGAATATTCAAGGAGTTTTTACACTTCATCCTTAGAAACAATGTTTACATTTACAGAATCATTCGCAGCTCCTGCCTTACCTGCTAAAAAACCTGACAAAACAGCAGTTAAATCCACACCGGTGGATTCCTTAAGGCCATCCGTAACCTGATTTACAGTATTCATAATATCCTTAATCAGCTTGGTATTATTGCCGTCACCGTACATAGTGATTCTATCAACCTTCTCAAGAGGAAGTGCTGCATTCTTAACAACTTCAGGAAGTGCCTTAAAATACATTTCAAGGACAGCTGCTTCACCCATCTTTAACATAGCTTCTGCCTTCTTTTCGATACCTTCTGCTTCTGCAACAGCCTTAGCACGAATAGCTTCTGCTTCTGCAAGACCCTTGGTACGAATACCTTCTGCTTCCTGCTCCATAGTATACTTCTTTGCTTCAGCCTGTGCTTTCATAGCTTCTGCTTCTTTTTCGGTTTCGAATTTCTGTGCTTCTGCTTCACGCTGACGCTCATATAACTGCGCATCTGCCAACTGCTGCTTAGCAAACTTATCTGCTTCCGCTTTCTTACGAATTTCAGCATCCAAAGCCTTTTCCTTAACCTCTGCTTCCTTCTGCTTTAAGAGAATTTCCTTCTCCTGCTTAGCAATGTTAGCATTTGCAGTGGTAATTTCCACAGTTTTACGCTGTTCCTCTTCCTGAATACGATAAGCAGCATCTGCTTCCGCCTTCTTAATATCGGACTCTTTCTTAAGTTCTGCCTTCTTAATAGCAAGTTCGTTTTCTTTAATAGCAATTTCAGTATCTGCATTAACCTGTGCTTCGTTTGCTTCCTTCTTTGCATTTGCCTGTGCTTTTGCAATTTCCTTTTCGCTTTCTGCACGGGAAATAGCAGCATTCTTCTGAATCTTAACAATATTGTCCACACCGAGGTTTTCAATAACGCCATTACCATCTACGAAATTCTGCACGTTAAAACTGATAATATCAAGGCCCATGGCTGCCAGATCAGGCTCTGCATTTTCTTTTACCAGATTTGCAAATTTCTGACGGTCGCTGACCATTTCTTCCAGTCTCATACGACCAACGATTTCTCTCATATTACCTTCCAAAACTTCTCTGGCAATATTTGCTATGTACTGGGTATTCTGGTTCAAAAAGTTTTCTGCGGCAAGCGCTAATCTTGCAGGCTCACTGCTGATTTTAATATTGACTGCCGCATCCACCTGAATATTGATGTAATCCGCAGTAGGTACTGCATTGGATGTTTTTACATCAATCGCAATCAGTTTCAAGCTTAAAGTATCAAGTCTTTCAAGGAAAGGAATTTTGATACTTGCCTTACCGATGATAATCTTCTTACGAAGACCGGATATAATATACGCTGTATCCGGTGGTGCTTTTTTGTATCCCGTAATTAACAATACAATAACTAGGATAAGAACTACTGCTAAGTCGGATCGTAGCCATGTCGTTCTGTGAGCCAAGGAGTT
>JAZSPK010000029.1:0-74011 GCA_045537405.1 Acetatifactor sp.
ACGGAGTGGTTTGGCACCTCGATGTCGGCTCATCGCATCCTGGGGCTGTAGCAGGTCCCAAGGGTTGGGCTGTTCGCCCATTAAAGCGGTACGCGAGCTGGGTTCAGAACGTCGTGAGACAGTTCGGTCCCTATCCGGCGTAGGCGTAGGATATTTGAGAGGAGCTGCCCTTAGTACGAGAGGACCGGGGTGGACGGACCGCTGGTGTATCTGTTAGGAATCAATCCTATGGCAGAGTAGCCAAGTCTGGCAGGGATAAACGCTGAAGGCATCTAAGCGTGAAGCCCCCCTCAAGATGAGATATCCCAGTAAGTAAGACCCCTTGAAGACGACAAGGTAGATAGGAACGAGGTGTAAGCACAGTAATGTGTTCAGCTGACGTTTACTAATCGGTCGAGGGCTTAACCAAGGTTGGTAGGAAATCGAGAGTTATCTGAAGGTAACTTAAGAGATGTATTGTTAGAGATGATTTAGTGTTCGGTTTTGAGTGTATAATGAAGTTAAGAGTAGTGAAAACTACTCTTTTTTTTATATTTTTTCAGAATATAGTATGAAAATTTAAAAACATGTGTTATAATTATCAAAATGATTCATGCTTTAAATAAAGGGAAAGGTATGAGGAGAAGCGTATGGATACAAAGATTTTGTTGGAAAATGGAACAAATGAATTAGAAATTCTTGAATTTTCTGTGGATGGTTGTTCTTATGGTATCAATGTTGCTAAAATCAGAGAGATTATAAGATTTGATGAACCAACGATTATTCCTAATTCACACCCCAGTATTGAAGGTGTTATTATGCCTAGAGATACAATGATTACAGCAATTGATTTGAAGAATTGTTTACAGAGAGGGCAGTCTGTACCGGGCGGTCTCTTTATCGTAACAAATTTTAATAAGTTAGATATTGCTTTTCATATTGAAGAAGTATTAGGAATTCATAGAGTGACCTGGGAGGATATTCATCGTCCCAGTGTGACCGGTGCAATGGATGATACAAGTGTTGCAAGCGGAATTATAAAAATAAATGACAAGTTAATAGTTATCCTTGATTTTGAAAAGATTGTAACGGATATTTCTCCTGAAACAGGCTTGAAGGTATCGACAATTGATGTTTTAGGTCCCAGAGAAAGATGTGATGTTCCTATTATGGTTGTTGAGGATTCTCCATTATTAAATAAGCTGATTGTAGACGCTTTGGGTAAGGCTGGCTATGAAAGAATTCTTCATACAGCTAATGGACAGGAAGCCTATGATACGATTATGGGATATTGCGAGCAGGGCACTTTAGCAGAAAATGTAAAATGTATTATTACTGACATTGAAATGCCACAGATGGATGGTCACAGATTAACCCATTTATTAAAGAATGATGACAGAACCAAGGAAATTCCCGTTGTTATTTTCTCCTCTTTGGTGAATGAAGAAATGAAGAGAAAAGGAGAGGCAATTGGAGCAGATGCACAGTTGTCTAAGCCGGAAATTGCTAATTTAGTACAGATTATTGACGGATTAGTAAAATAGATAATACACTTAAAAGCCGGGATTTCCCGGCTTTTTTACAGAATGGAAAATTGTGCGAGTAAGGTGTGATTATAATATGGACAAAGAAATACAACAAAAAATAATAGACGCTGATCTGGTTTTAGTAGGTATTGGAGCAGAGTTTGAAGCAAAGAGGTATTTTGTAGACGAAAGAGCCAAGGCAGCGTTATCTGAATTATTGGACATGCTTACGGGGAAAAACTATTTTATATTAACTACTTGTACAAATGATATATTAAGTGATATAGGCTTCAAAACAGAACGAATGGTGGCGCCCTGTGGAACCTTAAAAAAGAAGCAGTGTGAATATTGTGAAAATAGTATAGCAGACCTTACGGAAGATGATATTCAATTACTCCGGCAGACAATTACAAAAGGAGATATTCCGAGTCTGTCTGCATGCCCCTCTTGTGGTAAACCGATGGTATTAAACAATGTATATGCCAGTAATTATGATGAAAACGGATATTTAGAAAATTGGTCTATATATAAGAAGTGGTTGCAGGGAACTATCAACAAAAAGCTTTGTATTTTGGAACTGGGAGTTGATTTATCTTTCCCCTCTGTAATAAGATGGCCCTTTGAGAAGGTTGCATTTTATAATCAGAAGGCAGATTTTATAAGAGTAAATGAACGATTATTTCATATGTCAGAGGAATTAAAAGACAAAGGTATTTCGATTGCCAAAAATTCTATTGACTGGTTACTTGAGAAAGATATATAGTAGTTAAAAGAATTGTGAACCTATATCGTTATAATGTGGGGGAATAAGATGAGTTCAAATGATAATAATTTTGAGAATAGTTTAGATTCTGCATTAAACATGTCTCAGGACGAAATTGAAAGATTATTAAACGGTCAGGCTATGTCGGAGGAAAATGTACCGAAGTATGAGACCGCTGATTTAGAAAGTCTTTTGTCAGAGTTGGAGGCAATGGATGATGGTGATATTCAGGAAATATCGGATTTGCTGGATAAAGCAGAAAATAATGAAGCAGCAGATTCGGAAATAATCGATTTGCTTAATATGCAGGAAGAAGTTGATGATACGCCTGCCTATGATGCTATGGATTTGTTTTCAGCTGAAGCAGAAAACGTACCGAAAGAAAGTTTTTGGAAACGTATTTGGGCAAAAATCAAGAAGAAAGATAAGAAATCCGAAGAAGAACAGCTGGTAGAGAAGGACGGCGAACGTAAGGAAAAAAAGGCTAAGGAAAAGGTTCCCAAAGAAAAAAAGAAAAAAGAAAAGAAAACAAAAGACAAAAATAAAGAATCAAAAGTAGCTTCATCAGGTTCCGAATCAGAAGGCTGGAACGCAAAGGCAGAGTGGGATACCATTGATGATTCACTAAACGGAAGTGATGCCATAATTCTGGAATTAGAGAAAGAAGAAGTAGAAAAAGAGGCTACAAAGGTTAAGGAAAAGCCTAAGAAAAAAGAAAAGGCAAAAAAGAAAGATAAGATACAGAAGAAGGAGAAGAAATCTGAAAAAGGTGAAAGGGATTCGGAAACTTTAGAGGGAGAAGAAAAAAAGAAGAAGCCCAAAAAGAAAAAAGAGAAGAAAGTAAAAGAAAAAAATATTGTTCTGTATGATATGGATGAGGTCCCTCTTACGAAGAAAAAGGTATCCTTGGTTTTCTTTATTTGCTTAATGCTTATGTTTGCAATTATAGCGTTGTTAGTAAATTATGCCGGTCACGCAAACCGTAGATTAGCAGAAGAAGCTTTTGAAGAGGAAAATTATCTGGAGTGTTATCAGTTGCTTTATGGACAGCACTTAAATGAAAGCCAGGAGGTAATGTTCCATCAGTCAAAGATTCATTTGAAGATGGATGCTTTATGGAACAGATATGAGAGCCTGATTGGGCAGAAACAGTATTTACAGAGTTTAGATAAGTTGATTCAATTTGTATTTGAGTATCCTGAAATTAATGAATACGCAACAGAATGGAATTGCGAGGAAATAGCAGATATTACATATAGAAAGGTCTTGGAAGTTCTATATGAGGAGTATAAATTGATGGAGCAGGATGCACTTTCCATAGCAAATATAGAAGATGATGTGGAATATACTAAGACACTTACATCATTAGTAGAAAAGAAGGAAAAAGGAATGCTGAAGTATCCGAATATGTTACCGGAAGAAGAGGACAGAATAGAGGATTTGGCAGACTAGTTGACAGGTGAGAAAATGATAGCAATTATTGATTATGATGCAGGAAATATTAAGAGTGTGGAAAAAGCATTTCAGGCTTTGGGACAGGATGTGGTTGTAACCAGAGATAAAGAAACTATTTTGGCGGCAGAAGGTGTGATTTTGCCGGGAGTAGGGGCTTTTGGAGATGCTATGAAAAAATTGGAAGATTATGATTTGGTGAATACTATTCACAAGGTGGTGGAAGCTAAGACTCCGTTTTTGGGTATTTGTTTGGGATTACAATTAATGTTTGAAGAATCAGAAGAAACGCCCGGGGTGAAAGGATTGGGACTTCTGAAAGGAAAAATTGTACGTATTCCGGATGGAGAAGGACTGAAGATTCCTCATATTGGTTGGAATAATCTTTCTTATCCAAATCAAGGAAGATTGTACAGGGACATTCCGGAAGATTCTTTTGTTTACTTTGTACATTCTTATTACTTGCAGGCAGAGGAACCGGAAATTGTTAAGGCAACTACAGAGTATGGTGTGACTATTCATGCATCTGTGGAAAAGGAGAATGTATTTGCATGCCAGTTCCATCCTGAGAAGAGTTCGGCGGTAGGTATGAAGATATTAGAAAATTTTGTGACAGTAGTAAAGGGGGAAGCGTAAGATGCATACAAAGCGTATTATACCCTGTTTAGATATTAAAGACGGACGAGTGGTAAAAGGTATTAATTTTGTGAATTTGCGGGATGCGGGTGATGCGGCAGAGGTTGCGGCTGCTTATGATAAGGCGGGTGCGGATGAAGTGGTGTTTTTGGATATTAATGCTTCGGCAGATTCACGTTCTACCCAGCTGGAATGGGTGCGCCAGGTGGCCAGTAAAGTATTTATTCCCTTCACTGTGGGCGGTGGTATTAGAACCGTAGAGGATTTTAAAGTATTATTGCGTGAAGGTGCTGATAAGATTTCCATAAATTCTGCGGCGATTATGAATCCGCAGTTGATTTCTGATGCGGCAACTAAGTTTGGCAGTCAGTGCGTTGTAGTGGCTATAGACGCCAAGAGAAGAGAAGACGGCAGCGGATGGAATATTTATAAAAACGGCGGACGAGTTGATATGGGCATGGATGCTGTGGAATGGGCTATTACTGCAGAAAAATTAGGTGCCGGAGAGATTTTGCTTACCAGTATGGACGGTGATGGTACGAAAGCCGGATATGATATCGAACTGACTAGGGCTATCTCAGAAGCGGTGAATATTCCGGTAATTGCTTCCGGTGGAGCAGGAACGGAAGAACATTTCTACGAAGCCCTTACAGAAGGTGGTGCAGAAGCGGCATTGGCAGCTTCTCTGTTTCACTATAAAGAGTTGGAGATTAAGCAGGTTAAACAATACTTGAAGGATAAGGGCGTATCGGTACGTTTATAATGTGGGAAATAATTATGAGCATGATTAGTAATGATTGGTTGGCAGAATTAGGGGCAGAGTTTAAGAAACCTTATTATGCGAAGCTTTATGAATTTGTCAAAAATGAATATAATACAAAGCAGGTATTTCCTCCTTCGGATGAAATATTTACTGCATTTCATTTAACACCCTTAAAGGATGTAAAGGTAGTGATTATCGGGCAGGATCCCTATCATAACGATGGACAGGCCCATGGCTTGTGTTTCTCCGTAAAGCCGGAAGTGGAGATACCCCCCTCTCTGGATAATATTTATAAGGAACTTCAAGAGGATTTGGGCTGCAGGATACCCAATAACGGTTACTTGATTAAATGGGCAAAACAGGGTGTGCTAATGTTGAATACGGTACTTACAGTACAGGCTCATCAGGCTAATTCGCACAGAGGAAAAGGTTGGGAAGAGTTTACGGATGCTGCTATTAAGGCGTTAAATAAACAGGACAAACCTATTGTGTTTTTGCTGTGGGGAAGACCGGCACAAATGAAGAAAGCGATGCTGAATAATCCGAATCATTTGATTTTAGAAGCACCGCACCCCAGTCCTTTATCAGCATACAGAGGCTTCTTTGGTTGTAAGCATTTTAGCAAGACAAATGAGTTTTTGATGAAGAATAAACTAATTCCGATTGATTGGCAAATTGAGGATGTTTAAGATTTATGACGAAGGTATGATATCATACCTTCGTTTTTTATTTTTGTAAAAAGTGTTGACAAGTAACACAATATGTCTTATAGTGGTTCTAAATAGAAACACTATTTTAGGGGAGATGTTATGGATAATACGACCATGATTGATAAGTTGTTATTGTTCGGATTAAGTCGTCAGGAGGCAACTATTTATATGTGCCTGCTTAGGAACGATGAACTTACCGGTTATGAAGTGGCAAAGCTTACAGGTATTTCCAGATCCAACGTGTATAATGGATTGGCTGCATTGGTAGAAAATGGTGCGGCTTATGTAAAGGAAGGTACTTCTGCAAAATATGTTGCTGTTGCAATGGGAGAGTTTTGTGAGAATTATATTCGCTGTCTGCAGGAAAGCCGGGACTATTTAGTGTTAAATGAACCTAAGAGAGTCGTAGATACGGATGGATATATTACCATTGAAGGCAAACGCCACATTTGTGATAAGATACACAATATGCTTCTAAGTACGGAAAAACGTGTTTATTTTTCGGCTAATGCTTTATTTTTAGAACGTTGGCAGGAAGAAATAACAGAACTTTCGAAGCGGGATATTAAGGTGGTGTTAATATCGGAACATTTGCCGGAATGCTTTAAGGAAGCAAGCGAGGATGGAAGTGTAACATATTATTGTGCATTACCTGATGAAGAAGTGGAGAATCGCTTCTGTGACAGAGAAAAGCAAATCCGACTGATTATTGACTCGGAATACGTACTTACAGGAGAGTATTCGGAAAGCGATAATGACACTTGTCTCTATAGTGCACAAAAGAATTTGGTTACAGTTATAAAGGATGCTATGAGAAATGAGATAGAATTAATTAAAATAAAAGGAAAAAGGGAGGAGTAAAGTTATGAAGATTAGAATTGGTATTATGGGTTATGGAAATTTGGGAAAAGGTATTGAATGTGCAGTTCGTCAGAATGATGATATGGAGCTTGTAGGTGTATTTACTAGAAGAGCCCCTGAAACTGTAAAGGTGTTAACTGATGTGCCGGTTTATCATGTTGACAAGTTGTTAGAGATGAAGGATACTATTGATGTGCTTATGATGTGCGGTGGTTCTGCAACAGATTTGCCCAAGCAGACAGCTGAATATGCCAAATATTTCAATGTAGTGGATAGTTTTGTTACCCATGCAAAGATTCCCGAGCATTTTGCGAATGTGGATGCCTCTGCAATGGAGAGTGGCAAGATTGCTATGATTTCCGTAGGTTGGGATCCGGGTATGTTCTCTTTGAACAGATTGTATGGTAGCGCTATTTTACGTGATGGTAACGATTATACTTTCTGGGGTAAAGGCGTAAGCCAAGGCCATTCAGATGCTATCAGACGTATTGCAGGAGTAAAGGACGCCAAGCAGTATACCATTCCTGTAGATGCAGCATTAGAGTCAGTAAGAAACTGTGAGAATCCGGAACTTACCACCAGACAGAAGCATACCAGAGAGTGTTTTGTAGTAGCAGAGGAAGACGCAGACAAGGCAACTATTGAGAATGAAATCAAGACCATGCCTAATTATTTTGCGGATTATGATACTACGGTGCATTTTGTTTCACAGGAAGAGTTAGAACGTGACCATGCAGGAATTCCCCACGGTGGTTTTGTGCTTAGAACCGGCAAAACCGGTTTGAATGGGGAACACAATCATGTGATTGAGTATAGTTTGAAATTAGATTCCAATCCGGAATTTACTGCATGTGTATTAACCGCTTATGCAAGAGCTGCTTATCGTATGAACCAAGAGGGCATGAAGGGCTGTAAGACTGTATTTGATGTGGCACCGGCTTATTTAAGTCCTATGTCAGGAGAAGAATTGAGAAGTCATTTATTATAAACGGAGGATGAAATGAGTAAGAACGCATTTGTAACAAAGGAAATGGTGGAAGAGATTGTAAAAACTTATCCCACCCCCTTTCACATTTATGATGAAAAAGGAATTAGAGAGAATGCAAAAGCATTAAAGGAAGCCTTTTCCTGGAATAAAGGATATAAGGAATTTTTTGCAGTAAAAGCAACTCCTAATCCGTTTTTGATTAATATTCTAAGAGAGTATGGTTGTGGCACGGATTGTTCCTCCATGACAGAATTAATGTTAAGTCATGCTATGGGTGTGAAGGGAGAAGATATTATGTTTTCTTCCAATGACACTCCGGCAGAAGAGTTTGTTTATGCAGATAAAATCGGTGCAATTATTAATTTGGATGATTTCACACATATTGATTTTTTGGAAAAGACCATTGGTCATTTGCCCAAAACCTTAAGTTGTCGTTATAATCCCGGCGGTTATTTTGCCATCAGTAACGATATTATGGACAACCCGGGCGATTCTAAGTATGGTTTCACTACGGAGCAGTTGTTTGAGGGTTATAAGATTATGAAGCAGAAGGGTGTGGAGAACTTTGGTATCCATGCATTCCTTGCAAGTAATACGGTAACAAACGCATATTATCCTACTCTGGCAAGAACATTGTTTGAGTTGGCAGTGAAGTTAAAAGAGGAAACCGGTGCACATATTGCCTTTATCAACTTGTCCGGTGGTATTGGTATTCCCTACAGACCGGATCAGGAAGCAAATAATATTCGTATTATCGGAGAGGGCGTACGGGAGGCATTTGAAGAGATTTTAGTTCCTGCCGGTATGGGAGATGTAGCTATTTATACAGAGCTTGGTCGTTTTATGATGGCACCTTACGGTCATTTGGTAACCAAGGTGTTGCATGAGAAGCACACTCATAAGGAATATATTGGTGTGGATGCATGTGCGGTAAATTTGATGCGCCCTGCTATGTATGGTGCATATCATCATATTACGGTTCTGGGCAAGGAAGATGCGCCTTGTGACAATAAATATGATGTGGTGGGTTCTCTTTGTGAGAACAATGATAAGTTTGCCATTGACAGAATGCTGCCACAGATTGAAATTGGTGATTATATTGCCATTCATGATACCGGTGCACATGGTTATGCAATGGGTTATAATTACAATGGTAAGTTAAAATCCGCGGAGCTTCTTTTAAAAGAAGATGGTAGTGTGCAGTTGATTCGTCGTGCAGAAACACCCAAGGATTATTTTGCAACCTTTGATTGCTTTGATATTTATAATAAGATGTTTGATTAAATCAAGAGGGCTTGTGTTAGAAATAGCACGAGCCTGCTTTATAACTTGAAAGGTATAAGAGGAGGTAGTAGGTATGAGATATCCCAAGGATTTACTGCAAGGGGGAAGTATCGGTTTCCCGGCACCGTCTTTTGGATGTGCCATAGAACCCTATAAAACTGCATTTCAGAATAGTTTAAAGAAATGGAAGGAATTAGGTTATACGCCGGTTCCCGGCCCGAATGCATATGCCATGGATGGAATTGGTATTAGTAATACTCCGCAAAAATGTGGCGAGGAATTTATGCAGATGTATTTATCCGAGGAAACGGATGCTTTGATTTCCTGCGGTGGCGGGGAGTTAATGTGCGAAATTCTGGATTATGTGGATTTTGATATGTTAAAAGAAGCAAGACCTAAGTGGTTTATGGGGTATTCGGATAATACGAATTTGACTTATTTATTGGCAACGCTAAGTGATGTGGCAAGCATTTATGGACCTTGTGCAGCGGCCTTTGGTATGGAACCCTGGCATCCGGCTATCGAAGATGCGCATGAACTTCTGATCGGTCAAAAAAGTACTATGACGGGGTACGAATTGTGGGAGAAGGAATCTCTTAAAGATGAGGAACATCCTTTACTTCCCTATAATGTAACGGAACCCAGGGCCTTCAAGATATATGATGGCGAGACGTTTTATGACAATGCGATGGAGTGCACGAAAACTATAAATATGCAAGGACGTTTGCTGGGAGGTTGTGTGGATTGTCTGGTTACGCTTTTGGGAACGAAGTATGACAAAACTAGCGAATTTGCTGAAAAGTATGAAGAAGATGGTATTCTATGGTTTCTGGAGGCTTGCGAGTTGAATACCTTAAGTATAAGGCGTGCAATCTGGCAGATGGAACATGCGGACTGGTTTAAAAATGTAAAGGGCTTTTTAATTGGTCGTGCACGAAACGGAGAATGTATTATGGGACTGGATGCTTATAAGGCAGTACTGGACGTAATAGAAAAGTATCATGTGCCGGTTATCTTTGATGTGGATATCGGCCATCTGGCACCTATGATGCCTTTGGTAGTGGGAAGTATGGCAGAAGTGTGTGTAAGTGAAAATGATATTGAAATAACGATGAAATATGAATAAGAAACAAAAATATGCGCCTCTACACAGGTAATAACGGTGTAGAGGCGTATTTGTTTTAGAAAGAGTCTTCCGAAGAGGTGAACTCAGTGTTTTCCTTAGGAGGAAATATTTTGCGTCCGGCAATAAAAATGACCAGAAATGCGATGGCACATACAAATGTAATAAGAGTAGTAAGTTGGTATTCGTCTGCAAAAAACTTCAGGATTGGTGCCGGCAAATCCTCTAGGTCCGGAATGTCCTCCATTGACAAATATACTTTTATGCATAGAAACTGTAATGCAGAAATTGTATAAATAACCGTTAACCACATGAAGCCTTTAAAACGTGGAAAACGAAGGAACAGTATAATTGCAGAAAGAATTATTACTGCCAGTAAAGTATATTTAAGTATGGTTTTGTCGTAGGTGTATTGGAGGAAGGAAATCATACCTTCATCCAATCCCAATTCCTCCAATGTGGGAAGCATGGAAGCGATTTCTAATATAAGCGGCTCAATGGTGGTTAAAGTATATTCGGAAATTTGTGCATCTGTGAGTGTGATTTCCGGAGGTAAATAAGATTTTAGGAGTGCGGACATTTCAGGTAAATGTTTTTTCAAAAGGGGAGTGATTTGTTTTTCTGAAAGAAGCTTCACATCATCCTCTTCTAAAACGCCAAGAAGATTTTCTATATAAATTTCTATTATTTCTTCCATTAATTCTGATTTTACTATATCTTTTACAAAAGCAGTATCCAAACCATTAAGCTCGGAAAAGGAGTTTTGGTCTATAATCTTTTGTAATTCTTCCTGTAAATCCACTTCATTAAGAAGCTGCTGTATGGTCTGAGGTTGAAGCATTTTGGTAAATGATGATACAAGGGGAGTGAAGAATAATACTAAAAACAGAAGGAATGCAGCAACAATTCCCAATAATATACCTAAGATATTATGTAATAATTTCATGAAATCCTCCTAAGGAACTTTTTGTGTATAGTTTATCATAATGTGGTAGTGGTTACAATATTTGAAATTTTCTTTAGGTGGATAATCTACTTCGTGAAATAGATTTAATCTAATGTGTTCTTTGCTTTTGATAAAAGAAAAAACCCTTGAAAATCAAGGGTTTTTACTGCCGGCAGCCGGACTCGAACCGGCACGAGGTCGCCCCCGGTAGATTTTGAGTCTACTGCGTCTGCCATTCCGCCACGCCGGCATTCGTTATTCTTAACGACAAGAGTTATATTAACATATTAATTTGGAATTGGCAAGAGATTTTTTTAAATTATATAAACTTTTCAAACTATTTTAAAATATGATGATTTCATTTGACGGAATGCAATTAGTAAGGTAAGATAATTATGGACAATTTTAGTCCAAGGTAGAAAAACTGAGAGGATAAATAAATGGGACTTTTTAAGAGAACAAAGAAAAAAGATGAAAATATTGCTGTAACAGAAGCCGTGCAGGAAAATGTAGCTGCAAAAGTACAGGAAGAAGCAGTAGAAACAGAAGAAGAAAAAGCAGCAACGGAACAGGCTGCAAAAGAACAGGAAGCTCTCATGAGACAGGCCAATCCCATGCTTTCCACTGTGGCTAATGAGGGAAGAAGATTTACCTTAGTGGTAGAGGATGCAAAGCAGTTAGAAGACGAGAAGGGAATTCAAGTGGCTGGTATTCTTTATGGAAATATTCAGCTTGGAGATTTGGTTTACTTTATTTTGCCGAACAACATGATTATGTATTCCAGAATTGATGGTATTGAAATCGGTCCGGATCAGACTTCCAACAAGGCAGAAAATCAGAGAGTGGTTCTTCTTTTTGAGGATATTAAGGATATTAATTGTGTGCCCAAATACACAGTATTAACCAGTATTCATCCTCAGGACAGAGCGGAGGAAAGCAGTGCCGTAGAAAATCCGCAGTTGTTGGGCTTGTCCAGAGATTATCACAGATTGGTAAAGGATCCTAATTACTTTAATGTATTTATTTATGTGCTTTGTCATGCATATTTCCTGGTACCGGTTAAGACAAATGCAGAATCAGGAGAAGCACAGGTACAGTTTCCGGCATTAAGAGATCCGGTAGACGAGAACAAATCTATTTTCCCTGTTTTTACGGATTGGTATGCAGTGGTAGGTTGGCAACAGCTTTTTGAGGGTGGTAAGCCGCCCAAAGCAGTTATTTTGAAGTTCCCGGATGTTGTAAATGTCTGCAAGGGGAGCGGTGTGATGTTGAATCCTTTTGGCCCGACAGCAGTAATGTTGCAGGATAAGTTGATTGAAGAGATTATTAATCTGGATGGATACAAATTAGAGTTCGAAAATCATTAGAAAAGTTTCAAAAGGTACTAGGCTAAAGTGTTAAATTATGGTATCATAGGAATGTTACAATTGATTTGAAAGGCGGTGCCCGTTTGAAGCTGACTTTAATAATGCTATTGGTAGTTTCAGTATTTTTTCTCGGATATTTTTTGCTGAAAACTTATCGTGAAGGACATAGATTATCCAATGCAGTCAGAGGAGTTTTGTTATTAACCTTAGCAATGGCATTTTTAAATATGATTGCCTTGGTAACACAAACGAAGCTGGTGTATTTGATGGCATATAGCGGATACTTCATCGTTTGTGATTGGATGTTTTATTTCCTGCTTTATTTTTCAATCGAATTTGTAGGTAATGATTTTGATAAACATTTAAGAAAACATTTTGTTTTATTATTGCTTTCATTAGATACTTTAATACTTTTGTGTAATCCGTTTACAAAATTTTTATTTGATGCAAGCAAGATGTATTTGTTAGATAATGATGTTTTTTATCAGCCGGTATTAATGCCGCAGTTCTTTATACATTATGCGGTTGTTCTGGTAATGATTATATTGTGTGTGTTCAGCTTGATGAAAAAGGTATTTCGGGCGGCAGTATTTTATCGAAAAAAATATGCAGTAATTGTAATGTGTATTTTGATTATTGCCTTCTTGAATGCAATTTCCTTAAGTAGTCCGTTCGACATATCTGTTTTTGGTTATGTATTAGAGGCGATTTGTATTTTTTATTGTACTTTTGTATATACGCCACAAAGACTTTTGCCCAAAACGTTGCTTCAGGTGGCTAGGGGTATGGAGATTGGCTTGTATGTACTGGATGCAGATGGTCGGGAAATTTATGCAAACCATTATGCCCGAATGCTTTTGGGTACAGACCAGCCGCTTGTAGATAAAGAGAAGATGACTTTGGAAGAGTGGTGTCGCAAACAGTATATTGAGAGCAAGGAAGAATTTGTTCAGGAACTTTTCTTCTATCAGGGAGACGAAGAAAGAACCTTGAAAATTCAATTGCAAAGAATGGTGGACTCCCATAAGCAGTTACAGGGCGGATACTTTGTGCTTCAGGATCGTACGGAAGAAATCAACAAGATGAAAGTGGAGCATTATTTGGCAACCCATAATCGTTTGACGGATATGTGTAATAAAGAATATTTCTGTGAACAGGCGGAAAGCTTTATTAAGCGCCATGATGATATGGAAATGCTTATGGTGTGTACAGATATTAAAGACTTTAAGATGGTCAATGATATTTTAGGAACACAGATGGGCGATTTGGTATTAAAGAATACTTCTCGTATGATTAAAGAAAAATTCCCGGAAGCAGTTGCGCATGGCTATTTGGGTAATGATATTTTTGCTATTTTAATTGCAAAAGAAGATTTTGATGAGGAGCGTATTGTTTTTAAGGAACAGGAAGGCTTCTTTGAAGGCAGTGACAAAGAGATTACATATCCCATCTTAAATTATGTGGGAGTTTTTGAAATCAGGGATCGAGAACTGCCGGTATCTGTTATGTGTGACCGTGCCAGAATGGCTATTTCTTTGATAAAAGGTAACTACCATCAAAGAGTTGCCTATTATGACGGTGTTTTAAGAGATGATGTGTTGCATGAGCAGGAGTTGATTGCTGATTTGGAAGCGGCATTAACCGAAGGACAGATGAAAATGTATCTGCAACCACAGATTTCTGCAGAAGGAAAGATGGTGGGTGCAGAAGCCTTGGTATATTGGGTACATCCGGAAAAGGGACTTATTTCGCCCGGTGTATTTATTCCGGTATTCGAGCGGAATGGTTTGATATCCGATGTAGACCGATATGTCTGGGAACAGGCTTGTGTACAATTAAGAAAATGGAAAATGGAAGGTCGCACAGACCTATACATTTCTGTAAATATTTCAGCAAAGGATTTGTATTTTATGAATATCTACCAGGTATTCCTGGGTCTGATTGCAAGATATCAGATTAATCCGAGAAATCTGAAGCTGGAGATTACGGAAAGTGCCATTGCAATGGATTTTGACAGACATCTGGAATTGATCGGAAAACTGCGAAATATTGGTTTCGTAGTGGAAATGGACGATTTTGGAAGCGGTTATTCTTCTTTGAATATGTTAAAGGATATTCAGGTGGATGTCTTGAAAATTGATATGGCATTTTTGAGAAAGTCAAATGATGAAGAGAAGAGTAAGAAGATATTGCAAATGATTATTTCTTTATCAAAGCAGTTAGGTATGCAGGTGGTTACAGAAGGTGTAGAGAAGGAAGAACAAGTGAAATTTCTTACAGAAATGGGTAGCGATTTGTTCCAGGGATATTACTTTAACAAACCAATGGATGTGGAGAACTTTGAGAGAATTTATTTGTAAAAGAATTTTCACGTAAACAGGAACTCTTACATAACTTAGAATAAATAAGTTATGTAGGAGTTTTTTTATGGCGTTAGTAGTTTTAGATGCAGGACATGGAGGTGCGAATCCGGGAGCAGTATATCAGGGGAGACAGGAAAAGGATGATGCTCTGGCTTTGACGATGGAGATTGGAAGGATATTGGAGGAAAGCGGAGTAGATGTATATTATACCCGAACGGCAGATGTGTATGAAACACCTTTGAAAAAAGCCCAGGAGGCAAATGCAGTTGGGGCAGATTACTTTATATCCATTCACCGAAATTCCAGTCCCTATCCCAATCAATACACAGGGATTGAATCTTTGGTTTACAGTCCGTACGGCGAGGCGGCCAGGTTAGCGGCAAATATTAATGAGCAGTTGGAAAACGTGGGATATGAAAACCAAGGAGTGAATCAGAGACAAAATTTGGTGGTGTTACGAAGGTCACAGATGCCGGCGGTTTTAGTGGAGGTGGGTTTTATCAATACAGATAAGGACAATCAGATGTTTGATGAAACTTTTGCAGAAACTGCAGGGGCTATTGCGGAGGGGATTTTAGAGACGCTTGGGAATTAAATCGAAAAAATTTACATGAATTTTACATTCATTTTACAATAGCAGGTTGTATATTGGGGTTTTGTAAGATAAACTTATATTGTGTTTACGGTTTAGTAAGCAAAATGATAATACAGATGTTGTAAAGTGAGGAAAATTATGGATTTTTTCGATTTTATAAGTATGTTGGGTGGTTTGGCCCTGTTCTTGTTCGGTATGAATTTGTTAGGTGATGGTTTGGCACAGGCATCAGGCGGACGTTTGGAGAAGATATTGGAAAAGTTGACAAGCAATCCAATTAAGGCAGTAGTGTTAGGTGCCGGTGTAACAGCAGTGATTCAGTCATCTTCTGCAACCACGGTTATGGTAGTTGGTTTTGTAAACTCAGGTATTATGAAACTGAATCAGGCAGTGGGTATTATTATGGGTGCGAATATCGGTACTACTATAACTTCTTGGATTTTGAGTTTATCCGGTATTGAAAGCGAGAATTTCCTTGTACAGTTGTGTAAACCATCTAATTTCTCGCCAATTTTAGCACTTATCGGTGTGGCCTTTATTATGTTCAGCAAGAGTGAGAAGAAGAAAAATGCTGCTATGATTATGATCGGATTTGCAATATTGATGACCGGTATGGATACTATGAGTGTAGCAGTAAAGCCTCTTCGTGATGTACCCGAGTTTACCAGTATTTTGACCAGATTCTCGAATCCTTTATTAGGTTTGTTGGCCGGCATGATATTGACAGCAGTGATTCAGTCATCTTCTGCATCTGTAGGTATTTTGCAGGCATTATGTGCCAGTGGTGCAGTAGGATATAGCGCTGCAATTCCGATTATTATGGGACAGAATATCGGTACTTGTGTAACGGCTATGATTTCCAGTGTTGGTGCGAACAAGAACGCAAGAAGAGCTGCATTAATCCACTTATATTTTAATATTATCGGTACAGCTGTTTTTATGGTTGGATTTTACATCATCAATGCACTGGTAGAGTTACCGTTTATGGGTATGCAGGCAGATGCATGGGGAATTGCTGTGGTTCATAGTGTGTTCAATGTAGTGGCTACTTTTATTCTATTGCCATTCTCAAAACAGCTTGTTAAGTTGGCGTGCATGACCATTCCGGATAGTGAAGTGGTAGTGGAGAAGTCTCACGCAGATCAGGTTCTGAGTATTTTGGATCCTCGATTCTTAGAAATGCCTTCCTATGCGATTGAACAGAGTCGTAGTGCGGCATGTAGTATGGCTGAACTGGCAGAAGAGTCTATTAATCTTGCTATGGATCTTTTGACAGATTATGACGAATCCAAGGCGGCAAGAGTCGTAGCGCTGGAAGATGAGATAGATGTATTCGAAGATCATATAGGTTCTTATTTGGTAAAGGTAAGTTCCAAGAACCTGTCTAAGGAAGATAGCCATACAGTGTCTGTTATTTTGCATAGTATCGGTGATTTTGAGCGTATTTCTGACCATGCAAGGAATTTGAAAGAAGCAGCGCAGGAAATGTATGAGAAACAATTGGAATTCTCTGATAAGGCAAAGGAAGAATTGAATGTATTCAAACGTGCAATTCATGACATCGTAAAGATGAGTATTCTTAGTTTCGTGGAAGATGATTTGAAGCTGGCAACACAGGTGGAGCCGCTTGAGGAAGTAATTGATAGATTGAACATGGAAATAAAGCAGAGACATGTTAAGAGACTTCGTAAGGGTAAGTGTACAATTGAACTGGGATTTGTTTTGTCTGATATTACAACTAACCTTGAAAGAATTTCGGACCACTGTTCTAATGTTGCAATTTGTTTATTGGAAGTTCATGATGATGAATTAGATTCTCATGCATATGTAAATGAGTTAAAGAAAGATGATAATATTGAGTTTAGTAGTAAGGTCATTGCATATGAGCAACGCTATGTACTTCCTTAGGATAAGATTTTATACAATCATTGCAAGAGGAAACGAATATGACATTGATTTATGTAGTGGAAGATGATAAAAGTATTCAAGAAATAGAAACCTTCGCCCTGTCCAGTTCCGGATACAGGGCGATTGGCTTTGACAATGCTTCCCAATTTTATGAGGCGTTGGAGAAAGAACTTCCCAATTTGATTTTGCTGGATGTGATGCTTCCGGATGAGGATGGATTGACGATAGTAAATAAGTTGCGTTCTAAAAAAGAGACCATGGCAATACCGGTTATTATGGTTACAGCCAAGACCAGTGAAATAGATAAGGTGAAGGGTTTAGATAGTGGTGCAGATGATTATATGACAAAGCCTTTTGGTGTAATGGAGCTGATTTCCCGAGTAAAGGCAGTCCTTCGAAGAACTAACGTAGAGCCGAAAGAGAAGGCTCTTTGTATCGGCAATGTGGTGCTTGATAGAGGAAGGCGCGCAGTAACCGTCAATGGGACCACATGTGAGTTGACTTATAAGGAATATGAACTTTTGAAGCTTCTGATGACAAACGCAGGTATGGTTACATCGCGTCAGGAAATTTTGGATAAAGTTTGGGGAACTGATTTTGAAGGAGAATCCAGAACACTGGATATGCATATAAAGACCTTGCGTCAGAAGCTTGGAGAAAAGGGTGGTTTGATTAAAACCGTTCGAAATGTGGGATATATTATGAATTCTGATATTGAATAGCAGGAGAACTTCTATGAAAAAGAAAATTAATATCAGGATTGTTTCATTAGCATTGTTGGCAATTTTGTCAACAATGCTATTTGTTACAATTACCTTTAATAATTTATTTAAGCAGCAGATGATGGATGATTTGGAGCTGTACTCTAAGTTTATTACAAAGTATGAGAGTACAGAGGATATTTATGCTGTGGCAGATGATATGAGGGCTGAAGGGCTTCGAATCACTATGCTGGATAGTAAAGGCAATGTGTTATTGGATAGCGAAGTTGACGCAACTCAGATGGACAATCATGCCAACCGTCCGGAAATAGAAGATGCAATGCAGGCAGGAGAGGGGCATGCAGTTCGTATGTCGGCCACGCTGGGAAAGAGTACCTATTACTATGCTGTAAAGACAGCAGATCATAATGTGTTAAGAGTTTCCAGAGAAGCAAAAAATATTTTTAGTTTCTTTGCTATGCTGACACCGAGCCTGATAATGATTGTGGTGGCATTGACAGTTATGTCCTTTGTGATTGCACATTTCCTGACAAAAAGTTTCTTGCGACCGATTGAACAGCTTGCAGAGAATTTAGAGAACAATGAGGAGATTACCCATTACGAAGAATTGGAACCTTTTGTGCAAATGATTCGTGAGCAACATGCAGATATTTTGAAAAGTGCTAAAATGCGTCAGGAATTTACTGCAAATGTTACGCATGAGTTAAAGACACCTCTTACTTCCATATCCGGTTATGCAGAGTTGATCGAGAATGGAATGGCCTCGGAAACGGATATAGAACATTTTGCAAAGGGTATTAGAACAAATGCGAATCGGTTGTTAATACTGATTAACGATATAATACGATTGTCAGAACTGGATTCGACAGAAGAAGAACTATCCATGGAGCAACTGGATTTATATGAAATGGCAGCTACTTGTGTGGAAATGTTGGGACCGAATGCGGAGAAACATCAGGTAAGCATTTCAATTACCGGTGAAAACAGTTATGTTTACGGTAATAGGATTATGTTGGAAGAGCTTCTTTATAATTTGTGTGACAACGCTATTCGATATAACAATGTAAACGGTAGTGTGATAGTGGAGGTCCATAAAACGGGAGAGGAGACTGTGCTAACTGTAAGTGATACGGGTATCGGTATCCCAAAAGAGCACCAAGAACGTATTTTTGAACGTTTTTATCGTGTGGACAAGAGTAGATCAAAATCTACCGGTGGTACCGGTTTGGGACTTGCAATTGTTAAGCACATTATTGTAAAGCATCATGCGAGACTGCTGGTGGAGAGTGAAGTGGGCAAAGGAACGATTATGCAGGTGATTTTTGAGCAGGGAAAGAAATGAGAAAAGACCGGAGATTATTCTCCGGTCTTTGTTGTATGTTCGTCACTGACAGTATCGTTAGTCGCAGTGGTATAATCTTCGTCCTCTAAGGGAGCGGGAAGAGTCATCTGAACTTTATTGATTCGGTTTTGGTCAATATCCTTTACCACAAGCGTAATACCATTGTCTAATTTTACTTCTTCGTCTTCTTCGGGAAGTCTGTCCAGGTATTCAATAATAATACCGCCAATAGAATCGTAATCATCAGAGTCAAGGTCTGTTCCAAGGGCATCATTAATGTCATCTAACTTCATGCTGCCTTCCATTAAATAGGTACGTTCAGCAATTTCTTTAATATATTCTGCCTCATCGGCATCATATTCATCACGAATTTCACCAACGATTTCTTCCAGTAAATCTTCTAAGGTAATCATACCTACTGTAGCACCATATTCATTTAAAACAAATGCAACAGTAGTGGTTTTCTCACGCATTTCCAACATTAAATCAGCACTTTTCTTGAATTCGTAAGTATAATGTGCACTACGTAAGATGTTGCGTACTGAAAAATTGTTTTCAGCAGAAGTATGAATAAAGTCCTTTATATTTATTAAACCGATAATATTGTCTTTGTCATCCTGATAAACTGGTAAACGAGTATACATAGTTTCGCGGAAAATCGAAAGGGCCTCCTCATAGGTAGCATTTACATCTATAGTAACCATGTTGATTCGGGGAATCATAATATTTCTGGCCACAGCATCGGAGCAGTCGAATACATTGTAAATGATTTCGCGTTCTTCCGTTTCAATAACACCATCTTCTTCCAGTGAACGCATGCGTACACGATTCACCGTGCTGAATGCAGTTTCTGCAGACGAGAAAAATGCAGATAAAAAGACTAAAACAATAAGAATGATCAGTTGTATGACACTAGGGGTATCCAAAATAAATCACTCCTTTGAATACAATAGTATGAAGAGAATTGTCAAGTTATCCGGGTGGAGAGAATATAATTTAATACATAATATAGAAATGTAAAATGAAAGGAGAAGTAATACATATGCATAAGATTGGAAGCAGACAGGAGAAGGGTGCAAGTTATGGAGCCTTGGGAGTTTATTTGTTGTTATCTTATACAGTGACGGCACTTGTTTTGCTGGTAATTGCGTTTTTGCTGTATAAGATGAAATTGTCGGAGAAGATTGTGTCGGGTGGAATTATTATTACATATATCATGGCTACTTTTCTGGCGGGTTTTCTGGCCGGCAAAAAAATGAAGACAAAAAAGTATTTATGGGGACTGGGCATGGGATTCGCATACTATGTGGTCTTTATGGTTTTATCTCTATTTACCAATCGCGGAGATATGGAGGTGTCCCGTACCATTCTGACAACATTAGTATTATGTATGGGTGGCGGAATGTTGGGAGGTATGCTGAGTTAAAGGGAAATTTACATGTGAAGATGCAAGAAAATATGAGAAAATGCATATTTTTTGAAAAAAGACTTTAAAAAGCATTTTAACTATGCTATAATTTGACACGAATATTCTTGTATTCATGTTTGAGAATCTAAGGAGGCTAAGTAATGAAGCACATTAAAACTTTAACAACCAGAGATTTGAAAGAATCTATGAAAAAGGGTGGCTGTGGCGAGTGCCAGACTTCTTGCCAGTCAGCATGTAAGACTTCTTGTACTGTTGGTAATCAGAGTTGCGAAAAGATTAAATAGTCGAAGTGATAAGAACTATGTAAGCAGCGATGTGAAGTCGCTGCTTACAATGCGTTTAGGATTAGAAAGGTAATTAGGTAAGAAAACGTGATACATCAGTACAAAAATAATGGTTATAACATTGTTATGGACGTAAACAGCGGTTCCGTACATGTGGTGGATGATATTGTATATGACATGATTCCCCTGGTGGAACCCTTGGTTACGGAAGGGGTGAAGGATGCGGATACTATTAAGGCAGCAGTGCTTGCTTTAGGTAATATTCCGTATCCGGAAGAAGAAATTAAAGAAGCGGTAGCTGAAGTGTTGGAATTGGAAAAGGCCGGACAACTTTTCATGCCCGATGTTTATGAGAATTATATATTTGACTTTAAGAATCGTCAGACAGTGGTTAAGGCCCTTTGCTTACATATTGCACATGATTGTAATCTGGCATGTCAATATTGCTTCGCAGAGGAAGGCGAGTACCATGGCAGAAGAGCCCTCATGAGCTTTGAAGTGGGAAAGAAAGCATTGGATTTTTTGGTGGCGAATTCGGGAAGCCGTGTGAATTTGGAAGTGGATTTCTTTGGTGGAGAGCCTCTAATGAACTGGCAGGTGGTAAAAGACCTGGTAGCATATGGACGAAGCTTGGAAGAACCACATAACAAAAAGTTCCGTTTTACACTAACAACGAACGGTGTGCTTTTAAATGATGAAGTCCTTGAATTTGCCAATAAAGAGATGGCAAATATTGTGTTAAGTATTGACGGACGAAAAGAAGTGCATGATAGGATGCGACCTTTCCGTGGAGGACAGGGTAGTTATGATATGATTGTTCCTAAGTTCCAGAAGGTGGCAGAGAGTAGAGAGCAGACTGATTATTATGTGAGAGGAACTTTTACACATCATAATTTGGATTTCGCTCAGGATGTTTTGCATTTGGCAGATTTGGGCTTTAAGCAGATTTCCGTGGAGCCGGTTGTGGCACCGCCGGAAGAAGACTATGCCATTACCAAGGAAGATATTCCTTTCCTGTTGGAAGAATATGACCGTTTGGCAAAGGAAATGATTGCAAGAAGAAAGAATGGACAGAAGTTTAATTTCTTTCACTTTATGATTGATTTGCAAGGTGGACCTTGTGTGGCTAAGAGACTTTCCGGATGCGGTTCGGGTACAGAATATCTGGCAGTAACTCCTTGGGGAGATTTTTATCCTTGTCATCAGTTTGTTGGGCAGGAAAAATTCCTCATGGGTAATGTGGATGATGGTATAATCAATACAGATATCCGTGATGAGTTTAAATGTTGCAATGTTTATGCAAAGGAAGAATGTAAGAAATGCTTTGCAAAGTTCTATTGCAGTGGCGGTTGTGCGGCAAATGCCTATAATTTCACAGGTTCTATTAACGGAACTTATGGTATTGGTTGTGAATTACAGCGCAAACGTGTGGAATGTGCCATTATGCTGAAAGCGGCAGAGATGGATGAGGAATAAACAAAAGGAATCGAGGTAAGAAATGAAAAAGAGCAGAGCGATAATTGTGCTTTTGGTGCTGGCGCTGTTTTTGGTCGGTATAGGTTTTATAGATTTATACGGTGTGGATGGCAAAGGAAAAGGAAGTGCATCAGACATTAAGTTAGGATTGGATCTGGCAGGTGGTGTAAGTATTACTTACCAGGTTGTAGGTGATGAAGAGCCGGATGCTACGGATATGAGCGATACTATCGGCAAGCTTCAGAAACGTGTGGAGCAGTATAGTACGGAAGCAGTGGTATATCAGGAAGGCGCAGACCGTATTAATATTGAAATTCCGGGTGTTTCTGATGCAAATATGATTTTACAGGAGCTTGGTAAACCGGGTGCTCTTTACTTTATAGCAGAAACTTCTGATGATGGAGCAAGAAACTATAATTATGTTAGTGCCCTTGATGCAAATGGTGTAGAGGTTGGAGAATGGGTTTTAACCAAGACGCTTGAGGAACTCCAGGCAGATGGTTCTGTCAAACTGGTGGGAACCGATGTTAAGGATGCACAGGCAAAGGGTTACAGAGATGAATATGGTAATCAGAATATTGTGGTAGAGCTTCTTATGACGGATGAAGGTACCACAAAATTTGCAGAAGCAACCAGACGAGCTTTTTCCAGGGGAGAGTCCTTGGGTATTTATTATGATGGACAGTTTGTCAGTGTACCCAGGGTTTCCGCGGTAATTGCTAATGGATCAGCTATTATTGAAGGACAGTCTACTTTTGAAGAAGCAGAGAATCTGGCATCTACCATTCGTATTGGTGGTTTGAAGTTGGAATTGGAAGAATTGCATTCTAAGGTTGTAGGTGCGCAGCTGGGTGTTGAAGCCATTGAAACCAGTTTAAAGGCAGGTGCGATTGGCTTTGTTATCGTAGTAATTTTCATGATAGCAGTGTATTATATAGCAGGTTTGGCATCTGCGTTAGCGCTTGCATTATACGTGGTATTGGTTGTTTTGTTATTAAATGGTTTTGGTATGACATTGACCTTATCCGGTGTGGCAGGTATTATCCTTTCCATCGGTATGGCGGTGGATGCAAATGTTATTATCTTTGCACGAATCCGGGAAGAAATTGCAGGGGGAGCAGGCGTTCTTGATGCTATTAAGACCGGTTTTGATAAGGCGTTGTCTGCAATTGTAGATGGTAATATTACAACTCTCATTGCGGCAGCAGTATTATGGATGTTAGGTCCGGGTACTGTAAAGGGCTTTGCACAAACTTTGGCTCTTGGTATTGCGTTGTCTATGTTTACTGCATTGGTAGTAACCAGATTGCTTTTAAGTGCCTTTTATGGTATTGGCTTTAAGAATGCAAAATGGTACGGAACCGCAAAGGCACACAAGAGCATTAATTTCTTGGGCAAGAGGAATGTGTTCTTCGTTATATCATTAGCATTGGTAGTTGCAGGTTTTGTGGTAATGGGAGTTAATAAAGCATCATCTGGAGACATCTTGAATTTCAGCTTGGAGTTTAAGGGTGGTACAGCAACCACGGTTACTTTCAATGAAAGCAGAACCTTAGAACAGATTAATGCGGAAGTATTGCCCCATGTAGAGAAAGTGACCGGTGGCGCAGTACAGATTCAGACTGTGCAGAATTCAGATGAAGTAATCTTTAAGTCAAGTACACTCAGTGTAGAACAGCGTGAAGCTTTGGATAAGATGTTTATGGAACAGTTTGGAATAGGAGAGTCTATGATAACCTCTGAAACTATCAGTTCCACCATCAGTGATGAAATGAAGTCTGATACGATTATAGCGGTAGTGGTTGCAATTGTATTTATGTTGATTTATATTCGTATCCGATTCAGCGATATTCGCTTTGGTATCAGTAGTGTGGTAGCATTGCTTCATGACGTATTGGTAGTGCTTGCATTCTATGCGGTGGCAAAGGTTACCGTAAGCAATACCTTTATAGCGTGTATGCTGACTATAGTAGGTTATTCCATTAATGCAACCATTGTTATATTTGACCGTGTTCGTGAGAATATGGCAACTATGACCAGAAAAGAAACTTTGAAGGATGTAGTAAACAAGAGTATTATCCAGACTTTGTCCAGAAGTATTTTTACCTCTCTGACAACATTTATTATGGTAGCGGCATTATATGTACTGGGCGTTACCAGTATTCGTGAGTTTGCATTACCATTAATGGTAGGTATCGTATGCGGTACGTATTCCTCCATTTGTTTAGCAGGTGCTTTGTGGTATGTGCTTCGTGAGAAGTTCCCACCAAAGCCATCAGAGGATTAATTGCAGAATAGTTTGGTAATTGTAGAGGGCTGTCATATTTGGCAGCCCTTTTGACACCGGAGGCAAAAGATGAAAGAGTATTATATTATTACAACAGTACTTGCGCTGATTAATTTATTAATATTCATAGTTAAATTCGAAGAAAAGAAAATAGTATATTTATTTACTTTGTTAAGTGTGCTTACTACGGTGTCTTGTGGTGGATATTTAGCACTGGCACTTTCGGATACGCTTTCAGAAGCGATTCTTGCAAAAAAAATATATTACATGGGCGGTTGCTTTGTGCATCCGGTAGTGTTTTTTGCCGTATGCTATCTTTGTAAGTTGAAGGTGCCGGGGTGGCTACGCAATATTCTTTATGCTTATAGCTTTGTAGTTTATTGCTTGGTACTGACCATCGGATATAATGAATGGTACTATAAGGCTCCTTATATTGAAACGGTTCAAGGGGTAACCCTATTGGAATACAGTTATGGTTTTGGACATGTTTTGTTTAATATTATGCTGTATGCTTATATGATTGTGGATTTAAGTTTGCTGATATACAGTCTATATACAAAGTCTTCCGTTCCGCGAAAGAGTTTGTGGGCCATGACCTTATTGCAAGTGGTCAATGTGGTCTTATTTGTGGTGGGCAGATATTTGAATTCGGCAATAGAAATTATGCCCTTAATGTATGTGGTGGATGGTTGGTTGATATTGTACATGCATAGAAGGGCGACTATGTATAGTATTGAGGATAGTATTATCAGCTCTTTGGGTAAACAGGATACTTATGGATATATCATGTTTGACAAGAAAAAGAATTATCTTGGCTGTAATGAAATTGCCAAGCGAATTATACCGGAGATTGTGGGATGTAGTATTGATAAGCAGATAAAGGATATTTCGCAAATGGATACCATTTTAAGCTGGGTGACCGATGCTGCCGTAGAGGATAATAAAGTGTTTGAATATGAGGTGGGATATCGTCATTATCGTTGTACTGTAGAGAATCTTTGGTATGATGAGAAGGCCTGTGGATATATGATTGAAATGCAGGAGGATACGGACCATTGGAATTATTTGAATTTGTTGTCTTCCTACAACAAGGATCTGGAAAAACAGGTGGAAGTAAAAACAGAGCATATTTCCAATATTCAGGCGCAAGTTTTGACCGGAATGGCAGATATGATGGAAAACCGGGATGATAATACAGGAGGTCATATCAGGCGTACCAGTGATGTGATTCGTATCTTGGTAGAAGTAATAAAAGAGAATAATTTATTGGAACTAAATGACCGTTTTTGTAAAGATTTAGTCAAGGCGGCGCCTATGCATGACTTAGGAAAAATCGGTATTGGTGATACTATTTTGCGTAAACCCGGAAGACTTACAGAGGAAGAGTTTGCTATTATGCAGACTCATACAGTGAAGAGTGAGGCCCTCGTAGAAAGCATCTTAAAAGGTGTGGAAGAGGAACCTCTGGTAGAAATGGCCATGAATGTGGCAAGACACCATCATGAGAAGTGGAATGGTTTTGGTTATCCTGACAAATTGAAAGGCGAGGAAATACCTTTAGAAGCACGTATTATGGCTGTGGCAGATGTTTATGACGCCTTAGTAAGTAAGCGTTGTTATAAGGAACCTATGAGCTTTGAAAAAGCTGCAGAGGTTATGCTGGAGTCCATGGGAAGTCATTTTGACCCGAAGCTGGAGAAAGTATTTTTGTTAAGCAGAACCAGATTGGAAGAATATTACGAGAATGCATAAAGAATATTTTGCTTACCTCTTTGGATAGCAAACAAATATAGGTATCCAATGTGGTAAAAGGAATTGAATGGAGTATAAATGGAAAAATGGTTTGTAGCAGCTAAAAGGGCTGATTTTGCAAAGTGGAGCAGAAAATTTCATATTGATCAGGTGCTTGCCAGAATTATTCGTAACAGAGATGTGGAAACAGAGGCTGATGTAGAAAAGTTTTTGTATGGAAGCATGAAAGATTGTCATTCCCCTTGGCTTCTTGAAGGAATGAAACAGGGCGTGGCACTTTTGCAAAAGGAAATTGCTGAGGGAAGTCATATTCGTGTAATTGGGGATTATGATGTGGACGGTGTGTGTTCCACCTATATTTTGACGGAAGGTTTGAGGCAAATGGGAGCCAGAGTGGATACTGCCATACCACACCGTATGAAGGATGGTTATGGATTGAATGACCATTTGATTAGGGAGGCAAAAGAAGCGGGTATCCAATGCATTGTGACTTGTGATAATGGTATTGCAGCAACGGCGCAGGTGACACTTGCAAAAGAGCTTGGTATGCGCATGTTGATTACCGACCATCATGAGGTGCCTTTTGAAGAGGTGGAAGGTATAAGAAGAGAGTTACTTCCGGCGGCGGATGAAATTATTAATCCCAAGCAGGAGTCATGTAAATATCCTTTTAAAAATATCTGTGGTGGTGTAGTAGCCTACAAGGTGATTCAGGCACTTTGTGAACAGCTGCAGTATGAGCGGACAGAGGAATTGTTGAATAGTTTGCTACCCTTTGCAGCTATGGCGACTGTGTGCGATGTAATGGAGCTTAAGGATGAGAATCGTATTATTGTAAAGAATGGTCTTGGATTAATGGAAAGCACCACAAATCAAGGCTTAAAGGCTTTATTAGAGGTAAATGGACTGGAACCTGGGAAAATCACAGCTTTTCATTTGGGTTTTGTTATAGGGCCCTGTTTGAATGCTACGGGACGATTGGATACGGCATTGCGGGCTTTGGAGTTATTGCAGGCTAAGGATAGGGCAGAGGCCATAATTTTAGCAACGGAATTAAAGGAAATGAATGACAGCCGTAAGAATCTGACCTTACAGGGAGTGGAAGAGGCAGAGAAGCAAATTGAGGAGCAGGAGCTCTTTAAAGATAATGTGATGTTAGTATATTTGCCGCAGGTACATGAAAGCTTGGCGGGGATTATTGCCGGACGAATCAAGGAGAAATATCATCATCCGGTTTTTGTACTGACAGATGGTGAAGAAGGTATTAAAGGCTCGGGACGCTCTATTGATGCTTATCACATGTATGATTCTATGGTGGAAGTAAAGGAGTATTTTACAAAATTTGGAGGACATAAGCTGGCAGCAGGATTATCCATGCCTAAGGAAAATTTGGAACCCTTGCGCAAAGCTTTAAATGAAAATGCAAAGCTGACAGCAGAAGATTTCATTCCAAAAGTACATATAGATGTGCCCATGCCCATGGAGTATGCTAATTTCGAACTGGCAAAAGAATTGGAACTTTTGGAACCTTATGGAGTGGGAAATCCGAAGCCCTTGTTTGCACAGAAAGAGGTTGCCTTTGTAGGTGCAAAAAGAATTGGAGCGAATGGAAATTATGCCAGATTTACAGTGGAAATTATGGTAAATGGTTATCCGCGTCGAAGTGATTTGATGCATTTTGGAGATGTGGATGCTTTTTGTAGGTTTTTAGATGAGAAGTATGGAACAGGCAGCGCAGATAGTCTGTTTGAAGGAAAAGGTACATATTTGGTTTCTGTAACTTATCAGATAGGAATTAATTCTTTTAAAGGCAGGGAGAGTCTCCAATATATTATGCAAAATTATTGTTAGAGAGGTATGAAATATGGTACTGACCGTAACCTTAAATCCGGCGGTGGATAAGACTTGTTATACAAATGAACTTTTATTGGGACAGGTAAATCGTCTGCAGGAAGTTATGAGCATTGCGGGCGGAAAGGGTGTCAATGTTACGAAAGTGCTGCGCCAATTTGAGCACTCTGTAACGGCTATGGGCTTTATAGGCGGGTACACAGGACAGTTAATTCAGGATAGATTGACAGAAATGGGAGCAGAGTGCCACTTTACCCATATTGAACAGGCTACCAGAGTAAGTACCAATATTCTGGCGGACAATGGATATGTAACAGAGGTGTTGGAACCGGGACCGATTATTTCAGAAGAGGAAATGAGACGTTTCTTGTCCGAATATAAACGCCAGCTGCAAAGAGTAAGAATTGTGGTGTTGTCCGGCAGTGTTCCCAAAGGAGTACCGGAAAATATCTATGAAACTTTAACTGATTTGGCAAAAACAGCAGGATGTAAGGTGTTTCTGGATACTTCTGGGGAGGCTTTGAAAATGGGTGTAAAAGCAGTACCCTATTTTCTGAAACCAAACCTAAAGGAATTGGAGTATTTGGTGGGGCTAAAGTTGACCGGTGTGGAGGAAATAAAAGAACAGATACAGGCATTGCTTAACAGCGGAGTAGAAAAAGTTGTGGTATCTTTGGGCACTAAAGGGTTTCTATATGGAGATAAAGAAGGTATTATTGAGCAGAAGCCTGTGAAGGTAAAGGCAGTGAACACTGTGGCATGTGGAGATTGTCTGGTAGCATCATTTTGTATGAGTGAAACAGATGGAGTGGAACGTAGGAACGCAGTTTATCAGGCGGCAGCATTGGCATCGGCAAATGCTGCGACAGCTATCAGTGCACAAATACCAATGGAACTTTATTTGGAGTTTACCGAGAGTTTACAGGAAGATAATAAATAAATGGATTTTTAATATTTTCCTAACAATTTGAACACAATTTGAACACAATTTTTTTGTACGATAAATTCAGATAGTTAATAAACTATCTCCCCCCCTCATAAGAAAATCACGAGAAAGCTTCGGTCCCCCGAAGTTTTCTTGCGTTATGGGGAAAGTTAGAAAAATACATTTACATATTTTGGCGGATAATTTATATTATAATTAGTGAGAAAATATATGTTACGTAGTGGGCGTAGAAAATAAACAGAGGTGCTTATGAAACTGGATTATTTATTAGAAAAAATAGAGTATGAATGTGTGCAGGGAACCCTGGACCGAGAGATTACTGCTGTAGAGTATGATACCAGAAAAGAGTTGCAGGAAGGTAGTTTGTTTATTTGTATAGAGGGCGCGGTTTTTGACGGCCATGAGTTTGCTTTGGAAGCAGCAAAAAAAGCAAGTGTACTGGTGGTGTCCAAGGACGTGCCGGGAATGGAGGAAACACAGGCTACTGTGATTAAAGTAGAGAATACCAGATATGCCATGGCTTTTATTTCAGCAGCATATTTTGGATATCCGTCAGAGAAGCTGAAAGTAATCGGTGTGACCGGCACAAAGGGTAAAACTACCACTACTTATCTGGTGAAATCCATTTTGGAAAATGCAGGCTATAAAGTGGGATTGGTGGGAACCATTGAAATCATTATTGGAGAAAAGCATATTCCCGCAAGTAATACGACACCGGAGTCCTATGTGCTGCAGTCTTACTTAGCAAAGATGGTAGAAGAGGGACTGGATGCAGTGGTTATGGAGGTATCTTCCCAGGGACTGAAGCTTCATCGTACGCAGGGAATGGAGTTTGATTTTGGTATTTTTACCAATTTGGAACCCGATCATATCGGTCCTAATGAACATGATAGCTTTGAAGATTATTTATATTGTAAGAGCCTGTTGTTTAAACAATGTAAGGTTGGTATTGTGAATGTGGATGATAAGCATTGTGAACAGGTGATTCAGGGCCATACCTGTACCATGGAGTGTTTGGGTATGAACGAGGGGGCCGATTTGTGTGCTACGGATTTAAAACTTTTCCGTAAAAAAGGTATTTTAGGTGTGCAGTTTAAGGTGAAGGGGCTTTTGGATTTGGAAGTGGAAGTAGGAACTCCCGGCAAATTCAGCGTATATAATGCCTTGACGGCAATTGCTATTTGCAGGCATTTTAAGGTGAGTGAAGAGAATGTGAAGAAGGCGCTTTTAAATGCTCATGTAAAGGGACGTATTGAGCCGGTTAAGGTTTCGGATGCCTTTACATTATTAATTGATTATGCTCATAATGCCATGAGTTTGGAAAGTCTTCTCAGTACCTTAAAGGAGTATGAACCTCACAGATTGGTGTGCTTGTTTGGTTGCGGTGGCAATCGTTCAAAAATTCGCCGTTATGAGATGGGAGAAATCAGTGGGAAACTGGCGGATTTGACAATTATTACTTCAGATAATCCCCGTTTTGAAAAGCCACAGGACATTATTGAAGATATTAAAGTGGGTATTTCTAAAACTTCAGGTAAGTATGTGGAAATATGCGATAGAAAAGAAGCTATACGTTATGCTATTGTAAACGGAGAAGAAGGGGATATTATTGTTTTGGCAGGAAAAGGCCATGAGGATTATCAGGAAATTGAAGGTGTGAAATATCCCATGGACGAAAGAGATTTGATAAGGGATATTTTGGCTGAGCTGGGATAACAGGAGAATACATTGAAGGAACTTTATGCAGACATTATTGTGAATATTTCACATGAAAAGGTGGACAGAGCATTTCAATACCGAATACCGCAGGAGTTATGGGAAGTGGTAGAAGCAGGCACTTGTGTTCAAGTGCCTTTTGGTGCTTCCAATAAATTGATTAAAGGTTATGTAATTCGTATTACTACGGAGTGTAATTGGGACAGAAGTAAGATTAAGGAAATTCATTCCATACAGTCCGGCGGTGTGGATGTGGAAGATACGCAAATGAAGCTGGCAGCTTGGATAAAGAAGCATTACGGCGGAACTATGATACAGGCGCTGAAAACGGTGCTTCCGGTGAAACAGAGTGTGAAACAAATAGAACATAAAAGGATTGTGCTTGCGGCGAGCAAGGAAGAGGCCATTGCTTTGCTGGGAGAAAGTCAGAGAAAAAAGAACCGGCAGGCCAGAGTGCGACTTTTAGAGGTGTTAATTGAGGAAGAGGAGCTTCCTTATGAATTGGTTACAGATAAGCTTATGGTTTCCGGGGCAGTTATAAAAGGCTTGGAAAAGACGGGAATTTTGAAGATTGAACGAATTGCAGGTTATCGTAATCCGGTAAAGCAAACTAAGGACGTGAAAAAGATTGACGACTTGACAGAGGACCAGGAATATGTTTTGCAAGAGTTTGTTAGGGATTATGATGCGGATATTCGCAAAACGTATTTGCTGCATGGTGTTACCGGGAGCGGAAAGACTCAGGTGTATATTCGCTTGATTGAAGAAATTGTTGCAAGAGGAAAGCAGGCTATTGTACTGATACCGGAAATTGCATTGACCTACCAGACACTCATGCGTTTTTATAAGCACTTTGGAGATAGAGTCAGTGTGTTGAATTCTTCTTTATCAGCAGGAGAAAAATACGATCAGTGTGAAAGAGCAAAGCGAGGGGAAATTGATGTGATTATAGGCCCCCGTTCGGCGTTATTTACTCCGTTTCCAAATCTGGGACTGATTGTAATAGATGAAGAACATGAAAGTAGTTATAAAAGCGAGGGGACGCCTAAATATCATGCTAGGGAAACAGCAGAGGCTTTGGCGAAGATGCAAAAGGCCAGTGTGGTACTGGGCTCGGCAACGCCGTCTATGGAAGCTTATTATAGGGCCCAGACAGGAGAATATAGACTGTTTACTTTGGAGAAAAGAGTAGCGGGTGGAGAATTGCCGGTGGTGCATACCGTAGATTTGAGAGAAGAACTGAAAAACGGTAATCGCACGATTTTCAGCGAGAAGTTACAGGAACTTTTACAGGATAGATTGGCCAAAGGCCAGCAGAGTATGCTTTTTATTAATCGTAGAGGACTGGCAGGTTTTGTGTCATGTCGCGCTTGTGGTTATGTGGTGAAATGTCCCCATTGTGAGGTATCTTTATCGGAGCATAGGGGCGGCAGAATGGTATGTCATTACTGCGGTTATGAAACCCCTACGGTAGCAAAATGTCCGGAGTGCGGTTCTAAATACATATCCGGTTTTAGAGCAGGCACACAGCAGATAGAAGAGAAGCTGGTAGAAATGTATCCGGGTATCAGAGTGCTTCGAATGGATGCGGATACTACCCGTACCAAGGAGAGCTATGAGAAAATATTGTCTGCCTTTGGAAACGGAGAGGCCGATGTGTTAGTAGGTACTCAAATGATTGTAAAGGGACATGATTTCCCGAATGTTACCTTAGTAGGCGTGCTTGCAGCGGACCTTTCTCTTTCGGTGGGAGATTACAGAGCCGGAGAACGAACCTTTCAGCTTTTGACACAGGCGGCAGGCCGTGCCGGAAGAGGAGATTTGCCGGGGGAGGTTGTAATACAGACTTATCAAACGGAGCATTATGCAGTAGTTCATGCTGCAGCGCAGGATTATAAGGCTTTTTATGAAGAGGAAATTTTGTACCGTGATTTAATGCAATATCCTCCGGTAGCACATATGCTGGCTGTACAGATTTATGCTATGAATGAAAAGGAAGGCATGAACGTGGCAGTTAAATTAGCTGATATTGCAAGGAATACGGATATGCCCAGGCAGGAAGTGGGCATAAATAGAAAGGAACCTCTGCAGGTGATTGGACCCGCACCGGCAGGAATTGGCAAGATAAATGATATTTATCGTTTTGTATTTTATGTAAAACAAGAGGAGTATGAGAAGCTGATTGTAGTAAAAGACAGACTGGAAGAAAAATATTCTTCAATGGATTTGCGGCAAATAAATATCCAGTTTGACTTTGACCCCATAAATGCGTTATAGTAGTATAGGGAAAGGTTTGGATAAAGGATGGCTCAGAAGGAGACATTCTTTATTCTGATGTATAAATGTAAGAAGAGATGAATCGTCTCATGAAAGGAACGGAAAAGGAGAAAAAAAGATGGCACTTCGAAATATTCGCGTAATGGGAGATGAAGTTTTAAACAAGACCTGTAAGGAAGTTACAGAGATGACTCCGAGAATTAAATTATTAATTGAGGATATGTTAGATACTATGTATGAGGCAAATGGTGTGGGTTTGGCAGCACCTCAGGTGGGTATTTTAAAGCGTATCGTGGTAATTGATGTAACCGGTGATGAACCGTATGTATTGATTAATCCGAAGATTTTGGAAACTGAAGGAGAACAGACTGGGCCGGAAGGTTGTTTAAGTGTTCCCGGCAAATCAGGACAGGTTACCAGACCTAATTATGTGAAGGTAACAGCATTAAATGCATATATGCAGCCTTTTGTGCTGGAAGGAACGGAACTTTTGGCAAGAGCTATTTGCCATGAGTTGGACCATTTGGATGGACATTTATATGTGGAAAAGGTAGAAGGCAAATTACAGATTGTGAATTATGAGGCCTTGGAGGAGCTTAAATGAAAATAGTTTTTATGGGTACGCCTGATTTTGCGGCAGGAGCCTTGGAGGCGCTGCTTCAAGCAGGGCATGAAGTGACGGCGGTGGTAACACAACCGGATAAGCCGAAGGGGAGAAGCAAGGAACTGCAATTTCCACCGGTCAAGGAAACTGCAGTAAGATATAATATTCCGGTACTACAGCCTGTACGCATTAAGCGTCCGGAAGAGATTGAAATATTAAAGCAGTACGAGGCAGATGTATATGTGGTAGCTGCCTTTGGACAAATTTTGTCTCAGGAAATACTGGATATGCCAAAGTACGGTTGTCTGAATATTCATGCTTCTTTATTGCCTAAATACAGAGGTGCGTCTCCTATCCAGCATGTAATTATTGAAGGAGAAGAAGAAACCGGAATTACTATTATGCAAATGGATGCCGGAATCGATACGGGGGATATGCTGTATAAGAAGAGTATTACCATAGAAGATGAAGATACTTATGAGACTTTGCATGATAAATTAAAAGTATTAGGCGGAGAGGCTATTGTGGAAGCACTGGAGCTATTGGAAACAGGCGCCTTGGTTCCTGAAAAGCAGGATCATTCCCAAAGCAGTCATGTAAAGATGATTACAAAGGAAATGGGGAATATTGATTTTACAAAATCTGCTTGGGAAATTGACCGTCTGGTAAGAGGATTAAATCCTTGGCCCAGCGCATTTACCTTCTATAAAGGCAAGCAGATGAAGGTGTGGAAGGCAAAACCTCAGGAGTGTAATGAGCAGGCAGA
Organism: Acetatifactor sp.; assembly: GCA_045537405.1. Lineage (GTDB taxonomy): Bacteria > Bacillota > Clostridia > Lachnospirales > Lachnospiraceae > Acetatifactor. Next base: position 34,717 of record JAZSPK010000029.1, read on the forward strand.
GCCGGGAAGGGTATTGGAAGTTACCAAGAACGATATAAAAGTGGCCTGCGGCAAAGGCGCAATCGGTATAACGGAATTGCAACTGGAAGGAAAAAAACGTATGACTACTCATGACTTTTTGCTGGGAGTGAAGGTACAAACAGGAGACTGTTTTACTTCTCAGAGATAGTAGAATGAATTTGGAGGTAAAGATATGATTATTTTATCAGGTTATTACGGATTTTATTTTGACCCTACCTATTGGTTGGTTATTATCGGAGCGGTAATTTGTTTGTTGGCAAGTGCTAATGTAGACGCTACTATGAACAAATATCATAAGCAAAGAAATTCTACCGGAATTACTGGTGCGGATTGTGCACGCAGAATTTTGGATAATGAAGGTTTGTATCATGTGCAGATTGAGTGTATCGGAACTGGTCAGGGAGACCATTACGATCCCACAACCAATACGGTACGTCTTTCAAGCAAAAATTACAATAATGCTACCATTACAGCAGTGGGTGTTGCTGCACATGAGTGTGGTCATGCTATTCAGCATGCACAAGGGTATGGTCCGCTTCATTTACGTTCCAGCCTGGTACCGATTGTAAATATTGGTTCTAAGCTTGGTATTCCCATTATTTTGGTGGGTGTATTGCTGAGTTGGAATCAGACTTTAATCCAGATTGGTATCTGGGCATTTGCTTTGTCTGTGTTGTTCCAGTTAGTTACTTTGCCGGTAGAGTTTAATGCGTCTTCCAGAGCAATAGAGAAGCTGGAACAGTTTGGTATTTTAAATACGGTGGAAAACAATGGTTGTAAGAAAGTGTTGTCCGCAGCGGCACTTACTTATGTGGCAGCGTTGGCATCGTCTATTTTGCAGGTTCTTCGTTTGGTTATGTTATTTGGCGGAAACAATCGTCGAAGAGATTAATCCCTGCCAATGGAGAGGAAAATATAGTTTATGGCAGAAACTACAAGGGAGATTGTACTGGACGCACTTTTGGAAATGGAGCGTAATAAAGTATATTCTCATAAGTTATTAAAAGCGGTGCTGGATAAATATGATTATTTCAGTGTGCAGGATAAGCGTTTTATGAAACGTTTAGCCGAAGGCTGTGTTGAAAGAAAACTGGAATTGGATTATTATTTGGACCATTTTTCTACAGTGCCGGTGAACAAGATGAAGCCTTTGATACGATGTCTTATGCGAATGGGAGTGTATCAGATTGTATATATGGATAGTGTTCCGGCATCGGCAGCCTGTAATGAATGTGTGAAGCTGGCGGCAAAACGAAAATTCACGAATTTGAAGGGATTTGTAAATGGAGTACTTCGTAAAATAGCTGCCAATATAGAAGAATTACCATTGCCGGATGAAAAAGATACGGAGCATTATTTGTCGGTGAAATATTCCATGCCCCTTTGGTTGATTCAGATGTGGTTACAGGATTATTCCCAAGAGACAGTGGTGACTTTTTTGGAAGGCATGATGCAAATACATCCGGTGAGCATACGTTTTCGTACGGATTTGTCCGTGGAGGAGAAAGAAACGTATATCAGTCAGTGGCAGGCGAAGGGGGCTTTCGTAAAGCCATTAGAAAACCTTCCATATATGTACACCATAGAAGGCGTAGAGGGCGTGGCTGCGTTACAGGGCTTTTACGAGGGGGTATTTACCGTACAGGATATTAGTTCCGCGTTGAGTGTGGAAGCGGCAGGAATCGGGCCACAGGACCTTTGTATGGATATCTGTGCGGCACCGGGCGGCAAAACCTTGTTGGCAGCAGAAAAGGCGGCCAAGGTAATATCCAGAGATGTATCGGAATACAAAGTGGAGTTTATCAGAGAAAACTGTAACAGAATGCAGCTTGAGGATAAAGTGGAAGTACAGGTGTGGGATGCTACGGTCTTGGATGAAGCATATATAGAAAAGAGTGATGTGGTACTTATGGATGTGCCTTGTTCAGGACTTGGCGTTTTGGGCAAGAAGCGGGATATAAAATATAATATAACTCCGGAAAGCATGGGTAGCCTGATGCAATTACAAAAGCAAATTGTAGATAGCAGTTGGCAGTATGTGAAAAAGGGAGGCACATTATTATATAGTACTTGCACCATTCATAAAGAAGAAAATGAAATGATGAGTAAATGGATTTGTGAAAACTATCCGTTTGTGTTAGAAGAGGAAAAACAAATTTTGCCCGGTTTTATGGAGGCCGACGGATTTTATTATGCCAGATTACGTAGAATTGACGGAGAATAAAATAGATATAAAATCCTTAACCTTAGAGGAATTGACAGAAGAGTTTGGAAAACTGAACGAAAAGGCGTTTCGTGCGAAGCAGGCTTATGACTGGATGCATGGAAAGTTGGTGCGCAGTTTTGAGGAAATGTCAAATCTTTCAAAGGATTTCAGAGAGAAGCTAAAGGAACGGTATGAATACACTGCATTGGAAATTGTACAAGTGCAGGAATCTAAGCTGGACGGCACCAGAAAGTATTTACTTCGATTAGCAGATGGAAATGTGGTGGAAAGCGTCTGGATGAAGTACAAGCATGGAAACAGTGTGTGTATTTCTTCCCAAGTGGGCTGTCGTATGAGGTGTCGGTTTTGTGCCTCTACTTTGGATGGACTGGAACGAAATCTGCTTCCGTCGGAGATGCTTGACCAGATTTATGCCATAAGCGTACATACCGGTGAAAGAGTATCCAATGTGGTGGTAATGGGTACGGGTGAGCCTTTTGATAATTATGACAATTTATTACGTTTTTTGAAGCTTCTTACAGATGAAAATGGGTTGCATATCAGTGCCAGAAATGTTACAGTATCTACTTGTGGTATTGTGCCTAATATAAGACGTCTGGCAAAGGAGCATTTGCAGATTACGCTGGCGTTGTCTTTGCATGCAACTACGGACGAAAAACGGAAACAGTTAATGCCCATTGCCAACAAATATTCCATTGCGGAGCTGATGGAGGCATGTAAGTACTATTTTGAACAGACCGGCAGAAGAATCACGTTTGAATATAGCCTGGTAGGCGGTGTAAACGACACGGAGGAGGATGCAAAGCAATTGAGTGCTTTGGCTGCCCCTTTAAATTGTCATGTAAATTTAATTCCGGTGAATCCTATTAAGGAAAGAGATTATGTACAGTCGGACAATAATCACATACAGGCTTTCAAAAACAGACTTGAAAAAAACAAGATACAAGTTACAATTAGAAGGGAAATGGGACGCGATATTGACGGTGCGTGCGGTCAGCTGCGTCGTTCCCACATAGAGAAACATAAAGATACGTTTTAGGAGGATATAAACGTGTTAAAAACATTTTCGTTAACGGATGTTGGAATAAAACGAAAAGTGAATCAGGATTATATCTTTACTTGTGAGAAGCCCCTTGGTAATCTGCCGAATTTGTTTTTGGTGGCAGATGGGATGGGAGGACATAAGGCAGGAGACTATGCCTCTAAGCATACAGTGGAAATAATATGTGATATGGTAGAAAGATGTTTGGAAAAAGAACCGCGTATTATTTTAAGCCAGGCTATAGATTCGGCAAATGAGCAAATTCGCAGGAAGTCCCTGGAAGATGAGAATTTGGCTGGAATGGGAACCACTATTGTTGCAGCTACCTGTATGGGCGATTGTTTACAGGTGGCAAATGTAGGGGATAGCAGATTGTATATTGTGGGAGAGAATATCAGACAAATAACGCAGGACCATTCTTATGTGGAGGAGTTGGTTCGAAAGGGAAGTCTGGATAGAGAAACTGCAAGAAATCATCCGGATAAAAATATTATTACCCGAGCTGTTGGAGCCGGGGATACCGTAGACATTGATTTCTTTTCGGTCAGATTAAAACCGGAAGAAACGATTCTTATGTGTTCGGATGGTTTGACCAATATGTTAGAGGATGAAGAAATTCGTATGATTATGGAAGGCCAGAGAGATTTGGTGGAAAAAGTGGAAGCTTTGGTTAGAGAGGCAAATAACAGAGGTGGTAAGGATAATATATCAGTAGTCCTTATAGAACCTATGGCGCAGTAACAGAGAATGGAGAAGTAAGATGGTCAAGATTGGAATGATGATTGGCGACCGTTACGAGATAATTGAAAAAATCGGAACGGGCGGTATGTCGGATGTCTATAAAGCAAAATGTCATAAACTGAATCGCTTTGTTGCTGTAAAGGTACTTAAGCAGGAGTTTGCAGAGAATGCAAATTTTGTATCAAAGTTCCGTATTGAAGCACAAGCGGCAGCAGGACTTATGCATCCTAATATTGTGAATGTTTATGATGTTGGAGAAGAAAATGGTATCCATTATATTGTAATGGAATTGGTAGAGGGCATTACCCTTAAAAAATATATTGAAAAGAAATCCAGATTAACTTATAAGGAAGCAGTGAGTATCGCTATCCAGATAAGTATGGGTATTGAAGCGGCACATAATAATAAGATTATTCATAGAGACATTAAGCCGCAGAATATTATTATTTCCCGTGAAGGAAAGGTGAAGGTAACAGACTTTGGTATCGCAAAGGCAGCAACCAGCAATACTATTACTTCAAATGTAATGGGTTCTGTTCATTATACCTCGCCGGAACAGGCAAGAGGTGGATATAGTGATGAGAAGAGTGATATTTATTCGCTGGGTATTACTATTTTTGAAATGCTTACCGGTCGCGTGCCTTTTAACGGGGAAACTACAGTAGCAATAGCGATTAAGCATATTCAAGAGGAAATGGTACCTATCAGTGAGTATGTACCGGAAGTTCCGGCAAGTGTAGAGAGTATTGTTCTCAAATGTTGTCAGAAGTCGCCGGACAGAAGATACCAGAATATGCCGGAGGTGGTTGCTGATTTGAAGCAATCTTTATTGAATCCGGATGCTGATTTTGTGGTTACCAAGGATGTGGATAAAGAGTCGGGAACGAAGACTATTTCCGAAGCAGATATGCAGGAGATTAAAAGAAAATCTGCAGCCTCCTCTGCGAATTATGAAGAAAATGGGATGCGCATGCGTACCAATTCTGCGAAAGCTAATACCGGAAGAATTTACGTTAATGAGTATGATGAAGAAGAGTATGATGAAGAAGATCCCAGAATGGAGAAGTTGACCACTATATTGGCTATTGGTGCAGGTGTGGTTATTTGCATTATTATTTTGGTATTACTCGGAAAAATCATGGGCTTTTTCAATGCGGCAGATCAGCCTGAGGTTGGAAATGTGCAGGCGACACAGCAACCGGGGAGCAGTTCTTTTGATGAAGAATTGGTTATGATTGAGGTAAATGGTTGGAATGTGGAAGATGCCAGAAACGCTTTGGAAAAAATGAAGCTGGTGGTGGAAACTACTTATGTGGAGTCGGCTGCCTATGGGGAAAATATTGTTATTAACAGCAGTATTTCCAAGGACGAGGTTGTTACAGAAGGTACTACGGTTACCTTGACGGTAAGTGCCGGGGTTTCGGCGTTTTTGGTGCCGAATATCGAGGGCGATACGTATGAAGCGGCATATGCCGAACTGACAGAAGCTGGTTTTACGATAAAACGTGCAGAGTCTTATTCCAGTGGAGTTTCAAAGGGAAGAGTAATCAGTCAAAACCCGAGGGCAGGAGAAACAGTGCCTAAGGGAACTACCATAACAGTAATTGTAAGTATTGGCTTGGAGGAGAGCGGTAGTTGTACGATGCCTAATTTGCTCCGCATGGATGAGGCGTCAGCAAGGAAGGCTATTGAAAACGCAGGATTGAAGGTGGGTAATGTTACACAGACCTTTCACAATGATATAGCACAGGGATTAGTATGTTATCAAAATTATACGCAAGGCACCCCGTTAGAAAGCGGCACCAGTATTGACTTTTCAGTGAGCAAGGGAATGGAAAGTGCTACTTATCGTTGTAATCTCAGCATAGAGGCACCTTCCGTAACGGAAGCACCTGATTATGAAACCGGAAGTAAGGTGCATTTAACTTTGCTAGCAGATAATGGAAAGATTTTGGTGGATACGGATACCACAACCTTTCCCTATGCAACCAATCATTACGGAATAACTGCTTCGGGAGGAACCCTTACTTTTCAATATACTGTAAAGGTGGGACAATCCACCACTACTGATCCTGATACGGGAGAAACCATTGTGAATCCCGGGACCACTGAAACCAAGAGTTTTCAAAGAAGAGTGGAGTTTGTTAAAGAATAAAAGGATTGGAAACATTAGAGTAAAAGGAATTTTTTATGCAGGGTAAAATCATAAAAGGAATTGCCGGCTTCTATTATGTTCATATACCGGAAAAAGGAGTATATGAATGCAAAGCAAAAGGTGTATTTCGAAAAGATAAGAAAAAACCGCTGGTTGGAGACAATGTTCTGATACAGATACTGAAGGAAGAGGAACGCTTAGGAAATATTGATGAAATTCTTCCCAGAAAGAGTGAAATCATCAGACCGGCAGTGGCAAATATAGACCAGGCTTTAGTTATTTTCTCCATTGTTAAGCCGCAACCCAATTTTAATTTGCTGGATCGTTTTTTGATTATGATGGAACAGCAAAACATTCCCTGTGTTATATGTTTTAATAAGACAGATATTGACGAAGAAAACCAAGGCGAAGAATATGAGAGAATATATCAAAGCTGTGGTTATGAAACTCTCCTCGTCAGCGCAAAAAAGGGCTTGGGTATCGAAAACTTAAAAAAGATACTAAAGGGAAAAACCACAACAGTGGCAGGTCCCAGTGGTGTGGGAAAGTCTTCTGTCATTAATGAGTTGCAGTCGGAAGTTCAAATGGAAACCGGTAGTATCAGTCTGAAGATTGAAAGGGGCAAGCATACTACCAGACATTCTGAATTAATTGCCATGGAGGACAATACGTATATATTGGATACTCCCGGATTTAGTTCCCTTGGGCTGTTTGATATGGAAAAGGAAGAGCTGGCCGGATTCTATCCGGAATTTGCAAAGTATGAATGCTATTGCAAATTTGGCGGTTGTGCTCATATCAGCGAGCCCGTATGCGGTATAAGGGAAGCGGTAGAAGATGGAGAAATACCGAAACTGCGATACGATAATTACAAATTATTGTATGAAGAATTACGGGGACGTAAGAAGTATTAAACCCAAAAGACTAAATTTTATAATCGGGGAGTGTGGGAGCGAATATGGACAGACGTATCGGAGCACAATATTATACTTTGCGTGAGTTTTGTAAAACGGTAGAGGATTTTAAGAGAACCTGTGAAAAGGTAAGCGCCATGGGCTATAAAATCATCCAGGTTTCCGGTACTCCTTTGGAAGCGGCAGATATGCGACCGGTTATAGAGGAGTATGGACTTCAGGTAGTAGTGACCCATAAGGGTTACGCTGATTATGTGAATCGGTTGGATTATATAGTGGATTATAATAAAACGCTGGGCTGTGAATTATGCGGAATCGGTTCCATGCCGGATGAATACAAAGTAAGTAGCGATAAACTTAGTGAGTTTATTAACGGTATGAATGAGGCGGCAGAAAAACTTAAGAAAGAGAACTTGTATTTAGGTTATCATAATCATGCTTTTGAGTTTTGCAGACTGGATGGACAGTTTTTGATGGAACGCCTGATAAAAGAAACAAATCCTGAAACAGTGAAGTTTATTGTAGACACCTATTGGTTACAACTGGGTGGACAAAGTCCGGTGGATTTTATTAAGAAGCTGGGCGAGCGTGCTATGGCAATTCATTTTAAGGATGTGAAGCCGAATTTTGATTATACGGTGGAAATGGCTGAAATTGGTCAGGGCAGTCTGGATTGGGACAGCATTATTGCGGCATGCGATGAGGCCGGAGCCAAATGGGCATTGGTGGAGCAGGATACCTGCAAAAGAGACCCGTTTGAATCCCTGCAGATGAGTTATGAATTTTTAAAGACAAAAGGATTTTACTAAAAGATTAAAGGAGATAGATTAAAATGAAATTAGGAATTGTAGGCCTCCCTAACGTAGGCAAAAGTACATTATTTAATTCTTTGACAAAGGCAGGGGCGGAGTCCGCAAATTACCCTTTCTGTACCATTGACCCCAATATAGGTATTGTGCCGGTACCCGATGAAAGATTAAAACTTTTGGGAGATATGTATCAGTCCAAGAAGGTAACTCCAGCAGTAATTGAATTTGTAGATATCGCGGGTTTGGTAAAGGGAGCATCCAAGGGAGAAGGTTTAGGAAACCAGTTCCTTAGTAACATACGTGAAGTAGATGCCATTGTACATGTGGTTCGTTGTTTTGAAGATGCGAATGTTATTCATGTGGATGGTAATATTAACCCTATGCGTGATATCGAAACTATTAATTTTGAATTGATATTCTCTGATTTGGAAATACTGGAAAGAAGATATGCCAAGGTGGTGAAGGCTGCCCGTATGGACAAGACTTTGGCAAAGGAACAGGCACTTTTGGAAAAATTAAAAGATCATTTGGAAAGCGGAAAGATGGCAAAGAGCTTAGAGTGCGAGGATGAAGATGAGAAGGAAATTCTTGCAACTATGAATTTACTTACCGGTAAGCCGGTAATTTATGCTGCAAATGTGGCTGAAGATGAACTGGCAGATGATGGTGAAGGTAATGTAGGTGTACAGACTGTTCGCGAGTTTGCTGCTACGGAAGGTAGTGAAGTATTTGTTATCTGTGCCCAGATTGAGCAGGAAATTTCAGAATTGGATGATGATGAGAAGTCAATGTTCTTAGAAGATTTGGGACTTTCTGAATCCGGTCTTGAGAAGCTAATAAAGGCAAGCTACAAGCTTTTGGGACTTATGAGTTATTTGACTGCCGGAGAAGATGAAACCCGTGCATGGACCATTAAGATTGGAACCAAAGCACCTCAGGCGGCAGGAAAGATACATTCTGATTTTGAAAGAGGCTTTATTAAGGCAGAAGTTGTTAATTACAAGGATTTATTAGAGCAGGGATCCTTGGCGGCGGCCAGAGAAAAAGGTCTGGTGGGTATGGAAGGTAAAGAATATGTTGTGCAGGACGGCGATGTGATTCTGTTCCGTTTCAATGTATAGTGAGGATATAAAGCATGCAGACAATTATGGATGTAACGGATATAGCATTTCCTAATTTAGGAATCTATTTAAAGAATGTGCCACAGGGCTTTTATATCGGGAATTTTTATATTGCCTTTTATGGCGTGATTATTGCAATCGGTGTTATGGCCGGAATCACTATTGCGGCGCATGCAGGTAAAGTTATGGGCATGGATCCTGATGATGTTTGGGATTTTGCTATATATGCCGTGATTTTTTCGGTAATCGGTGCCAGAATATATTATGTAGTGTTTGAATGGGAAAATTACAAAAACGATTTGCTTAGTATCTTTAATACCAGAGAAGGCGGCTTGGCAATTTACGGTGGTGTAATCGGAGCCTTCATAACATTATATGTCTACTGTAAGATTCGTAAGAGGAAAGCTTTAAATCTCGGAGATGCCGGTGTAGTAGGATTGATTTTGGGACAGATTCTTGGGCGTTGGGGCAATTTCTTTAACAGAGAGGTGTTTGGCGAATATTGTGACGGTCTGTTTGCTATGAGAATTCCGGTGTCAGCAGTAAGGGATCATACTGATATAACGGAAAATATCAGGGCACATATGATTGAAGGCAGTAATTTTATTCAAGTCCATCCTACTTTTTTGTATGAAAGTGCACTGAATTTGATTTTGTTGATTTTTATGTTGTGGTATTTGAAGCATAAGGCTTTTGACGGTGAAATATGTCTGCTTTATTTGGGCGGATATGGAATCATCCGATTCTTTATCGAAGGAATGAGAACGGACCAGCTTACCTTTGCAGGAACCAACATAGCGGTTTCGCAGGTGTTGGGAATGGTATTGTTTATCTTCTCGGTATGTATGGATATTGGTGTAAGAGTATATAAAAATAAGAAAAAAGCATAAAAATAGTTGAGGAGCGTTTTGCCAAACGGCAAGGCGCTCTTTTTTTTGTTAAAAAAAATAGAAAAAAATAAAAAAAAACAAAAGAAAAACGAAAGAAATCGACAATTTCCTATTGCAAAATACAAGGAGATGTTATAAAATCTCCTTATGAGTGGTATAAATACCCCATAAAGTAGGATGAGCTCCCATAAAGTGGGACACCAAAAGTAAAAAGATAAATAAAAATCTTACTTTTGAAGGCGGTGATTGCGGATGTTTAAGAGTCAGTACAATCATACGGTTGATGCGAAAGGCAGGTTGAGTATTCCTTCGAAATTCAGAGAAGTGTTAGGTGATGAATTTGTTATTACGAAAGGAATGGATGGCTGCTTATTTGCGTATACAAACGAAGATTGGGAAGAATTCGAACGAAAACTCTCCACACTGCCTACTCTTACAAATAAAAATGCAAGACAGTTTGTAAGATTCTTTATGTCCGGTGCAGCTAGCGTAGACATAGACAAGCAGGGACGTATATTAATGCCGAATCACTTAAAAACACATGCAGCACTGGAAAAAGATGTGGTGCTGGTAGGTGCCGGAACACGAATTGAAATCTGGAGTCTGGAAAGATGGGAAAGCATGAATCCGGATGACAAGGATATGGATGACATTGCCGAAGGAATTGAAAGTTTAGGTATGTCAATATAAGGAGAAAACATGGAGTTTAATCACTATTCCGTAATGCTACAGGAGACCATAGAAAATCTGAATATCAAGGAAGACGGTCTCTATGTAGATGGTACGCTTGGTGGAGGCGGACATGCCTATGAGGTGTGCAAGAAACTTACGAGTGGACATTTTTACGGAATAGACCAAGATGATGCAGCGGTTAAGGCCGCGGGAGAAAGACTGGCAGAGTTTGGTCAAAAGGTTACCATTATCAGAAATAATTATTGCAATATGAAAGCGGCATTAGCGGAGCTTAGTATTGAAAAGGTAGATGGAATTGTTCTGGACTTGGGAGTTTCTTCTTATCAGTTGGATACGCAGGAGAGAGGTTTTTCTTATCGCTTTGATGCGGAACTGGATATGCGAATGGATCGCAGACAAAGCTTGACGGCAAAGGATATTGTGAATGGTTATTCCGAAATGGAACTTTTTCACATTATCAGAGACTACGGAGAAGATAATTTTGCCAAGAACATTGCGAAGCACATTGTGAAGGCACGAGAGATAAAAGAAATAGAGACTACAGGAGAGTTAAACGAAATTATTAAGGCGGCAATTCCCGCCAAGATGCGTCAGAATGGACATCCCTCCAAGAAGACCTTTCAGGCCATTCGAATTGAATGTAACAGAGAGCTGGAGGTGCTTAAAAACGCATTGGAGGATTTGGTGGATTTGTTAAATCCAGGTGGAAGATTATGTATTATTACCTTTCACTCTTTAGAAGACCGAATTGTAAAAGCGGCATTTAGAAAGTACGAAAATCCTTGTACCTGTCCGGCGGAATTTCCGATTTGTGTATGTGGTGCAAAGGCTAAGGGAAGGGTAATTACAAAAAAACCGATTTTACCATCTAAAGAAGAACTTGAAGTTAACAGTCGTTCTAAAAGCGCTAAATTAAGGGTGTTTGAGAAGATATAAAATAATTTTTGTGAGGTGTTAGAAATGAACTACAATAACAGGGGAAATGGATATACACAGTATAGAAATACACGTACGCAGAATTCCTATGTATATGGAAGTGCTGCACCTAAATACGATATTCCGAAACGTTTAGAAGAGCCTAGGAGAGTAACAAGTCCTGAGGTGAGAATGAACCGTGAAAAAGCTAAATATATGAGCTTTGGTTACATTACTTTCCTGATTGCAGCATTAGTGCTTGCAGGAGTTGTATTAATAGGGTATATTAGATTGTATGCAGATATCAATGCGTTGTCTGGCGAAATTACCAGACAGGAAAAGCTGATTAATAATCTTAAAATTGAAAATGACGAGGCGTGGTCCAGAGTGGATAGAGTCACAGATTTGGAAGAAATTAAGAGAGTGGCATTTCAGGAATTGGGCATGACATATCCGAAAGAAGGACAGATTGTAACCTATGAAGCTTCCGGCTATGATTATGTCCGTATGGTGTCTGATGGTAAGTAATCTCAGGAGTGAAAATCGTGAAGGAAAATAAAAGAGCGAAAAATACAAAAAAGAAAGAAGAAAAACCTCCCAAAAGGTTTCGCATTTTTATGCAGAAAAAGCTGGCAGTACTATATATTTTAGTACTACTGGCTTTTATGGCTTTAGGTATCCGTATGATTTGGATAGCCAGAGAGAAGGGGATTCAGTACAACAAGGAAATTTTGCAGCAGCAAAGCTATGACAGTACAACTCTTCCTTATAAGAGAGGTAGTATTGTAGATGCAAAGGGAACTCCTCTTGCAGTAAGTGAGAAATACTATACTCTGGTCATTGATGCAGAAGTAATTAATTATCGCGAGAGTTATTTTGAACCTACAATGGAGGCGTTGGAGGCATGTTTTGATGACTTGGATATGAATGCCATTAGAACGTATGTGAAGACGAATACAGAGGCAAATTATTTTACACCCTTGAAGAAGCTTTTAACCTTTGAACAGAAGGCAAAATTTGATGCTTTAGCAGCGGAGAATAGTAATATTAAAGGGGTATGGTTTGAAACAACTTATAAGAGGGTTTATCCGCTATCAACACTGGCTTGTGATGTGATTGGATTTGTGTCCGGTGACAATGTGGGAAGTTATGGCTTGGAGGAGTACTATAATGAAATTCTGAATGGTACCACAGGACGAGAATATGGTTATTTGTCAGATGATTCCACAGTAGAGCGAACTATTAAACCGGCGGTGGACGGCTATACCCTTCACTCTACCATAGATGCCAATATTCAGGCTATTGTGGAGAAGCATTTGTTAGCCTTTAATGAGCAGTACGAGAATAACTACCGTTACGGAAATGGCGCAGAAAATATAGGATGCGTTATTATGGAGGTTAATAGCGGTGAGGTACTTGCCATGGCCAGTTACCCGAATTTTGATTTAAACAATATTTATGATAAAAGTGCCTTGTTAGGAAGTGTTTTGATTGATGAAACCGGTCACTATACGGATTCATATGTGACGCAGGATATACTGGATAGCATGGAAGACGGGGATGATTGGTTAAATTATAACCTCTATGGTCTGTGGAAAAACTTCTGTATTTCCGATACCTATGAACCCGGTTCCACTATTAAGCCTTTTACAGTAGCAACCGCACTGGAAGTTGGTGCTATTACAGGTAACGAGGTGTATCAGTGTAATGGTAAATTACATATTGGCGGACATGATATTCACTGCCATATTCGAACCGGTGATGGCGCAGTAACCGTGCAGGACTCTGTGGCATGGTCATGTAATGTAGCGCTAATGCATATTGCAGAGGCTACGGGTAAGGAAAATTTTGCGAAATTTCAGCGTATTTTTAATTTTGGTTTAAAGACCAATGTAGATTTGGCAGGCGAAGCCAGAACAGTGGATTTGCTGTATGATGCCAATATGAAGGATGCAGATTTGGCAACCAATTCCTTTGGACAAAACTTTAATGTAACCATGCTTCAGATGGTGGCGGGATATTCTTCCCTCATAAACGGTGGATATTATTATGAACCTCATTTGGTGAATAAAATTACGGATTCTAAGGGCGCTATCATACAAAATATTGAACCAAGAGTATTAAAACAGACGGTCTCAGAATCAACTTCCGAGAAAATCAGACAGTATTGCCGTGCGGTGGTTATGGAAGAGGGAGGAAGTCGAAGAACCGGAAAAACAGCCAGACCTGCAGGCTATGCAATCGGCGGTAAAACCGGTACTGCACAAACCTTGCCCAGAGGAAACAAGGAGTATGTAGTTTCGTTCATGGGATATGCACCGGCAGATGACCCTCAAATTGCAATTTATGTGGTAGTGGACAGACCGAACGCTGAAAAGCAGGATGACGCTAAATATGCTACCAAAATTGTACGAAGTGTTTTGACAGAAGTTTTACCTTACTTGAATATTTATATGACTGAAGATTTATCGGCTGCGGAGCAGGCAGAATTAGAAGCGTTGCAAATAGAGATTATGGGTAAGAAACCCGGACTTTTAGAAGATGAGGCTTCGGAGGGTTTACAGGAGGAAAACGATAATACAGCGAATACAAGTTCGACTCCGACATGGATGAGTTATCCCAAAGATCCTGCCACGGGCTATTTGGTGGATCCTACAACCGGAGAATTTTTGGATCCGGATACCGGAGATTTGATCGGAGGAAGTATTCCGGCTATTAATTGGTAAATTCGAAAGAGAAAGTTAAACAAAGAAAGAATAACCTCATGATTGTGAGAATAGAGTGTAATAATGGTTTTCTCAGATTGTGAGGTTTTGTTTTGCAATACTTGCATAATAAGATAGTTCATCGTAAAAAAATACTTTTTTTGTTTTGCGTCTGTGCGTTAGTACTATTGCTTTTGTTTGGCAGACTGGTGTATTTAATGGTCTGGAGTTCGCAATACTATGCAAATAAGGCAACTGAGTTGCATGAAAGGGAGCGTAGTATAAAAGCCGCAAGAGGTAAAATCGTGGACTGCAACGGCACTATTCTTGCGGATAATCGTTCGGTTTGTACTATATCCGTCATACATAATCAGATTGAAGATGCGGACCGGGTAGTAGAGGTCTTGGCAAAGGAATTAGGCATGTCTGAAGAGAACGTGCGGAAACGGGTGGAAAAATACAGCTCCATAGAGCGTATAAAAAGCAATGTGAGTAAAGAAATCGGAGATAAAATCCGCAGTTTCGATTTGGCCGGTGTAAAGGTGGATGAAGATTATAAAAGGTATTATCCTTACGGCGATTTAGGCAGTAAGGTACTTGGTTTTACCGGTAGTGATAATCAGGGGATTATTGGGCTGGAGGTAATCTATGAGGAGTATTTAAGTGGGGAACCGGGCGTTATTTTGACTACTACGGATGCAAAAGGAATAGAAGTAGAGGCGGCGGGGGAGCGTCGCATAGAGCCTGAGAATGGTTATACTCTTCAGATTAGTATGGATATGAATATACAGTCCTATGCGCAGCAATTGGCTGAACAGGCTATGCTTGCAAAAAGTGCGGAAAGTGTATCCATTATTGTAATGAATCCGCAAAATGGTGAAATTATGGCAATGGTGAATGTTCCTGAGTTTGATTTAAATAATCCTTATGTATTACCGGAAGGGACGGATACAGGGCTTTCAACAGAGCAAAAACAGAATTTGCTAAATCAGATTTGGCGAAACGGATGTATAAATGATACTTACGAACCGGGTTCTACATTTAAGATTATTACTGCGGCGGCAGCACTGGAGGAAGGTGTAGTAACTATGGATACGGCATTTAATTGTCCGGGTTATGCTGTGGTAGAAGATAGAAAAATACGTTGCCATAAAAGTGGTGGGCATGGCAGCCAGGATTTTTTGCATGCCACTATGACCTCCTGCAATCCCTCTTTTATAGCGGTAGGATTACGTTTGGGGGCAGAAAGATTTTATGATTATTTTGAACAGTTTGGATTGTTAAGTAAAACAGGGGTGGATTTGCCCGGAGAAGCCGGAACTATTATGCACAAAGAAGAGAATATAGGATTAGTGGAATTGGCAACCATATCTTTTGGTCAATCATTTCAAATTACACCGATTCAACTGATTACTACGGCTTCCTCTCTAATTAATGGAGGGAATCGGATTACCCCTCATTTCGGAGTGCAGGTTTCAGATGAAGAGGGAAATGTGAAAGAAGTGCTGGAATATCCGGTAAGAAGTGGGATTGTATCGGAGGAGACGTCATCTACCATGCGATATATGTTGGAAAAGGTGGTATCCGAAGGCGGTGGCTCCAATGGCAAGATAGAAGGTATCCGTATCGGAGGAAAAACTGCTACCAGTCAGACGCTACCACGTTCTGATAAACAGTATATTTCTTCTTTTATTGGGTTCGCACCGGCAGATGATCCGCAGGTAATTGCAATCGCCATTATAAACAAACCGCAGGGTACTTATTATGGTGGACAGATTGCGGCGCCGATTGTGCGACAGCTTTTTGAAAATATTCTTCCTTATTTGGAGATTATAGATTATAATGTATTAGATAAAGTGTCTTAGACATGAAAGGAGAATTTATGTTAAAGGGACAGAAATGCTTGGTGATAGGCTCCGGTATCAGTGGTATGGGTGCGATTACCTTGTTGGAAAAAATGAATGCAACAATAATTTTATTTGATGAGAATTTAACTGTACAGGAGTTATATGCAAAGCTTCCGGAGGGAATTAAGGCCGACTGTTACAGTAAGGAATTGCCCGGAGAGGTTTTGGAACAAATCGATATAGCAGTTTTGAGTCCCGGAGTACCTACGGATATTCCCTTAGTGAATCGTTTGAGAGAGAATGAAGCATGTATTATTGGTGAAATCGAATTGGGCTATATGGTGGAGCATGGTAAGTTTGTGGCCATTACTGGTACCAATGGCAAGACTACCACTACAACCTTGGTAGGAGAGATTATGAAGGCACATTTCGGAAAAGAAAAGACCTTCGTAGTGGGCAATATCGGTAATCCTTATACACTGGAAGCCTTGAAAACCACTCAAGATTCAGTGACGGTAGGGGAGCTTAGTAGTTTTCAGCTGGAAACTATTTTAATGTTCCATCCTCAAGTTGCGGCTATTTTGAATGTGACGCCGGATCATTTGAACAGACACTATACCATGGAGGCGTACGCTGCCGCTAAGGAAAATATTGCTATTAATCAAAGTCCGGATGAGGTTTGTGTTCTGAATTATGAGAATGAATATACCCGAGCCTTTGGAGAGAGATGTCCTTCAAAGGTAGTCTATTTTTCTTCGGCAAGAGAGTTGGAGGATGGCTATTTTCTGAAGGAAGAGAATATTTGTAAGATAGAGAAAAATAAGGTAAAAAAGCTGGTAAATATTCATAAAGATATGAATTTGGTGGGTATTTGCAATGTGGAGAATGTTATGGCTGCCATTGCGATTGCAGAAGCTATGGGAGTACCGCTCAGAACTATTCGTAAAGTGATAAAGGGTTTTAAGGCTGTGGAGCACAGAATAGAATTTGTGGCCACAAAAAAAGGTGTTGATTATTATAACGATTCTAAGGGAACCAATCCGGATGCAGCTATTCAGGGCATTAAGGCTATGAGTAAACCCACAATATTAATTGGTGGCGGATATGATAAGCAAAATGAGTATGATGAATGGGTGGAGTACTTTGAAGAAAAAGTTAAATGGTTGGTTTTGATTGGTCAAACTAGGGAAAAAATTGCTGAGTGTGCCAAGGCCCATGGTTTTACCAATATAAAAATGGCAGAAAGCTATGAGGAATGCTTGAAGTTATGCACAGAACTGGCAGAACCGGGAGATGCAGTGCTTCTTTCTCCGGCATGTGCAAGTTGGGGCATGTTTCCGAATTATGAAATTCGAGGAAAAGAATTCAAGGATTATGTAAATAGCTTGGAAGATTAGAGTTGAAAGGCAGACAGTATGGCTGACAGAGCAAAGAAAAAGAAAACACAAACAGAATATTATTTTGATTATAACCTTTTGCTTATTGTCTTGTTTTTGTTGGGCTTTGGCTTGATAATGATTTATTCGGTAAGCTCCTATGAAGCCTATGCAGACTATAACGATGCGGCTTATTATCTGAAAAAACAGTTATTTGCAGTTATTTTGGGATTGTTCGGAATGATTGTAATGGCTAATATTCCATATCATTTTTGGGAAAAGGTGGGAGGAATCGGGTATCTCATATCCCTTGTTCTGATTGTATTAGTTCCCTTTGTTGGTACGGAATCCCACGGTGCAAAGCGTTGGCTTAAAATTCCTGTTATCAATATGTCTTTGCAACCAGCTGAAGTGGCTAAGTTGTTTGTGATTATGCTGATGGCTACGTTGATTTGCAGGATGGGCAAAAATAGCCAGAAAATAAAGGGGATTTTATGGTTGAGCGCAGTTGCGGGACTGGCGGCGGTATTGGTGTGGCAGCTTACGGAGAACTTGAGCTCTGCTATTATTATAGCTGGCATAGCAGTATTTATGGGGTTTGTTGCAAGTCCGTATTATAAGCGTTTTATAGTGTTCGCGCTTGTGATAATAAGTATCGGAGCAGGACTGATTTATTATGTTTCGCAGTTGGATATGGAGGATAATTTGCATTTCCGTTTCAAGCGTATTTTGGCATGGATGAATCCGGAGGCCTATGCACAGGATACCGGTTTTCAAACCTTACAGGCCCTTTACGCAATAGGTTCCGGTGGAGTAATGGGTAAGGGACTTGGTCAAAGTATGCAGAAACTTGGCTTTATTCCGGAAGCACAGAATGATATGATTTTTTCAATTATCTGTGAGGAATTGGGTCTGTTTGGCGGGATTTTAATTATTTTGATGTTTATTCTGCTTCTTTGGAGAATGATGGTTATTGCTAATAATGCACCGGATTTGTTTGGTGGATTATTAGTGGTTGGAGTGATGGCACATATTGCCATTCAGGTGATTTTAAATATTGCGGTAGTAACGAATTCCATGCCAAATACCGGTATTTCGTTACCGTTTATCAGTTATGGCGGTACTTCGGTGCTGTTTTTAATGGCAGAAATAGGAATTGTTTTAAATGTGGCAAAGAATATACAACTAAGGGAAATCTAAGTGGGGACAATGTACCTGCGTATCTGAAAAACATATAATAGAGTATGTTTTAGAACAGAGAGTTTGGTGCATGAGTATGGATTCTATTAGTGTTTATGGTGGTATTCCTTTGCAGGGAAGAGTGAAAATACAAGGCTCCAAAAATGCGGTGTTGCCTATTTTGGCGGCAACACTTTTAACGCGCGGAGAGAACGTAATATATAATTGTCCAAGGATTAGCGATGTTTTTTGCATGCAACAATTATTGAAATGCTTAGGTTGTGTTGTCAGATTACGCTCGGACTGCATACTTGTTAATGCGGATCAGGGAATTACGGGAGACTTACCGGCAGAAGCAGTAAAGGGGATGCGTTCCTCTTTGTGTTTGCTTAGTACATTGCTTAGTCGGACAGGTAAGATTGTTATGGAATATCCCGGTGGGTGTGTCATAGGTGCAAGACCCATTGATCTGCATCTGGAGGCACTGACGGCCATGGGGGCTCGGTTTTGGGAAGATAAGGACAGGATTCATGGTTGTGTTCCGGGTGGCTTTCACGGGGCCCAAATAGTGTTTCCCAAAGTTAGTGTAGGTGCAACGGAGAATGTGATTTTGGCCGCTGTTTTGGCAGAGGGTGATACGGTAATTGAAGGTGCAGCTAAGGAACCGGAAGTAGTAGCTTTGTGCAAATACCTGAAATTGTGCGGAGCGGAAATTACAGGTGAAGGAACGGAGCGTATTGTAATCAGAGGAGTAAAACAACTGTCGGGGATTACCTTTAGAATACCTTCGGACCGTATTGTAGCCGGAACCTATATGTTTGCGGTTCTTGCAGCGGGCGGTAATGCCTTTTTGGAAGATACCCCCTGTGAGCATATGCATGCTGTTTTAGACGTTGTAAAAAAACTGGGAATTACTTATCAGATTTATGAGGAAGGAATTTATATACAAGCACCGGAAGAAATTCGGCGAATAAAGTACTTGGAAACTAAAGAGTATCCAGGCTTTCCTACGGATTTGCAGTCTGTTGCATTGGCGGCTATGACAAAGATGCAGGGAGAAGGACTAATCGAAGAAAAAATATTTGAAAATCGTTTTCATGTAGTGCAACCTTTATGTAATATGGGAGCTGATATTAAGATTTTGGATAACAGGCATCTATGGGTAAAAGGCGTGGAACGATTGAAGGGAAAACAGATAGAAGCTAAGGAGCTGCGCGGCGGTGCTGCTTTGGTGGTGGCAGGACTTGCGGCGCAAGGGTGTACAAAGATAACCGGATATCAATATATATTGCGTGGTTATGAAAATATAAGCAGGGATTTAAAAGAGTTAGGAGCACGGGTGATAAGTGTATAGGAAAAGGAAAAAACGAATTGGTGTGGTGCTGATATTACTTATAGGGTTAGCTGCTATTTTGGGAACCGTGTATTATTTTATCAGTGCCTATACCATTAAAACTGTATATGTGGAAGGTAATGAATATTATACGGAACAGGAAATAAAGGATATTGTTATTTCGGGACCGTTAGAAAATAATTCGCTCTATTTATCTTTGAAATACCAAAAAAATGGTTTTGACAATATTCCTTTCGTGGATAATATAGAAGTGAATTTCCTGGCAAAGGATTCTGTTAACATAATTGTTCATGAGAAAGCACTTGCCGGATATATTGAATTTATGGACAGTTTCATGTATTTTGATAAAGACGGATATATCGTTGAGAATTCTAACGTGAAAATGTTGGAGATTCCTTTGGTGGTAGGGCTGCAGTTTTCTCATGTGGAGTTAGGACAGAAGATTCCTGTAAATGATGAAACGGTCTTTTCGCAGATTATGAGTTTGCATAATTTGTTAAAGGATTTTGAGTTACGGGTGGATAAAATATATTTCAGACCGGATGAGGAAATCGTTCTTTTTTTTGGAGATGTGAGAGTTATGCTGGGAGAAGGTGTGCATCTACAAGAAAAAATCATGGTCTTACCTCAATTTTTAGAAACTTTGACGGGTGAAAGCGGTGCCTTGCGGATGGAAAATTATTCGCAGGAGGGCGATATGGTTTCGTTTGAAAAAGATATGTAATAAAATTAGCAAAAAAAATGCAAATTCTCAAAAAATATGTTGATAAATTTGAAAAATGATTATATGATAAAATATAAGGGATTTATACAAATAAAAAGGAGGACAAACCTTTGCTTGAAGTTAGAACAAATGAAGCGCAGGCGGCTGCAAAAATTATCGTAGTAGGTGTTGGTGGAGCCGGTAATAATGCTGTAAATAGAATGGTAGATGAGAGAATTGACGGAGTGGAATTTATTGCTGTAAATACCGATAAGCAGGCCTTACAGTTGTGCAAAGCTCCTAAATTAATTCAGATTGGAGAAAAGCTTACTAAGGGACTGGGAGCAGGAGCAAAGCCTGAAATCGGTGAAAAGGCAGCTGAAGAAAGTTCTGAAGAGATTCAAAACGCACTTAAGGGAGCGGATATGGTATTCGTAACCTGTGGTATGGGTGGTGGTACCGGTACCGGTGCAGCACCTGTGGTAGCTAGAATTGCAAAAGAAATGGATATTCTTACAGTAGGTGTTGTTACAAAGCCTTTCCGTTTTGAAGCAAAAACCCGTATGACAAATGCGTTGGTGGGAATTGACAAGATTAAGGAATATGTAGACACCTTAATTGTAATTCCTAATGATAAATTATTAGAAATCGTTGACCGCAGAACTACCATGCCGGAAGCTCTGAAGAAGGCAGATGAAGTTTTGCAGCAGGCCGTTCAGGGAATCACTGATTTGATTAATGTACCCGCAATCATTAACTTGGACTTCGCAGATGTTCAGACAGTTATGAAGGACAAGGGTATTGCACATATCGGTATTGGTGAAGGCAAGGGCGATAATAAGGCTTTGGATGCCGTAAAGATGGCAGTGGCTTCTCCGTTGTTAGAGACAACTATTACCGGAGCTACCGATGTAATTATCAATGTATCCGGAGAAATCACATTGGCAGATGCGGCGGAAGCTGCTGATTATGTACAGGAACTTTCCGGTGAAGATGTGAACATCATCTTTGGTGCAATGTTTGATGATAGCAAGAGCGGAAGCTGCGTGATTACCGTAATCGCTACGGGTATTGAGGACGCTGCAAATGTTCAGCCTACCAGTCGTCTTGGAAGTGGTTTTACATATAAAGCCCCCGCGACTCCCGGATTAAAGACTCCTGTTGCACCCAGTATTAAGATTCCTGTAACAGAAACACCGGTTACACCTGTTCAGAGCATTAGTAAGCCGGTAGACATTCGCAGTAATGTTCAGGAGAAATCCTTAAAGATTCCGGATTTCTTACAGAGAAAATAATGTAGTTATGATGGCAGATATACCAATTGGTATATCTGCTTTTTTGTGTCGCTTTTTGGAAAAAAGAATATGGAAAACCTCGTGGAAGTTCGACAAAGTTTATTAGCGTTTTGCTTTACAATAAGACTAGTTCTTAAGGGGGAGCGGGTATGTATTTTGAAGTGTATTTAGACAGTTTGTTTGCCTTACAATTTATTATGAACCTATTATTGCTTTCCCTGGTAAATTCTATGATGAAAAGGAGAGTATCTGAACGAAGAGTGGTGTTAGGAGCTGCGGGGGCGGCACTGTTTTCTGTCCTGTTGTTGTTAGTGCCGCTTAATATTTTTTTTAGTATGAGCATTGGAATGTTTTTTACAGCATTTTTAATGGGATTGGTAACCTTTAAGATAAATAAATGGAACATTTTTATGAAGTTCATGGAAAAGCTTAGCATATCCACATTGCTTCTTGGAGGGCTGTCATTGTTAATACTTAAGTTACTGCCTAAAGGAAAGGATCCCTGCAGCGGATTGACAATGGTCTTGACGGTGGCAGGGGTTTCCTTTTGGATTATAAAAAGACGCTTTTCAAATAAGGAGAATCCTCGCTGTCTGGTGACTTTATACGGAGTGGAAGAACTGGAGGTGGAAGCGCTGATAGATACCGGAAATACACTGATAGAGCCTATTAGCGGTAAACCGGTAGCGGTTTTGGATAAAAAGATATTTGACAGGGTTTTTGCGGATTATGAAAAAGGTTTTCGCATGGTTCCTTATCATAGTGTTGGGAAGAAGCACGGAATGATGCCGGCGTATTTGTTGAACTGTATTAAGGTGGAAACGGAAGAGGGTTGCATGGAATGCCATGATATATATGTAGGGCTTAGTGAAGAAAGCTTGTTGGAAAGGGATTCCTTTAAAATGATTCTGAATCCCCAAATATTTCAGTAGAAAGGAGATATGAGTATGGTACTGATTGAAATGATGCTTCCGAAAGGTATGAGAGGAAAGTGGTTTATACAAGAGAAAAGAATTAAGATGGGAAGAAAAGGGGATATTTTCTATATAGGAGGAACGGAAGTGTTACCACCACCTTTATCCTTGCAGGAGGAGGGGGAGTTATTGGCAGAATTTGGAACGGATAGAGAAGAGGAGGTTAAGGCTTTATTGATAGAACATAATCTGCGTCTGGTGGCCTATATTGCCAAAAAATTTGATAATACCGGTGTGGGAGTGGAGGATTTGATTTCCATAGGAACGTTTGGATTAATAAAAGCAATTAATACTTTTAATCCGGATAAAAATATTAAATTGGCAACCTATGCTTCTCGCTGTATAGAAAATGAGATTCTGATGTTTTTAAGACGTAACAGTAAAACTAAATTGGAAGTATCTATCGATGAACCCTTAAATGTAGATTGGGATGGAAATGAACTACTACTTTCAGATATTCTCGGAACGGAAGAGGATGTGATTTATAGGGATATTGAGGACGAAGTAGAGAAAAAGTTGTTGCTTAGAGCCATTAGGAAGCTTAATGATAGAGAAAGGACAATTATTTGCCTTCGATTTGGGCTGGGAATGAATGGTGCAGAGGAAATGACACAAAAAGAGGTGGCCACTTTATTGGGAATTTCTCAGTCTTACATATCCAGATTGGAAAAGAAAATCATGAAACAGTTAAAAAAGGAAATGAGTAGTATAGTATAGCTACTCATTTCTTCTTTGCAATTTTGAAGGTAATAGTATATACTATAAGGAGTATTGTAAGAAGGGGAAAAGATAAAATGATTGTACGTGAAGATATTTTATCTATGGAATATTTGAAGAAAACAGAATATACAGCCTGCCATCAGGGGATGCGATATCGATTGGAGCAGGTTTCCGATGGGGAAGAAAAGAAATTAAAGGCAACCATGTGGCCGGAACCCTTTAATTATTTTAGAACGCCGGAAGAAGAAAAAGAAAGTTCGTTGTTTAGCTTTGATGAAGACGGAATAGTGGATGCTATTGGTTGGATGAATAATCGTCTGTTTGAAGATAAGGCTAAATGGGAGTGCGCGTCACAGAATTGGAAGAGTTATTCGGAGAATTAGTTATGTGGAAATATGTGATACAGGATTTGACAGCGACTATCCAATATATTCCTTATGGATTGCTTGTTGGTGGTTTGCTATGCTTTTTTCTGCATGTAGTTCGAAAAAAGAGAGAAGCTGATACAAAGATTTCTGTTGTAGAAATAATATTTTGGATGTATATAGCATTATTGATGGTTATTACTTTCTTGTCCAGAGAAGGTGGAAGTTCGGGAAAAGTAGATTTGCATATTGGTTCCAGTTTAGGAATAAATGCCAGAAATGATGCCTATGTTATAGAGAACATATTACTTTTTTTGCCCTATGGATTTTTACTGGGGATGCTATGTAGAAATAAAAGCTGTTTTTGGAAAAGTGCAGGTGTTGGATTTTTGACCAGCTTAGGAATAGAATGTTTGCAGTATATTAGCGGCAGGGGGGTGTTCCAGATGGATGATTTGATTACCAATACCATGGGAGCAATGTTAGGATATCTGGTATTTTATGTGTTTATAGGCGTATGGATTATGAAGAAAAATAAAAAACCTTCCGAGATTCAATAGACTTGAATTTCGGAAGGTTTTTTATGCGGTCAGATAATTTCGCATTACCTTTAGGGCATTTTTTTCTAAGCGGGAAACCTGTGCCTGGGAAATGCCAATAATATCAGCTACTTCCATCTGGGTTTTGCCTTCGAAGAAGCGAAGAGTAATAATATCTCTTTCGCGGTTTGCCAGTTTTTTCAGGGCATCATTTAGAGAAAGCTTTTCCACCCAGTTTTCTTCTTTGTTCTTTTTGTCACTGATTTGGTCCATTACATAGAGAGTGTCGCCGGCATCGGTATATATGGGTTCATATAAACTCATGGGGTTCTGAAGTGCATCCATGGCATATACGATATCTTCTTTGGAGATGCCGATTTCAGAAGAGATTTCTTCCAAGGTAGGTTCCTTTAAATTTTTCTTTGTCAACAGTTCGCGGGTATAAATAGCCTTGTAGGCAGTGTCCTTCAGGGAACGGGAGACGCGAATGCTATTGTTGTCTCTGAGGTAGCGGCGTATTTCGCCGATAATCATGGGGACGGCATAAGTGGAAAATTTTACATTTAAGCCGGAATCAAAATTGTCAATAGCTTTAATTAAACCGATACAGCCGATTTGGAACAGATCGTCCACATTTTCGTTGCTGGAGGCAAATCGTTTAATTATACTAAGTACCAGACGTAGATTCCCTTCGATATATTTTTCCCTGGCGGCAATGTCACCGGCTTCTATCCTGGAAAAAAGTTTTTCCTTTTCCTCCTGTTTAAGAAGTGGGAGTTTGGCGGTATTCACACCGCAGATTTCTACTTTGCCTAAAGACATACAAAAACCTCCTGATATATTAATTTGCTATCTTTGGTAAGTAGGATGATTAATATTTTTGCCACATTTTTCAGAAATATTCATATAATATAGAAAAGGGGAAAAGATGTGATATTATGGTTTTGTATTCACAGCTGCGCCACAAGGAAGTGATTAATATAAGAGATTGCAAGTGTTTGGGACGTGTAATGGATTTGGAAATCGA
Source organism: Acetatifactor sp. (assembly GCA_045537405.1). Taxonomy (GTDB): domain Bacteria; phylum Bacillota; class Clostridia; order Lachnospirales; family Lachnospiraceae; genus Acetatifactor. Next base: position 60,329 of record JAZSPK010000029.1, read on the forward strand.
TGAGTGTAGTGGTTGCATTTGTAAGATTATAGTTGGTGATTTGTGCAGTTGGTTTTGTTTGTTTAAAGCGGCGGAAAATGTGATAATCCCTTTTAAAGATATCAAACAAATCGGTCCGGATATTATTTTGGTTGACATAAACTGCTGAATGTTGTAAAATTTACAAAATAGATAAACTATTCACATGCGGTAAAAGGTCCTATTTATAAGGGCTTTACGCAGATAGGAGCACGTATGAAATGTCCATTTTGCAGTCATGAAAATACCAGAGTAATTGATTCCAGACCGGCGGAGGATAATAATTCCATCAGACGTCGTAGAGTATGTGATGAGTGTGGTAAGAGATTTACCACTTATGAGAAGATTGAAACCATTCCATTGATTATTATTAAAAAGGACGATAATCGTGAAACCTATGATCGTACTAAGATTGAGGCGGGTGTGTTAAGAGCGTGTCATAAGAGACCGGTTAGCGCACAGGCTATTGCGAATCTTGTGGATGAAGTGGAGAATGAAATCTTTAACATGGAGGAACGCGAAATTTCCAGTCAGATTATCGGAGAACTCCTGATGAACAAGTTAAAGAAGCTGGATGCGGTAGCGTATGTTCGTTTTGCGTCTGTATATCGTGAGTTTAAGGATGTAAACACCTTTATGGATGAGTTGAAGAAAGTGTTACAATAACAGATTATTGAGTTATTTCATGGCAGGGAAAACCCTGCCATAAATTTATTGCATCAAAGTGAGGGATTATATGCTGAAGAGATTTTACCCGGATAATGAAATAGAATCCTCTTATGAGATTGATTATGAAGCGTTGTATGAAAAAGGGTATCGTGGTATTATTTATGATGTGGATAATACTTTAGTTCCACATGGCGCACCTGCAGATGACAAGGCACTTGCGTTGTTTGAAAGACTTCGTGGTATAGGATTTCAGACAGTACTTTTATCTAATAATAAGGAGCCCAGAGTGAAAGGGTTTGCAGAACAGGTGGATTCCAAATATATTTTTAAAGCAAACAAACCGTCCAAAAGTGGTTATGAAAAGGCAATGGAGATGATGGGGACTACAAAGGATACTACTTTGTTTGTAGGAGACCAGCTTTTTACGGATGTCTGGGGCGCGAAACGGACCGGAATAGAGACCTATCTGGTAAAACCTATTCATCCGAAAGAAGAAATCCAGATTGTATTGAAACGCAGGCTGGAATGGATTGTATTATATTTTTACCATAAACAGAAAGGCAGGAAACGGTAACATGATTTATAACGGACATACCAGAACCTGTGGATTAATAGGCAATCCGGTGGAACATACCTATTCGCCACTTATGCATAATTATTTGGCAGAGGAAACGGATATTAATATGGTATATGTTCCTTTTCGGGTAGATGAGGATAAGGTGGAAGAAGCTGTAAAAGGTGCCTTTGCCCTTAATTTGCTGGGGTGTAATGTGACGGTGCCTCATAAGAGTGCGGTGATTCCTTATTTAGTGGAGATTGATTCCTTGGCAAAGCGGATTGGCGCAGTAAATACGCTTGTCAGACAGGAAAATGGTTTTAAAGGATATAATACAGATATGCCCGGTTTATATAGAGCCATGTGTAAGGACGGTGTGGATCCCAAGGGTCAGGATTGCTTGATTCTTGGAGCCGGTGGCGTTGCCAGAGCAGTTGCAGTTATGTTGGCTGACAGAGGGGCGAAGTCTATTTATATTCTGAATAGGACTTATGAGAAGGCAGAAGCGATTGCAACAGAGCTTAATGAGATGGCGGGAAAGAAATTGGCTACGGCAATGCTTCTTTCAGAGTACGGGGATTTGCCGGAAGAGAAAAAATATGTAGCAATACAGGCGACTACGGTGGGCATGGACCCGGATGTGAATGGTGTAGTGATTGAACAGGACGCTTTTTATAAGAAATTGTCGGTAGCATACGATTTGATTTATCGTCCCGGAGAGACCAGGTTTATGAAGCTGGCGCGAAAGAATGGTGTGAAAGCCTGTAATGGAGTAGGAATGTTGGTATATCAGGGAATTATTTCGTATGAGCTATGGAATAACATTCATGTATCGGATGAAGAAGCAGAGATACTCTGCAAATTAATTACAGAGGCATTGGGAGTATGAAAAAGAAAAATATCGTATTGATTGGTTTTATGGGCAGCGGAAAGTCTACCATGGGAATTCGCTTGTCTTATCGTATGCGACGTTCTGTGGTGGATACGGACAAGCTGATAGAACGCAGACAGGGGAAGGCGATTAGTGAGATTTTTGCGGGGGAAGGAGAAACGTATTTTCGACAGCTGGAGACGGAGCTTTTAGGAGAATTGGTTGAAAAGCTTCAGTATCAGATTGTTTCTGTGGGAGGAGGAACTCCGGTTCGGGAAGAAAATCGAAAATTACTGAAAAAATTAGGGACGGTATTTTATTTGAAAGCCAGCCCGGAAAGTATTTATGAACGGGTAAAGCATGATAAAAACAGACCTTTGCTACAGTGTGAGAATCCATTAGAACGTATACGAAGTTTGATGGCAGAGCGGGAGGCTTACTATGAGGAGTGTGCGGATTTTGTAGTGGATACGGACACCTTGAGCGTGAATGAACTTTTGGAGTTTATTGAAGCAAACAAAAGCGGAAGAAAGAAGGAAAAACCAATGAAACTGTTGGTAATAAACGGACCGAATCTAAACTTTCTGGGGATACGTGAAAAGAATATTTACGGTACTCAGGATTATAATTATTTGTTATCCATGATAGATAATAAAGCAAAGGAAACGGGACATTCCATTACCGTATTTCAAAGTAATCATGAAGGCGCGATTATTGACCGTATTCAAGAGGCGTATTTTGACGGAACGGAAGGAATTGTAATTAATCCCGGTGCGTATACTCATTACAGTTATGCTATTCATGATGCCTTGGCAAGTATTACGGTTCCGAAAGTTGAAATACATATTTCTGATATTACAAAGAGAGAAGAGTTTCGTAAAATATCAGTTACGGCACCGGCGTGTGATAAGCAGATTTACGGGCAGGGATTGGACGGATATTTGCAGGCGATTGATTTTGTTATAAATAAAGTGGGCAGATTTTGAAAAAAACAGTTGAAATGTGGTTGCTTTTAGTATAAACTAGAAAAGAATTATAATGCGAAAATTTTAGGAGGAATATATTATGATTTCTGCAGGCGATTTCAGAAATGGTATTACTGTTGAAATGGACAACGGTATTTATCAGATTATTGAATTCCAGCACGTTAAACCGGGAAAGGGAGCAGCTTTTGTCAGAACTAAATTGAAAAACATCATCAGTGGTGGTGTGATTGAAAAGAGTTTCAGACCTCAGGAAAAGTTCCCTCAGGCGCGTATTGATAGAAGAGATATGCAGTATTTATACAATGATGGTGATTTATTCTACTTCATGGATGTTGAAAGTTATGACCAGATTGGTCTTAACCAGGAAACCGTGGGTGATTCACTTAAATTCGTTAAGGAAAATGATATGTGTAAGGTTTGTTCACACAATGGTAATGTATTTGCTATTGAACCCCCTCTGTTTGTGGAATTGGAAGTTACTGAAACAGAGCCCGGCTTCAAAGGTGATACCGCTACCGGTGCTACCAAACCTGCAACTGTTGAAACTGGTGCAGTTGTATATGTTCCCTTGTTTGTTGAAACAGGTGACAAGCTTAAGATTGATACCAGAAGCGGCGAATATTTATCCAGAGTATAATAGCAATATCAAAGCAAGTAAGACAATGACTTATGGTCATTGTCTTTTTTTGTGCGTTAACAGTGAGCCAAACGCGTGCTTGCACGCGCATCATAAAAGCACTGAATTGCGCGCCTGCTTGCAGAGCGAAGCAATTATGTGCTTTTAAGGATGCGGCTGTGCTAACAGACGCATTTGGCGAACGTCGCAACAACGAGCAACAAGCGAAGCGGTTGCGAGTATGGCGAACGCCGCAACAACGAGCAACTCGGTTGCGAGTATGGCGAAAATATTAAAAGAAAGGAAAAGGTATGGAGAAAAAAGTATTTAATGAAAAAATAAAAGAAATGATTGAACAAAATCTCACATCGGAGGCGAAAGTACATTTGCAACAGGTACGGAAGAATAATAACGTTCTTTTGGACGGAATGATTATTCAAATGCCGGACAGCAATGTTTCGCCTACCATATATATGGAGCCCTTTTATGAGATGTATAAGCAGGGAATGGATTTGGAAAGTATAGCAACTAAAATTCTTGCGGTTTACTATAAAGGGCGTCCGGGAAAACAGATGAATCTGGAGTTTTTTATGGATTTTGAAAAGGTAAAGGATCGTATTGCTTATCGATTGATAAATGCAGAGAAAAATAGCGAACTCTTAAAAGAGATTCCCCATGTATTATTGGAGGATTTGGCTATTTGTTTTTACTACGCGTTCTATGACGAACAATTAGGTGAGGGCAGTATAACCATTCATAATAAGCATATGGAATGGTGGGGAACCAATCATCAGGAATTAATGCGGCTGGCCAATGAAAATACGCCCAAGTTGTTCTGTGCAGAGCATAAAAATATGAGAGAGGTTATTTCGCAATATTGTGAGGAACTTCCGGAATGTATTACGCAGGAAGCAAATCCATTTTATGTGTTGACCAATAAACAAAAGTTTAATGGTGCGGCGTGCATGTTGTATGAAGGTGTGTTAGAAGAAATATCTAAAATACTAGAAGGCAGTTTCTTTATTATTCCCAGCTCTATACATGAAATCATTATACTTAAGGATACGGGGAAAGAAAGGGCGAAGGATTTGCATCTTATGATTAAGGATGTGAACGGAAAACATTTGGTGGAAGAAGAGGTACTTTCAGATTATCCGTATTACTACAATCATGTATTGAAAAAACTCAGTTGTCTTAATAAATTCTAAAACTTTCGATTGTCTTATTTACTTAAGTTTCATAATATTCCATGAAAATCGTGTAGACATAAAAGTCAAAATGTGATATTATAGTCAAGGCGATGTAACAATTTTGTAATATTTGCATCCGTAGTCTAATGGATAGAACGGAGGCCTCCGACGCCTTTAATGCAGGTTCGATTCCTGTCGGATGCATTTCATCGCCTTGCTGTAGTGTCGGTTTTTGGAAAGGTTTTTTTATGATAAAAAAGATATGGAATACAGTATATAATTTTGTGTGGAAACACAGCAAATGGATGTTGCCGGTTTTGCTGATTGCAGTAGTGGCAATTGTAGTTGCAGTAGCTTTGGGGGCTAAGGATGCAAAACAGCAGGAAGCAATGCAGCAGGAAACAGGAAATGCTGAACAGCTGCCGGAAGCCACTCCGGAAGCATTGCCGCCCATGGAGGCGCTGGTACCTTTGGTAGAAAATACTAATGAACAGTTGCATACTTTGTTATGTACTTACTATAATGCATACGCAGAAGGGGATGTGGAAACCATCAGAAGTATTTCCAATCATCTGGAGGATACGGAAGCGATAAAGATTCCGGAAACCAGTGTATATGTGGAAGCATATCCGGAACTTACAATTTATACCAAAGAAGGTCCCGGTGAAAAATCTTATTTGGCATATGTATATTTTAAGATGAAGGTAACCGGTTTTGAAGAAACGGTTTCCGGTATGGAAACTTATTATGTGTGCACGAACCCTGATGGCACTTTGTATATTAACAATGGCGGGGCATCCCAGGATGAAATGGATTACATTCAGAAGGTTAGTCTTCAGGAAGATGTTGTGGAGTTGTATAATCGTGTAACGGTTGAATGCAGTGATACCTTTGCCAATAATCCGGATTTGTACTATTACATTAAGGAAGTTGTGAATGTGGTTAATAAAAATACCGGTGAACAGCTGGCACAGATTATTGCAGGACAAGGAAGTGCTGAAGGAGAACAGGGGACAGAGCAGAATCCTGATAATAATCAGGAGGTAACAACCCAGAATCCGGAACAGGAAGTAAGTGATGAACCGGTTTATGCAAAAACCACCACCACGGTAAATGTGCGTAGCTCGGATAGTGAACAGGCAGACAAAGTGGATAAACTCTCCGGCGGAACCAAAGTGGAAGTTTTGGAGCAACGTCTCAATGGCTGGACTAAGATTAAGGTAAATGGAACGGAAGGTTTTATTAAGTCGGAGTTCCTAAGCTTGATAGAGGTTGTAACTGCAGCGGATGCGATTGGTAAAGTGACTGCAAAAGAAAATGTAAACGTGCGTATGGCACCGACTACGGATGCAGACCGTTTGGGAACCTTGGCAGGCGGAACAACGGTGGATTTGTTGGAACAACTGGATGGATGGTGCAAGATTAATTACAATGGACAAGTAGGATATGTAAATGCAGATTATGTGCAGTAATTTGCATAGATTTTCCGAAAAAAAGCATACTAAGGATACTACGAGGGTAGTATCCTTTTTTGTTGCATAAAATATTATGTATAGGGGATAAGTCAATGTAAAGGAAGTGGGAGTATGCGAAAACAGGAAATAAATATTTACAAGGAGATTCAAAAAAATACAGAAAGAGCCATAAGAGCCTTGGATGCCGTTACGGACAAGGTATATGATGATAATTTGGCATTACAATTATCAAAACAATCATTGAAGTTTGCGGAAATCCGAAATCAGGCATATGATAAGCTTCTGGAAGCAAAAGCAGAACCCTATAAAAGCAGTTATCTGGATAATTTGAGGGTGACAGGAGGCATTCAATATAATACTTTATTGAATACCAGTACCAGTAAAATTGCTGAGTTGATGATAAAGGGTAGTAATACGGATGTGTTGGAAATGAACAGAGTGTTAAATCACAATAGTGATGCAGACAGGAATGCAGTGGAGTTGGCAAATAGTTTGATTGATTTTGAAGAAAAAAATGTGGAGCGATTAAAAAAATACTTATAGGAATATGCTGTTGTGCAATTTGCATAAAAAACTCAAAAAAACTTTTGCGATTTAGTGGGATAAAGTTGTTGTGTATTTGAAGAAGACGTAATATAATATTTCTTGTTAAAAGCATACTTGTATACAATGCGATGCTTGATAGTAAAATTAGATTGCAAGGAGGACATATATTATGTCATATGTTGATGAGGTTTATGAATTAGTGGTTTCCAAAAACCCTGCACAGCCCGAGTTCCATCAGGCAGTCAAGGAAGTATTGGAATCTCTTCGTGTAGTTATTGAAGCAAACGAAGAAGCATATAAGAGAGATGCGTTGTTGGAAAGAATTGTAAATCCTGAAAGACAGCTTGTGTTCCGTGTACCTTGGGTAGATGACAAGGGTCAGGTACAGGTTAATACCGGTTATCGTGTTCAGTTCAATTCGGCTATCGGACCTTACAAGGGAGGTTTGAGACTTCATCCTTCTGTTAACTTAGGTATCATCAAGTTCTTGGGCTTTGAACAGATTTTCAAGAACTCTTTGACAGGTCTTCCTATTGGCGGTGGTAAGGGTGGTTCTGACTTTGATCCTAAGGGCAAGTCCGACAGAGAAGTTATGGCATTCTGCCAGAGCTTCATTACAGAGCTTTACAAATATATTGGCGCAGATACTGACGTTCCTGCAGGTGATATCGGTACCGGTGCAAGAGAAATCGGTTATATGTATGGTCAGTACAAGAGATTAACCGGTCTTTATGAAGGTGTACTTACCGGTAAGGGACTTTCTTACGGTGGTTCTTTGGCAAGAAAGCAGGCAACCGGTTATGGTTTGTTATATTTAACAGATGAAATGTTAAAGTGCAATGGCATTGATTTGGCGGGTAAGACTGTAGCAGTTTCAGGAGCTGGTAATGTAGCAATCTACGCTATCGAAAAGGCTTGGGAGCTTGGTGCTAAGCCGGTAACCTGTTCAGATTCTACCGGTTGGATTTATGATCCTGAAGGAATTGATGTAGCACTTTTGCAGGAGATTAAGGAAGTTAAGCGTGCAAGATTGTCCGAGTACGCTGCTGCAAGACCCAGCGCACAGTATCATGACAAGGCTGCAGAAGGTACTAACCAGTGGTCTGTAAAGGTAGACGTAGCTCTTCCTTGTGCAACTCAGAACGAGCTTAACTTAGATGACGCTAAGGCTCTTGTAGCAAACGGTGTTATTGCAGTAGCAGAAGGTGCAAATATGCCTACCACTATGGAAGCTACTGAATACTTCCAGACTAATGGCGTAATGTTCTGCCCCGGTAAGGCTGCAAATGCAGGTGGTGTAGCAACCTCAGCTTTGGAAATGAGCCAGAACAGCGAAAGACTTAGCTGGACCTTCGAGGAGGTTGATTCTAAGCTTAAGACCATCATGGTAAACATTTTCCACAATTTAGACGATGCAGCTAAGAAGTACGGCATGGAAGGCAACTACGTAGCAGGTGCTAACATTGCAGGCTTCTTAAAGGTAGCTGAAGCTATGACTGCACAGGGTGTGGTATAAGATACGCGAGCAGAAAACCAAGCGACGCAGAATGCGGCATTTGGTTTTCGCCGCGATAACGAGCAAATCGTCTGCGTAAGCAGACAGTAAGTGCGAAGCGCGGATTTGCGAGTATATATGCTGAAGATAGAAAAGGTTGTCTGAAAAGGCAACCTTTTTGTAATATTCTGCAAAAAAAGTTGTCATATAGGATGAAGGAACCTTAAATTCGCGAGTTAAGGATGGGAGTGGGGTTATGACAGATGAAAAAATAATTGAATTATATTTTGAAAGAAATGAAGAGGCAATAGAGGAAACAGATAGAAAGTACGGGGCGTATTGTTTTCAGATTTCTGACAATATTTTGAATTGCAGAGAAGACTCCGAGGAATGTGTAAATGATACATGGCTAAAAACTTGGGATTCCATACCGCCTACGAGGCCGCAATGTTTTAGATTATTTCTGGCTAAAATTGTCCGTAATTTGTCCTTCAACAAATATAAAGCAAAATACACTGATAAAAGGGGCAATGGAGAAATTGCTTTAATTTTGGATGAGTTGGAGGAATGTATAGCCGGAAAAAACGATATTGAAGATTTTTGTATGGCAAAAGAATTACAAAAAACTTTAGATACATTCGTATGTTCTTTGCCGGAAAGAGAGTGCAATGTGTTTGTCAGAAGATATTTTTATTCGGATTCCATAAAGGATATTTCTAAGCGGTATGGTCTGTCGGAGAATAATATTCGAGTCATGCTAAATCGTACAAGAAGCAAATTAAAAGCCAGACTTGAAAAGGAGGGATACTTTTTATGAGGAAAGAAGATTTGTATGAAGGTTTTGGGGCGTTGAATGATGAGGTACTACAACGAAGCGAAAAAACGGAAGCGGCTATACGGAAAAGAAACATAAGCAAGACGATAAAAATAGGTGGTATGGTGGCTTGTTTTATGGTGGCATTGGGGATAGGAGTATTTTTTATAAATAGTAACAAAACTACCGGTACAGAGAACGGCGAGATTGAAGAGGGGCATAGTGTCGCAATCTATCCTGATGTAGCTCCCATGGTATATGTAAATGGTACATTATTTAAAAAGTCATTGGAGGATGTTTGTTATGAGGAAGCGTTAGAGGCGTTTGTTTATATAGGAAAGATTGAAAGTGACATTACAAGTAATCAGACTTCTACTGACGGAGTGCCGAAAGAACATTTGCAGGCCAATACGCCCATTGTTGGTGCAGAAGTATATGAGTATGGAGATAATATTGTAGTTAATGTCAATGGTATATATTGGTTGTATGAGGTCCAGGGTGGAGGAAAAAGTTCAGTGGATTGGGATAGTCTTTCAGAAGAAGAGAAGATGGAATTAGACCCAATGTATAATGCGGATTAGATTTGGGTGAAATAGTATGAGGAGTTGATGAGCCGATGGGGTAAAACCTATCGGCTTATGTTTATTTCACAACATAAAAAGGTTGTTTTACAACATTTGTGTATCGAAAGGCTGTATAGGTTCCGATATAATGACCGTAAAAGAATTGCAAGGGAGAGGACGCATGCGTATAGCGATTTGTGATGATGAGAAGAATATCAGAGAGTTACTTGGAAAAAAGGTGACAAAGCAGTATCCGGATGCGGAGATTGTTTTTTTTACGTCAGGAGAAGAATTGCTTTTATCAGACATGCACATGGATATATTGTTTTTGGATATTCAAATGACGGGGAAAAATGGTATGAAAACAGCCGGAGAATTACGCCGAAAAGATAAAGATGTGATACTTATTTTTGTGACTGCTGCAGAGGAATACGTATATCAGGCGTTTGATGTAGGGGCATTTCATTATATCGTGAAACCTATTGACGACGAGAAGTTTGTGGATGTGCTTCATAGAGCAGTGGAAGAAGTGGGAGCTCAGAGCATGAATGTCAAAGAAACAGAAGAAAAGTATCTAATGATTAATAATGGAGGTGTGCACATTAAGGTAAGAATAGAGGATATTATTTATGCAGAAGTATTTAACCGTAAAGTAGTTATTCATAACAAAAAGGATGAGGTAATAGAGTACTACGGAAAAATGTCAGACCTTGAGGCATTAGCCGGTGCCGGTTTCTTTAGACCACACAGGGCATATCTTATCAATTTTAGGTATGTTGAAAAATACGATGCAACCACTATTTATCTGGAAAAGGGAACCGTTCTTATGGCAAAGCAAAATTACCCGGAGTTTGTCAAAAAATATATGAAGTACATTCAGAAGAAAGGGTAACGACTTATGGATAATATAGAATTTTACTGGACCATAGCAAGTCATTCAACCGTGATTCTCAATTATTTATTGGAAGGCTGGTTGTTTTACAAATTTGTGAAACCATTTATGAAGAACAAACCACACTATGTAGGAATATGCTACTCCGTTGTAATGCTTTTGTTTTTCTGCGTGCCTCAGCAGATTACGTATCCTAATTTGCAGGGGGCATTGGCGGCCTGGATTATCATGTGTTTACTGGAGAAACGAAACATTAGGCAGAAAGCGTTTTTGGCTATTTCTATGTATTTGTTTCGTTGGGTAGTATATGGTGTGACATTGGTGATCAGAAATATGATGTTTGATATGTTTATTAATTCACCATATATGCTTTTTCATCCAATTCAGCAGGTAATCATGTATGGCATTGTGGAGTTGATATATTATGGTATTGCAATAACAGTTATGTATCTGGTAATCAAGTTGATTCATAAGGTGTATGTGGATAAAAAAGAGGATATTACAGGGAAAGAGTTACTATTGCTTTTTGCAACTTTACTTAGTGTTATGGTGGGGTATTTTACTTTTAATTTCCTTTCAAATGTGTATATTGAAGACATGCAAGCTTATATCTGGGACAAGCATCCAGAATACACTTTTTTGCGGGTAATATATCAAATCATTTCCTTTGTTGCGATTATTATTGCTATAATGACCTATCAGAAGATAAAGGAAAAGCAACGAGAGGAAAAAGTTAATATCCTTATAGCAGAGCAGATAGAGAATACAAGGCAGCATATTAGTGAAGTAGAGAAATTGTACGGAGATATACGAGCATTAAAACATGATATGGGTAATCATATTTCTGTGTTAGAAAATCTTTTGATGAAAAATGAAACTGAAGAAGTTGAAATGTATTTGGCTGAGCTGAAAGCAACCTGGAATAAAAATGTGGGAGAAATTAAGACGGGAAATCCTGTTACTGATGTGATTTTAATACAGAAACAAAAAGAGGCAGAAGAGAAAGGAATAGATTTTGAATACAGTTTTAGATATCCCGCTGACACTAATATCAATGCTTTTGATGTGAGTGTGATTTTAAATAATGCTATTGAAAATGCATTTGAAGGAGTAGAGGGCTGTAAAAATCCTTATATTTCCATAGCAGCTTATCGCAAGAAAAATGCGTATATGTTGGAAATGAAAAACAGTATCAGTAAGAGTGTGGTGATAGATGATGAAACAGGTTTGCCGGAGACAACAAAGAATGATAAGAGCAGTCATGGATTTGGGCTTGCTAATATCCGTAAAGTTGCGCAGAAATATTATGGAGATATAGATATCAGTCAGGATAAAAACAGCTTTACATTGACGGTTATGCTGATGGTTGAATAAGAGATAGGGGACACAATTCTGTATGAAAAAGTATGGATTGTGTCTTTTATTTTGGTTCACAACAGAAAAAGGTCGGTTCACAACATTTCTATTTAGTGTGAAGTTTACTATTCCGAAATAGGAAATAACAGAAGTGTCTGTATATTTAGAAATGGAGTTCTAAATCAATCAAAATCAAGGAGGATGATGTGGATGTCACTTACAACGAATGTAACATATGGTGGGTTAGTTGCTCAAAATACACAAAGGTTAAAAGATATCCAAAGAGCAGAGAGGGCTGCCAGTTCGTACTACAATTCGCTTGGTGGTGTAACAGAGCGAACCAGTCATTGGCATATTGCTGATAATGGAGAGGTGTCTCATTTCGCTTATGTTCGTAGAGAAGACAAATTAAATGAAAAACTTCGTGAAGAAGCGCAAGAAAATGCAAAAAGATTAATTGAAGAGACGCGGGAGAATGCAAAAACGAAAGATACACAGAATATTTCCGCTCGGGCTGCGATGCAGAAGGATGGGGTTAGTTATGAAAAGACGATACCTGATTCAGTATCTGCAGGACTTGAATTTATTCAAGGTATGGAAAAGCAGATAAGTGGTACAAAGTTTTTTGTGGGGACAGTATGTTATGGACAAACCTACGGCAATTCATCAGATATAAACTTTGTAATTACCCCTAAATTCCTAAGTAAATTGGGGACAGATGAAGCAACAAGAAAGCAATTTGAAGAAGATGTAAATTATCTGAATCAGTTTGCGAGGAATTTTAGGGAACAACAGCTTTCTCAGGGACGAGAAATAATCAGTCAAGGCTGGTTCTGCGACGAAAATGGGAATTGGGGTGGCTGGACAGTCAGCAGACCTATTAATCAAAGCTCTGTTTTACAGGATATGACAGATTATGCGGAGGAGATACGGCAGGAGAAATTAGAAGAGAAAAAAAGAGCAGAGCAGGAATTAAAAGAGCATTTTGGTGATCGTTTCAAAGGATTTCAGGTGAAATGGTTAGAAGAGGAAATGGAAACGGAAGAAACAATGGAAGCAGAAGCGGCAGATGAAGTTTCTGAGAAAGAAAGTGAAACGATATCGGGTAAAGTAGGAGTGAATGTTGGTAAAACTGCAAGAAAAATTGCGGCGGCTAAGACAAGAGCACAACTGCGAGCGGTTATAGCAGAAATAGAAGGTGACATGCAGGAAGTGAAGGATGGTATTGAAAAAGGTTGGTGTGATGAAACGGAGATGGACAAGGTAAAAATGCTAATGGCTATGGCACAGAATCGAATGGGACAGGTGGAAGATAGGGAGGCGACTCCGGAAGAAGAGAATTTGTTTGCCATGGCGTCACTAATGTAATTTCAAGGAGAGAGATAATATGAAAATCAATGGATTGAACGGAGCAAATTCACAAATAGGTGGATTGAATATGAAAGCAACTGATTCTATCAGCAAAAATATTCAAAGCCAGATTGCCAATGCGCAAAAACAGTTGCAGGACATATCTGCAAACAAGGATATGAGCATTGAGGAAAAAATGAAGAAGAGACAGGAAATTCTGCAAGAGATTACAGATTTGAATAATCAGTTAAGACAGCATCAGATGGAACTGAGAAAAGAAAAGCAA
>JAZSPK010000020.1:0-134743 GCA_045537405.1 Acetatifactor sp.
ATTTAGTATTACCATCTTATCGAATGGAGTTTATTCCGAAACACAAATATCTGGGAGTTTATAAAGCATCTGAAACGGCAAATGGTCCTATTTGGCCAAATCATGATTGCGATTTGCTGTGTGGTACCATATCCAGTATGACCGATACCCATCCAATCGTTACAGCTTACACTGCCGGTTGGGCTTGGGAAGGTGGCGATAGAAACTACTTCTTTGGTGCCGGAGTGGCGTGCGATTATGCCGGAGAAGTACCGGAAGGCTTTGAATTACGTGAATATCCGGAAAGTTACTATATCGTGTTTTCTCATCCACCTTTTGACTATCTGACTGAAAATGCAGAGGTTATGAAGCGTGTTGAAGATTTGGCTTGGAATTTCAACCCTAAATCTATCGGATATGAATGGAATGAGGATGTGTGTCAGGACTATCAAAGGCACTATCCTGAAGGACTGGGGTATCAGGTATTACGTCCGGTAAGGAAATTACGATAAATATTTGTAAATATCCATAAACATTTAAGTTTATAGAAAATGACCCTAAGTACCGTTCACTTTTGTATGAATGTGGACGGTATTTTTTTATTCATCTCGCCGCCAAACTCCTTCTCCACCAAAACACAATCATTGCTATAACCCTTACCAACACTGTGGCGGCCAGAGTATGAAAATAATAATTCAGCTTGAGTTCGGAGCAGTTAGGCAGGCTATGAAGGGTGTATGGTTTAAGAGGAATTGTCTTGGCGGTTGGTGCACTGGGGACAGTACTCGCCCTTTATCCAAGGAATTCATCCCATCACACAAAACCCTCCCACTACCCGCAACGGTAGTGGGAGGGCTTCATTACGATTAATAGGGATAGAAGTTCCTTAATTCTTCCACTGAACTCCTTTCCTCATATGTGAAGACACCCATAGGAATATCTTCTACTTCAAACCTGAGAATTTCAAAATTAAAGTCATCATGATTTTCGTATATGATAGTCATATTATCGTATACGGAGGCCTCAAACCCTACATGTACTAATTCACCACGTAAGATTTTACTACTGTCTGACATGTAATCCATGTAGACAGCAGACTGAGCGTCATGTCCCATAGAGGAGTACATTGCTACAAGCATTGTAGTACTGGGATTCATATTATTTTTTGATGCCCAATTTTTAACTGCCTCTAAATTATCGAACGCATGGATGTTCTTTTCACACCATTTATCATTTTCCCACGGTGCGAATTCATGCGCATCTGCAATGGTTCTCGTATAATCAAAGATGTAATATTTGCCATCTTCGTAGAACCAGTTGTAAATATGTCCCGTTCCCCCACAAGTAATTATGAAACCCATGTCTTCATAATCACCTTGTAAAGCGTAAGCAGCTGCATTAGCAATGTCACAACATACACCATTGCCTGCAACTAATACACTGTCACCAGGCATTGCCCAAGTCCAGTTATTGTTAACTACAATTGGAAAGCTAGGATCATAATAAATGCAAGCTTCCCTACACCATCTACTAAAATCATAGATGGTGTTACAATACTGTCTACACACTTCCGGCTCTGAAGCATCAGACATAAGGGTACGATTAATAGTACCTTTATCTATCATATCTGACAGAAGACTGTAGTTATATCGCTTTCCATCATTGAATGTGGTAACTGCATAGGTTACCGTTGCAACCTTTTCTCCGGTAGAGTCAACACCGATTAGTTCTACTAAACCTTCTTTATAGCCATTAAGAACCTCATTATTTTTAACCGTCATGACGTCTTCATCCTGACTATACCATCCTACAACTCCTTCAACCGGTACAATTCGCTTCTGATGTCCCAAATAAAGAACATCGTCATATTGCCCTTCCACTGACTGCAGGAAAGAAGTACTTAGAGAAGAGGTAGTGTTAATATCTTTTTCCTCAACAAATATCGTTTCAACAACTTCTATTGGCTCCTTCTCAATTATTACCTCTTCCGTAATAATCTTCTCCTCATAAATGATCTGCGGAGTTGGCTGAGGAATATTTTCCTCATTGATTGTAGCTGCAGATTCTGCTGCACCACAGCCTGATAAAGTTAATAAAGTTCCGATTAATGCTGCTAATAATACTTTTGTCTTCATGTGCTTATCCTCCTATAAAATTATTACGCAAAAGAAAAGGAAAAGGGAATCATGATATCCGAAAGTACAAACAAAAAAAAGCCGAAAACCCGCCATTCTGCAAGCCTTCGACCTTCATAGTGGACCGCCAGGGGCTCGAACCCTGGACACCCTGATTAAGAGTCAGGTGCTCTACCAACTGAGCTAGCGGTCCATTTATCTGTTGTGTTGTCTCAACGACAAGGCTTATAATATCACAAGGTTTTGGATAATGCAAGTACTTTTTTTAAAATTTTTTAGAAAATATTAACAATTGGGACATTTCACGAAAAAACCTGCAAGGTTATGTGGCCCTGCAGGTGATTTTTACTCAAAAATTTTCTCGCCGTGTTCAAAGAGTAAGTCGTTCAGTTGCGCCATGTCATAACCGTTTTTCAGGGCAAATAAGACAATTGCGTCCCGCTGATCCCTTGGATAAAGAGTGCGGACAGCGCCGTATCGCAGGACTTCCTGGGCCTCTTCGATGGTCAAAGGAAAACCGAAGCAAATTTGAATCAATTTATCCCGGGATGCCTTTTTACTGTCATCACGAAACAATTCGTAACCGTAGTTACTGTCGCTCATCCTTGCCCTTCTGAATACAGCACTTTTCTCCACTTTATACTTATCCAGCAGTTGGCGCAGATATTCTGAAAGAGACATATCCAGCAATTCTTCCTGATTTTGTTCTACAAAATCGCTAATCTCTTTTACGGATTTTATTTCCGCCATCAACTCTTCTGTTGTTTTCCTCATCTGTACTTCCTCTTTCACTTATTCCCTTTCCTTCGCCTTTTGGCGTATCATAGAATAATTATACAATTTAAGCACCGACACGTCTTATGCTATCAGCGCAAACTTAGGAGAAAATACTATTGTACTATCTTAGGTTCCATAGTATTTAAGAATACAATACGTGAACTTCCTTTGTGGCCATCCTCCGTGGTAACAACGAGGTCTGCTGCGATTAAATGTTCAAACTCCTGTAGAATCTGAGGATGCAAAAGAACTGCGTAACCATCCTTTACCAGTTCGTACTCGCTTTCCTTTAATTCTCTGCCCTCAATGCTTACGCCTGCAATGGGGTGGGGCATGTTTTGGAAGTATATGAATACGTCGTTTTGCACTTCGGACGAGTAAAATGCCAGCTCACAGCATGCGCGCACAAAGAAATTATCCACCTTATCCTCTTCTCCATGCACTACCAGATAAAATCCGAACAATTCCCGGCCATAGTACCACCAGAAGGTATATGTACCTGGCTCTAACGTTTCCAGCCACTCCGTGGACAATGCCCACACATTGGGGTAGCTTTCATAATAATGCTCTGTTCCCAGTTGTATCCACTCGCCATCCGCCATGGCTGTTTCATCAAATTTGCTGTACCACACCTGCTCCAATTCCAGACCTTCCACGCAAACATGGTCAAACATAACCTCTCTGGGATATGCCTTTAAGAAGCGAAGCGTGAGGAATCCATTGCCGGCAATTGTTTCCTGATATTCCGAGTAAAAACCATCATAGTTGCCCATTCCTTCTATGACGCCTACACCGCTGTAAATCCATGAGTGATTTTGTTCGATGTCAGGTAGTTTCGCACAGTAGTCCTCATAAACTGTCGCATATAAAGGAGGTTCCGTGGGCTCCGGCTGCGGTTCGTCAGTAAGTGCCGGCGTGGGTTCTGCAGTTGGTTCTATGGTTTGAACAATTGCGGTGGGCGCCATAGGTGTTGCTGTAGGTTCTGCCAGCTCGGTTGTAGGTTGTTCAGAAGCGGGCTGCTCCGTGGAATCTGCCGTGGTCGCAATAAGCTCATCTTGAGTAGTTTCCTTCTCCTTGACGTACCACAATACCCCTGCAACAATCACCGCACAAATACACAATGCTCCTGCAAGACAAATCCACCCACGTTTCTTTCCTATTTGGTTTAAATCCTTAAGCACAGCTTCCATGTTCGGATAACGGTCATCCGGTGCAAACATGGTGGCCTTTTGGATAATCTTCTTTGCTTCTTTTCGGTAAGATGTACTCACCTCCGCCTGCTCCAAAAGCTCTGCATATACAATGCCCAGCGAATAAACGTCCGTGCGGATGTCCGTCTGCATAAAACCATATTGTTCTGGGGAAGCATACTCTTTTGTGCCCAGGACAATGGTGTCCCGGCTTTGCTCTTCTTTATACTCCCTCACTGCGTCAAAATCCACTATTTTCAATTTGTTATCAGGAGTAATGATAATGTTCTCCGGTTTTAAATCCCTGTAAACAATAGCAGGGGTGGCATTATGCAACTCTTGCAGTGCTTCACATATGGCGCGGATATAGTCAGTAATTTCCCCCTGAGTCAGTTTCTTTCCGCCCTCTAATTTGGCTTGCAGCGTCTCTCCGGGCAGGTATTCCTCCAGCAAAATCACCGAATCTTCCTTTGAAACCAATTGGTATATTTGAGGGAAATACTTGGACTGCACGTTTTTCAGTCGCTCGTATAAAGGAAACAAGTCCTTGTTTTGATATTCCTTCAAAATAGCAAATTCCCCGCCCTTCTCCGTAGACACCAGGTATACGCTGGATTTCTCCGACTGAGACAATTCTGTGACTCTATTCAATTCCTGCAAATCTATGGTTTCAAAGAGGCTCATTTGACGTTCCTTTCTTTAGACAGGGGCTCTTGTGCGTTTTGAAGACGGTTACTTTCTTCCACCATTATAATACATTCTCGAAGAATTTTTAAGGACATTTTAAAATTCCCCCCTTGACAACTCTACTACCCCGGTGGTATGTTAAGAAAAATTTACCAACTCGAGGAGTACCGATATGTTTGCAAGAACAAGTTTTGCAAAATTGTATATCGTCATTAAGAAAGGCTTCGTGTCCATTATTATGAAAAAGGTGGCACATGTGAGCCTTATTTGGCATACTATTTTTTCTCATACGCAAACATCCGGGCATACAGCATTAAGTCTTAATTGAAGTACTATGGTTGTAATTAATAGCAATTTTTAACCGGTGTTTGCAGAGGCAGGCACCGGTTTTTTATTTGGATAGGAAATTGCGTGAATACGGTGGCGACAATTTATGTTTTGGAAAGGAGCAAAGGTATGGAAGCAAATTACAAGGACAAAATTAAGGAACGGTACAATGAAGGTAGGGAGATTACCCGCGCAGAGCGTAGCGGTGCCTATCCCATGGAGTTTATTTACACGAAACGAGCGTTAGATCATTATATGGATGCCTCGAAGCGTGTCATCGAAATCGGTTGTGGCGGCGGATATTATCTCATGCATTATGCACCGAAATGTAAGGAATACCTTGGTGTGGATTTGTCTCCGGTAAATATCCAAATGGTTCAGGAACAAATTTCTGAAAAGGAATACGAAAATGCTGATGCTATGGTCGGTGATGCTACAAATCTGGAGAATATCGCTGACGAAAGCTTCGATGTGGTTCTTTGTCTGGGACCTCTTTATCATTTGAAACGAAAGGATCGTAAGCAGTGCATTGTGGAGTGTAAGCGTATTTGTAAACCGGGCGGAATTATTGTATTTGCCTTTATTAACAAAACCGGCGCCATAGCCAAATTCGGAGCCGGTGCTTCATGGGTTGACGTACTCACGCCGGACATTGGGCAATGCGTCCTGGAACGTGGCACGGACAATGTAAATACGGACATTTTCTTCTTTACCATGCCGGAGGAAATGTTAGTGGATACGGTGGCATGCGGTTTGAAGAAAATCCGCATGACCGGAGTTGATTTTCTGCTATTAGAGGAGACAATCGAAACCTTTAACGAGGAACAGCGCCGCATCTGGTTTCAGTTTGCGGACGCAGTAGCTGATAGTGAATACGCTACGGCACTGAGTAACCATGCATTATTTATTTGTGAGAGGTGATACGAATGAGAATCGAGCCAACCAACAAAATCTTTGAAAGCGCTGCTTTCCTACGGGATGCAAACCGGTTTTATATTATAAAGATGAACTTTCCAAGTCCTGACCTTTTGCTTTACAGCGACGAAGAAAGTTATGTAATTTGCAGGGGTAAGGTGGGATTTCCCACTTGGGTATGGACCGCTGATGATATATGCGAGGAGAAAATGGCGGAGATTGCGCAGGTGCTTGCGGACGAGTATTTGGGGTCTGAGAGAAATCAAGTGACTTCCAAGCCACTTTTTTATCAGTATTTGCAGGACAATGCCTACCCTTATTTAGACCCCAAGGATTATTTTGAGATGGGCACATTGGAATGTCATGCGTTAAAGGAAATCCGCAAATGTGATGGACATATGGAGCTTGCCTGCCCGGAGGATTTGGATACTTTGGCAAACTATATTTATCTGGATTGTGAAGAAATGGAAGGCGTAGACAGTATTACTATGGAACAGGCCACTGAAAAAGCTCAGGAGAAGATTGCTTCCGGCACTTACTTTGTATGGTGTAATACGTCCGGCAAAATCGTCAGCATGGCGGATTACAGAATTACCGGAGAACAGGCCAAGCTGGGCACGGTTTACACCACAAAGGACGCCCGTTGTAAAGGCTACGCTACTAATCTGATCCATACCATGACTCAAGATTTGCTGGAAAAGGGGCTGTCACCCCTTTTATATACTGACTATAATTACCCGGCCTCCAATACGGCCTACAAAAACGCCGGCTACGAGGACACGGGCATATTGATTAATTTCGGTTGCTATAAACCATTGATATCTAATGAATAGGAGGCACTTTTATGAAGCTTGTATTTCCTACCTTGGCCTACAAGGAGAAGGCCATAGAATATATTCAAGAATTTATAGAATACGGTTCGGAGGTGAATGGTAGCGGTGCCCTGGACGATTATGTTGGGGATTCTACTTATGAAGAGTGGTTGCACAAGGTGCTTCGTGATGTGGACGTAGCTAATATCCCTGCCCCCAAGGTTCCTGCCCTGACCTACTTTTGTGTACGCGAGGAGGACGACCGCATTGTAGGCATGTGCAATTTACGCCTTGCCTTAAATGATTTTTTGCGCACGGAAGGTGGACACATCGGTTACAGCGTGCGTCCTACCGAGCGTTGCAAGCATTACGCTACGGATATGCTGGCACAGGCATTAAAGGTGTATGACCGTTTTGGTATTAAGGATGTGTTGGTGACTTGCGACAAGGAAAATCCGGCCTCCGCCAAGGTCATTCAGAACAACGGCGGCATACTGGAAGCAGAATTTTACAGCGAAACCTATGACGAAACACTGCAGAGGTATGTGATAAAGCGGTAAACATAGCGTATTCTTTTACTATTATGACCTGTATCGGACATTTTCATAACCTTGGTAGTCCCATGGAGCGCATTTCGGCTTCCTTGGGACTACTTTTTTTACTTGTACCAACCATTTTCTCAGCCTCAGTAGTCCCATAAAGCACATATCGGCTTCCTTGGGACTACTCCTCAAACATTCGTACAACAAAAATACGGCATATACCCTGTTTCAGCAGGATATACGCCGCTTCGCATCACTTTTCATCTCAATTAGCTTGATACTATATCACACCTTATTACATTCCTTACAATATCCGTACAACTCTAATTTGTGGCCGATGATTTGAAATTCACCGCTGGCTTTGGGCAAATGCATATGTTCAAAAGGGCAGGACTGTAAGGGCACATGTTTATGACAGGACAGGCACACTGCGTAATGGGTGTGCTTGTCTTTTTTCAACGCATAGACTACCGTACCTTCGCCCATCCAATTATGTTTCTCCACCAAGTCCTTTTCTTCAAAGGCTCCCAAGATTCGATAAATGGTAGACAGAGCATAGTTTCCGCTATCCTCCGTCTTCTCTATGTGATTATAAATTTGTACCGCACTTAAAGGTTCTGAAGCCTGCATCAGCACATCATATACAGCCTTGCGCTGGCGGGTCCATTTCATGCCCTGAGGGTATTCTTTATTCATATTTTGCATTTTCTCCTTCCCAAGACCTCGCGACAGCATTCTGCGGTAGAAGGTTCGGTCCACAATCGCCCCAAGTACGCACAATCGGTACAAATAAGCAAACCGGGACAAAAGTTTTTACACCGCAATCCTCAACAAATCCAACAAAATACCTGCTGCCACACCAATTACATAAAGCAAACCTACTATCTTCAGATTTTCCTTCATATTGCTACGATTTACGCGGAAAAGCACCAATACGCCCACGCCTGCGTTCACCAATAGACCGGCCATCATAGCACCAAGTCCAAGCGCTCCGCTTAAGAATAACTCTGTGATTACTACCGAAGATGCGCAGTTGGGAATAAGACCTACCACACCTGCCACCATCTGCCCCAGTACCGGTTTATTCAACAATAAATCGCCCAGCGATTTCTCTCCCACACCTTCAATCACTAAATTCAGTACAAAAGTAATTGCCAAAATATATAGGAAAATATGCACGGTATGAATAACTGCTGATAGAAATACACCGTTTTCACAATTACACTTCTCCTGCTCGCAAAGCTCATGAATACGAGTGTGTGCATGATTGTGATCATGACAGTGTCCGTGCGCCTGCTCATAGCTGGTAAGGTGGGCGTCATGGTCATGGTTGTGCTCAGGATGGTGATGGTCGCCATGATGCTCCTGATGGGTATGTTCCTCGTCATAGTCATGGTTGTGATGTACATGGTCTTCGTGATGTGCATGGTGATGATGCTCGTGGTCCCCATGTTCAGGCTCTCCATGTTCATGCAATTCCCCCGCATGCTCCCCGGCATGAGCGCAAATATGTCCCTCCGCCGTCTCTGTATGCTTCCACTTCTTTCCACGTAAAATTCCATCAATAGCCAAGCCGGCAATCATACCGATAATCACCTTGATTCCCAGCAATTTAAAGATTACTCCTGCTTCCACCTGATTGGAAATGAGAATGGGTAGCATCTCATCCGAGGTTGACAAGAAAATTGCCATTAAGGTACCCAGTGTAATCACTCGTCCGGTATAGAAATTAGCAGCCGCGGTAGAAAATCCGCATTGAGGTAAGGCACCTGCCAAAGAACCCAAAACCGGTCCAAACGGACCAGCCTTCTCAATCACATGTTGCACCTGCTCTCCCGCACGATGCTCAATATACTCCATCACCAAATAGGTTAAAAACAGAAAGGGCACGATACTGATGCTGTGCTCCAAAGTATGTTCCAAAATATGCCAAAAATGTTCCAAAATTATATTTCCTTTCAAAAAAATAGTTCCAGATGCAAATGCAACTCATTTGCATCTAGAACTATATATCACCTCTTGCTTTTTTGTCAAGATATATCTTCTTGTTATTTGCACAACGGTTCTCTTTACACACACTGTTGTACCGTGAATTTCTTACAGCGATACGCTTACACTGTCAAAAATCTTGTCAGAAGCAGTACCCACATGAATTACAAATTCACCCGGTTCTACCACAAACGCCTTGCTTTCCACATTATAGAATGCGAAACCGCGCTTATTTATGCACATTTCCACGGTCTTGGTTTCGCCCGGCTGTAAAAATACCTTACCGAAAGCTCGTAGCTCCTTCACCGGTCGCTCCACGCTACACTCCGGATCGGATACGTAACACTGCAGTACTTCCGCACCTGCCAGCTTGCCGGTGTTGGTTACGTCCACACTTACCTTCACTGCTGCCTTTTCCAAATCGGTCTCGGGAATCACTTCCACCTGCACCTTTCCAAATGCAAAGTCCGTATAGGACAAACCATGTCCAAAAGCAAATGCTGGCTGAATGCCTTCCTTTTCATAATAGCGATATCCGAAGAAGAGACCTTCTGTGTAAACCACCTTTTTCTCCTTTTTGAATTCACCGTTCTTAAAAGTTACGGTATCTTCATATTTCACAGGCATAGACTCGGGAAGCTTCGCGGACGGATTAACCTTACCAAACAAAATCTCCGCCAGTGCAAAACCTGCCTCCATACCGGAGAAATAATTCCACAAAATTGCCTTCGCCTTATCCTTCCAAGGCATTTCCACTGGAGAACCCGCCACCATAACAATTACGGTGTTGGGATTAACCGCCAGCAATTCTTCAATTAAGGTATCCTGGGCATAAGGAAGCTTCATATTGTCACGGTCCCAGCCCTCCACATCATAAAAATGGTTCAGACCACCCACAAAAATCACTTCATCCGCGGTTTTGGCAAGCTCCACAGCCTCTTCCAAAAGCTTCCTTCGTGTCTCTACAACCTCTGTCTTGGCAGCCATTTCTTCCTCGGTTTCAGTCTTGGAAAGCTTGATTTCCAGACTGGACTCCTGCCAGCTTTCTTCATATTTATTCTGATTGCTATCCGGCACATAATACCCTGCCGCATATACCACATCTACATTGCCGCCCAGATAGGTCTTAATACCCATTAACGGTGAAATCTCGTACAATGCCTTGATTTCGGCACTACCGCCCCCATCTGCATGCAAATACTCCGCATTGCGACCAATTACAGCGATGCGCTTTTTCTTAGGAGCCAAAACACCCGGCTCCATAGCGATTCTTTCCTCTGTAATGGGAAGGACATTCTCTTCATTCTTTAAAAGCACGATAGCCTCTCTTGCTGCCTGACGTGCAGCCTCCTGATGTTCTTTAGTGTTATAAGCACCTGCCTTACGGTTCATGCTTTCCGGACCAATCATTTTCAAACGATACATGAGTCGCAAAATATTACGCACCTTGGCATCCACATCTTCCATGGACACTTCTCCCTTTTCCACTGCTTCTATCAAAGGATTTGCGAAGAAATAATTATCAAAATCCGCGGTCACGCTCATTTCCAAATCCATAGCACCTTCCGCCGTAGCCTTGGTACTGTGCACGGAGCCCCAGTCACTGATGATTGCGCCATCATAGCCCCATTCGTCACGAAGGATATCCTTTAAAAGTCTCTTATTGGCACTACAGTGCACACCCTCAAACAAGTTGTAGGCATTCATCAGAGAATAGGAACCCGCCTTCTGCACTGCCGCCTTAAAGCCCGGCAAATAAATCTCCCTCAAGGTTCTCTCGTCCACCTCCGTGTCCACCCACAAACGATTGGTTTCCTGGTTATTTACCGCAAAATGCTTCACGCAGGCTGCCACGTCCGACTCCTGAATACCCTTTATCAAAGGAACCACCAGCTCCTCTACCAAGCAAGGATCCTCGCTCATATATTCAAAATTACGTCCGCAGAGCGGGTCACGCTTTATATTAATACCCGGTGCCAAAATCACATCCTTACTGCGCCCTCTGGCTTCTTCTCCCAGCACCTGACCGCTTAAATACGCCACATCACGATTCCAGGTAGCTGCGATAGCGCTGTTACTGGGCAAATAGGACACAAAATCATCGGATACATTTACATCCTCCCAGTTATCGTCAAAAAAGTTTTTACGCACGCCCATAGGGCCGTCCGATGTTACTAAACCGGGAATACCCTTTTCTTCCACTGCGCCGGTGCGAAAAAAACCTGCACCATGCAGTAAAGTGGTCTTCTCCTTCAAAGTCAGGTCTGCCACTATTTTCTCAATTGCTTCTTCATAGTTTTTTGTTATTTTCTGCATTTCTTCTCCTTCTCTAACCCCGCGGGTCCCCGTTATTTCCTCCGCGGGCCCCCGTCATTTCCTCCGCGGGTCCCCGTCATTTCCTACTACTGTTCGAAATTACTCACTGCCTTAGGAATGGCAAAATCCGGATGCTCTCCTCCCCAAGTGTCCTGGGGCATACACTCCAGCATTTGCACATCCTCTTTTTCCAATGCAAAGTTAAAAATATCCATATTTTGTAACATTCTCTCTTTCGCAGAAGCCTTTATCAAAGGCATAATTCCTTTTTGGTATAAGAAACGCAAGCAAATTTGTGCCGGACTCTTACCATACTTCTCCGCCAAACATTGCACCAGCGGATGCTCCTCCAATACTCCTCTGGCAAAAGGACTCCACGCCTGCACCAGTATTCCCTGCGACTGAGAATAGGCCACTGCTGCCTCCTGGGAATATCCCACATGAAGCTCCAACTGATTTACCACCGGCTTTATCCGGCTATGCTCCAAAATATTGTCCAAATGATGAGGCAGGAAATTACTCAATCCAATAGCCTTGATTTTTCCCGCATCTACCATTTCCTCCATGGCACGCCAAGTCTCCAAATCTCTTGCTTTCCAATCTGCGTCTGCCTCACTTGCTTTGGGCCAATGAATCAGATAAAGATCCACATAACCGGTCTGCAACCTGGACAAAGAACGTTCTAATGCCGCTTTAGTGTTTTCGTAACCCATTTCATCTATCCACACCTTAGTAGCAATCTGAAAAGCCTCCCTGGGCAAACCACTTTCTTTTATCGCCTGTCCCAGTGCCCGCTCTGTTCCGTAAAGGGACGCCGTATCAAAATACCGATACCCTGCTTCTATGGCAGCCTTTATCATTTGCAGATTGTCTCCGCCCTTGGCATTATAGGTGCCGAATCCTACTGCAGGCAGCACCATTCCTTTTTCTAAAACAAATTCTTGCACACTTTTCCTCCCTAGAAATACCTTTTTTTAAGTCGTCTCAATTCTGCTTCCCCGAATTTATAGGTTGACAAACGTCTTTAAATTTTGTATTATCTTAATGTTATCGGCGTGTGGCTCAGCTTGGTAGAGCGCTACGTTCGGGACGTAGAAGTCGCAGGTTCGAATCCTGTCACGCCGATTATTACAAAACCCCAAGAACAGATTGTTTTTGGGGTTTTCTTTTTTCATATTCAGTTTGTCAAAAACGCTGGCCGCTGTCAACGTAAATTATTGTAAAGCAGATGTGTTTTCTTGGCGTGCCACAGCCTTACTCATAATACTCCAAGCACTTCTGCAGCACATAATCTCCGTCCTCATTGAAAAGCACCTGCACTGCCTCTGCATCAAAAGGTATCACTACATCAATTTGGTTGCCGCTTTCCCTATCCACGCCGGAGTCAATATAAATTTCTCCATTTTTATGCATCATAAGCGCACTGGAGAAGCTTAAATCTCCACTCTCCAAGCGGATTCCATTCAATCCCTGACCGCAACCGTTTGGCTCTGTAAAGCCCATAACTACCACATTTTCCATGCCCTGCATGACCATGGTTAAATGATCTGACGCACTGGCACTGTTCTGGTTTACCAACAAGGTTATGGGTCCGTTCCAAATGTTTTCTCCCTGGAAATAATGTTCCTTGCCTGGCACATAGTTTCCATCTGCATCTTTCACATAACCTTCCGCCTTGTCATCCCACAAACCGTCGCTACAGTAGTAATATTCTCCCGGCAGTGCAAACAAAGACGCAATGGCCTTTACCATCTGGCCGGAACCGCCACCATTACTTCTTAGATCCAGTATCAAATGGGTCTTGCCCGCCGCTTGATATTCCGCTGCCTTTTCCCGGATTTCCTTTTGCATAGCGCCGTAATTTTCCGTTTGGGAAGCCTCACTGTCAAACTGCATAAACTTAATACGAAGCACCACGGCCTCTTCACTTACCTCTTCCCACATCATATGACCGGTTTCCACGCCTCGGTGGATGATTTCCCTGGTTGTCTTTACACGGTCATAATAATCACCAATCTTGGGAAGTTCCAGCTCTTTTTCCACACCTGCCACATCCAAATAGGTGATTTTTACACTGTCGCCACCCACACCGGCAGCATATATTGCTAATTCAAAATCCTCATTATCCTTGTCTGCATAGGTGAACATCTTGAACATCAAAGACTCCCTTGCCACCTTCAAAATATCCTTGCCATCCCAGGAGGTCACAATGGTACCGTTCTGAATACCTGCGTTTTTGAAGAAATCATTATCCTCCACATTCACTGCTACAATGGAGCCATCCGCCAGTTTCATAAGGGAAAGTCCGTAATCATTACCACATGCCACTCTAAACGCTTCTTCCATAGTGTCCACATCCTTGGCCATAAAATAATTATGTCCATCATGAGTTTCCGCACAAAAGCAGCTCCAAGCTATGAAATTGGCCACCGGATCGTGATTTTTATTGGCTTCTTCAAACATTGGCAGATACTTTTCATAAAGGGCATCAAAGTCCACGCCTTTATGCTCCGTCAGCACATAATGCTCCCGCATACTTTCCACGCCGTCCTTAAAATCCTGCACATAATCCACGGAGCGGTATCCCTTGTTAAACAGGCAAACCGGAATAGTTATCAATGCCAGCACAAAGGCACCCACACAAGCAATCCTGCGCACCTTCACATCCTCCTTTATAAAGCCTGCCAGCAAAAGGACCGCACCAATATACGCACCCATCAAGGATATCTCAAAGCCCTGCACGCCCAGGAAAATCATGGCCAGCACTGCCGGTGCACAATAAAAGGCCCGCCATTTAGTACTTATGTATTTTTTCGCCACCCCTGCCAATATGAACAGCAGAAGGGCGCCTACCAACACCACTGCAACCAGTAATATATCGTATAGAATCATGGTTATTTTCTCCTATCGTTCTATCATCCTATTCAGAGCCTCATTCGCAAAATCGCCTCTAAATCGTTAATTCATGTCGTCGTATTTAAAAAACACGTATCCCAAATACAATGCCGCCACTCCAAATACTACAGACGCTGCCACAGTTCCCCATATAGTTCCGGCACTGATGGAAGCATCAAATATGTAGTTCATATCGTTTCCCAAACCATAAGTGGCCCATTTGCTTACCATGCTAAGCAGGGACAAATTAGTTACTCCTAAAAATACAGAGTTTACTTCTATGGTTGTGCCACTTAGAGTTGCCATCGTCAGCATAAACACCACATAACCAAGACCCATACCCACATAAGGATTCTTGACTATAAAGGTTATGAAAGAAAATTCACAAACCATTCGTAAATAGGGCAGTAGTGCCAACAATCCACGAAGTAGTATAGGCGCTAATGCTATTTTATTACCCCAACCATACAAAGCAG
This sequence comes from Acetatifactor sp., assembly GCA_045537405.1. GTDB lineage: Bacteria > Bacillota > Clostridia > Lachnospirales > Lachnospiraceae > Acetatifactor. Next base: position 15,041 of record JAZSPK010000020.1, read on the forward strand.
TGTAGATTCCTACCGGCAAGATTGTAAAAAACAATGCACCCACACCGCCCACAATAGCTGCTGCAATCACACGTCCCAGATAGACCTCGTATCTTTTGTGTCCTGCTGACAATTCATAGTTGTGTGTTTTGTCCATAAAATCTGCCCCGCAAATCTGGGCAGTTACAAGAATTATGTAGAAAATCGGAAACTCCATCAACATAGCACCATCCGTAGCAAAAAATTCTCCTGCAGTAGTGGGCTCCCGATTCTCCAGCCAGATAGGCAACAGCACCATCAATACCTGCATAATCAAAGTGATTCCTACCATATATTTTATTACTTTATCTCTTACAATTTGAAAAAATTGCGCTTTAACAATATTTTTCATCTTTTCCTCCATTGGTAGCACAAGTTTTGCTCGTACCACCTCTTAAAAACTATCCCAAATCACATTTTTTAAAATATCGATATGCTATGAACAAACAGGTTCCGCCTACTAACAGGGAAACACCTATGGTTCCCAGCACCAAACTCGTCTCCAGCGCGGTGTCATACATTACTACGTCTTTTCCATCGATATAGCCCCAATACTGTCTGCCAAACTCCAACAATCTGGTCACATTGGTGGATGCAAAATGGGTGGTCAACTTTACATTAGTTAACAAAGCCTGCATATCTGCAACTAACCAACTAAACTCATACAACACGAAACCAATAATCATAACCATATAGCAATTACGCATAAGCACCGTCAGCAAAATGCACTCACAAGCAAAGCGAAACAGCGGAAATATTGCCAGCACATAGTGCAACACCACACCTCCCAAGTCCGCAGTGACTCCCCAACCATTAATTATACCAAACACCAGCATGGGCACAAAGAACAATACCAGCACCGTCACCAAGCAACACAACATACTCACCAGCACTCTGCTCCAGAATACCTTCGCCCGACTATGACCTGACAACAACTCATAATTTAAGGTCTTGTCATTATAATCCCAGCCCATTATACGAGCCGTAAGCAGTGCCACCAGGATACCTGCTACAATCGTGCATACTTGACCATTAAAAATGGCTGCAACACTTCCGGTTATTTCCTCCAACTTGTGACCCTTCAGATAATCCAGCCAGAAAGCTCCGTAAAATAACACTCCCAGCAAATAAATATAAATCATTCCGTTATCTCTTTTTATTTGATACTTTTGTGCCTTTATCAGGTTCCACATTTTCCTCACCACCTACCATATTCATATAGTACTGCTCCAGATTTGCCTCGTTCATATGTAGCACCGTGGGCACCACACCACCCTCGTAGAGAGTTTTGGAAATAATATGCACATTCTCCAGTTGCTCGAACAGTCGGATACTTCCGTCTCTCTCCACTTCGAATTCCGTCACGCCCAACTTCTCCTGCAAAATAGTAAGTGCCAGCGGATTATTGTCCGTGCCGACGTGGTAATATTCCTTGCAAATGCGCTTCAAATCTCTGGCTGATACAGTTTCCAAAAGCTTGCCCTTATTAATAAACAAATAGTCCGTACAAAGCAGGGAAAGCTCACTTAAAATGTGGGAAGAAATCAGTATGGTAATATGCTCCTCCCTATTTAACTTAAGCAACAGTTCGCGGATTTCCACAATGCCTTCCGGGTCCAGACCGTTTACAGGCTCATCCAATACCATCAGCTCCGGCTTGGTAAGCAAAGCATTAGCAATGCCCAGACGCTGGCGCATACCTAAGGAAAATTTTTGTACGGGCTTCTTGCCCGTGTCCGTAAGACCTACTATTTCCAGCACCTCGTCAATTCGCTCTTTATTGGGAATACCCTTCTGGATTCTCTGCTTTTCCAGATTTTCCCTTGCAGTCATCTTTTCCTTCGCATAGGGAACTTCTATCATAAAACTCATGCGGCTGCGTGCCTTGGCCAATTCTTCTTCGGAACTTCCACCGAATAAAGACAGGCTACCGCCGGTAGGTAGCACCAGACCACCCAGCATCTTCATAATAGTAGTTTTGCCCGCACCGTTGGGCCCTATCAACCCACAAATCATGCCCTCTTTAATCTGAAAAGACACATTATCCACAACCTTTTGCTTCATGTATTGCTTATCTAAATTCTTTACTTCAATAATCGTTTGTGCCATAACAAACCTCCTTACTATACAGGCCTGAGCGGGTATCCGCACCGGGAGTACATGTAATAGTCAATTGGGAAATAATATCCTACAAGCAAGGCCTTGAAAAACGTCGGTGCTTAGTGAGGTCTTTTCGAGCTTAGCAACCGTTACGTTCTTTCACGGAGCGAAAGCGTCCTGCGGGAGGATATTATTTTCTAATTGACGGTATGACACCCAATGTTATCGGTGCGGATATCCCATCAGACCTGTTATTCTACCAACCACTCTAAAGTCAATTCTTAAAGAATTTCTTAAATAAATTAAAAAAGTTGCCAATTTTTTCATCGGCAACTTTATTTGCTAAGCGGAAACACCACACTGATTTCCAATTTGTCTTCTATTAAGCGGGCTTTTGCTTGTGCTTTTTGCTTCTCTGCCAGCAGTTTCACAATATAAAGACCCAAACCTGCGCCACTGCCGGTTCGCGCCTTTTCTCCACGATAGGTCCGATTAAAAAGAGCATCTACTTGCAAAGTCTCCGGCGAATCCACCTCATTGGCAAAGGTTATGGCACATTCCTTGCTTTCCAGTAACTCTTCCAAACATATTTGAAAAGTATCCCCTTTTGCATGACGAAGCACATTGTTTAATAAATTGCCAAACATTCTATCCAACAATTTATCATCAGCAAGCACAAACACGCTCTTCTGTGGGAAAATCACCTTAGGCTCCATTCCCTTTGTGCGAATAACCGCCTCCTGTGTGGCCAAAAACTGTAGCAACGCCTCCGTCACATCCACTCGCCTACGCTCCACTTCCTCCAAATCACTTTCCAACAAAGACAACTGGAAGAAATCATCCGCCATTTCCCGCATTTCATCCGCCTTGTATATACAGGCCTCCACATATTGTGTTCCCTTGTCCGAAAGCACCTCTTCCATGCGAAGCATTTGTAGATTCCCTTTCATGACGGTTAACGGAGTACGCAGATCATGAGCAATATCCGACACACTTTTACGAATGCTCTTCTCCGCCTTCTCTGTTTCCAGCTTCAATTGCTTCTGGTAATCCAGGTTTTTATTTAATTGTTTAGTCATGGCGATCAAGTCCTTATCCTGCAAATCCACACTGATTTGACGATTGTAGGACTTATCCGTAGTCGCCTTCAATTCTTGTTTTATATTACGAAGCTCCCGCTTCATTCTTACCAAATAAATCCATAGGCCTATGCAAATCACTGCCAAGACCCAGGCGATTATTCCCCAAGCAAGCATCCTTGTCTCCTTACCATTCTCCGCGCTCAAAAACGCCCATCATTTCCCTAGTCAAGCTAATACCATCATCATGAGCCGGCATAGCACTTCTTTCAAACCACTCCGCCTCCGCCAGCTCCTTCTCGTCACGATGAATGGTATCATCCCCCTCCAGCTCTGCAAAGAAGCCCAACAATAAATTACTGTCCACACCCCAGGGCTGACTTTTGTAATAGCGAATATTCTTCACCTTTAGTCCCACTTCTTCCATGACTTCTCTGGCTACGGTTTCCTCCACAGTCTCCCCAATCTCCGTAAATCCTGCAATCAGTGCATATTTCTTGTACTCTCTATCTGCATATTTGGTCATAAGAATCCGGTCCCCATCGGTTAAGGCCACTATTACCGCCGGCGCAATCTTAGGGAAAATCATATTACCGCAGACGGGGCAGCGAAGCATTCTTTCCTTTGTATCATGCACGGTTTCTACACCGCAACGACCACAAAAGCGGTTGTCTCGGTACCACATATACAAGTGATACGCCGTCATGACCGCAAAACAAACCTCTTTGGACACTAATTGACGAAGGGTACGCACTCTTTCGTAAGTATAACCATTCTGTTCCGGCAAAGCCTCTGCTGACTTTAATAAAAAATAGTCTTCCTCCTCTAGAGAAAATAAAAACTGCAAGGTTTCCATAGTGCCAAAACCCTCTGCACTCACAAGCTCCTCATATGACGGCAATCTCAAGTGATTCTCCTCATCCCTGGCTATATAAACCTCTCTTCCTCGAAAATGAAACACCTTACTGTGCGCCGTCACTTCCTTCTGCTTATATTCATTATGAAAGGTATGTGGCATAATATCCTGTAACATTCTAACTCTCCTTTAAACGATATCCAATCCCCCAAACAGTCTCAATAAAATCCTGCCCGGTGGTCTTCTTTAATTTATTCCGCAAATTACTGATGTGCACATTAATGGTATTATCTTCGTAATAATACACATCTTCCCACACAGTTTCGTAAAGATTTGCTTTGGTATAAACTTTCTTGGGATTTTCCAGAAACAACCTAATCAGGTGCAATTCCTTTGCCGTCAGGGCAATCTCCTGCCCTTTGTAGCTAACACTGTTTTCCGATAGAGACAACTTTAAGTCGCCACAACTTAATTCCTTGTTCTTGCCTGCTTCGGCGTTTGTTCCCACACTTCTGCGAAGCACTACCTCCATGCGCACCAGTACCTCGTTCAAATCAAAAGGCTTCAAAATATAATCATCCGCTCCCAGACGCAGTACCTCCAGACGTGTTTCCAGCATGGTTTTTGCTGACAATACAATCACCGGCGTCTGACTGGTTTTACGAAGCTCAGCAATTAGCTGCTCTCCGCTGATATAGGGAAGCATCAAATCCATTAAAATCAGGTCATACTGCCTTTCCTTCAGCTTAGCAGTTGCCTCCAGACCTTCTGCTGCCACCCACACCTCAAACTTGTGCTGCTCCAGAAAAGAGGCAAGCATCGCTCTTATTTCTCTATCATCCTCTATAATAAGCACTTGATTTCCCATATGGCCCATCTCCCCTCTACAAAAAATGTACCATTGCCTGTTCCTATTTGCAATGGTACATCTAAAAACTCATAATTCATCTCGCCTCTTACCGCAAACTACAATCTAAGCTTTCCTATTGCTTTCTCCGGAATCAAGCACTCTGCATGCTCCTCCAAGTACACAATTTTTTCCTCGGTTGCACCAAAAAGCACACCATACTCCAAGGCTTGAATACACGCTCTGCTGTATCGTTTATAGGAGGCATGCCCTTTTTGCAGAAGTAAATAATACTCTCCCTTATCCACATACAAGCAACTGTCTACTCGCAGATTCTTGGGTAAAATACGGGCATAGTCACTTAAATCCCGCAAGGTTGCCATCTTAAAGATTGCAAAATCCGGAAGCTGTATCGTTCCCGGCGCCTGACTCTTTGAAGAATTCTTCTCAGCCACATTACCTCCCGGTAATTCTGCAGGCAACGCAGGTAATCCTTCTAAACCGAGCTTACCAAAATGCTCCTCCAGGGTCTTACGCATTTCCTTCAAGTATTCCATCAATTTCGGATTCTTCTCTAATTCCTCCGGCGTTTTCTCAGAAAGGGTGAGTACCATGCCTTTTTCCGGCATCATCATAATCTGCATATCCATAGCAAACTGAGGCGGTTTATAGCCTACCTCCTCTATGGCCTGCTCAATGATTTCCTCAACCACTTCCTTGGCCTTTTCCGAACGGGTAATAAAATCCTTGTAAGTAATATCAAATTCTTCTAACTCTTGGTTAGAAATAAAACACTTTACAGTTTTATCATCAATTCTCTCTATCTTCATCCAAATCCTCTTGTCTCTTTGTGCATTTCTTACTACTACAATATAATTTTAACATAAATATGCCGAATTTTCAATGTTCTACCTACTATATCACAGAATTGCATTGACCGAAAGACCTTTTTACGATATTCTATAAGTGGTGTTTTATGGGACAATAGTACTATGGGGATTAGAGTACATGAATATTTTTGAGCTTGAGACAGGACAGATTATTACCATCTTTGTAAATGCACAAGGACAGAAGTTGGAATTTAATACAACTATTGATGAAGTTTTTCCCAAGAAAAAGATTCTTTTGGCAGCACCCATTTACTTGAATGAGAAGTTGCTGACTTTCCGGGGGGATCACTTGGTTTTTGATGTCCTTTACTGCCCCCCCGACGGAACCACTCCCCAATTGTTCAAAAATGTTACCATTAAGCTGGTTAAAAAAGGAGATGGCTCCGTATGGTACAGCCTGTTTACTATTGCTGAAAGCAAAGCCTACAACCGCCGCGGTGCCTTTCGTTGTTCCATCGGTTTGGCCAGTACGGTTCAATGCGGTATGCACCGTACTCCCTATGATACGGTTATCAAGGATATCAGCACCACCGGTTTTTCCTTTATCCTACCCAATACTGCAAAGGTGGACCCAAATGGTGTGGTGCACATAGTTGTAAATGATTATGTGGAAGAAACTGCTGAACCCTTTAACTTCAACCTTTACGGATTGATTGTCCGTTCCTACGAACTGGACCCGCACCGCACGGTATACGGCTGCAAACTCAACAATCCGATTCCCGGTTTGGAGAAATATTTAATGACCAAAGAACGAATCCGTATGAAACATGCTCACGGCATGGATTGATAAACAATTTGTAAGAACTAAACCGCTGAAGTCCAAGGACCTCAGCGGTTTTCTTAATTTTCTTTCCACTGTAATCTATGCAGTTCTCCTTCCAATTGCATGCTGGCAAATCCCTGCTGACGAAGTGCCTCATAAAGCACAATAGCCACGGAATTGGACAAATTCAGGGAACGAATTTCCGGGAGCATGGGAATGCGGATACAGGTATCCTCGTAATCCACCAAAATCTCCTCGGGAATGCCGGCACTTTCCTTGCCAAACATAATAAAATCGTTCTCGCCAAACTCCACTTCAGAATAAGTGTGCTTAGCCTTGGTCGTAGCCATCCAAATCTTAGCACCGGGATTTTCCTCCAAAAACTCCTCAAAATTCACATAACGGTGCACATCCAAATGCTGCCAGTAATCCATGCCCGCACGTTTAATACTCTTTTCATCCAAGCGAAAGCCCAAGGGCTCTATTAAATGTAAGGAGGTACCGGTTGCTACACAGGTACGTCCTATATTGCCGGTATTTTGCGGTATCTCAGGTTGATGTAAAATAATGTTCATTACTTTTCTGACCTCAACTTCTTCACAAATCTTTCCAGTCTCTCAATAGCCACCTTCAAATTTTCCAAAGAATATGCATAGGAAATACGCAAGAATCCTTCACCACAGTCGCCAAAAGCAGTACCGGGTACCACTGCTACCTTCTCTTCCTCCAAGAATCTCATGGCGAAATCATCACTGCTCATACCGAATTCCTTAATGCAAGGAAATACATAAAATGCTCCGAAAGGCTCAAAGCAATCCAGCCCCATTTCCTTAAAAGCATGAAGTAAATAACGTCTTCTCTGGTCGTAAATATCGCGCATTTCAGCCACGTCTGCATCACCGTTTTTCAGCGCTTCAATAGCTGCATACTGGCTGGTGGTAGGTGCACACATAATTGCAAACTGATGAATCTTGGTCATCTGGGTGATAATATTTTCCGGTCCACAAGCATAACCCAGTCTCCAACCGGTCATAGCGTAAGATTTCGAAAAACCGTTAATCATAATGGTACGCTCTCTCATGCCGGGAATCGTAATAATAGACACGTGGTCGCCGTTATAAGAAAGTTCCGAATAAATTTCATCGGAAATAACAAAAATGTCCTTTTCAATAATAACTTCTGCGATTTCCTCCAAATCCCTCTTCTCCATAATGGCACCGGTAGGATTGTTGGGGAATGCCAGAATGAGTACCTTTGTCTTGTCAGTAATGGCATCACGAAGTTCCTGTGCGGTCAGGCGGAACTGATTTTCTGCCTTTAAATTAATTACCACAGGTACGCCACCTGCCAAAACGGCACAAGGGTCATAAGATACATAACAGGGCTGGGGAATCAATACTTCCTCTCCCGGATTAATCATGGCACGGAGTGCCATATCAATTGCCTCGGAACCGCCTACGGTTACCAAAACTTCGTCCTTAAAATTGTAGCGCACGCCCTGCTTGCGCTCTATGTAATTGCAAATTTCCTGCTTTAATTCCTTTATACCTGCATTGGAGGTATAGCTGGTACGTCCCTTTTCCAAGGAGTAAATACCCTCCTCACGAATATGCCAGGGGGTATCAAAGTCCGGCTCACCAACACCCAATGAAATAGCATCCTTCATTTCACTGACAATGTCAAAGAACTTACGAATGCCGGAGGGCTTAATCTCCACTACTTTATCTGCTAAGGGGTTTCTCATAGAATAATCATCTCTCTTTCGTCTTCTTTTTTCTTTGCCAGTACGGTACCGTGATCTTTATATTTCTTCAAAATAAAGTGCGTTGCGGTACTTAAAATGCTGTCCAAAGGTGCCAGCTTATCAGAAACAAACATAGAAATTTCCTTTAAGCTCTTTCCTTCCAAAGAAATTAACAAATCATAACCCCCGGAAATCAAATATACGGAATTTACCTCGGGGTAATTATAAATGCGCTCTGCAATATGGTCAAAGCCCTGTCCTCTCTGAGGAGTTACACGTACTTCAATCAATGCGGATACGGTTTCAATACTGGTATTTTCCCAGTTAATCAAAGTATGATATCCGCAAATGGTGCCATCTGCCTCCATGGCTGCCATTTCATTGACAACGTCGATTTCTTCTCTGCCTAACATAATCGCCAAATCCTTTAAATCGATACGGCTATTCTTTTCAATCATTTTTAATAACTGCTCTCTCATAATATTTCTTCCTATCCTTTCTAATTCAACTGTACCGATATATCTCATCCGTTTTCGGTTTATCCAGATAACGCTTTTCTTCACCATTCACAATGATTCTATCGTTACTATCTGTAATCTTGCCCACTACCACTGCCGGAATGTCCTGCTCCGCCAATGCTTCTACCAAAGCATTTCCATCCTCCGTGGTCATCACCAGACATCCTCCGCTAAGAAGCTCGTAAGGGTTCACATCACAGAACTCACAAACCTCTACGGTTTCCTGTCTGATGGGCAATTTTTTCATATCTATACTAAGTCCAACGCCTGAGCTTTCCGCCAGCTCCCAAAGGGTTGCCATAATTCCGCCCTCCGAAGCATCATGCATTACGCAAACGCCGGACTTTATGGCGGTGGCGGCCTCCGGAATTACAGAAAGGTATTTATCAAAGCTTGCCGCCTCATCTATCAAATACTCCGGATACCGAGCAAGCATTTCTTCCTTTTTCATATTCGCTAAAACAGCGGTTCCCTCCAAGCCAATCCACTTACTGATAACAATATCCTGTCCCGGCTTGGCACCCTTGGTAGTAAGAGGTTTCAAAAAACTACTCTCTTCCTTATACATACCATAGGCTGTTACTACTGCAAGCTTTTCGCTTACATATTTGCTAACGGTAGTGTGTCCGCCTGCAATCTGAACATTTAACTCTCTAGCAGCCTGAGCGGCACCGTCCATAAGCTTCTTTAACTTCTCCTCCGAAGCTCTTTCCGGCAAAATAACGGAAAGCATTACCGCTACCGGTTCTGCGCCCGCCGTAGCCAGATTGTTAGTACTTTTATAAATGGCACGAATCATATCCTGCCGGTCTTTAACAGTATATTCTACTACAGAAGTGGCAAATTTATCCCCGGAGAGTGCAAAAATGGCGCAGTCTTCCCCTATACCTGCGCCACATAATACTTCACTTCTTCGGTTTTTTATCTGTTTTAAAACAGTTCTTTTCAGAATACTGTCCGATAATTTGCCTAGTCTCATATTTCCTCACACACATAAGACATTCCGCTACAAATGGCTTCCTCACGGGGATTATTGCGCCGGCGGTGTTGTCAATATGGCAATAACATTTTTCACATGATCAATATTGGAGGTGCCGATGGCTGCCATAATTTCATTCCTTGCATTAGGATCTGCCGTAGCAACACCAACCGTTGCATAGCGGGGAGTTGCCTTATAACTACTGCTGTTTACTTGGGTACGCTCCACCTCTACACCGTTTTCCTTTACGATTTTCCATAATTTTGCCTTGTAGCCGATATGTGCACTTTCCGTAACAATATATCCGATAGGCTGACCCTCATCCACATAGATTACATCAGCGGGAGGATTGATTACTTCCAGCACTTCACTCTTATATATTACTTCTCTGTCGCTGCTTCTGGTTTCCTTGCCGTATATGGTAACCGTAATTTTTTTATTGTTTGTAATACCCTCAATATAAATAGGGTACTCAGTGTTATTTACAAACTTAAAATCCTTGTTTGCAGATTCTGCAATGGCTGCATCTGCGGAAGCAGACACATAATTTACAATCATAGAATGATTATATCTTTGGGTTACGTCCAACTCTGCCAACAGTACTGCATTATAAAGAGTGGAGGATACCTGACAAATACCGCCTCCCAGACTGTCTACCACCTTACCATTTAAGTAGGAGGCTGCCATATAATATCCATTCTTCTCCGTAAACGGCGTGATAGCCTCCAAAGTAGAGAACTCTTCACCCGGATACAAGGTAATACCATCAATCAAACGGCATCCGTTTGCTACATTGGCACTTCTGGCGGTTCCCGAACTACTGTAAGAAGTAGTAAAGGTACCCAGAACATCCGTTACCTGCGCCAATTGCTCTGCATCACCCAAAGGTTTTTCTTCCACAACCACCAGTTCAATCGTCACGGGTTCCTGCGTCCAGTCATTTACCATATAGTCTGTAAGCATCGCAAAGGAGGCTTCCACATCCAAAGTATATCCGCTCACGCCTTCCTGTACTACAAACTCGCCTTCTTCCATACTCAGTGCTGCATTTACCGCTTCACTGTTATAAGAAACACAATCTTGTTCTAAAATAGCCTGAATCAATGCTTCATCAAAGGCAAATACCAAATCCAAATGCACATTATCGTGCTGCAAATCCTTCATCATCTTGTAACGGACAATCACATTACCTTCCTGTCCGATACCTGCCGCCTCCTGGATTACCTGGGGATTTTCCCAAGTCATGCCCATATCTGCAGGCGTCACCTTCACTTCATTACCACCCGATGTAAGCAAGGTAAGGGTAGTATTCTGCAAATTCTCCACATACGCCTCTACCGCCGCTTCTGCTTCCGTAGCCGTCATTCCGCCAACATCCACACCGGATATGTAAATACCATCTTTAATTCTATCTTCTCCCTGCGCCTCGACAGTCATTCCCGTACCGAAAAAACACAGGTAAAAAAAGGCCGTCAGTACCAGCTGCCTCATTAATTTCTTCATACTCTCTCCTCAGGAAAATCCACTTGTGAATAGTTTCCCATTACTTGAACTACACTACCAAAATTGGTATAATCATAGCTAACACTAGGAAAATAACAATCACCAAAGAAACGGTCTTTTTGGTTTTTTTACTGTGAAAATTAAACATATAAACCTCCCAAACGTAAAACACGTTTATCCAAATTATTTCTGAAAGGATATTATACTATGAAAGTACCCTTTTTGGCAAGTTTTATCATACTATTGGCAGTTATTTCCCATTTATTAAGAAAGCATAATCGTGCTCTGGAAGCAGATCAGCAGGCCTTCTGGTCAAAGGAACGCGCCGCCAATAATGTACGCAAAAAACCTTTGGACGACCTTAACTACATAACCATTCCCTTTGACCAGCTCCCCTGCGATTGTCATGCCGCAAATCCGAAAGTTGCAGATATTCTGGAATCCTTACATGTGCTCTCTGAGCGTAAAATTGTCAATCTGACAGGGATTACCAATACGGATTTGAAACTGACCTATGGTACTGCCAACATTACCGTCCTTACGGAATACGACCAAAATTTTACCGCACTTGTTACTAATTTGCATAAATGGGCCGAAACCTTGTACGAATTGGGTGCTGTGGAAGAAGCCAAAACCATTCTGGAATACGCGGTATCCGTGGACAGTGATGTAAGCACTACTTATGAATTATTGGCTTCCATTTACCAAAATGCCGGTGAATATGCCGCTTTGGACGCTTTGATAGGGCACGCGGAGAATTTAACCTCTCCTTCCGGCAAAATTATTGTACGTAAACTAAGTAAATGACACATTTTTCCATGTGAACACAACATTTTTCTATGTTCACATACCCTTACTCTATTTTATGCTGAATCTATGAAGAATATGGGTGATGGTTTCCGAAGGCTTTCCTAAAATCAGGTCGCACCCATGTAACAGGAGGTAAGGTATGAGCAAAAAATTGAATCCCCCTATGGGATGGAACAGTTATGATTATTATGATACTACCGTAACCGAGGCCGATATTAAGGCCAATGCTGATTATATGGCAAAATATTTAAAGCCTTTCGGCTGGGAATATGTGGTAGTAGACATTGAATGGTATTCTTACGATACCGGTACCCGCCGTGACGAGCACCAATACATTCCCTTTTACAAAGTAGAAATGGACGAATATTCACGCCTTTTACCATGTCCGGACCGCTTCCCTTCTTCTGTGAATGGTGCAGGCTTTAAACCCCTGGCAGATTATGTGCACAGTCTGGGGCTGAAGTTTGGTATTCACATTATGCGTGGTATTCCCAGAGAAGCCGCACATTCCCATACTGCAATTTTAGGAAGCGATTTGACTGCTGCAGATATTGCAAATCCTTATTCTATCTGCTACTGGAACCCGGATATGTACGGTGTATATACCCAAAAGCCCGAGTCCCAGCTTTACTACGACTCCCTTTTGGAGCTTTACGCACAGTGGGGTGTGGACTTTATTAAATGTGATGACATCTGCCGCATGGATGCCCAGTCTGCAAAGGAAGAAACTCGAATGTTACACCGCGCCATCGAAAAATGTGGCCGAGATATTATATTAAGTCTTTCTCCCGGACCTGCTATCCCCGAGGAAGCAGACTTTTATCATGAAAACGCTGACATGTGGCGTATTACCGATGACTTCTGGGATTCCTGGCATTTGCTTTTGGACATGTTTGACCGCTGCAAAACCTGGCAGGGTCAGGCAAAGCTCACCGGTTATCCGGATTGTGATATGTTACCCGTAGGTACTATCGGCAAAGGCTTTAACCACGAACGCCAGACCAGATTTACCAAGGACGAGCAAAAGACTATGATGTCCCTTTGGTGTATGGTAAGCTCCCCTCTGATGCTGGGTGCGGAACTACCTAAGTTGGACGAGTGGACCCTGGGCTTGTTAACCAATGAAAAGGTATTGGCACTGGCAACCGAGACTGAGCATGCGGAGGAATACTACCGCAACAAAAAAATGATTATTTGGAAGAGCACTCAGCTTGATACCGGCGACACCAATCTGGCAATCTTTAATATTTCCGAGGCTGCTTTGGAGTTTACTTTGAAGCCTTTTATTAAAGAGTGGAAGGGCGCTGCTACAGAACTTTGGAGTGGTGATATCGTAGAAGAAAACGACACTCTTTCTATTCCCGCACATGGCGTATTGCTTCTGCAGACTGCCAGTATAGTAAAATAAAACTACAAGAATGATTAAATCCTCATAGGAGAAAGGAGTTCCCATGCTACAACATGATAAAACCATCGTACATTGGCTGGACTACAGTTCCTATGAGGATTTAAAATTTTATGAGGTCGGCATTCAGGACTGTCAAGCCGGCTATGGATATGGCCCCATTATCCGCGATAAATATATATTGCATTATATTTTAAGCGGTGAAGGCGAACTGCATCTGGACGGGCAGGTTATTCCTATTCGCGAGAAACAGGCTTTCATCATTCCGCCGGGTGTGCTGGGCTATTATCGTGCAAGTACGGAAAATCCCTGGCATTATATCTGGATTCAATTTCATGGACCGAAAGCTACGGAAATGCTTCACAAAGCGGGGATGGATCGAACCTCACCGGTTTTCCATCCCAGAAAAATTTGCCCGGAAATAGAGAATTGTCTGGAGCAGATTATCTTGGAACCCTCTCGGGAATATGCCTGTATGGGTAATTTATTTCGCTTCTTTCAACTACTGACGGACTACTCCTCTAACCCGCCCCGTTTAAAACACATTCCGGAAACAAGCACGGGTTATGTGGAAGCAGTCATGCATTATATTGCGGAAAAATATTCCGAACCCATACATATTCAGGGCATCGCAGACTTTTGTGGATTGGATCGGTCCTATCTAAGCAAGCTTTTTAAGGAGGTTACCGGTTACTCGCCTCAACGATATTTATTAACTTATCGCATAAAAAAAGCCAAAGAATTGTTAGAAACCACGGAGCTTTCCATTCAGCATGTAAGCTATTCCGTGGGTTATAACGATCCCTTAGCATTCTCTAAATTTTTCAAACAGGAGACCGGATTGTCTCCTACGCAGTATCGAAAGAGGTAGCAGGGAATACGTATATCCCGCGAAGAAGCAATTCACAAAATCGGATGCCCCACCGGCAATATACTCTACCTTCGGCCCGCTCGCGCTTAATGAAAACGTAGCAGTACTATGGCTCGTGCCGAACAAGTTCGGCTTGAAACCTCGCCAAGTGCTGACGTTTTCAGGGCGGTCAGTGTAGAGTATATTGCCGGTGAGGCGTTTATATTTTACGTTTCTACCTTCCATATTTCTCGTATATTTTGTCGGTGTATCGGCTGGCTTCATTTCTAGTCAGCTTTTCTACGTCATAGTCCACAGTAAGATTGTGCTGGGCGATGAGGCGATACAAACGTTCCTTCTGTGGCTTTGTAATAGGCGTTTCTTTCTTGACACTGTAGTTTAGAGCCACGGGCTCGAAGGGCTTGCTGTCCTTTTCATAGAATTCCTCCGCCATTTTTTGATACAGTGCTACTGTTGCCTCTGCGTCCGCAAGTGCCCGATGGGCATGGTGAGGAATTTCGTAGTGTTTGCAAAGATACTCCAGGGAACGTTTCTCCAGCTCCGGCAAGAAGCATCTGGCTATGCGCAAGGTATCCATTCCCTGCTTTTCAAAGGTACGCTTGCTATTTACTGCTGCCTTTTTTAAGAAAGAATAATCAAACAATACACGATGTCCCAGTAGTGTCAAATCTCCCAGAAAATCCAACAATTCCGGTAGTACTTGTTCAATATCGGGGGCGGTATCCACCTGCTCTTGAGTAATCCCTGTCAGCTCGATGATTCGCTCCTCCAGCTTACGTCCCGGGTTTACATAAGTCGAAAAGGTGTCTATGATTTTGCCTTCTATTACTTTTACCGCACCGATTTCTATGATTTTGTCCATCTTCGGGTTTAGACCCGTGGTTTCCAAGTCTATGCATACGTAGGAATTTACCATACTTCTCCATTCCTCTACTTTTCTAATCCTTCATCCTCTTCTCATAATCCGGACACAAATGCTGCAAAAAACATTCCTCACATTTAGGGGTAGGCGCCTTGCAAATGGTGCGTCCGAAAGTGATAATATGAATATTCCACAAAATCCAATGGTCCTTGGGTAGCTCCTTCATCAGCTCAAACTCTACCTTTACCGGATCATCACTTTTGCAAACCCCCAGCTTCTTGGAGATACGTTTCACATGAGTATCCACCACAATACTGGGCTCGTGAAAAATATTGCCTCGGATTACATTGGCAGTCTTTCTGCCCACTCCTGCCAGCGCCGTAAGCTCCTCAATAGAGCCGGGCACCTCGCCCCCATGTCGCTCCAAAAGCTGATTACAGCAGGCGATAATATTCTTCGCCTTATTATGATAAAAGCCCGTGGAATGAATATCCTGCTCCAGCTCTTTCAAATCCGCCTTGGCGAAATCCTCCACGCTTGTATATTTCTTGAACAAATCTCTTGTCACAATATTCACCCGAGCATCCGTACATTGCGCACTAAGCATGGTGGCAATCAAAAGCTGCCAGGCATTTTCATGTTCTAAATAACAGCGGTACTCCCTGCCATACTGAGCATCCAACGCCGCCAAAATCTCTGCTGTATGTTTCTTCATAGTTCTCCCTTACTCCTCTTGGTAATTCGTATACCACACAAGGCCACCCTCTGAATTCACCAAAACGTCTACCATATAATAAATATCACCATCCACGGTAAAGTAATAATAGGTGACAATACTGTCTTCTGTGATGGGTTCGCTTCCCAATACAGTAGCCACATCCTGCAACGAAATGCCTGTATCCTTAAACACCTTCTGTTCTTTTCGTACAAACTCTGCCTGGTCATTTAACATTTCTATCCGCTCGTAGAACAAAACATCCTCTTCATCTTCGGGCGTCAGAAAACGGTCATATTTAAAGCTGTAGCTTCCCAGGCTAATCTCCTGCGCATCATAAGCCTCTATGCTTCTTTCCGACCAGTAGCCCCTGGTATCATAGGAGGCAAACAATTCCTTCACCGCCTTCGTAACCTCAGGTGTAAGGGCTTCCTCTCCTGATTCACAATACACCTCTGCAAGTCGATATAACTGCCCCAGTTCATCGGCACCACTTAAAATTCGCACTCCGTAGTCCTCCTCCAGTGCAGTCAGCTCCTCCTGCACCTGCTCCAAAACATAGGCATAATATACCCTATCAAAATTACTCGACTTGGACTCTGATTCACCAAACTTAGCCCCATCAATTAAAATGTCATTTACTTCACTGGTCACATAGTATTCAAAACCGTACTCTTCGTCTGTAAAATAATACCTGATTGTCTTGTCCTCAATCTCTTCGGTACGCACATATTCCGCTTTACCAAATTCATTCTTTGCATAACGTACCACTTCCTCCTTGGAAGCCGGCGAACAGGCACATAAACAAACTGCAAGCAAAACCAACCATACACTTCTCGTGATTTTTTTCATAGCATTTCCCCTTAAATCCCATGATTTTTCCACAACAAATACACTTTTATTTTACCGCCATGGACCAGGCGCGTCAATAACTTCCACATTCTCTCAATTTTCAGTTGCATATTTGGGGATTATACGATATAAAAGATTAAGATACATTCACAGACAAGGAGTTTTCCCATGGAATTTACAGATATTTTAGCTCAGATTTTTGGTATTATTGCTATGTTCTTCTCGGTTTTTTCTTTCCAGATGAACAAGCACAAACAGATTATGATTATGCAGATTCTGGCAACGGCTTTCTTTGGCGTACAGTATTTTTTACTGGGCGCCATGACCGGCGTTGCCATGGATATCATCGGCGTAGCGCGTGGATTTGTATTCTATCACAAAGATAAAAAGTGGGCAGCCTGGAATGGCTGGATTTTGATTTTCATGCTCATGTTTGCCATATTCTGTGGCGTAACCTGGGCCGGACCGGTGTCCTTATTCATGGCAGGCTCCATGATTTTGAACACCCTGTCCTTCTCCTTCACCAATCCCAAGCTGGTGCGCTCCACCATATTGATTTCTTCACCGCTTTTGCTGGTGTACAGTATCTGTACCGGCTCCATCGGCGGTATTATCAACGAAGTGTTCGTGGAGATTTCCTCTATTGTTGGGTTGATTCGGTATGATATTAAAAGGAAGCCCAAGGAAACTAATCAAGCTGCACCCACTGACACTCAATAGAATAAAGTATGACAAAGCAAGGGAGCATATCCGCAGGATATTGCTCCCTTCTATTATTGTATCACTCTTAATCTGTTGACTCACTTCTTCCCGGCATTGAGGATTCGAATCACTACCATCCCCAATAGGAGCAAGAGCAGTCCGCCTCCTATAGTGAATATCACAACCCCCACTAAAAGTACACTCAATACACTTTGGGTGATTACACAATAGGACCAATGGGTAAAGAAAACCGAAATGCTACATTTGAAAAGGTCTATCCACAAAGTAGCAGCTGCTTTCAGTCTGCGCTCTCCCTGTTCATCCACTTTCAGGCCGCTCTTTATCCGCTTTGCCAGCCAAATGGCCAGTTCACTTATAATAAGTACTCCAAAACCCACCTTATAGGGATAAAACGCATTTATTTTATCATCATACAAGTCAAAGGTTCCTGAGGCGGAAAAATGAACGCCTATCTCCTGCGGCAATTTTTTGTAAATGAACAGCAAATATACAAAACTGAATACCAGCATGAACCATGCTGCTATAGTAATTGTTGTATGTAAGATTTTATATATTTTTTGCATACTATTCCACCTGCACCGTTCTGGCGTCTCCTGTCAAGGGATTGCGCTCCTGATAATCAAACAATACGAAGAAGGGTTCACTTTGCACGGTCATCTGTTCTGCTCCCGCTTGAGAAAGCATCTGCCCCACCGCATTCCGCGACCGCATGTCCCACACCGGATAATAAAAAGGCTCCAGGTGAGTCATTCTGGACATCTGTTTAAAATCGTACTCTGAGTAGGCGGGCAAATAGATCCTCTCCTCCTCTTCTGTTTTATAGAAAGTCCACATCATCTCTTTGTAGTCCGCCAAATCTCTAGCAAACTCCGGACGACTCTTTAAATTCTCCCGCAAATACATATCGTAAATAAGCAATTCCTTGTACACTTCCTCGTACTGCCCATCATATTCACAGGCAAACTCCAACAACACCTGATAACGATAACTGCGGGCCGGGCTATTTACAAAATATCCCTTCTTTTCAAAGAAGTCAGCCAGTGCCTCATACATTTCAAAAGGTGACTCAAAAGCCTGCTCCAAAAACTGTAAGGTATGCACAAACTGATTGCTGTTATAATAAAGTTCCACCATTTCCTCGACGCGCTTCAGACGTAGTACATCCTCAAAACTCAGCCACTTGGTAAAGAGCACCTCATAAGGTGCCTTATCAGTGTAAACAATGCCGTACTCCTCCGCCCGTTCACACATTTCTGAACCCTTCAAGACCTTCAAAAAGCCCAACTGCAGCTGCTCCGGCCGCATAGCGTACACTCTGTCAAAGGATTTGCCGAAGCTTTCATAATCCTCAAACGGCAGTCCCGCAATTAAGTCTAAATGCTGGTGCACATTTTGCCCTGCATTTACACGTTCTACTACCTTCTCCAATTTCTCCACGTCCATCACACGATGAATAGCCTCCAAAGTCTTTGGATTGGTAGACTGTACACCTATTTCCAGCTGCACCAGCCCGGGACGCATCTGTACAAGCAAGTCCAGTTCCTCTTCATTCAACAAATCCGCCGCAATTTCAAAGTGAAAATTCGTGACACCATTGTCATTTTCTAGAATATATCTCCAAATAGAAAGCGCATGTTCATGATTGCAGTTAAAGGTTCGGTCTACAAACTTTACCTGCTTCACTTTATGGTCCAGGAAAAACTGCAGTTCCTTCTTTACCGTTTCCAAATCCCTCAGTCTTACCTTTTTATCAATGGAGCTCAAGCAATAGCTGCATCGGAAGGGACATCCTCGGCTGGACTCGTAGTAAATAATTTTATTCTCAAAAGCCCCCAAATCCTCATACAAAAAGGGCATGGCACTGATATCAGTAAGTTCTCTGGGAGTGGTATATCCTCCCGACAAGCATAGGCCGGGGGTATGTTGCAAGTCCGCATCCGCTAAACCGGACACAGAAGACACCGGTTCTTCGCCGTCGCATCCGGCAAGCCCCCATCGGTTTACATAACACTCGAGCAACTCCCGGAACGTCGCCTCCCCCTCCCCAATCATGACACCGGTCACTTCCGGGTATTTCTCTAAAAGCTTGGGCGCGTCATAAGTTACCTCCGGACCGCCCAGCCATATAGGCACCTGCGGCAAAAGCTTCGAAAGTTCCTTCACCAGTTCAAGCATCATCTCAATATTCCAAATATAACAAGAAAGCCCGATAACCTCAGGCTTTCTCTTATAAATATCTGCTAATATATCCGTTATCGTTTGATTAATGGTATACTCTGCAATTTCCACATGCTCCTGCAACTGCTCCCCTGCGTAAGCCCGCAGACTGTATAACGCAGGATTGGAATGTATATATTTTGCATTTAACGCCACCAATAAAAACTTCATCGCGGCTCCTTTCTATCTGGGCTCCG
Organism: Acetatifactor sp.; assembly: GCA_045537405.1. Taxonomy (GTDB): domain Bacteria; phylum Bacillota; class Clostridia; order Lachnospirales; family Lachnospiraceae; genus Acetatifactor. The sequence continues at coordinate 34,990 of JAZSPK010000020.1, forward strand.
GCACATTTCACAGGACCACAACCCTTTACAAATCCAGCTTCTCTGCCACCTTATTCCAAATATCCTCTTCCACCTGTTGCAACGGTTTGCCACTGAGCTGCATAGCATCCATGGCCGCAAAGAAGAACCAGTTAATGCCGGTTTTCATGGTCTTTTTCACCGCACGGTTTAACACCAGACCATACTCATCCACACCGGACTCCGAAAAAGTCTGAAGCATCCCCTCCAAATCATAGGGTACGCTAATAAGCTCTGCTTCCCAAACATCTCTGCTTCCTTCCAAAATAGCAAACTCCGCGTGACCGCTCTTTTCATTAATAGCCAGTCCCAAGGAACCGGGATTGATATACATTTTGTCATGGATCCGCTCTGCTTCCTGATGATGGGTGTGACCACCCAGTAAATAATCGGTGGGCAGCTCCTTCATTACCTGTTCACGAAGTTTCAAATCGTACTTCATATTACCGCGGACTTCCTCCGGCGCCCCATGACAAAGCATAAGCTCCGGACAATCTCCAATCTGCACCCTTGTCACCGTAGGCAAGCCCTCAAAAAACTCCAAATCCTCCCGGGTTATATTCTCGTAAGTATATAAAAGTGCTCCACTGGGGGAACTGATATGCCAGCCTTGATCCTGCTTATCGTGGTTCAGCAGATACTCTTCCCTGTTACCACGCAAAATATAGCAAGGATATTGCTTCATCAAAGCATACAGCATATCCAACGTGCGTCTGGGATAAGGCATGTCTGTCACATAATCTCCCAGTCCGATAATAGCATCCACCGGATGCTCCTCTATATATTTTAAAAATGCTTCAAACGCTTTGAAATTCGAATGAATATCACTAATAACCGCTACTCGCATTTTAACTTCCTTCCTAAACCCCTGCGCTTTCTTACAATTTGCAAGGTCCATCTCCGATTTCTACCACGTAAAAATCAGCCGCATAACCAATTTTCTTAAGGTATGCCGCGCCCACCTTATCAATAAAGGTATCAATGGCCTCATCCTCCACAATACTTACGGTACAACCGCCAAAACCGGCACCGGTCATACGGGAGCCAATTACACCATCCACTTTCCAAGCTTCTTCCACCAAAGTATCCAGTTCTATGCCGGTCACTTCATAATCATCCCGCAAAGACACATGAGAGGCATTCATAAGCTCTCCAAACAAAGCAATGTTACCTTCCTTTAAAGCTGCTACTGCCTGCAAAGTACGCTGATTCTCATACACCGCATGCTTAGCACGCTTTCTACGTACATCACTGTCGATGGCTTCTTTGTACTGCTCAAACGCCTCTTCCGACAACTCGCCCAAAGACTTCACATTTGTAACTTTCTGCAATTCTGCCAAAGCAGTCTCACATTCGCTGCGACGCTCATTATACTTGGAATCGCCCAATCCACGCTTCTTATTGGAGCAGGCAATCACAATCTTTGCCCCTTCCAATTTAATGGGGGCATATTCATAGGACAAATCCGCCGTATCCAAGAAAATCGCGTGGTTTTCCTGGCCCATGGCAATGGCAAACTGATCCATAATACCACAATTTACACCATTAAAATTGTTTTCCGAATACTGTCCGATTAATGCCAGATCCTGATTGCTCACTTCAAATCCAAATAAGTCTCTCAGAATAAAACCTGTCAGTACCTCCACGGACGCGGAAGACGAAAGGCCGGAACCGTTGGGGATATTACCGTTTAATAGAATATCCATTCCACAAGGAATTTTCATGCCTCTTTGCTCAAAAGCCCACATAACCCCCTTGGGATAGTTGGTCCAACCAGCTTCCTTTGAAGGAGTCAAATCCTCCAAAGTGCAACCAATCACGCCCCGCTTTTCAAAATTCATGGAATAAAACTGAAGTACATTATCCTGACGCTTCCTTGCCACCGCATAGGTACCAATGGTCAAAGCGCAGGGAAAAACATGTCCACCGTTGTAATCCGTATGCTCTCCGATTAAATTCACGCGACCCGGCGCAAAATACACCTGCGCGCCCTCGGTATCTCCAAATACTTCTTCAAACTTCTTCCATACAATTGTCTTCATGTCTTTCCCGCACTCCTATAGTTTACTTTATTAGAGAATCATCTCTTTCTTTTCCAAATCCTCCATAACACGCTTCAAATCTTCACGAATCTGAAGCACCTGAGGACAAATAGCTTCACATTTACCACATTCAATACATTTATTTGCACGCTCATTATCCGGCATCTCATGCTCCCAGTTCCACTTTACGGTATTGTAGTTCTGGTACATATGGTATGTATTCCAAATACGGAAGTTTCTCGGAATATTCACGCCTGCAGGACAAGGCATACAATAACTACAACCGGTACAGCCGTTTTGTACACGATTGTTCAAAATATCCACTACCTTATCCACGGTTGACAACTCTTCTTCTGACATGGGCTTAAAGTCAACAAAAGTCTTTAAGTTATCATCTACCTGCTCCATAGTGGACATACCGCTGAGAACCACCTTTACATTCGGCAAAGAACCAACCCATCTAAGCGCAAAAGAAGCAAAGCTTGCGTCCTTATCCAACGCATGGAATACATCCGCAATGTCTCCACCATAATTTGCCAGCATACCGCCCTTAATAGGCTCCATAATCACAAGAGGCACCTGTTTCTCTTCTGCCAGCTTGTAACCCTTCATACCCGCCTGGTCATTCACATCCATGTAGTTCAACTGAATCTGGCAGAAATCCCAGTCACGATAATTGATAATTTCTTCAAATGCATCATAGCCATCGTGGAAAGAGAAGCCCAAGTAACGAATCTTGCCCTCTGCCTTTAACTCTTCCAAACGCTCTACTACGCCTAACTTCAACATGTCATGCCACTTACCACGATTCATGGCGTGCATCAGATAAAAGTCCACATAATCGGTCTGTAGCTTGCTTAGCTGCTCATTAAACAACTTGTCCACATCCTCTAAAGAGTGTACTGCCCAAAGGGGAAGCTTAGTAGCCAGATAGAAGGAAGCTCTATCGTACTTCTTCAAAACTTCGCCCACAAAAAGTTCGCTTTCGCCACCGTGATAAGGATATGCAGTATCAATATAATTCACGCCTGCCGCAATAGCCTTATCCATCATAGCCTCTGCTAACTCACGGTCAATCTTACCTTCTGCGTTGGTAGGAAAGCGCATACATCCGAATCCCAAAAGGGATGCTTCCACTCCCAACTTTTCCATTTTTCTCATTTCCATTGTGTAGCCCTCCACTAAAAATAATTATAACAATATGATTATACTACAATCATACAAAAAAGAACATTGCAAATATTGTTTTCGCAATGTTCTTTCTTGTAATTATGTATTATGGTACGCCACCATGTGATGCTCAAATTCTACTGCACCAAATCTAAATGTTGCACAGTACCTACATTACCGTTCTCATATAAGAAAATGCCGGTGCTTCTTAAATATCCCTGGCTTACGTTTTCTGCATTGTTAAGTGCAAAGTCCGTAGCCTGATTTTGCAGGCAAATGGCACCTACGCCTGCCTCCTTTAGAGAGTACAAAATGTCCTTACCGGTTTCATCCTTGCACCAGACCTTCAGCTTGGACCAAATATCATCATCCTCATCAATCCAGCCGTCCCCATCCTGATCATGCTCTGCCAAGTCCGCAAAACCATTACCGGACTTGGGACCAAACAATTCGTTACCATCATTAATGACACCATCGTCATTTTTGTCCAGTGCCAGATAACCACTGCCGGCATCTAACATGGAGATTTCATCCTCCTTGCTGTCTGCGTCAAGGTCAAAGAAAAACTTCTGATCACTTAAAGATGCCACATCCTTTTGCAGATTAATTACCAAAGGGTCACATACCCGCTGGAACTGCGCAATATCATACTCTTCCCTATAATACTGCATAAATTCGCGGCTCATGCCCACTTCCACATTGAAAGAAATCTCCCTGCCATCCGCGCATCTTACGTTTCCACGGGACGAAAAAGACACACTTTCCTTCTCGTAATAAGCGGTTTCTCTGGTGAGGGACACCTGCTTCATGGGCAAAAATTCCAAAGTCGCCGTTCCTGTATTTTGTGCCGATGCCTGACTGCCTGCTTCGGAAGCCTCGGCTACATTTGTCTCCTCCCCTAAAAGATTGGTTGTTTTTTCCCTGCCAAACAAAAGCATGAAAATATAGCGGGTGGTATAATGGCGAAACTGTGACATGGTATCACTTGTTGAAGAACGCAAATGCACCTTCCTGCTTCGCATGCTTTCCACTCTGTCCTGTAAACTAATAATTGAATCTTTGGATATTTCCTTAGGAGCGGTTTCTTCTTTTGTCTCCGGCTCCTGTGAGCCCACATCTCCCCCTAAAAGAGAGGTGTTGCTCTCTGTCTTTCCTCCTTGATAATTTTTCAGTACAAAACGACTATACTGTACAGTTGAAGATGTATATCTTCGGGCGGACTCCATTCCTACTACACTGGAATCAATACGCAATATTACCCCTTTCCATGCGTCACTGCTTTACCTGCCCTTCCCTGATTTATGCAAAACAAAAAGGACGATATCTCCGGAAAGCCTCCTGCTTTCTGTCCATACCCTCCTTGGTGACGAATTCAAATAAGTACTAAATATTATTCGGCCTTGAATATTTGTACTTTGTATATCGGCTTGTTTACGGGAAACTGAAGAGGGGGTGGGGAATTTTTGTGCTTAATGGATGTAAGATAAGCACTTTATATCTTTCTATCCCCCTGCGCCAGCAAATCATCCATAACCTGATGAATCATAGACGAATTCTCCAACTTATTTATAGCACATAACTTCTTGCCTGCATCCTTACTGGATGCACCACAGTGATATGCCTGCTCTGTAGGCAGTTTATAATCTATTACAATGAGGCGATCATGACAATCCGGATTTGGTTTTATGCGAAGTGGAGGAAATTGACTGGTAAAATCATTTACCACCGCCTCTGTCAAGAATCCTTTCCGCCCGTGACCATTTTCCGTAAAGAGAATTACTTCCACTCCCTGTTTTTTCTGGGATAACAACTGCAAGGTCTTGGCGTTCATATAATCATCCACTACATATATACTGGTAGTGGCTTGTTGGTAAATATCAATATATGCCAAATCTGCTTCAAACTTCTGCCCTTTGTAGATTACAAAGTTTTTGAAATCTTTGTTTGATACAAAATTTTCATTAATAGCATCTATGCTTTGGCGAATGCCGGAAATATCCTGCTCGCTCTTCTTCTGCTTATCGGACATACTTGCCATCTGCACAGAGATTTCCGATACCTTTGCCGTAACAAGTCGCATTTCCGACTGTGTAACAAACTGCTTATTTTGTTTTATATAATGCCGCATTTCCCGGAATGCTCGCATGATAAAAATACTTTGTTGTTCTGCCAATTCTCCACGCAGAACGGTTGCAAGCATATAAATTCCTTGTTCGGTGAAGGCATGTGGTAATGATCTACTCATCGGATTTATATTTGTGGTCGAAAAATTCGACCGCAAATCTTCTAATTCTCTTTTTGTTAATTGAAACATAAAATCTTCGGGAAACCTTGAAATATTATTCTTTACCTGTGCATTTAATCGTTTCACCTCATACCCATAAATCTCTGCCAGATCATAATCCAGCATTACCTGTTGCCCCCTAACCGTATATACCCGATTGCATATAGTATCAGTAGGCAACAATTATTTTTATACAAGCAAAACCGAGGTCTTTCAACCCCGATGTTCCACTCTCCTATATAAACAACGTATAATCATTTCCTCTAACTTCCTTATACTCTTCGTCGGAATATAGCATCTTCTTATCCTCGGAAAGCATAGCCTTCAGCGCTACTTTTGTCATATGAGTAACGTCCTCCCTCTCTAAGGCTTCCTGCACATTCATAAAAAGGGCTTCGCTGTTTTCGTTGCCATCACTTACAGGCTCTCCTTCCACATAATCCATAAGCATTAACGCATACCAGCCGTTCCGCCCGCAACGTATGCCCAACAGGGAATCCACTTTTGCTACCACACGGGTCTCTTCCAAAACTTCTCGCTGTGCTGCCTCTTCTGGAAGCTCACCCACATTACAATGACCTCCGGGAATCAGAAGCTGACCGGCTGCGCCACCATAGGTGTGCCTTACCAAAAGAACCTCTTCCTTCTTACGGACTATACAACCTACTGCCAAAGAATAATTATCACTCATATCTTTTTATCTCCTTTCCACCTACTGAAGTCGCTGAAGCATCTCCTCCAGCTCCGCAAAATCATTTACCACATTTCCCTCGTACTCTTCTCCATCCCGGTTAAAAAGTATGGTCTGCATTCCCAGCTCCTCTGCCACCCGCAGATTCTTCACGCTGTTATCCACGAAAATACAGTCCTGCGGCTCACATTGTAATTTCTCCAGTGCATACTCAAAAATTGCCTTATCAGGCTTGCGCAAATGCACATCCCCACTGACAATTTTCTCTTTGAAATAGGAATTCATATGATGATACTCCGTAAGAAATTCGCTCCACTCCGCTACATCATTGGACAGCAGACACATTTCCACCTTCTCCATAACCCTTGCAGCAAAATTGTGGAATTGCTCATCCAGCGTCAAATAATTTATTAAATAATCCTCCATGGTCTCCTGGGGATTTTCATATCCCAGATAACCCAAAAACTCCTGATTGCTTAGTGCCCCCTTCTGAGCCTTAGAAAATACCCGCTCCACCTTAAAAGCAGTGGTCAGTCGGTCGTACTCCTCCTCAGGGAAATGCTGAAAAGTATAGGGGATAAAGTATCCCTTACTTTCCTTAATAATCACGCCATACATATCAATTAACAACACTCTATTTCTTTCCATAAGATATCATCGTTCCTTTCGCAAAAGTATAACCCGCATCCGGATGCAACTGGAAGAACTCAGAAATTCGTATGTTGCGGGTACAATAGTCTGTAGCTTCCTTACGGGACATACCATGATTCATCAGGAAATGTATGGTATTCTCCATTTCCTGTGGACTCAAGCCTGCATTCCAGTCATTATACTCCAGGAAATCCCGCTTGGTTTGCTCGTAATCCTCTTGAGCCGGTGTGACAAAGGCCACCTTATCCTTCATTCGTACGTCCACATCCTTTAAGCCCAGCTTTTGCATCATATGGGCAGTACGAATGGCTACCGCATAGTCACGGCCCTGCTGCTCCAGCTCCGTACGCCAATGAGCCTCCATGCCATCATGCTTACAAAGCCAAAAGTAATCCATACCATCCACATAAAGCCCGTCGCATTCAAACTCTCTATTTGCATCAATACAAACTACATGGCAGTCCTTCTTGGCAAACTCAATCATCTTTTTCAGAAAGGCTTCCGGCGTATCCAAGTGTCGCAACACTCCCTGACAAATCACCAAATCATACTGGTCCTTCACATGATACTCGTACACATCTCTATGTAAAAAGTGCACTTCATAATCCTTATCTGCAAACAGCTTCTCCCCTTCTTTCAGAAGACCTTCCGCCAAGTCAATGCCGGTATAAGTACTTCCCTTGGGCAAAAGAGGCATCAGAAGTAACCCCAGAAACCCAAAGCCGCAACCACAATCCAACACCTTCACCGGCCTATCTATCTTCCATACCTTTTCTATTAAAAACTGCATATAATCTTCGTTCCAGGAACTTCTGCGGGATCGTAGCAGGTACTCCCGCTTCTCCTCCCAAAACTGTCCCGTACCGGTCTTTTCTACTATATACTCCTCACCCTTTAAAGGCACCACTCCCATTAACTGGTCGATGGACACCTTAAAATACTCTGCCATTCCCGGCAAAATGGTAATATCCGGCAAATTCACTCCCTTCTCCCACTTGCTGATGGTCTGAAAGGAAACTCCCATAGCATCTGCCAGCTCCTTCTGGGTAATTTTTTTCCTCTTTCTCAAGTCTGCAATTCGTAAATTCATTTCTTTCATTGTGTCTCCCCCGTGAATTCCCAAGCCTTATCACTGTCTATATTTAATTATAGCAGATTTTTTCGCCCTGTGGCACTAATTGCAAGAGAACTTTTTCGCGTGTCAGGCGAATTTTTGCAATGAAAAAGGGGCCCCGAAAGGCCCCCTTAAACGATTCATTCATTAACCTTTATCTATTCACAACACTTCCGAATTGCCTCACAGACAAACTCTGCTGTACCTTCTCCGTGCTTGTTTATATTTTTGCGAAATCTCTCATCCGCCACATACATCTGACCCAGTCCTGCCAAAATCTCCTTGGTACAGGTGTAATACTGCTCTGTAATATGATTTTGCAACTTCTGTACCAAAGCGAAGGCTTCCTTGGAATCTGCAGTCACTCCACTATCTTTACAGTGGGCAAATTCTTCCATGATTTCCTCCAGCCCGGCATTTGCCTCCTGCCACTTCTCTTTGGAATAGCCCTTGGTTTTTTCCTGATGCTCTTTGTACGCATCTGTTTCACTCCAACGTTCCTTTACCTCTTTTTCATACTGTTTTTTGGTTTCTTCATATTCCTTGTTATCAAATGCTTTCATCACATACTCTCCTCTCTTGGCACTGTCCAAAGCTTCAATCAGCCTTTCCAAGCGTTCCTTCTTCAGAACCAGCAGTTTCCTCTGCTTTTCCAAAGCCTCTTGCTTGTCATAGCTCGGTGATGATAAAATTTCACAAATATTCTTTAAGGGAAAATCCAACTCGCGATAGAACAAAATCTCCTGCATACGCTCCAAAGAACCCTCATCATAGTACCGGTACCCTGTTTGTTCTTCCACGTATGCGGGCTTTAATAGCCCGATTTCATCATAATAGTGCAGTGTGCGCACACTGACTCCTGCAAAATCCGCAAATTCTTTTATTTGCATTCTCATGCTAATCCTCCCTGCACACCGCCTGCATTACTGCCCAAATAAAAACAGTTCTACAAGCGATATTCCTGATTTTGTATCACCACTGATTATAACATACACTATAACGTAACGTGAGAGTCAAGGGTAAATAAAGAAAAATTATTAAAAGTGGGACTCAATATAGGGACTTAAATTTTTATAAGAAGGAGATGAAAAGCGGAGAGACGGCGCACGAGGTCCGGTGGACCTCGGCTTTGCGTGGACCGGAGCGGAGCGTAGACATCGAACTTTCGAGCCCTGGCAGGGCTCGAAAAAAATAAGGATGATACTTTCGTATCATCCTTATTTTCAGAGCACGAGACGGGATTCGAACCCGCGGCCCTCGCCTTGGCAAGGCGATGCTCCACCACTGAGCCACTCGTGCAGATTGTGTACAGGTCGTAACCTGTATACTTGAAGGTATGAAAAATTATTAGTTACCGCACTTTCGTGCGAAGCGGGTGATGGGAATCGAACCCACGTATCCAGCTTGGAAGGCTGGTGTTCTACCATTGAACTACACCCGCATGAACTCGCAAGCTTCTGTAAACGCCTGCGTATATAAAGCATTCGGTCCGCGAAACCGTTTGCTAAATGCCCAGAGCCGGAATCGAACCAGCGACACGAGGATTTTCAGTCCTCTGCTCTACCAACTGAGCTATCTGGGCGCATAAGCTTGACGCACAAGGCAATGAGCAGACGAACATCGAAGTGCCGCAGCAAGCTCGCTTGCATGAGCGCTTTGGTGTTTGGATATTTTCAAAACATCCTCACAACAAGGGTTATTTTACACATCGCAAAATAAATTGTCAAGGGAATTTTTTGTATTTTTGCAGAAACATTTCGACAGCAGAGGCTCTGTGACGCCTATATACGCCAGCTCCCGCAGGATGCATAGTACTTCTTACTTCCATAATAACGCGTTAGCCCTCCAAAACTGCGACCCTGCTTGCAGGAGCCAGAGCATTTTGGAGGGCTGTTCTTAGCAGTATGTATGGAAGTTTAGAAGTTCTTGCGTCCGAGGACTTGCAAGTATATGGGCGTCACAAGGTCCCCCGCTGTCGAAATATTTGGAACTACTCCAGCCCCTCATGTTCATAATACAACAGCAGAAGCTCCACTACCCTGCTATAACTCAGGATACCATCCTCCACTCCATTGACTACCAGCACGGTTTCCGTAAAGGCATCGGAGACTTCGTCCACGGTTTCGGTATCAATCACCGCCTCTTCTTCAATACGGTCCCAATCCTCCTGCTTTAAGAAAATATTATCTTCGTCAACCTGAGGCGAAATCACGGGTTGTGCATAATAAGCGTCAATATCGTGACCGATAGCGTCCCAAAAATCATTGTCCAGATAGTACAGCACACTCAGATAACCGCTGTATTCAAAAAACGGATTGCCGGACTTTACACAAGCCAGATATCCTATCATATTTGCCTCGTCCTCGTAAATATATCCCCGCAAGTGCGCCAGCTCATGACAAATAGTAGCCGGATAATTCATGATATACATTACCTGGTTATAATTTGCCTCCATGGAAAAGGGGAAATAATATCCGGCAATATACTGTTGGCTGAAAAAATCCGATGCCGCCAAAGGCTTGGGACGTGGATAGTAACCGTCCAGCTGGTCATAAGTCTGGCCTAGATTCTGCATGGCGGCAATAGCCTCCTGTCCGATATCTCCTGGGTAAAGAATATCTCCGTTTGCGTCTCTTTCCATTTCCTGGGACAGCCGATTGCACTGCTCTACCACATAATTTCGTACCGCTATAAGCTCCTCCAAAGAATAACTTTCCTTGGTTTCTCCATAGTAACGCTGCGAAAAAGTAGACGCATGATACAAAATAAAACAGTTTAAGGTCATGATTAAGCAAACCACCAAAGTAATCCAAAGGGCTCCTACCGAGTAAACGGAAACCACCTTTCCATACGCCTGGCCCCCTTTGGTAACAGTTACTTTTTTAGCACCGCATACATTAATAAGCAGCAAGATACCCTGCCCCAAAAGAAGCAGCACCCACACCACAACTGCAATCACTGCCAGCAGCAACAATATTTCTCCCACGGAAAAGGGCACTAGCCCCGTAAGTCTTCCGTAGGTGTTCACCCAAACAGGAAACACATACTTAATATATACATCGCAAAAAGCATTGCTCCGCCACGCCAATACATTTAACAAAATCACCACTGCTGCCAAAATCAAATATGTAATAGTACCCCTTTTATGCTTTTTCCAATTATTCAAAAACATACACACCTTACCCTTTGTACTTAACCAATATTTCCCAAATCATTTTATAAAAAACGGGCATATTTGAAACCTTCTTCCAAACATACCCGCCTCTTTATTCAGATCTTATTTCCATTCCATGCAATCTGCATATTCTTTCCAGATACAGCAAATCCAGGTAGAACCCTGACTGAATACAACTTCCTTGCCGTTCTCGTCATAGAACATATTTGCACCATTATCCCCGTCTCTGGACCAGGAACCTTCAATAACCTTACCCTGTGTAAAGATATACGCCTTACCTTCGCCATGAACACCAAATGCGAGATAGTCGTTAGGGTCTCTCTGTTCACCATGACAAACCTTAAATACTACATTGGAAACGGTCAATTGCTCACCATTCATTTCATCAATATGCTCTGCACCAAACTGGTAACGATAGTACAATCCATCTTCCTCATTGTATTCGAAGTAGGGCTTGTGATCACCATATCCACTCTTGTTAGCAGAAGTACCGCCGGGATAAATAAGGGTTGCATCTTTGCAACTACTGTAATCTGCATTCCAGCCGTCATTAGAATGAGTAAATGCCTGCTCAAAGGTCTTTCTGTAAGTTTCTGAATAACCCAGAGCCTTTACACCCTTTGTATAACCGTCAATACTCATGTAACCGGTATATTCCAGTGAATATCCGGGCCTGTCTCTACGGAAGAAAGCATTGGGGTAGGCATTGTGAATACCCTTTACAGCCTGACTGATATTATCAATTCTGTCGCTCTTAAGCAAATCCTCTACATAAGGAATCGCCAAACCCCAGTTACAATAAATTCCGTCATAAGCCATTGTTTCATATACGAAATAATCACGGCTGCTTCGTACAGGACCAACCATCTCTAATTCATCGTAGTCCTCAATAATTGCCATCAAACGGGAGATACGTCCTTCTACCGGCGCTTCATAAATAATTGCCGCCTTAGAAAGTCCCCACTGAGGTAAAATACCGATATTGTTTCCAAGCATTACAGACATGGGACGACGCTTTGCTACTTCTTCCGGCAACCATTCACCGGTTAAATAACTCTGCATCATACCATCCACTACTTCTCTCTTTTCAATAGTGGAAGTTTCTGCCTTTACAACTTCCTGTTCCGGCTCCGGAGTCACTTCCGGCTCCACTGCATCACCGGGTGTAGTTACTTCACCGGTACTTCCCTGATTTGCTTCAGGTGCAGGAGTAGTAATATCTTCACCCTCCACATGCTGAATTACAGGCTCCTTGGGAGTATCCACGGAACCACAACCTGCCAAAAGGCCTGCAACCATAAGGCAGATTAATAAATAACGTGCTTTTTTCATAACTTATTATCCTTCCCTAAATAGTGTTATTCCTATTCAATAACTTCTCTTATTGTATCGCAAAAAATAAGGGTTGTCTACTCATAAATCATGGAAATCCCCGTTTCCAAGGTCTCTGCGTCAATCATTCCCTGAGCATAAGCTACTGCCTCTCCTTCCGCATTTATAAAGAAGGTTGTAGGCAGTGAATACACCATATAAGTGTACGCTGCTTCCTGCTTTACATCATAATAAACCGGCAAAGAGTAGCCCGCATCCCCCATATATTTCATGGCACTTTCCTTGGTTTCTCGGCTTCCGTCGGTCATGTTCACCATTAAAAAGGTAATCTCACCTTCATATTTTTCGTATGCCGCCTGAAAATCCGGCAGCTCCATTTTGCAGGGGCCACACCAGCTTGCCCAGAAGTTTACCACAATGGGTTTGCCGAAAAAATCGTGTAAAGAAACCTCTTCTCCGGTTTCGGTTTCTACGGTAAAATTCGGTGCCTGCTCTAATTCTTCGGATTCCTGCTGTCCATTCGTAGCATTTTGATTTCCCGCAGCGTTTTCTTCAGAATCTTCCTGCTTGCTGCCTCCCGTAGCATCCGAAATTTCGCCGTCTTCCTTTTCTTGCCCGGTGGTTGTTTTATTACTTCCTCCATCTCCGGTCACCAGATTTTGCTCCGGCTTATAATCCCGGGATAATTTTCCGTAAAGTACTCCCACCACTATCATAAACGCCACAAAAGCAATTATTCCCACAATCAATTTCCAATATTTCTTCATTCGCTATACCTCTATACACTAAGCAGTGCTAACCATCGCCCAAACAGACCGGTCATCATTAACACACCCATCACAATCAAAAAAATGCCCGAAACAATATTAACCATACGATAATGCTTCTTAATCACCTGAAAAGTACCCTTCAAACGATCCAAAAGTAATGCACTGATAATAAAAGGAATTCCCAATCCGGCCGAATAAATCACCAGCATCCAAATACCTGCCACCATGGTTCCCTCCTGCGACGCCATCATCAAAGCAGAGCCCAAAAAGGCTCCCACACAGGGCGTATAACCAATAGCAAAAATCATACCAAAAAGCACCGAAGTGGCAAAATGTATATTCTGTATCTGCACCTGCAACTTTTTCGTACCATTGAGAAAACCAATTTTAATCAAGCCACAGAAATTCAATCCCAGCACCACCACGATACCACCGGTTATGAGATTTACAAGGATTTCATACTTTTTAAGCAGGCTACCGATACCTCCCGCAAAAGCACCCAGAAGCACAAAAACTATAGTAAAGCCCAGCACAAAACCCACCGCATTAAACAAAGTTTTGCGCTTACTATTCTCCCCGTTTGCAAAATAAGAAATATACAAGGGTAGCATGGGCAGAATACATGGGGATATAAATGTTATGATTCCTTCCAAAAAAGCAATAAAATAATTCACAAACTCATCCTTTCAACTGAAAATGGTGGCTACCTGCCGAAGCTTTTCACTCATCTCCTGCACCGTACCCACGGCCTCATTCAAATTTTCCAAGGTTTCCTCAAATTGCACGGCGTCCAGACTTCCCACCGTCTCATTAATTCCCTCAATATCCAAAGCGTAAATCTTGGCATTCAGCGACTCCACATCCAGTGCACTTATCTTTTCATTAATAGCCTCTACATCCAGAGCATCAAGCTTGTAATTGATACTCTCTACATCCAAAGCTTCAAGTTGTCCTGCCAACTTCTCAAAATCTATCTCTGCAAAGGCCACTGACATTTGCTCTAAGGTCTGCGTTAAGGCCTCCGTATCCACCTGGGACAGCTGATTCAGGGCTGGCTTCATGTTCTCCGCATAAGTCACAATCTCCGTTACATACCCTTCCGCCTGCTTCACATAAACCTGCACCACCTGGTACAAATAATATCCTCCCGCCAAAATCCCAATCATCAGCAGGGAAGAAAACACAGCAAAAAGACGTGTTATCCACAAATCCCTTTGCAGCTTCTTAATTAATCTCTCGGATACCTCCGCCGTTTGATACTCGTTTCGCATAAATTGTGTAGGAGCCACTCGTTCCATTCTTTTCATACTCCTTCTCCATCGGACTGACTATACCTAAGCCTTACGCTATTAGTTTGCCGAATGGGACATGATTTATGCTTCATTATATGCTTAATCTTACCATTCTTTGCCTAAAGCGTAAAGTAAATGCCAGGTTTTTCACCTATTTATCTTCCCCAAGGACTTGGAAACTGTTATAATTGATGTATTCAAAGCAAAGAGGACTCACCCCCCTTTATTATATATGACGAGGTAATGATTATGACGGATTATACAAATATTATCAATCAGGCTTACACAGCAACCAAGGAGCTTATAGAGATAGCAAAGCCTATGCCGGGGCAGATTCTGGTAGTAGGCTGTTCTACCAGTGAAGTAGGAGGGGCCGGTATCGGTACTTTTTCCAGTCCCGAACTGGCAGAAGCGGTTTTTGAAGGGATATATAGGGCCGCCAATGAAGCAGATATTTACCTAGCGGCTCAGTGCTGTGAACACTTAAACCGTGCTATTATTCTGGAGGAAATTGCCGCAGAAAAATACGGTTATGAGCCGGTAAATGTAGTCCCACAGCCCAAAGCAGGCGGCTCCTTTGCTACCGTTTCTTACGGTGCATTCCATCAGCCGGTAGCGGTAGAACATATTAAAGCACATCTTGGCATGGATATCGGGGATACCCTTATCGGTATGCACTTAAAGGATGTTGCGGTACCGGTACGCATAGCAACCAAACAAATAGGCGACGCGCACTTGGTTTGCGCCCGTACCAGAGCAAAATTTATCGGCGGCGAACGCGCCGTGTATGATAAGGAACTGTTATGATAGAAGATAGCAAAGAAAAATTGGTGAACCATACCGGATATGATACAAAACACATTCCCGCGCTGGACGGTCTTCGGGCCGTGGCCATACTGATTGTGGTGTGGTACCATTTCTGGCAGCAGTCCTGGCTTATGCCCATTGTGGGCGATTTTAATCTGGACTGGCTTCCCCGAAACGGTGCCATTCTGGTAGATTTCATGATTTTACTCTCGGGATTTTGCCTATTTTTGCCCTATGCCCGTGAAATGGTGTATGGAGAAAAAGCTGCCGGTGCACTTAGATTTTATCGGAAACGCATAGCCAGAATTGCTCCCTCCTACTATGTATCCCTATTAATCGTACTGTTTTGCTTTGCCCTGCCCTTTGGGGAATATGCTTCCGGCACTACCTTTTGGAAAGATTTCGTACCGCATTTGTTTTTTGTGCACAATCTCTTTCCACAGTCTCACATTTACACACATTTAAACGGTGCTCTTTGGACCGTGGCCGTGGAAGTACAGTTTTACCTGCTGTTTCCTTTGCTGGCACGGTTTTTCCAAAAGAAACCGGTGCTTACCTATGCCGGCATGGTGACTTTTGGTCTGCTGAGTTGTGAATGGATCAGCAAGCATTACGCTACCTTAAACCAAGGCATGTATGTAAATCATATCCTGACCTTTTTCAGCGTTTTCGCCAATGGTATGTTGGGTGCCTGGGCTTATGTGTCCATAAATAAGAACCGTATTCGCAGCAAAGCAGAAGAAACTCTTTTCTGTTTATTGGCAATCGGAGGCATATGCCTGTTCAAGATTATGTGTCAGCACCGCTCTCACTATGTAAGCGACACTCGCTGGCAGGTGGACTACCGTTTCCTTTTGTCCCTGCTGTTTCTGCTGATTTTATTCAGTGTGATTATGTCTGAAAAGTATTGGGGTTTTCTATTAGGCAACCGGTTTATGCGATTCCTGGCCGGTATTTCTTTTAACTTATATATTTGCCACCAATATATCTCCGTGAAGCTGAAGGAATTTCGTATTCCTTATTGGGAAGGAGACACCCCGCCCAACCAGTTGGGAGACAAGCCCTGGATGTGGAAATATTTGATACTCTGTATTGTGATTTCCTTCGTGGTGGCCGTTTTGATGACTTATTTGGTGGAGAAACCGTTAGCACGTTTGATAATGAAAGAGAGGAAGAAAAATGAAATCCAAGAAGAATGTAACATATATCGTGCTGGTTAGCCTTTCCTTTTTGCTAAGTCTGGCTACCTTAACCCTTTCAGTACTTGCTTTATTCGCTATTAGCGGCATGGAGATGCTGGTAAATTACAGATTTATTCTACTGTGTTGGACCACAGGCCTGGGCGCAGTAGTCTTACTCATGTGGATTATTCTACATGCCTATCGAGCAAAGAAGGGGCTGTAATTTTATGGACTATAAAACGGAACTGATTTCTCAGTTCCGTTTTTCATTTACGTAAGTAATTTCTTCGGTTTCCAAACAATAGGCCGCCAGCTTCCCACCGAATACACAACCACAATCAATGGCAATATGGTTGTTTTCCATATATACCAATGGTTTTTTATCTTGTCGAATAAAAACCGTCGGGGTATGTCCGGTTACCAGATATGTATCTGCATCGACAAAGCAAGGCTTACTGTAGTCCGGTCTTCCCTCAATGAAATCATATAACTCATACTCGTCCAAAGATTTTCCTTCTTCATACCCTGCAATTCCGGCATGGGACAACACGTATGTCTTTCCATTTATTTCCAGCTCTTCGTATATGGACGCTTCGCTTAAATAATCCAATATATCTGCCTGTTTTTCTTTAGAAAGAGCCGCAAATTGTTTGGCTGTTACTTCTCCGCCGTCTTGTAGCCAGAGCCGATAATCCATCAAATCTTGTGCAGTTAAATGACTGGCCCAATTTTCCTCTGTAACCTCCACCGCTAATCTTCTCAACAAATGATAAGCACAGAAATCATGATTGCCTAAAAGAAGTGTTACATTCGCCCGTTCCATCATATCCAACAAAACTTTCATGGGATCCGGCCCCCGGTCACAAACATCCCCTAGTATGTACAAGTCATCTTCCTCGGTCAAATCAATTGCCTCCAACAACTCACAATACTCTTGATAACAGCCATGAATATCACTCACCAAATAAGTACTCATTCTATCACGCTCCCTTTCCCAATACACTTCTCGGCTCCGTAAAAGTGCCGGTACTAATGATATTCGGCGTTTAGAGGAGAATTCCTTTTAATTTTTTATCTTGTTCCATACACCAGTTCCAGCTTACACATGAAGTCCTCCAGAATAAACCTGGAATTAATACTGGTATAAACCTTAATCATGGGTCTGCCGGATTCAAAACGGCAAGAGGTATCCTCATTCATAATAGGGGCTTCCCGCCAAACACTGCTACCGCAGTTAGGCTCCAACACCACGCCTACAGCAGGGGAGTCGCCTAAGGACCAGCTTTCTCCGGCTGTCCAGCCTGCATACTCAGACTCATTATAATTTACCATGTACTCAAACAAATGCTTGCCAATTTTACCACAGGGATACACACGACGCTGTATCTCGGCAAGTCCAATATGCATACTTCCGTACACATTACTGGGTATCAGCCAAAGCTCCACTCCACTGGAAAGGACAATATTTGCTGCCTCAATATCATTGCCACTATTAAACTCTCTGAAAGGCGGTTCCCCACCGTCCAAATTATGACATCCAATCCACACCACGGTCATACGAGGAATAATGGCCGGCTCCTTGCAAATAGCTCTGGCTACATTCGTAATGGCTCCCTGGCAAAGCACAAACAGAGGCTTGGAATCCTCCCGCAGAGCCTCTTCAATCAAAAAATCCACCGCAGGAGAAGCCTCCTTGCCGGCCGTCATGGCAAGAGACCCTTCCTCTCCCATAAACACCGGCACTTCCATGTCCATAGCCTCTAAAATAGTCATAATCTCATCATAGCTTTTCGCCGTGGTCTCCGGACCTCCGAACTGTTCTGCAAAAATTGCCTTTACCTCCAGCTTTTTGCTAAGCAAGGCATGGGCAATGGCAAAAGGATCATCTGCCTCACAGGCTGCATCCGTATCCACAATCACACGTTTTTTCTTATCTTCTGTCACTTCATACTTCAATGCTGAAAGGTCTCTTTTCATCTTTTGTATCTCCTTTTCTATCTATTGCGTCCGTTTCTTCCCGACCGGATACTTTCCGACTATTCCGGCACGGGCTCCTATAAATATGCCCGTAAATCCTTACGCAACTGTTCTTCGATGTCAATCAATTTGCCACAGATTTCCTTAGACTTCTCGTCCGCCGCTTTGTACTGATTCAAATAGCGGTTCAGGGTTTTGATGCCCATGTCACAGCCATCCGTAATTAAATCCGCCACAGTAGCATCACTGTTGTCCATGGTCATCTTCATATTGGTTTTCATCCAGGACATACCCTTCGCCATAAGGTTAGGTTCCTTTTCCTCCGCGTTATGATTGCGTAGCATGGCACTAATTTCGCACTCCAGCTTCTCGTGATGACTCTTGCTTTCTTGTAACAGACTTTTAAGCTTGGGGTCCTGCACTTTCTCCAAAATTTCATCAATGGACGCTACTCCCATCTTCGTTCCTGCGTCACATTCTTTTAGCAATTTTACTGTATCTACTGCTTCCATACACATACCTCTCATTCTCTTTAGGTTTTAAGAGTAGTATGTGCAAAATTGTCTATAATATTCTTACCATCCCATCACAGACTGAATTTCCTTGACCAATTTCTGTGCTGCTCTTCCATGAGTTTTTTCGGAAGGATGCCAGTCCGCCGCAATACCATCCGCCATGGACTGCACTGCAAAACACAGGGTATGCACCATTTCATCCCCGGTTTCCTTCTGATACTGCTCTACCGCCGTCTGCAACGAAGAATACAGGCCGTCCCCCATAATTCCCAAAGTACAGAAAATCATGGCATCCGGATTTTTCTGACGCACCTGCTTTAAGAATGCCACATAACCGGTAATATATTCCTCCCGACGTGACGGGTCCGTTCCGGTATAGCTTTCATCATTGGTTCCTAAATTGATTACAATTAAGTCCGGCTGACGCTTTTCAAAATCCCACTCTGTATCATAAGGGGTCTGTCCCAAATAATTACCGTAGGAAAAGCCCAGCTTATCATAATATTTGGACAAAACCTGGTCCCCATATTTTTGACCATCGCCCGAATATCCGGAAACAATACCGTATCCGCTGAAGGACACGAAACTATAATCTGCATCCAAGGCCTGTGCCGTCTTGTAAGCGTAGGTCTTTGTAGCATTTTCCGTAGAAGTAGAAAAATGATGCTCTTGGTTTTCATCGTCCACCCCATAACCGCAAGTAATACTGTCTCCGATAAATTCGATATAATGCTCCTTTTGTGGTGTGGGCATAATGCCTGATTCGCTTTCCACCTCAACAGACTTGATACCTACCGTAGAATGTGGGGATTCCGATAATTTTACTACTGTAACGATGCAGTTTTTACGTCGCTCGCTTTCCCACACCGTCAAAGTTTTTTCTTTCTTATCCATCATCACATCCGCAGCACATTCACCATTCACGAAGATACCTACTCGTGCCTGATTTCCGGACCCGCTATAGGCAGAACTGTCTCCCTGCAAAGTAATCACTGCCTTTGTGCCCACAAATTGAAACTCTGCCCCGGACGCGCTATGTACCATCCAAAGCGTGTCCTCTACAAAGTCTGCTCTGCCAAGAACCTTCATCACTTCTTCGGAAGGAGTATAGGTATTATTTTGCAGGGGTATGTCTCCATCCGTAGCTTCTCCCACTAACACAGCGGTGGGACCATCTGCTGCACCAATTACATCCGTAGCGGAAACATCATTACTTCCTATTTGCGACTTGCACGCACACATGCTTAACGCCAACATCATCACCAAACCAACTATCCAGATTTTTTGCCTCTTCATTGCTGTAATCCTCTCTTCTATATCTTACTATTACCCTTTTCGTCCAACTTACTCCGGCGCCTCTCGGCCAACAACCTTTTTCCTTTCATACTTCGCCTTGCCAAACTCACTTTATTTTACTTACCAACATTCTACCATGCTTTCCCCCAAAAACCCATCTCTTTCAGCATATTTTCAAAAATTCTGGAATCAAAGGGCTCTTCTGTTGTTTCATAAGTAAACAGACCAAAGAAACCCCCGCCGGTACATCGGCGGGGGCACAAAAAGCTCCATAAGCTCAGCATCACATATATTACTTCAAATCAATAATCCTAATTCACTTCAAAACCAATCATCAAACCGCCTCGTTCTGCATAAAAACTGCAAAGTCCCTTGGTCTTATCAATGATAACCTGTGCGGCGGGGAATTCCTTCTGGATAAGTTCCTTCAATGCTTTTGCGGCGTTTTCATTGTAGCAATGATCCACCAAAACGCGAGCACCCCTATAGCCTAAGCGCTTCATGTTGTCAAAAAGAGCGGTAATTGCCTTTTTCTCCCCGCGACATTTATTGGTGGGGTGCAGACCTTCTTCCGATACATCGCCAACCACACGCATACCGATAATACTTGCAATCATGGCAACCGCCTGACTTACACGGCCGTTGTTTGCCAGATTACGCAAGGATTCCAAGGAGAATAACAATGCTGTATTCCGCTCCTTATACTCTACAATCTCCTTACATATGGTATCGAAATCCTTGCCTGCCAACACAAGTTCTTTTATTTTCTCCACATGAAGCTTCATCTCCGGTCCTGCAGAATAAGAATCCAAAACAAACACTCTCTTGCCGGGATTCTCCTCCTCATACTGCTGCTTAGCCGTCATAGCCGCATTGTAACTTCCGGACAATCGGCTGATAATAGTTACGCAGAATACCACATCGCAGTCTTCAAAAGCTTCCAGCCAGTCTCCCACACCCGGACAAGCCGTTCCGGAACGTCCTTTATATACACTTAACTCTTCTACCATCTGTTCCACATTTAATGAGGCATCGTCTACATATTCTTTCTTATCCGTATTGATTTTCAAGGGAACATTTTCAAAGGCTACTCCTTCTAAAGATGTCATATTTGATGCAGAATCAGTTACAATCTTGATTTTCATAATGCTTTTCCTTTATGTTTTTAAATATCTTTGCACATAGTTTTAAAAACCACGTGTGATTAGAATAACATGATTTACGATATTCGTCAAGCCCTTCCACTCTCTTTTTCACAGTCTTTCTATGAACAATTTGTGACAACTGCGAAAAGTGATCTCCTATAGTATTTACATGTTTTACCATTTGATGTATAGTTATATGTGTAAAGCAAAAAATTTTATACAAGGAGGATTTACAAAATGGGCAGTATTGTTAATTTACTGATTTCTTTGGCAATCGGTGCTGTATGTGGTTGGATTGCAGGTATTATCATGAAGAGTGGTCACGGTTTGATTGTTAATATCATTCTGGGTATCGTTGGTGGTTTTGTAGGCAATTTCATTTTTGGCCTTTTGAAAATTACCTTCCTGGGATTCCTAGGTAATATTATTTCTACGGTGGTAGGTGCCTGCCTGGTTATCTTCTTAGTAAGATTAATCCTGAAGAAATAACGCACAATTATGTATCAAAAAGGCTGTGAAGCATCCATTCGCTTCACAGCCCTTTTATTTTCTTCTGTACTTATTTGCTTCATGCTCTTTTCATCCTAAAACTGCACCTCTACGATTTCACCGCTTGCACGATAAGTCTTCATATCAATCGCTCGCTGGTTACGAGACCCGCGGAATTTTAACATCAGACTTTTTTGCTCCTCCACAAAAGGACCATCCACTAATACATCAATATAGGAAAGCAACTCCTCCGTGTATGGACCATATTTCTTTCCGCCCGGTTGCAAATCCACATCCAGTAGATAGCCGGTGTATGCCCACACATCCTTCCCCGGATAACTCTCTTTCACACGACGCATAAATGTAATCAGCCCTTCCTGATTCTCCGGCTCAAAAGGATCCCCTCCCAAAAGGGTAAGACCCTGCACATAACCGGGCTTCATGGATTCCAGAATTTCCTCTTCTTCCTTTGTCCCGAAAACCTCTCCATTGCAAAAGTCCCAGGTTTCCGGCTGAAAACAACCCTTACAATGATTGCGGCACCCGGATACGAACAGCACCGTCCGAACTCCCAGACCATTTGCTATATCATTATATTTAATCGCAGAATAATACATCTCCTTCGCCCTCCGTCTCGTCCGTTACCATCTGCCAACTCACACAGTTCCTACTACATAAGCGGCGCTATCACCTTTAAAATCTTTCCGTTTACCCTAGTGTACCAGGGTTGCTTTTTTACTTCCTCCAGGGTAATCAATTGTGACTTCTCCATAGTTTCTTCAAAATCTCTTCGCATATCCTGTAAGGCCGGTACTTTATACAAATATGCGGCACACTCAAAGTGCAGGTACAAGCTTCGGTAGTCCAAATTAATAGTTCCCACCACCGCTTCTCTGTCATCGCACAGGAACTCCTTAGCATGCACAAAGCCAGGGGTATATTCATATATTTTAACACCGGCACCCACCAGCTCTTTATAATGACTTTTTGCCAAGGTAAATGCATATCGTTTATCCGGGATATGCGGCAAAACCAGGCGCACGTCCACACCCCTTTTCGCCGCAAATGTAAGCGCGGTAAGCATTTCATTATCTAAAATCAGGTAGGGGGTCATAATATAAACATAGTCCCTGGCGCGATTCAGCATGTCCAGATAAACCATCTCTCCCACATTCTCCGTATCCATAGGGGTATCACTGTAGGGAATTACATAACCCTGGCCAAAGTCCTCTTCCCCCACCGGTTTCAGAAACCGCTCATACTCCCGCTCCTTTTCCAAAGCATTCCACATCTGCAGAAACAACAGCGTAAATCCCTGTGCCGCGTCTCCTTGCAACATCACGCCCGTATCCTTCCAGTGTCCGAATATTTCCTTGCGGTTAATATAGCGATCCTGCAAATTCACACCGCCGGTGAAGGCAACCGTTCCGTCCACTACCAGAATTTTACGATGGTCGCGGTTATTGTAGTGGGTAGATACAAAAGGATGAAACTCCGAAAAAACCTTGCACTGAATCCCCAGCTGCTTCAACTGCTTAGGGTATCCGTAGGGTAACGTGGTCACTGCATTGCTGCCATCGTACATGAGACGTACCTCCACGCCCTGCTTTGCCTTCCGTACCAGAAGCTCCAAAATAGTATTCCACATATAGCTTGGACCAATAGCAAAGTATTCCAAAAAAATAAACTCCTTGGCCTGCTCCATCTGCTTTAATATCTCCGCAAACACATCCTCTCCCAAAGGAAAATATTTGACCTGCGTATTGGTATAAATGGTATGTTGCCCTCTGCCACGCAAATACTGCACCAGATTGTACAGATATTTATCCTCTTCTTGCACCTTCTTTAATAGGACCGTCTGTTCCGGTACGTAGGCATCACTTTCTTTTTTACTTTTTTCGAGCACCTTCTGCTCCAACCGGTAACCCAAATCAAACTGCACAAAAAAGTATAATACCGCTCCAAACAAAGGAAGCACCGCTATCACAATACACCAGGATAACTTAATGGAAGGGTTTTCCCGGGTATTTAATATGTAAAACAACATCATGCCGGTAAAGATGGTTAATCCACCGAACCAGACTGCCACATGCTCTATTACTGAAAACATCATGAGAAAATACAAAATCAATTGTAGCAAAAGGGTCAGCAAAATCACCATGGACCTGCTGAACACTATATGTAAGATTCCTCTCTTGCCGCTTTGTATAATCCTATTCTTTTCTTCCAGACTAATTTCTTCGCTAACTTCCTCCTGTAACATCTGCATCACTCCACTTCGACTTTATCCATGAAACAGGTTTCTAGAATATACTAATTTTAGTATACCCTCTTCCAATTTACAACGGAAGGACGGTAGATTTAATAAAAGATTTACGATTTCCATATATTACATGTTCCACCGGGCGAAAAATACTGTATGATTATCTTGTAACATTTTTGTAATATTTCGTATTTATTTTGTAACATTTGTTGGCAAGCCTACATATGTTTGCAAAAGGAGAAAGGAGAACTACATGAAAAAGATAACCTTATTAACAGCAACCGCATTAACCCTTGCAGGTCTTGGTAGTCAGACCATGGTAGCGCAGGCAGCTCCCATGAAACAAATATACTTCCCCATGCAGAGTAAGCAATTAGAGTACTGTCAAGATGGTAATAAAATCATTATCTCCTATGGCGGTAATTGCAATATACAGGATATTTTAGGACAATTGGAGAATTGTTTCCCGTCCGTTAGTCTGCCGGGTGGCAACTGTCCGGAAATTAACATACCGGGCTTGGAATGTCCGGGAACAAATTGTCCCGAAACTGACTGCCCCGGCACGAATTGTCCGGAAACAGAGTCGCCCGACGTTAACGTCCCCAAGCCTGAAGCACCTGAAAATAATAACCCCGGAACTGACACTCCGGAAACGGAAGCGCCCGACATCAATATCCCGGGAACCGGTACCCCGGAAAACAACAATCCCGGCAATAATGGCTCCACAGATACTACCCCCGAGGAATCTCCGGAAGAAGATTCTTCTGACAGCAACGCACACCCGTACCTTAAGCAAGTAGTCGATTTGGTCAATGCAGAACGTGCCAAGGAGGGACTTGCTCCTCTCACCGTGAATGTCAAGGTACAGGCTGCAGCACAGGTTCGTGCCATGGAAAGCGAAAAACTTTTCTCCCATACCAGACCGGACGGTAGCTCCTTTGCCACCGCTTTGAAGGAGCAAAACGTTTCTTATCGCCGCGCCGGCGAAAATATTGCCTGGGGCCAGCGTACACCGCAGCAGGTTGTTACTGCCTGGATGAACAGTGCAGGACACCGTGCCAACATTATGAACCCGGGCTTCACCACCATCGGTGTAGGCTATTATCAGAATGCAAATGGTACTAACTACTGGTGCCAGTTGTTTACGAGCTAGGAATGAACATTTACTATCAAAACTAATAGCATAATGAGTTTCCATATAAGCAACGAAGGAGTTGTCACACCAATAGCTGGTGTGGCAACTCCTTTTTCTTTTAAAAATTCAATTTGCAAGTCTGTCAGTAGGGCATTGCGCCGTGAGACTGAAATTTTCGCCCCGGAAGTCATCCCACCACCACATATTCACTTCCCGTGGGATGACTCCGACCACTATTCACTCAAAAAGCAAGCTTCAAAGTCATCCCATCACCACTCTTTTCCTTCCCCATAGGATGACTCCGACCTCCACACACTCAAAAAGCAAGCTTCAAAGTCATCCCACCGCTACTCTTTTCGCTACCCATGGGATGATTCCTTCCTTCACATATCTGAATTTCGTTCTTCTTTTCCATCAATTACTTGCTTCCGCTTCAATTTTTCTAACCACTAGTAAAAAAATACCCACAAATACTAATACTACCAAGGTTCTTATCAATAAGTTCTCAATTAATTCTTGTTCCAAATGGAGACCATGTAACATATCACTATATAAAACTGTTATATAGATCGTCGCAGTCGCTATAAAGATTGCCCCATAATTGCCAGGAAACAAACACATGAAGTAACCAGTATGCTCCACATTAGTGAAAGTAATGAAGCAAGCTTTATATACCTACATAATTTATTTGCTTCATTTTTATGGGTTCCCATTCGAGATACATATCCCGGTAATATCATAGAAAATGTGATTAGCATTAGACCCGCATACATTAGCATTGCGTATTTATCAAAAAGAATGTGATTATTCATAACATTACCAATATTACAAAATACCGTTCCCCCTGAAATAATACAACATAACATAGCAATAATTAAACCACAATACACAACTGCTTTGTTCTTTTTCTCTCTCCCCTGCAACTTGGCAACTCTTATTATTTCTGTCAGTGCAGATTCGTTGTGGCTTCCTATATCTCCTGTTATAATATCTTGAATGCGCAAATCAAGAATAGCTGCCAGATTCTCCAAAATACCTACATCCGGAAAACTATCTCCATTTTCCCACCGGGAAACAGCCTTATTACTCACACCAAGTAAATCGCCTAATTCCCCTTGTGTATATTTCTTTTTTACTCGTGCTTCCTTAATTAAATTTCCGGTTTTTTGCTTATCCATAATCAACACCTCCGCTACATTTCTCTGGTGCTTTAATCGTACCAATTACAATAAAAACTTACAATCCATTGTAGCGAGAACCCTCTTTCCGAAGCAAAACTTCAAAAAGAGGGTTCTTGTTAAACATTTTTAATCAATCGTTCCGTCGCTACTCCACTTCCATCTCCATGGCCTTGCCAAACTGGGTTTCATACAATTCTGTATAAATACCGCCTAGCTTCACTAAGTCTGCATGCACACCACGTTCTGCGATAACACCGTCCTTAATAACCAGAATTTCGTCTGCTGCCAAAATTGTAGATAAACGATGGGCAATCAAAATACTGGTACGTGAATGGATAATCGGGTCAATGGCTTCCTGAATCTTGCTTTCGGAAATAGAATCCAGAGACGCTGTCGCCTCATCAAAAATGAACAAAGTAGGATTCTTTAGAAGCACACGTGCAATAGAAATACGCTGCTTTTCACCACCGGAAAGCTTAAGTCCACGATTACCAACCATGGCATCCAGCCCCTTCTCCTGCTTCTGAATAAAGTCATAAATATTTGCCTTCTTACAAGCCTCGATAATTTCTTCCTCCGTAGCATCCGGCTTTGCATACAACAGATTGTCACGGATAGTACCGTTAAATAAATAAGTTTCCTGGCTGACAATACCAATTTTGTCACGTAAATACTTTAAATCCAACTTACGCACATCTATATCATCAAAGGACACGCTACCTGCATTTACATCATACAGACGGGGAATCAGATTGATAATGGTACTCTTACCTGAACCGGAAGGTCCTACAATAGCAATACTGTTTCCACTCTTTAACTCAAAATTAATATCCTTTAAAATCTTACGCTCGCCGTCATAAGAAAACTCTACATGGTCAAACTTAATATCGCCTCTTGCCGCTTTCCTGGGTACGATAGCATTCTTAACATTCTTGATTTCCACAGGCATATCAAAGTACTCAAAAATACGTGTAAACAATGCCATGGAACGAATCCACTCTACCTGCATATTCAATAGGGAATTTACCGGACCATACATTCTGCCAAGTAACGAAACCAATACCGTAATGTCACCTACGGTCAAAGTAGAATCGTACTGCATTATCAAAATACCGCCCACCAGATACAAGAGCATAGGTCCTACGCTGGAAAAAGTATTGATAATTACCATGAACCAACGACCAGCCATACTTTCCTTGATATTTAACTTAATCATGCGGTAATTGGCGTCCTGATATTTCTTGTATTCATGATCTTCTCTGCCAAAAAGCTTTACCAAAAGCTGACCGCTTACAGACAAAGTTTCGTTCAAAATACCATTGATTTCATCATTACACTCCTGAGCCTCTCGGGTAAGCTCCCAACGGGTTTTGCCTGCCAGACGAGTGGGAATGGTAAACAGAGGAATCACTGCCATACCCACCAGTGCCAGTATCCAGTTTTCCTTAAACATGATAACTAATGCCGCTACCAATGTAATACAATTGGACAAAATAGAGGTAAAGGTACTGGTCACCACTCGCTCCACTCCGGAAATATCACTGGTCATACGGGTAATAATATCTCCCTGATTGTTGGATGTGAAAAATCCCTGAGACATCTGCTGTAAATGGCGATACATGTTGTTACGCATATCAAATGTAATATGCTGGGCAATCCAGTTATTTAAATAACTTTCACCCACACGAATCAAATTGGAAGCAAGCGTTACTCCCAAAGATACCAAAATCAGTGTTACCAGCATTTTCATGTCCCGTCCGAGTAAGCCCTTATCGATAATCATACCGGTGAGCACTGAAGGCAACAGTCCCAGTACGGAAGATATAATAATACATACCAGTACAAAGGCCATCTGCTTCCAATACGGCAATAAATACGAAAAAATTCTTTTTAACAGTGTAAGTGTAACTTTTGGACGGTTTGCTTTTTCTTCTTCTGTTAAGTAACCGCCTCTCATTCCTCCCATAGGTGGCATCACTTATTCCTCCCTTTTCTTTTGTCTTGTTTGTTTTTTTGTTCCTGTTCCTAAAATTATATCATGGAATTTCTTTAAAATCCACGCAAAAGGCATTGACAGTACCAAAACTACCAGTACATAAAGTGCCACATTTTTTATGTAATAGAATCCCGGTCCGCTTCCTGTAAAGGAGTAGCAGAATAACTCTACAAAAAGTCCGTGTATTAAATAAAACTCTAAAGTAATACCCCCCATAAAGCGTAACACCGGGTTGCCGATTCTTGCTTTCATGGTAATTAAAAATGTAGCAAAGGTGAATGCAATACCAGCTGCCCCCTGGGACAACAAACACATGACTCTGCGGAATATGGTATCAGGCGCATCCCAGGTGTCTCCATAATAGGAGAACACCGCCTGTGCCACTTCGGATAATCTAAACAACACAATTGCTCCCACAAACATTACCGGCAGGTAAATCCAGTAGTACTTCTTCACATGCCTCACAATACCACTTTCAAACTTAGCAAACCAAAGTCCCACAATAAACATATGTGCAGAATTGTACCACCACTCACCGCCCAACCACCAATCATGGTGATCCTGGTACAGACCGGTAACAATATACGCCACTACTACCAGACTTGTTAAAATCAATGCTACATTTTCGTGCTTCACAAAGCGAAAAGCCAGATAAAAGCCCAGATAAAACAGGGGCATTGCCACCACAAACCATGCATTAGGATTGGGCATCTGTAAGCCGGACAAATAAATCCAAAATCGACCGTTACTCATGTCTTGCTTCATCAAAATCCGCGCAATCAGGAAGATAATACCCGTAGAATAAAAAGCCACTATCAGCGGTAAAATACGCCGCTTAAAAAATCCTTTCAAATAATCCGGCTTAGTTTTAAAGCTTTTATAAAGACCAAATCCGGAACAAAATAGGAATACTCCTACAAACAAGTACCCTATGGGTACAAAAAAGTCCAATCCCCGACGATAATGCATCAGTCCAATCCAGGATGCCGCAGTCTTCTGCGCCGCATGATGTAACATAATACAAAGGGCAAAAAATCCCTGTAGCATTTTGGACTGAGAAAGGGATAGAAACTCTTCATTCCAAGTCTTTGGCCCATGCACCCGGATTCCCCATAAAAGTAAAACAATCAATAATATATGATACAAATATGCCCAATTCATTTTCTTTCTCCCGCTATGCTGATCCTCTGCGTTTACCCCTACGCACTCTTTTTGTATTTATTGGCAAAGGCGCTGCGTACCTTCATTTCCCTGCCATTCTTAATGCTGACAATATTTTCCCGATGCTTGTACAAAATCAGCAGGGAACCCGCCAGCAAAATAGCTGCTACTGCCCACTCCTGACGAAACAGAAAATACACCGGTGCAACCGTAATGGTGCTAAAGGTCCCCGCCACGATGTAATCGGTGATAAAAGCTGCCACCACAATCAAAACAACGATACCCAGAAACAGCCTCCAGTCAAGCCCCATTACCACTCCTATGTAAGAAGCAAAGCCTTTGCCTCCCTTAAACTTCAGGTAAAAAGGAAAAATATGTCCTACCACGGCAAACACGCCGCCTACCGCAAGCAACCAGCCCACTTGATTATAAGGAACGTGCATGCACAAACGAATAATCAAAACCACCAGAAAGGACTTCAGCACATCATGCACAAGTACTGCCAATCCGGCCTTTTTGCCCATAAGTGCCAGCGTATTGGAGGCCCCCAAATTTTTAGAGCCCTCTTCCTTTAGATTAATTTTCTTCGCCTTGGAAATATAAAAAGACATACTGGATGAACCAATCAAATACCCTAAAAGAATAAAACCTACTGTGTAAATTGCCTCCATATGCTTTCTCCTTTGTACCTTTGCTCTCTACTTTTTTCAAACTTATCTTCCATTATAGCACAGTTAGGCTCATTTAGAAATTATTTCTGCAAAACCTTTTCAAATATCTACAAATATTGACAAAGTCGGTTGCAAAATCCCCCATTTCATTCTATCCTATAGGTAACGGGCACTTCGCCCGGATAAATAATATCCTTTGGAGGAATCTATGAAAGATAAGAAGAATTTGATTATTATAATCCTTTCCATTGTGGTGGTAATTCTGCTGGTGTTACTGTCTTTTATGATTGGACTGAATGCCGGCAAGGGTTCTCCTACGGGCGGTGACTCTACCGTAAAATCTACAGAAGTACCTACCGCCGCGCCGGAGGTAACGGACGTACCGGAGAATCAGGACCCTCCTGAGCCCACGGAAGCTCCCACTGCTACTCCTGCACCGGAGGCTACCGAAGCACCTACAGCAACCCCTACCGTAGCACCTACCGAGGCTCCTGCAGGTGAAGACGTTTCTGCCGATGCCTTCACTTTAGAGATTAACGCGGACGATACCTGGGGAGATAGTCCCAAATACTATCGTATGAATATGTGGTTGACCAACAATATGGACAAGGCCGTAAACGGCTGGACCCTTCGTATCAACGTAGGTGAAGATGCAAAAATTGACAGCGGCTGGCGTGGCAAATACAGCATGGAAGAGGGTACCTTAGTCATTACCAATGAAGACCACAATGCACAAATTCCCGCAGGCGGCACTATTGATTTCGGCCTAATTATAGCTGATATCAGTGGTGATTTAAGCTACACCGTGGAAATAGGCAAAACCGTAAGCAGTAACGGTGGCGGAAACGGCGGCAATGCTAACCTGGGCAATGGACAAAGCGTAGCAGCACTGGATGTGCCTGCTCCCACTACGGATGACTGGCTGCACGTAGAAGGCAACAAAATCGTAGACAGCACCGGCAAGGAGGTGTGGTTGACCGGCGTGAACTGGTTTGGCTACAATACCGGCTCCAATATTTTTGATGGTATCTGGAATGCGGATTTAAATACCTCCATCCAGAGTATTGCAGACCATGGTTTCAACCTGATTCGTATCCCCATGTCTGCGGAGTTGATTTTGCAGTGGAAGGGCGGTACCTATCCCACTGCCAACTATAACCACGCTACCAACTATTATCTGGAAAGCATGAACAGCCTGGAAATCTTTGACTACATTATCGGTCAGTGCCGCGCTAACGGTCTGAAGATTATGATTGATATTCACAGTGCCAAAACCGACGCTATGGGCCATATGTCCAACATGTGGTATAACGGTGACATTACCACCGAAAAGTATCAGGAAGCTTTGGTTTGGATGGCCGAAAGATATGCCAAGGACGACACTATCATCGCTTACGATTTAAAGAATGAACCCCACGGTAAGCCTTACGAAACGGACAAGGCTATCTGGAATGACTCAAAGGACAAGAATAACTGGAAATATGTAGCAGAACAGACTGCTTTGATGGTTTTGGAAAAGAACCCCAATGTACTGATTATGGTGGAAGGTATTGAAATCTACCCCATCGATATCAAAACTAACGGTGATTTCTCCTCCACCGACGATAAGGATTATTACTTCAACTGGTGGGGCGGCAACCTACGCGGTGTAGCGGACTACCCCATCGATTTAGGAAAGTATCAGGACCAGCTGGTATATTCTCCCCACGATTACGGCCCCACTGTATACGAGCAGCCTTGGTTTAAGGGCGGCTACAATTACAGCAGTCTTTACGAGGATTGCTGGCATGACAACTGGTTGTACATCCACGAGGACGGCACAGCGCCCTTACTCATCGGCGAATGGGGCGGTTTCATGAGGGAGCCCAACCTAACTTGGATGACACACATGCGTACCTTAATCAGCAATTACAATCTTCACCACACCTTCTGGTGCTTTAACGCTAACTCCGGTGATACCGGCGGATTGGTATTGGATGATTTCAAAACCTGGGATGAAGAAAAATACGCTTTCGTAAAAGAAGTTCTTTGGCAGGAAAATGGCAAGTTCGTAGGACTTGACCATGAAATTCCTTTGGGAACCGCTGGAAATGGAATTACCTTGAGTGAAGCGAAGGGGTTGGATTAGTAAAAGAAATAAAATGACAAACTTAAACAGAGCTATATTATCCTACCGCAGAACGCTCACGCGAGGTCTTGCTTGTAGGACAATATAGCTCTGTTTCTTATGTTTCTTTTTGCATTCTATTTATTATTTGTTTTAGCAACATCAAATTCGTGATACCCTAACTCCGGACGAAATTCCTTAGATTGAATAAATCCTAACTGTTCCAGCCATTTTATTCTTTCAGGTACATTTGCAGTCTTTATTTTTATACTTCCAATACCCAAATCTTTTGAAAATGTATTAATCGCAAGCTCCGCAATTTCAAGAATACTATCCTTGCATTCATATTCCTTTGCTAAATCAATCCGGAGAACTCCGTCTTTACCTCCAAATATTTCTACTGTTCCTACTGCTTGTTTTTCTATTTTGGGAACAACAGCAAAACGGACATAGTATTGATTTTTATATTCCTCTAACCAATATCTAATATACTGCTCCATTTCCTCTTTTGTTTGATAATAAAAGTCACTTGTGCAATTATCAGCATTCAATTTTGATACAGTTTCTTTATCTGAGTAGCACTTAAGCAAGGCTTCCGCATCTTCTATTTTAACCAGCCGCAGAATAAATGATTCCGTTTCGTAAGTCGGACAGTTTTCATACACATTTATCATAGTATTGATTCCCTCCATTCTATTCACATAATTCTTCTATAGTTGCGGTAACTTGGCTGATTGAGTTGCAAGCTTTTTCTCCTGAGTTTTCACTCGACGCTCTAACTTCTTTATATCTTCTGAGGCCGGTAAATCTTCTGGTCTAATTCCTCTCTGTCCCAACATATCACGAACAGTAGTATTATTTTGCACATGCTCTACAGTGACCGAAGCTTCTCCTTGTAAATCCTTTTCTTCTACATTGTAATTAGTCATTTCAGTAGCAAGATTCTTTGCGGCAATTGTAAGTGTAGGCAGGAAATCTGCTAACGGTCGATTATCACTCACACCTAATTTCTTTTTCATATCCTGTGTAGATTTGCCTCCAAATAATGCTGTATCACCCTTTGAGCGAATTCGTCCAAATCCTGCATCATCTACTCCTCGCTCATAAATGTTCTGCGATAAACGTTTTTCAGCTTCTCGTAATCTGCCTCTGGCTTCTGTACGTTCAATATACGCAATTCGCTCTTCAATTAATTCCTGCTTCCTTGTTTGAACCGCAAAATAGCTTTGAGCAAATGCAATTTCTTCTTTTTTGGGATCACCATTTTGCGCAATTAAATAGCAGGCATATCTTGTAAGCATGTAATCCTTAACTGGTCGACGTGCTCCTTTCCCGGTTTCTATCATTTTCGTGACCTCACGAAAATGATCAAAGACACGATTACCATACGTTTCACAAGAATCCATTGCACGTTTGACTGCCTTCTCGAAATTCTCCCAGCGCTCATATCCTAAAAGCGCCATCAATTCCCTTGCATACCAAAATTCAACATTAAATTCATCTGTTTCATGAACAATCGCTTCATATTGTCCCATAATTACACTTATACGTGATTTATCCATTTATCGTACCTCTCTTCGCAAAACAGAACAGATGTTCTGTTTTTATTGTACTACAATCTTATGTATAGAGCAAGTATATTTTTAAAATATTTATAGAAAATAGGTGGATTAATGCATCAAAAAAGGAAAATCATACCGATTTCCCTTTTTCATACACATACCAATTATTCAACCTAAAATCCGGCCTTCTGAATCTCCAGCACCAAATTCCTACCATACACTTCGCATCCCAAGCAATTAGGATGCAGGTTGTCCAGGAAGTATTCCGGCAAATGAGGCACCAGCTGGAAACCGTCCACAATGGTTACATTGGGATACTTTTCTGCGATTTCCTTGGTTTTCTTACAGAACTTAATCAATGTAGGTTCTCCGTCCGGCACGTCCCCACGCCAAATAGGCAAAATGCAGAGTACGGGTGTATTTCCGTAAATCTCCATGAGCTTCTCGTAATACTGCTCGATATCATCCATGGTCTCTGTGCCAAACTGATTGGTACCCAAAGAAACGATAATCTTGTCCGGCTCATAGCCTTCCATCTTCATAAGTACATTTTTATCATACACATAGCCGCCGATGCCCTGGTTCAATACATCATAATTTAACAAGCGATTTGCCACACTTACATAAGTATGTGCAGAACGCAAAGGTCCGAAGCCTTGGGTAATGGAATCTCCCATCCAAAGCACCTTTTCACCCTTTTGTACCGGTGCAAATTCTGCATTGATTTCGAAATTACGAAGCCAAACGGTTGCATCAGCAGGCAAGTAGAACACCACGGTCTTCTCACCCTCCGGTAACTCAAAAGAAATGGTACCTTCCTTGTCTATGTCCTTTACATACCAAATCTGGGTAATCAAGCCATCCACCATAAGCTCCATGGAATCCGGTGAACCCGCCCACACCAGCTTGTAATCAAAGGAAACCTTCGTAGCAGTGGTAGTAAACTCTAAAGTCTTGGCACTGCCTGCCTTGCATCTGTCATACCAAAACTCTGACACTTCTTCAAAATACTTGGTCTGTGCCTCCGTATACTGAAAAGACTGTAAATAACCATCCTCTTCTACGAAACGATACGCACCATAGTAAATACTCTTTAACTGCTCGTTTGTAATCTTCATAAAATGCCTTCCCTTCTCCTTTACATTTTGGAATTTCACTATATGAAGATATTCTACCATATTTTTCCGGATTGGGAAATACAAATATAACCTTAACGCTCCACACAAAGCACGGTACTTAACGCTTTCCTCTGAGCCTCTGTAGGAAGCTTTAGTTTACCATTCCTCAAAAGCACATGATAGCAATGTAACAAAAATCTACCGTCGCAATGGAATACATACTGCAAATTGTGGCGACATATTTTCTGCAAATGGGCCGGTGTCGCTGCAAGCTCTGCCTCCGCATAAGGTACTTTTAGGGCATCAAATTGATCTTTATATTTCTCCTGAAGCGCCTCGCCCAGTCCTAAGAGCCTCTCACGAATCTCTTTGTTCTTTAAAATCACAATCTGCCATGTGCACTTAAAATCTTGCCCATAATTCCCGCTTATCTTTATATATCCTCGTTCTGCCAGCCACGCATAATCCGCCTGTGACAAAGTATTTTTCTGTTCAAAATCATAAAGATTCATCACTCTTGGATGCTCATCCTGAGGATTTCTCTCTATAGGCTTCTCACGATTGCTCCACTCCGTATCCAGCTGCCAAACCATCTGACGCCCGTTACCATTCCACATGGGACCAGACCAATCCTTCATATCAAGATAGTTTTCCGGCATTTTCAAGTTTTTGGGCAACACACTTGCATGATAAATATTCTCTGCACCATCCGGGCGAAGGGTAGCCACTTCCTCAAAGGAAATCTCCTCTGTCTGCTTCTCTCCGGACCAGGCAATAATGTATGGAATCAAGGACCACAACAGGAAGTTAGTATCTTTCTTCGGTGCTCCGCCATCCGGATTATCAATTGTCTGCCCACAAGCAATTCCCTCTTCGTCCAAAATACCACTACTCATAAGCTCCTCGTACAAATCATTTGCCATGAGCTCTGCGGCTTGCTCGTACATATTTTCCTGCAAGGTTAGCAGCTCCTCCGTGGGCTCATCAATGATAAAATTAGCAATGTATTTATCCTTTTGCAGAAGTAGCAGTCCATACTCTTCCAAAAACTCTGCTTCGCTCTCCACAAATACAGGGGAAACGCCCAATGCGTCAGCAATTTCTTCAATGGTTTTTGCTTCCTTTCTCACCAAATAACAGATATTCTGTGACAGTGCAGAGCGCAAAAACTCATCCGGAGACTTACTTCCCAAAGAACCTGAAAATCCCCAACCATCAAATTTTATAGGATTAAACTTCAATTCACTTGCTTCTCTCATTTTTTCCATACCTCTTTTCAACTCTTTCTTAGCTTCAAACAAGTGCCATTTCACCGTTCCCACAGGCACCTGCAGTTCCTCAGCTATCTGCGCCTGCTTACGGTTTTCAAAGTAATACGCAATCACAATCCTACGTTGCAATTTGGACAAGTAGGCAATCTCTTTTTGCAAACGGTCAATAATTTCCCGGTCGTCCTCCTCTGCAAAAAGGCTCTTGGGATCCGCCAGAGTCTCCGCCATCTCCTCAATTGGTACGCCGATTTTTTCTTTTGTCCGATCTCGATAATAATTACTCAGAGTATTGTGCGCGATGGTCCAGATAAACTTCCCCATGTCCTGGATATCGTCCTTTGTTAGAAGGCTTCTGTATGCCTTCAGCACAATCTCCTGGGATAAATCCTCTGCATCCTCTTGAGAGCTGCAACGCTTCAGGGCAAATCCAAAGATGGACTTCACGTATTCTGCGATTACTTTTTCTGCTTCTTGTTTGTTCATTTACGGTTTCCTCATGTACTTGTGCCGGTATAGTCCCGAGTTCCTTTTGGTATTTCTTGTCGGAGCCTCGCACCGGCTTTTTGAAAGCTTTCACCTATATAGACACGGGTGAGTTAAAAAGGTTGGAAATTTTTTAACGATTTTTTTCTGCAAACCATTTCTTACACTGCTCGATTCTGGCACCCGGTGGTGTATCACCATGCTCCGGGTCGCAGGAATACTGCGTCAAAAGCTCGCAGGGAATCTCCGGGCACTCCCCGTGGAACGGATGTCCGTTTGTTTCAATACAACCACCGCATCCGCAGGATTCTTTATATTCACATCCCGTACAGTGTAGTCCACATCTTGAATCTATCATAAGTATTTCCTCCTTTTTCTTTAGTAATTCACACTATAGCACTATAAACACGACAACTATATGTCATGTTTCATATAAATTTTTAATATTATCCAGCGTTTTCTTCATTCGCTCCACCATCTCAGATGGTCCAAGCACTTTGACTTTATCACCAAAGCTTAAAAACCACTCCACTGCATTTTCAAGTCTTGTGAATCCCCACTCCGTATATAGTTTTCCATCTTCCTGTTCCGTAAAAGAATTATGACCATATTCTTCCACTAAACGATACTTCACACAAGGCTCATACACTGCCGTAATCACATAATCATCCGTCATATGTGTCCCAAACCTGCGCTTCTCCTCCGGAACTTCTCTGACATAGAAGCTTTCTTCGGTCATTTGCAGGTTCCACAAGCGCCGCAACTTGTACATACGAAAATCCTGCCGCTCCTTACAGAAACCAAACACGTACCAATCCGACCATCTGAACACAATTAAGTACGGTTCAATACACTTGTCCGCTTCTCCTTTGTTATAACAGTAATGAAAAGTGAGACATTTCGACTGTCTGATTGCCAGCTTTATAGTGTCAATTTTACCCGACAAATCATCTTTATAAAAAGAGGCAAGGTCAATTACCATGTTATCCGCCAGAGAAATAGCCTGACTTCCGCCTATTTTCTGTGCCAATTTCTCTGCACAGGTAGAGTTAGAAACACTATCCAGGGATTTCAATCCCGCAAAAATAGCAGACAATTCCTGCTCCGTAAATATGGTAGTGTCCAGTGCAAAACCCTCCATGATGGAAATACCGCCGTTTGCCCCTTGTGTAGTTACAATGGGAATACCGGCTTTACAGATATCCTCTATATCACGATTTATGGTACGCCTAGACACCTCGAACTTCTCCGCCAGATACGGTGCCGTAACAAACTTCTGCTGTTGTAAAGTGGTAATAATACCGATTAAACGGTCTATTTTCATATGATTCTCCGTTCCCTTCTTAAAGCTTCCCCTGATAAATCTTCTCCCGATAATCCCAAAACAAGCCTTTCCGGCTCCATGGGATTACTTTCTCTCCATTCCTCAGGCAAATTTCTTCCGCAAGTAATCCCATAGCAAGCTTTTTCGGCTCCGTGGGACTACTTTCCATCCTTTACCCAGGCAAACTCATCGCAATAACAACAAGGCCGGGGGCGCGCCCCCGGCCAGCCTGTCTAACACAGCCAATCTACAATCTACCTACGCTGCAAACGTTTACAATTCTCTCTTCTTCCATCCATTAGCCTCGGCAAAAGGTCCCGGAATCACAGTCACACCACGATGTTCTCCAAAATAGTCGGTATTAAAGGTAATAGGAGTTCTGTCCGGATTCTCAAAGTACTGCTCCGGCTCAAATGCCTTACCTAAGATTTCTGTATTTATCATTCGGTCTGCGAAATCTCCCAAGAATTCATAAACATTGGTGTCCAGATAGTACTTGCCATCCTTTTCTACCAGCTCTACCTTCACTTCCTTAGAAGCTTCTTCGGACTCCTCACCGGCTGCTGAAGCGGTCGCTTCCACCACCAACCCATTCACTTCCTTCTTCCAAGCCTTCGCACCGCCCAGGTACACATTTCCTTCTGACCAAACAGGTAAATGTCCGAAATGTACCGACTCTAACTTGCCCATATCCGCAGGCTTGCTGAAATCAAACTGTGCACTCCACTCCTCAAAAGTAGGATACTCATCAAAGGTCCAGGTGCCTACCATACGGTTCTCGGAATCCACACCGTCATTCGAGTCATGTCGAATCAAAACATCCTGTGTAGGATATTTCTGTACGAAAATATTGTTATAGAATCTATCATCCCCATGCAGGAAGGTCATAAAGCCCATAACCTCCGTACGATGAGGCATATGATAAGGTGTATAACGCCAAGTAGTACCGCCGCCCACATCCGTCAGCGCACCGCATACCAGATTATGTACCATAGCTACACCCTGAGTCGCAAAACGCACACCTGCCTCGGAAAGCATAATATTATGGTCAATCAAAGTCGGTCCGTGACTTACTTCAATAAAGATATCCTGGGACATCATGCCGCCGGGAAGTGCCTTGGCAAATTTAGGTCTCTGATTGTCATGCAACAAGTTCTGGCTGATTCTGGTACCCTGTGCTTCCCAGTCGCACCACACGCCCATGGTACAATGGTGGATGTGATTGCGGCGAATGGTCACGTCGATAGCCGCATGCATCTTGATACCGGAAATCTCCGCACCGCCCAGCTCCATCATATTGTTGATGTGGTGAATGTGGTTGTCTTCAATGACACTGAATACACCACCCATACGTCCAATGATACCGCCCTGCTCACAATGGTGAATATTGTTGCGGCGAATAATGTGACTACCGATTCTTTCCTTCTTCCAGCCATGGAACTGACCGCGACAAACCGCATCACGCTCCATCTGGGTAGGACTCTTCACATACTTATTGGTAAAATAATGATTGTTGTCCGGGTCATAATACTTACCCAAGGAAATACCGGAGCACTTACTATTCGAAATATCACAATCCTCAATAATCCAGCCTTTGCTCCAATGAGGACCAATCATACCATCCTGAAATGCCGCAGGTGGCGCCCAAGTGGTAGCCGCTTTGTTAATATTAAAACCGGTCACGGTAATATAACTTACCCCTGTCTTGGCAGGGAAAAAGCACATACGTCTTACGTTGATTTCTACATTTTCTTCATTAGGATTTGCACCACGGAAGTTTGCATAAAGAATGGTTTCATCCTTCTCCTTATCCTGCTCGGTGTACCATTTGTACACGGAATCCTCCGGTACCCAGCTGCATTCATAGACTTCAGCCTTGATACACTCTTCCAAAGTCGCAGTCTCATACATGGCCTTATCATTCAAATACACACAGCCCGTATGCTTGTCCGCCTTGGCGAAATACCAGTCACCATACACAAAAGTAGTGTAGGGATTGTACTCCCCGAAAATACTGTTGTTTACACGACAAACCCATACATCACCTTCGTACTGCTTCCAGTTTTTTATTTGCTCCGCACCGGTGATGACTGCCCCCAAGGGTTCCTCACTGCGATAAGTAATTCTGGCATCCTCCGTACCTGCATTTACCGGATTTACATACTCACGATAAATTCCCGGCGCCACCAACACCTCATCCCCCGGTTTTGCTACCTTTGCAGCCTCGTTAATTCTGCGAAACGGCATTTCTTTCGTACCGTTTCCGTCACGACCTGCTTTTGCATTTACATAGATTTTCATACTAACCCTCTCCTTTAATTTTTATATCGAATCGATGCCCCCGCATCGCTCTACATCAACAACCATATTAGATACAACACCAGCATGTGCGCGGGATAAAACGCGTATGCCAAATACTGCACCACCTTGTTGGAACAACCTTTTTTGCCATTGTATAACCAGATGAATACCAGCGAAAACAAGGCAAATCCCTGAGTACTGAACTCAAAAGAAATAGGACCCATAGTAACCGGAATCATCATTCCTTTATGCCACACAATATTTAAGAGGAACATACCAATTATCTGGAAAAGCCAGCCAAAACGTACTCCACGGCACAAATAGAACAGCGCCACTGTAGCTACGCCCATGATATTATAATCTACCAAAGTCACAATGGACAAAATCGCAACACCGGCCAAAAGCAACATATTCTTAACAATACTTTTCGCACTGTGGTCTTTTTTCACACGATCTATGACTTCTATGGCCAAGATGCCAAACAGTAATGTAAACATTACATTTTGGTGAAACGGGAAAAACCAACTTCCGGACACCAGTAAATTAAACGGAATCTCTGACAAGATACCAAATATCAACAATCGCTTTTTGTAATTCTTCACATTACTTGTATGAGCATACCCCTCTGCTATTAAAAACGCAAATAGGGGAAGTGCCATTCTGCCCGCATAGGTCATCCAATTATTTCCTGTCACGACACTCGCCCACATATGATCCAAAAGCATAAAGAACATAGCTATAAATCGTAGTGCGGTTGAAGACAAACCATACTTTTTCGTCATTTTCTGTTCTCT
Organism: Acetatifactor sp.; assembly: GCA_045537405.1. Taxonomy (GTDB): domain Bacteria; phylum Bacillota; class Clostridia; order Lachnospirales; family Lachnospiraceae; genus Acetatifactor. Next base: position 76,306 of record JAZSPK010000020.1, read on the forward strand.
CCTTCAAAGCTCTCTTTTTTATAGTAACACAATATAATCATATTTACAAACCTTTACATTTTAACTATACTTATGTTTAGTAAATATTCAAACAAAAGGATAAGGGGGGAATTACTTGGAAAAGAAATCAGTTATTTCTACGGTTTTAATTTATCTGGTCATAATTCTTTTCATCTTCTTCAGTGAGAACATGTATATCCTAGAGGACCTGCAGCTCAATCCCAACGACTATGCCCGTATTACAGACGTGGAATACCGGGCTGTTGTGCCGGATGATGAAGGAGCGGAAGGCAAAGTTATTATTACAGAGCGACTGACCTTTGATGTGCATGCAGCATATAGGAGTAATGGTTTCTGGGAGCTTTGGAGAGATTTGGTGGAGGATGAAGTGGATGGTGTAAGGGTCCATTACAAAGTAAACTCCGTAAAGCAAATTTTAAAAGATGGCACAGAAGTCATTTATGAGGAAAGTCCCAGGCTTTATTGGGAAGATTGGGATTATACCGGAGCCAATCCTGAACTTGGTCCCGGAAAATGGTTCCATAGCCCCGGCCCATATAATGAATCTTCGCGGGATTACGAATGTGTATTTTTCTACATAGATGATGTTTACCGTGAAGAAATGGTTTTCGAAATTGAGTACGAAATGTATAATGCAGCACTAAAATACAACGACTGCTCCGATTTGTACCTGGCCCTTTATTCCGGTACAACCATCAAGCATTTGGACTCTTTCAAGGCCGAAATTCTTTTCCCTAATGATAAGATGCCTTCCAAGGGTAACTATGAGGTTTTCACCTACGGTACCAATTCCCACACCTTCCCGGTGGAGGAATCGGCAGACCGCAACCCCGGATACTATACCTTCTACTTTGAACTGGATGAAGAAGACTTGCAGTTTAATCCCTACAACCAATACATCGAGTTCGACCTGGTTTCCTATGGTGAAGATAAGCATATCTTTACCGAAAATGCATCCACCAATTACTACACCGGCGATGACGTACTGGACGAAATCTGGGAAGAGCAGGAGGCCTACGCAAACGAACCGGCAAAAGCAGCTACCCGAAAAGCAATTGTATTCGGAATATTTATACTGGCAACCGCCGGCATTTTGTTCTTTGCTTTTAAGATTGATAAATTTATTAAGGGAAGACATTATTTCTGTGACCCTGTAGATATACAGTATTTCAGAGAAATTCCCAGCGATTTGGATCCGAATTTCGCCAATACACTGGTACATTGTAAACATAAGACACCCAAGGACGACTCCGGCGTGTACTCCGCAATTTTGCTGAGCTTAGCACGCAAAGGATATATTGGGCTACAAGAAATATACAATGATGTTTTGATTATTATTAAGAAAAAGAAGGCTGCTCCGCCTGCCTATCCTTCCGCAGAAGCTAACGAAGCCTATCGTGCTGCCATGGCGGCAGAATCGGAGCTGGAGCCACTGACTACTTGTGAAGAACTTTATTTTAATTTGCTACTATCCCATGCCGGCCCTGGATCTCAGCTTTCCATGAGTACCCTACAGTGGCGCGTGCAGGGAGATGAGTATGGTTCCCAGTCCTTTGTAAAAGGTATGGATTCCTCCATAACCGATATCGGTATCCGCCAGAATTACTTCCAAAAGCTGGATTATAAACAGCCCCAGAAGGAATTGCGCCGGATTTCCACTGCACTTATGGTATTTGGTATTCTGTTCCTGACCGCGGTAAATATTATTTCTTTCTTTACCCGTATGGATTTAGCGTTCGGCGCATACTTTATTTTTGGTATCGGTTGTATTATCGCCGGTGTTTTGATTCGCAAGCAGGCCGGCAAGTATGTTTTACTTACCAACTATGGCGAGGAAGAATACGCAAAATGGCGCGGTTTATACAATTTCCTAAACAGTGAAACACTTATGAATGAACGTACCTATGTGGAAGTAGAGCTTTGGGAAAAATACCTGATTTATGCATCTGCTTTTGGTATTGCTGAAAAGGTCAGCGAAGCTATAGGGCTGCGTTGTCCTGAATTAGCAGCGGAAGCCAGTCCCGTGCTTGGCAACGGTTGTTATCGTTCCCATAATTTCCACTCTTCCCATCGTTCCTTCCATTCTTCTGTACGCAGCGCCGGCTCCTTCGGTGGCAGCGGCGGTGGCGGCTTTGGATACGGTGGCGGTGGCCGTGGCGGCGGTGGCGGCGGCGGTGGACACTAATCCTACCCTAAACAAACCTACAAATAATGCCGGTTCCTTTCGGAGCCGGCATTTTCTATTTTTCACTATGTAATTTCCTTGTGATACTCTACCTTAAAACTTCACCTGAGGTGCTTCCTTTGCCGCCTCGTTCTGTACCACAAACAAAGGCTCCTCTTTGAATCCAAACATATTTGCAATGAAACTGTTGGGGAACATTTCACGCTTATTGTTGTAAATGGTTACCGCATCATTATAAAACTGTCTGGAGTACTGCACCTTATCCTCTGTTTCAGATAGCTCCTCCTGCAACTTCAAAAAGTTGGTATTTGCCTTTAATTCCGGATAATTCTCCGCAACCACAAATAAAGATCTCAAATTAGAAGTCAACTGCTGGTTCGCTGCCATCTTCTCCTCGCCGGTGGTCGCTTTCATGAAACCGCCTCTGCTGGCAGTTACATTTTCAAGCAATTCCTTCTCATGTGCGGCAAAACCCTTTACGGTTTCCACCAGGTTTGGAATCAGGTCAAATCTTCTCTGTAGCTGCACCTCAATCTGTGAAAAAGAATTCTCCACTGAATTCTGCAAACGCACCAACTCATTGTAAATTTTGATACCGAATGCTACCAATCCAATGATAATTACTAATAAAATACATAAAAATATAACAATACCTACTACTGCACCCATTTGCATCCTCCTCATATATCATTTTTAAAAGAATTATAACATTAATCGAAGTATTTCGCAATGAGATATCCGTACTAGAATAGCACATCCTCCAGCCCGATCTTCTCCAAGTCCACCTGCAAAGCGTTCTCCACTTCCTCCTTGGGAAATGTCTTATAAATGGTCTTGGAAATATACTTCTCCGCCGTTTTAATAATGGAAGCATAGTCCGGGATATCATCCGGGAAATAAATACCGCCCTTATCCTTATGTTTGAGCATCCAACATACTGCTGCCAGTGCGGACATAGCCACCGGCGTAATGGTAGGCGTCTGCCAGTAAGAGTCTTTCTTATTTTTGTACAAATACGTGGTCTCCACACGGTTACCCACCCAGACCGGTTTGAAATACTCGCCCAAAAGAAGTACTCCTACATACTCTGTGCCGGAAGCAATCTTTTCCTGGTAAACAATTTCAAATTTCCGTGGATACTCATAACCCCTGATAATCGTTCTGCCGTTTTCGTCCTCGCAATCCGCGGGCTTCTCCGGGTCAGGCTCAGGGTAATCGTTGACCTTTGCTCCCGCAAAGTACCGGCTGGCATGAGCGCAGGGCTCGTACAAAAACAGTACCGTGGGACGATAAACCACCTTGCCCTCTTCCACTACTTCTAAATTCCGGGCAATGGTAATGGTTTCTTCATGGGGCACCAAATGGCCGGTAAACACACCACCCGGGTAATAGGTCTTCCCTTTTTTATCCGCGGCTAACTTCTTAAACTCTAAACTTCCGTTTTCCTTATTTACAAAATTGCACTTTTTCTTGTCTTGGATTTCTTCGTGGGTTCCGATGCTTGCCGTGGCTTCGCTAAGCATTTCAAACCAAAAAGAATCCGTACACCAAGTGCTGTACAAATTTTCGTCACTGTAGGCATCACTAATCTCCTGTAAATCTACATCATTTACATGTATCATTCGAAGCCCCAAAGTTCTGGCCGCTTCGTTAAATTTCCCCTGATGTACCAATGCCTGTAACGCCTTATCCTTGGGAAACTGTTTCCGGGCAATATAGGCAATGCCCGCCTTTACGAAATGGGACACCAGTCCCGGATTATTGCCGTGCTGAAGAACAATGGGGTATTTGCATTTGCCCGCCTGCTGCCTGCATTCTTTCTGAAGGGCCCGCTTCTTTTCGTTCTCCTCAAAAATACAATACCAGTGATCCGGCCAGTCTGCTTCCCCGGTATTTAAATACATAATATTTTGCTCCGCACACCAAGTGAGGATGTCCAAAGTGCCCACCGTATCCGCAAAATCGATAAGCAAATCTCCCTCGCTTAAATAAGGGCCAAACACATCCTTAAAGTTTTCTCTGGTCACTTCACAGGTCTTGAAATTCTCCGTCATCCCGCCCAGATTAATATAAGCATGAAACTCGTCGGGGTTCATGGTAATCACATAATATTTATTTTCATTAAACTTAATCTCTCGAGAAAGCTTTTCATAAAAGCTCTTTCCCACCGCACCGAAACCAAACTGCACGATGCGCCCGTCAAACTTTATCAAAATCTTTTACCTCTTATATTTTTTCCTCAAATAATGGCTTGCGAAGAACCACCTTTTTCGGAGCTTCGTATCCATTGGTTAAGAAAATCTCTATGCCCTTCTTCCGAAAAGGACGTAATATCTTGGCCAAATCCCTTGCCACAGACTGTCCCACGATTACTATTTTGTGAATATTATTTGCCAGGAAATATTCCGCTGTGGGTAAGTCCTGGTGATACACATCCCAACTGTTATCAAAGATTCCCAAATCCACTCTGTACCGATGTAGTCGATTGCTGTCCGTCAAAAATGCCGGTCGGGCATCTTCCGCAAGCTCTATCCTTGCAAGCTCTCCTGCATAACGCATTAGTGCCAGCGATGCGGATTCATTGTCTGTAGTGGCTCTGGCGTCTCTTTGCTCTACGGTACCGTTAAAAATTGGAATAGGACGATACCCTTTCTTTGCCAGGGCTATACCCTCCTGCACACTCTTTGCACCGGGCAGGTCTACTATAATGGCCGCATCCTTCCATGCTTCGTCTACATAATCCACTCTGTAGGCACTCATATCCACTGTCCCACAGGAACCATATCCTTTGGTAAAATGCTCCATCTCCACAAAAGGCACCGGGCGCACCCAGTCCACCCACTGCTTACCGGTGGGTGCCCATATTTTGTATATTTCTTTATCTGCACGATAGAGCGGATTGACCGGCAGGTTCGTATCGTAAGAGATTGTCGCCCCCTCGCACTGCATGGCTTCAACTTCGTGATTTTCCCCACGCATTTCCTCTCGGCAAATCAATACCGGTATATCCGCCGCATTGGAATCGATACGGGGCGTTTCACTGATACGAGCATAATACCCCGCATGCTTGCCATCCACACAATAGGAACCTAAGCACACATGATATTCCTCGCCATCCGGCCCCTTCACAGGCTGGCTTAAGAATTTCTTCTGTGCCAGAAACTGCTTGGGATGGCGTCTTACTTCCTTCAAAATATCCTTATATTCCGTGCCCACGCAGGCCTCTTCTATGGAAATCTTCTCTCCAACACGACCACAGGCGGGCTTGAAAATATAGCCCTCTTTTCCTTTGGCATCCTTCACCTCCAAGGTGTCCGGCAGGAGTTCCCTCCATGTATCCACAGAGATTCCATTCTGCTCCAAAGCTTTCCACACCAGTGGAAAACGCTTGGTTTGGGCATACATAGCCACGGGATGATTGCAGGAGGTGGTAGTCGTATCAAAATACCCCTGCCAACGTTTCGGTTTAATCTCCGTCAACCACTCCAACGGTGTAAAGCGGAAAATAGCATCCACGGGCCCTTCGTTATTATCCAAAATACTCACCGCCTGATGATCCATGAAGTGCAAATGGTCCGCCGCACCGTAAAGCACCTTAAAACCGGCTTCCTCCAGCCTGTCGCCCAGAAACTGCATTACCTGCCTGTCATCACTGTAACAGGTACAATGCACCATCATAATACGGCCACCCTTTTTCACCTTTTTCGCTATAGCCTCCACCATTACCTTGGCAAAATCGCAGAAACCGTAATTTTCGCCAGACATTTTATTGCCCTCCGGGGCAACTCTATCCGACTCACTCAACAACTGTATGGCCGCCCTAGGCATAAAAGAGCTCTCCGCAAAACCTCCCGGTACATCGCTGTTTACCTCACTGACTGCCCATTCTCCCTCCACAGTAGGGTGGAAATCATATCGCATGAGCCGAACATGCTTGTCCGGCTCGTAGTTTTGCATTTTCACTATTTCCTTTTTCACACTTCCGGGAAGCGCCAGCGGCTTAATATACTCAGAATGACTGTTTAAAAACTCTTCTGCGGCTCTGGTCTCCGCATCCAACTTCTCCGTAAGCGTTGCTAATTCTCTATGTTCTTCCTCTGTAAGGACCAGCGTGTATTTTGCCACCGTATTATGATCCAAAAACTGAGGGTCCCATTTATAACAATCAAACAAAAGTGTCAACCTGTACTCATCGTATTTTCCCTGTGGTATCGGTACTAATTCCATGCTTTACGCCTCTCTTTTCATACTTTCCAGTGCAAACAGAACCCCTTCTCTGCCACGAAGCTTGCCCAGCACATCTTTAATATCCTCATTTCCCACCAAGGGCAAAATTACCTCTAGCCCAACATGACCGCCCATAGCGGTATGAGGCGGCACCACCATAACCTGTTTTGCCTTCCAGTCTTCTTCCAACCAATCTATGTATTCATTCAAACCTTCTGTTCCCTGAACTTCCAGATAAATCATGCGTTTACGGTTTTTCTTGCGACCTCTTGCTTCAAACTTAAACAAAATGGCCGACGTAATGGCAACCACTAAAGTACCTATTAACGCTCCAATGTAGAATCCAAATCCACAGGCAATACCGATAGCCGCAGTGGTCCACAGACCTGCTGCCGTGGTAAGACCTGTAATGTGGTCATGCTCCTTTACCAAAATCGTACCCACACCCAAGAAACCAATACCGGAGATTACCTGTGCGGAAATACGCAGAGGATCGGACGCCCCATTCAATCCGGTCCACACAAACAAACCGATTAATGCCGTCATACAGGAACCCACACACACTAAAATATGAGTGCGAAAGCCTGCCGGACGCCTGCTTTTCTCTCTTTCCATACCGATGAGACCACCCAAAAGCATGGCCAGGAATATACGCACCACCACCGACACAGTATTAAAATCCTTTATCATCTCCAACCACTTCATAAAAGCTCCTCCTTCCCCATTCGGATACCTTTTCTGACCTTTTTATTATTGTATCATACTCTTTGATTTTCGGCAAAAAATTAAAAAATATTAAGATTTTTTTCGTTGCAATATATCTTCAAAAGTGTAAAATTAAAGTAGATAGAAACCTAGTAATTTACCCCTTGTATTTATGGAGGTGACCTTATGAAAAATAAAGCAAAATGGACCGCTTTACTTATGTGCGGTATATTATTATTAAGCGGCTGTGGAGCTGCGACCGGCGGTGATTCTACCGACAAAACCGACGTAATAACTCAAGCTACCGATGCCCCTGAGGAAACACCGGCCCCGGACACAAACGTAACCAAGCCTACGGAAGCACCCGTTGATGCCGTTGAAACGCCCGCTCCTACGGAGGCACCTGCAGAAACACCTTCGGATGTAACAGACACTCCTAACCCTACGGAAGTACCTGCTGACTCCTCCGTGCAGACTACCATTCCTCGGATAACCGTTCTTCCGGAAGAAAAAATCTGGTATGCAGAGGATGGGACTACCTTACTGGTCGTAAAGGATTATACACTATCCATTGCCGGCGAAGGCTTTGATGCCTTACAAAGTGCTTTTAATACTGTTCATCCGGGCATCATCGCAGAAAACCATCAATTCTTGTATGAAAGTGCTTTGGACCACTATGAATTTAATTTAACTCCGGGCTTTTTTAATGAATACTCCTCTTACGTAAATGCAACGCTTTCCCGCTGTGACAGCTCAATTGCCAGTTTTCGAATCCAATACAGCGACTACACCGGCGGTGCTCATGGTATGTTTGCCTATGGTGGCGAAACTTACGATATAGCAAGCGGACAGCAATTATTACTTGCAGATATTGTAGCAGATGCAGAAGGCTTTTATCCCAGCGCAATTGATTACATATGCAATGCTCTTTATGAAGAATACGAAGATGCTCTTTTTGCCGATTATCAGTCATGGGTGGCAGAGTCCTTATCTCCCGATAAAGAATCTCTTTGGTATATGACCTCGACCGGCATTGTTATTTGTTTCTCACCTTATGAAGTGGGACCTTACGCTATGGGCGCTCCGGAAATTACCCTTCCTTACAGTGAATGCGCCGCCTACCTTCATAGTAAATATTTGCCTTCCGAAGGCGAACTGGTGGCAAAAGTAGGACTTAACCAAGATATTTCTTCCTTAATCGGCACCGACAGGCCTCTTATGATTGAAGCGGTAGATAATGACTGGCAAGTAGATATCAGTCTGATTTCCGGGTCTGATAAAGTTTCCTTTGGAACCTTTAACTACTTTATAGATGGATACATTATCAAACGTGCCGATGGCAGAAGCTTCATAATAATATCCTGCGATTATATGTCAGCCGATTCCATAACCTACCTTTATGAGGTAACAGACGGAAAATTGGTTGCATGTAACGAAATGCCCAATATGCATCTCTCAGGCACAAATATTTCTTCTGAAAGAATAGAGATGACAGTAGCAATAAACGCTTTGGGTAGTTTCGGCGGTTGCACAGATTATAAACTTACTGCTGATGGTCATTTAGTTCATGATGATGAACTGTATCAAATCACTGTCGGTTATCCGCTGAGTATTATTAAACCCCTTCCGGTTACCATAGACGGTACCCAAACCACTTTAGACGCCGGCACCCAAATCACCATCACCGGTACCAACCTGTTGGATGAAATTTACTTCAAAGTAGTCGGTTCTGACCAAACCGGCACCATCCATTACACTCGCGACGAGCAGACCGGCTGTATTATTTGCATTGATGGTGTTTCCGAATACGAATATTTTGAAGACTTGCCCTACGCAGGATAAACAAATCTAAATATAACGCACAAAAGGCTTGGCAGCATTCGCTCCCAAGCCTTTACTTTTTCTCGCAACACCGTTTACTCTACAACCGGTTCTTCCACCTTTTTCCAATTATTCTTATCAAATATATTCTCGCCGGTTAAGGTGTACCATACGCCTCCGGTAGTATCAATGGTGTTCCCGGGATTCTGGTCATAATTCTCTGCAGTGGTAATATAAAGTCTGCCTTCCTTCTTGGCCGTATCATCAATGGGATTTCCGGTAAAAGGATTCACCGGCTCCTCCACCAAGCCCTCCAAAGCAAGTACCGGCACATCCCCATTGGTCATAAAAGTATTCGAAACAGCAAACTCTCCTGCGTTAAAGTCCTTCACCAGTAAAATAGGATGATACCCCTGCACGTCCAATTCCTCCGAAACCAGCAAATCCTCAAACTGTCCCAAGGTACGTCCATGGTCAGAAACAATAATAATTCTGGTATTATCGTACACACCGCATTCCTTCAGGTAATCCAGCCATTTACCAAGCTGCAGGTAGGTTGCCATATTGATATGATAATGCTCCAATTGGTAGGAGTTTTCCACCCGCATGGTTCTGCCGTCCACTGTAAATCGACTGCTGTCCTCATATGCACCATTACTTACGCTGTCCGCAGGTACATAGTCCGGCATCTGCAACAAACAGGGTTCGTGAGGTGTTTCATTGTTAATCATAACAAAACCGCCCGGACTATCCTCTCTAATATCCGTGAGTCCCGGTAAATTGCTAAGTACCGTATAAGACTCCATAAATGCAGGACTTTGAGTATTATTCTTTGCAGATTCGAAATAATTCCCTCCGTCATAGAGAATGGGCTGCGCTAACACCGGTGCCGCCTTTAAAAGACTGTAACAGAAGAAGTTGCGTTCCTGACTGTCCTGCAAACGTTTCACAAAACGATCATCTTCTCCCATATAAGCCCCCATCGTTATATAGGCATTCATGTCCGGATATTCCTCATAAATGCTCAAATCTGAAATTTCCCGATAGCCTGCCAAAGGCGGATCACAAATCGTTACATCATAATTCATTTCCTGAAAAAGAACCGGCAAAACCTTCAAAGCTTCATTTTGCTTTTCCACCGCGAGCATATCATCACGGGCATTCATTTCTGCAGGCATATACTCGTAGCCGCCAAAAATAGCTGCCGAGCCATAAATCGTGTATTGTCCAAAGGATATGGTATTGGGGTAATACACAAACCCCGAAAACTGCTCTGCAAGCTCCGGCTTCTCCGCCATAATGTAGGGGAAGTAATCGCTGATAGCACGGTCCACCATAAACACCACTACATTTTTCTCCGTCTTACTTAAGGTCAGGATGGGCTCCACTTCCTTAGTCTCAGTTTGCGCCGAAAGAGATTTAATATAATCCATTTCCGCAAGTTCCCGGTCTGCCTTTCGCATATCCCTAATACCCAATACCAGCAAACTGAGAATTAATATCGTCAAAACACTCTGCCAAAGCTTACGATATTTCCAGCAACCCCATACAATCACCGCCAGTGCTGCCGCAATACCTAAGCTAAGTACTCCCAGCTTCCAATCCACCGAGAGACCGCCTTCAAAAACCAATATGGGCGAAACCATGCCTGTACGATTACCAAAGAACATATAATCCGCCAAAGCAATCAACGCCAGCGCACAAGCACCCTTCTCCAAAATCGGCTTTGCCTTAGGGCTGCTGATATAGTACAAGATACCGCCCCATACCAGAAATACACCGATTGCCACACATAAGGTCAACCACACAAAAATAAGCGGCGTCCGGTAAGCATTAATAGAAATAAACTCTGCCGGAGATGCACTGATGACAGATGCCGGAATCACCAAACCGATTAACACGGTCAAAAGTAACGCTCCCGTTACAAATGTCTTGGGCGATGTGGTAATTGGAGCCTTCTCCACCGGTTCTTTTTTGTATTTTTCCAAAACCGGCATGAGACATTTCATTACAATATTCTTGCACAGGGAAAACAGGTTATTCATGGTCCAGTATAGTACCAAACCGGAGGGGCTCTGATACAAAATCACCAAGAACACGCCCGCCAACACATACAGCTGCATTTTATCCTTAAAAGCAAACTCCTTGGTGTAAATAAAGCCTGAAATCAAGTTAATCGCCGTCATTAAAAGGGGCATCACATTGATGGACAAGCTTCCCAGCTTCCACAAATGGTCCGCTTCACTTAAGTTCTTCAAAAACAGGAAAGACGCTCCCTGCAAATTCACCGTGGTCAAATAATGATACGCCGCTATGAAAAAAGGAATCTGCAATAACAAAGACAGAGAACCTCTGATAGCGTTTAAGGGCTGGTAATCCTGCTGCCTATAATAAGTAGACAACATCATAAACCGCTCATCACCTTTGAAGGTCTTACGGATATGCTTTACCCAATGCTCCATATCCTTTTGCTTCTTGCGCTCCTGCTCCTGCAAGGCATCCGACCTTTTATACAGGGGCAAAATCAGCAGATTGATTACGATACTTACCATAATAATCGCCAGGCCGTAATTCCCAAACAGCCTTGACATAATGGTAAAAATACACTCAATCAACAAAACCAGCGGTTGTATAAAAATGAAAAAAAGAAATTTCCCTATCATTTTTTCTCCTTCTCTGACAACAGTTCCTCATATTTGTGAATCATATAATCCACGGTAAGCTTGGCACTTTCTCCAATACACTGCCAAGCTTCCTTTCGCACCTTATCTCTGGCTTCCCTACCCTGCTCTTGCTGTAATAATTCATCAATCAGCTCCCGCATGCGGGGGAAATCTTCTTTCTGTAAGGGTGCACCAAGCTCTTTTAATACCTCAAAGCGCCACAAGGGCTCCTCAATCCACGCTGCATCATAGGGTGCCGGATCAAAAGAGGTATCCGCATAAATAATCGGCTTGCCGAACACCAGCGCATAGTCAAAAATGATACCGGAAAAGTCCGTAATCATAATATCTGCGTTCCACAAAGCCTCAAAATTATCATTATCATAATTCCAATGCAAATGCTCTGAATCCGGAAATTCCTTCCACAAAGGCTCAAGTATGGCCTTTTCCGAAGTTAAGGATTGGGGATGGGGACGTACCACAATATTGTATCCGGTTGCCATCAAAGCACGCAAAATATCTGCACCGTACTTAGTCAAAATACTGCTTTCTCCCCAAGAAGGAGCCAAAAGCACCGTTTTTCCTTCTTTGGTACCGGTCTTTGCATCCAGCTTTTCCTTCAAAGCATCCATATAAGTAGAGCCTGCCACTTTCAACTCCTTAGCCGGAAGACCACGCAGCTCCTCCAGCTTGCGAATATATTTTTCCTGAAAGGCGCCGGTCAAAAGCACTGCATCATAATAATCCATTCCAAACATTCGATAACCGGTTCCTTCATCCACCGCATGAAAGATATGCACATACCAGTCCACATTTGCAGACCTTTTCCACTGGTACACGTCCAAGCCAGGTGTAGTGGACAGCAAAATCCCTGCATCCAGCATATTCAATTTCGCAAAGGCCTTATTGTTCTCACCAATAAACCTACAATTCACATGTTTATACTCTGCGACAAGGGCAGGGTCATCCTCAGAGGCTGTCAGATACTCCAACTGCACTCCTCTCTTTTCAAATTCATCACATATGGGCTTAAACACATTCCAATATCGTTTGCTATCACTGAAAATTACATAGGGAAGTCGCTTCCCGGACTCTTCCACACGACCGCCGTTTAAAAGAAACTTTATTTTTAACAAAAAGCTTTTCCACAAAAACATGAGACTGGTTATGATACCAATCAAAATAGCAAACAACATACTGCCCGTTCCCGGGTCAATATATAACATCACATACATAGTGCCAACAGTTTCCTTTCTATTGCAGAGCCTCCATTGCATTAATCAGAGACTGGTTATCCTCGCGTCCGCGTACTGCAATCCGCAAATATTCTCCGCCGGTTTTACTGCTCAAATCCTTCACCAGAATTTCATAATCGTTAAGCAAACGCTTGGTCATCTCCGTTGCAGTAAATCCTCCCTGCAATTCCACCATTACATAATTTGCCTGAGAAGGAACCACCCGCACACCCTTTATCTCAGAAAGACGCGCCATAAACCATTCTCTCTCCGCCGCCAGCTTCCGGGTTGCCGCTTCATACTCTTTCGCATATTTTTCATAGATCTGCAGGAAATACTCCGCAAAAGAGTTAATATTCCAAATGGCCACATCTTTTTTCAGGAAAGATATCATTTCCTCATCACCGGAGGCCAAAATGCCCAAACGAAGTCCCGGTATACCGTAGGATTTGGACAAGCTCTTCACAATATACACCTGAGGATACTGCTTCAAAACCGTCTCCTTTAACATACTTCTATCTTCCTCGCAAGCAAAGTCCGAGAAGGATTCATCATAAATCAGGCGAATGCCCTTCTGCTTGGTCCAGTCAAAAAGCTTGTACAACTGTGCAGACTCTAGGTAATTGCCGGAAGGGTTGTCCGGATTAATCAGCACCAGATTCTGAATATCCTTATCCTCAAAGAATGTAATAATATCCTCCACCACATAAGAAAAGTCCGGCTTCGCAGGCTCAAACACCACTTTTTGCTCTTCAGACAAGCGATTACCATACTCCTCAAAGCTGGGGCGAATAATTCCCACTTTTCCCTCTAAGTTCTCCATCAAAGACCGAATCAGCTCTGCTGCCCCATTACCTACCAGAATATGCTCCTGACGAATACCCGTATTCTTTGCCGCCAGACCACTGTTCACTTTCATGCCGGAAGGATATGCACACAAAAGCTCCCCAAACATAGCCTTCAACTCTTCCTGCATACGTACGGGCGGGAAGTAAGGATTAACCAGATAGCAAAAATCCAACAAACGAGGATATCTCCAATATCCGCCATATCGTCCCTGCATCAGCTCCAGCTGCTTCTCCTCCGGTGCAAACATACTTGTGGCAATATCCAAATCCTGAGCATCGTCGATTTCATACCACTTCTGACCGTTTAGCCTCTTTGCATATATTCCCGCGTTATCCAACACCGCAAGTACCTTCAGCACCTGCTCATAGTATTCATTATTTCCCAGCGCCTTAGAATAAGCCTCCAGAAAAGGCACATAACGGGACACCGAAAAATCTTTGGCAAATTTATAAATATTTACCGTCTTATAATACAAATGCTTTTCCGCAAAATTGAAGTTCTTCCCCGGAATAAACGCCTCAATAGAATCGTCCTCCCGAAGCTTCAGACAAGTTCCGTCCATCCAGCTTTCGTACCGATCCACCAACGCCAAAGTTTCTCTTTCATCCTCCAATAGCGCATCCAACACCGCAGGCTCGAAAATTACATCCGACTCAAGCAACACCGTATCCTCTTCGCAAAGATAATCCTTAGCCAAATACAGCGAATAAATATTATTGGTTTTATCATAGTCCGGATTTTCCACAAACTGAATGGAAAGACCAATATCCAGACTCTTCACAAAGTCCTTCAATTCTTCTCCCTTATATCCGACCACCATAATTACTCTGGAAAACGCCCTCTCCTTAAGTTGCTTCAGCATCCTTTCAATTAACGTCTCCCCGCAAACCTTTACCATACATTTGGTGTTATTCTGGGTATATTCTTTTAAACGCTTACCCATGCCTGCTGCCAAAATAATTGCCTGCATAATGTTTTACCTTTCTTTACTTCAACTGGTTTCCATCCTGAAATGCATTACCGACCTTTTCGCCCAACCCCAAATAATCATGGTTTACCGGATCATAAACGATGGGCTTAAATTTCTTTAAATCAACCTTACCATCCGTTAATATGGATTCATCGGCGGTAACATTCACTATCTCACCAATCAAGATTTCCTCTTCATAACTCTTTACCTTGCACTCCAATGTCATGGGTAACTCCTGAATCAACGGTGCATTTACAAATTCACTTTTCACTGCATGGAAGCCAGCTTTGGCAAACTTGTCCGGCACCTTACTTGCGGACTCCACACCTACATAATCCGACGCCACAACCGTTTCCTCCGTAGCAAAGCTTACGGTGAACGCACCCGTCTTCATAAAATTCTCAGACGTCTTATGGGCACCCATGCTGATGGTTACCTCATTCACATCGGTTATACAGCCCCACGCCGCATTCATAGCGTTGGGTACTCCTTCTTCATCATACGTTCCCACAATCAAAACCGGCATGGGATAAATCCATGGTTTTGCACCAAAATTTACTCTGCTCATAGCAATTAATCTCCTTTTCCCTACAAATATTCAACAAAACATATTAAAAATCTATCCCAAAATTAATTTATTCCTCCCGCTCGGGTGCAACGCAGGAGATGCTCTCTTTTCCAAAATAAAGCGCCATGAAAAGATTAGGTTCATAATCTACATTCTCTGATAAATCACCCGGACACAATAACCAAGGCGCATAATTAAATGGTCTTACAACTACATTTTTCTCATCGCTCTCACAGATTTCCACTCTTTCCAGGTATTCACTGTAATAGTTATAAGCCTCGCCACTATGTACGAAATAATATGCCGCATAAGAAGAGTACTCGCCTATTTTATTCGGCTCCAAAGCAAATATACCCACCATAATTCCTATCATAAGTACATAGAATGACCATGTGTTTTTTAATGAAAATGCTTTTTCCTTCTTTTTCAGATATTTGCAAAGCCATCCCATCAAATAAAACAAATCCATCAGGAGAAGAATTTGGAAGGTAATTCGGGCTACGTTATTAGCCCTTCCCAGCATAATATGTCCCATGGTATATAATGTCGGCGTAAAACCGGTTGCATAAAGGCAAACAGACCATAACAATACCAGACCCGGATAACGAAATTCAAAATCCACCTTGGAAACAATATAATAAATTATCGGCAGTAACATTACTAAAACGGCCACTGTTTTCCAACCAGTAAAATCATCGAACTGCGTAAACGTACTTTGAAATGAACGGAGAATCGCTTCCACTGGTGTGGTTTTCATATTTACGTAGTATAGCATACGCCTTGCATTACCGGGTGCTGCAATATTCTTATACATCGCGACTCCGTAACATATCACTGTAGGTATCAGCAACAGGGCTCTTTTCTTTTTAAATAAAATACCAAAGCCTATAACAGATAAAATAACTAACCCTGTCTGCAACGCTGTTACATTGTTCACACCACCAACTAAAATCGCGCCAACGAGACTGCCCAGCATTAATAAAATGGTTTTAATTTTTCCTCTGACATATACCAACTTAATCACGCCTGCTATCAACAGCATTCCCAAACCATGCATAGCCGTATAATGCACCGCCGCATTGTACCAGAAAAATCCTTCTTTGGGAACATGAATAAATACAACCACCACTGCAGCTAATACACTCTGTACTACCAGGCAGCTCCATCTGTCCTGACTCTTCAAAACATCCCGAAGAAGCACTTTGGTCAGGCAAAATATCCCTAATAACAACACGGCTAATATAAACCACAAACCATATACATACTTATCTGTTCCCCAGACTGCAGGCATCCAACTCATAAAAAAGCAAGAGGTATATGTTCCCTGCCACGCATGCCACTGCGTTTTTGTAAAAAATAAAACCCCCTCCAACGCTCCCTTAAAACCACCATATGTCTCATAAAAGCTTTTTGTATAGCGTCCATAATTAAAATCATCATACCACGGCACGCTATACATCATACATCTTATGATGGGAATCAATAAGACTATTAACGCCAGAAAAGCTCCTAACGCCAACACCTTTATACTAATTTCCTTCTTTAAGACTTCTTTTATTTGTTTCTTCATTCCTATCTTTCCTCACACATAGCCTGCAACTTAATATACGCATCTTCTTCAAAGATACTATCCATGCCGGCCTTCTCCAAAGTACCCGTAAAATGCTTATTTACATCCGCCTCTTCCACAAGTATTCGATAAGCTTCCAAAGCCGCGTCGTAATCCTCCTGACTCAGACTATATAAGCTAAGAGACGCCATTGCAGAAGTACCATAACTTAAGTAATAAGCAGGATAACTGATACCTACATTCCTCCAGAGCCACTGCATGTTAGCTCGGATATATTCATCATCCTCAGCAAAACCATAACTTCTGATAAGCTGTTCCATAAGCTCATCAAAATCTTCCGCCGTATAATCCACCTTATCAGGAAGTAAATAAACGATTTCTTCAAACTCATCCATTAAAGTAGCCACCGTAATGGTATCTATAAAGTAATATATTCTGTAATCTTCCAATGCCTCAAAAATCTCAGGCTCCAACACGGTCTCCAAATAAGTCAAAAACAGCATCTCATTTCCCTGGGAGTGAACTTCGGCCAAATCATAGGATATCCACGACGTACTAAAATAATAATCCGCATAATAATGCCCGATTTCATGAACTATGGTAAATGCCTGCTGCATACCGGGTCCAAAATAACAAAATGGCACTCCGATACCGGTAGTATATGCCCCCTCTAAAGCGTTCTCGTTATCCACTCTTACATAAGCCTCTTCTTCAAACATATGTAACATACCTTTTTTGCTACTCTCCGGAAGAGTTTCAAAATAAGCATTTACATAGTCCGTATCCAAAGAATCATATGCATCATACAACAATTCACTGATAATTCTTTTCTCTGCCCTGGATAATTCCATATAAGATTCCTCGTGCTGTTCATAAGTCGAATAATAAAGAGGAACTATATAGGTCTTCACATATTCACGAAACAGGGCTCTTTCCTCACTGTCAAAATCACGTTTATAAATCAAAGCGGTAGCATAGTCATAGTAATTGGAATAACCACTCTTGATGGCAATTTCATTATTATTGTTTATGAGTTCGCAGTAAAGAGGTGCTATCTTCTCTTCAAATTCCTCTGCCTCCAAATCATAAAACTCCGCCAGAATCTCATCATTACGAAATTCCAGCTCAGCCGCTTCTTCCGAATAAGCCTCTAAATACTTCAGCAGAACCTCCGGCGCTTCATCAAAATATCTGTCATATTCACCGCTATCATAAAGGTCTCTTAAGAAACTCGTCTCTTCTGCATCTGTTTCCGACACGAGCTCTGCGGAAAACAGATAATTTTCCACCGCTTCCTCATTTTTCATATCGCAGTTATACAACACTTCCGCTATATTAGCCTGTTGAACCAGCCCGCTTGCCAGCTCGCTTAAGGTGTCTGCTGCAATCTCCATATCCGCATAAGGCGCTCCGTCCTGCAGCATTTGCTCACACAACAAAAGCTGCGTCTCAAAGGCGGCAATATCCTCTTCACTCAGGGTATACTCCAAGTAATTCTTCTCGATAATCATCTCCGGTCTTTCCATATCCGTAGACTCATTTGCTTCTTTACTTTCTTCATCGGCAGACTCACCCGACTCTTCTCTTTCTGCACCTGCGGAGGACTCCTCTTCCAAATCCGCCGGTGCTTCTGTCACTACCGGCTTCTCCTTTTTACTCTTCTCTTTTTCCGGCTCCTTTTGCTCTCCGCAACCGGTAAACAGTGTCAGTGACAGACACATTGCCAAAATATATACCATGATTTGTTTTATCTTTTTCATATGTTCTCCTCTTCTACATAAAAAATTTAGAAAATCCCCGTCAATTCAATCCTGTAGTAGCTGTCAAAGGTATATTCCTCATATGTTCCTTCTCCCTAGGGGAAGTCCTCGTTTTGTAAGATGCTTTTTCTTAACACCGTGACACTTTTACACCTACTATTCCAAAGCATCATTTTCTTCAATATACCCAATATACAGCCCGAATTTTTTAACAATACTCTCTGCAAATTGTGTAGATTTCTCAATGTTTGACTGCATAATATTAATTAATCCCTTGGGGTTGTATCCGTTAGCTCGATTCTTAGTATTTGATAACCTAATCATTTTTTCATTTTGTCCCATATACGACTGGGGATAATTAATTTGCCACTTATCTCCTATTTTTTCGTTTATTTCGTCACTTAATGAAGTATAGAATTGTATTTCGCCATATTTACAATTCACATAGTGGTCCTTATCAATATAAAAACGTTTAAATAAGATAAAATAATAACGAGCACCTTTTCTCACTTGAATATATCTGAAAAAATGATTCAGATTAGCAGCTTTATAAAATTGAGGTATATCTCCCAATACACCACTCTTACCGCTTCCTTCATATACTTCCAATGATTCATCACTCGCAAGCAAATTTATTACTTCATTACGAATGGCTTTCTCTATTCCAAAGAATTCAGCCCATATCCTACATTTCTTTTCATCTTCTATTACCGGCACCAAATGAAAGTTCCCTGAATCTTTATCAAATATCCTGTCTCCTTCTTTTTGAGATATATATGTTTCCTCACCCAGAAAAACTTTCCCGATTTTTAAATCCGTTAGCCTTTCAATTTCTCTAAAATCGCTCGTCATACTCATATCTCATGCTCTCCTTATTCCAATTTTTTAATTTCACAAGAATATGTATCATAAACAAACTCCCAATCATTATACTTCTCTTGTAATGAAAATCTTCTTTGCTCCAAAAACCTTCTGACTGCCCTTCTTCTGCTATATCCTCCTGCCTAATATTATACAGTCTGGTCTCCACTTCTTCAATCAAAAAGCCCCCGCAAGTACGAAATATCCATTGTACAACTCTCTAATTTGTGCAATGGGTGTGTTTCGCTCTGCGAGGCTATTATTCTAACGAAGCTATTGAATAACCACAGATTGCATCAAATGCTCATTTTTTACAAAATATAGCAATCTTCATTTTAATTCTCTCGTATTATAGCATAATACAAGCATTCATGCCAACCGTTTTTCATAAACAGCAAACCTCGGTAAAAGCAACTTTTACCGAGGTTTACCTAAAAATATATGGTTTTATCCCTTTTACCCTTTTTAAACTAATACAACTTTCCGCTTCCGCGTCCATCAGCCAATGCTACGATTCTCTTGCTCATAACCGGATGGTCTGCTAACAAATTAAAGAACCACAAGAAAAATCCTTTTTGGCTTCTCATATCCTCTATGTAATCCTCTTTATCTACCAGCTTATATAAATGACGGTCCACTACCAACACCAACATAGCATCCAATCCGTCCGTACCGGTAAGTCTTTGAGCCAGTCTGTCGCAACTGTATTCTCGCGTTCTGGAAGCCGTCGTTCCCAGTACGGGAATCATCTGTGAAAACATAATAGAAAGATAATAGCCAAAGGTTGCATGCTTGTAATAAATATGTCCTAATTCATGAGCAATAATAAACGCCAACGCATCCATATCCTTATGTTCTCTATATGCAACCTCAAACAGTTCGCTATGAATACAAATCCACTGTCTTCTGGGCAAATATGCAGAAAAAGCATTTAATACTCCATTTTGTTGTATAACATAGGCTTTAGGAGTCTTAATCCCTAACCGCTTTGAATATTCCTCTATTAACGCATACACTTCCGGGAAGTTTTTCTCTGTAATTCGAAGTGACATTGAGCGATACTGGGCATACATATAATACAATACCGGAATAACAATTATCATAATAATCACACCGTACATAAATATCTCCAGCGCCATCGGTATATCCTCGAAGGCATTATATCTGTATTGTGTCTTATCTTCCACATAATCCTCCGAAAGCTCTTCATTCATTTGTGTTGTTACTGCCTCTGCCCATTCCGTCATTTCTGCCACGCTGCTTATCACCACAATAACAGCCACTATGACTATAAGGGCGTTTAATACAACTAATCTACGGTACCAGCGTTTCTCCGCTTTGTGTCGACAGGCATTACCCTCCTTCTTGGAAATAGCGGCATGCTGTTCTTCCTCCGTCAACTCGTATACCTTTTTACCTTCAAAATAATCCTGTTTATTCTTTTTTCTCATCTTTGGTGCTCCTATTTTGCCAAATCATTTGATGTACTCACATTAACACACACAAAAAAAGAAGTGCGATTTTTGTCGTAAAATGCACTTCCTTTGTCGTGAATGGTATTATTACTATGTTGCCTCGTTTCTCACAAAATAGAACAAGGCATTTTTTAATGCCGCCTCTTTCATCCTGCTAACCGGAAGAACGGCGCCATCCTCCATTACAACTTCTTTTCCTACCCGCCTGCGTACATGACCAAGGTTAATCAAGTACCCGCGATGTATCCGAAAGAAACCGCAATTGCTTAACTCTGTTTCATAATCTCCAAGATTATACCGATTCCGATATTCACCCCTATCGGTTACTATACGTACCATCTGGTCCTGCGCTTCCATATAGTATATGTCATCAGCACAAACCATCTCCTCTTCTTCACCGTTTCTGAGCAAAATTCTTTTTTCTTTTTTCCTCTGCTCCAACAAATAGGTAATGATTTCTGAAAGTTTTTCTGCATTGGTCGGTTTCGTTAAATAGCGTAACGCATTTACCTCGTAGCCCTCCAATGCATATTCCATATGAGATGACAAAAAAACTACCGCGGTATTTTCCCCTTTTTTGCGCAATTCCTTAGCGGTATCGATTCCGTTCAACCCCCGCATTTCAATATCCAAAATAATCAGGTCATAATGAACGACATTTACTGCATTCAATAAATCAACACCTGAAGTGTACGTATCCACTATTAAATCCAAGCTCTTATATGCATTCTCCAGATTTTTCTTCGTCATAGATAGCTGCATATCTTCATCATCACAAATCGCCACTCTCATGGTTTTTCCTCTTTCTGTTCTTCAGCTATAGGTTTTAGAGAAGAGTTTACTTTCCCAGCAAAATATCTTTCTCCGGCTAACTTTATCTTGAACCATTTTTCATTTTGTCATCAATAATTGCGTCGTTATAGGAAGCTCCAAATGCATCATTGGTCATAATATACCCATTGGGACACTCTTTTCGCAACATCATTGGTACTCCGATCGCCAAATCCTGCATATCATGCAAATACTCTGTAGAACCATCCAACAATTTATCTATTCTAAAACGTGTAAACCTATTTGCCAACGCTTCATCTCTTGTATGATCAATATATATTTTTTCTCCAATTTTAAATGTTGAAATTCTGGTTTTTACCGTATTTTTAGAATTTGTTGCTTCTCCTATATATACTTTACATATACCATTTGAATCCGGCTCACTCGCTAATGTATAAATACAGTTTTCCCACTTTCTAATATTACCGGTATATTCTTCCGCATTTAACCACCCGGTGCTTTTTTCTAATCTGATATCATGATTTCTTTTGCTTTTCTTTTTATTTCCTTCATCCGTTTCTTGCACTTTATCATTTTTTTTGTCTAAATGTGGCTTTTCACCATACTCACGAATAATGGAAATAAGTGTATTCAATTCTTTGGAATCAGTATTCGGAACAACATTCTTTTCCGGATATAACACCCAGCCTCCGATATTCTCATTTATATCTTTTACAGATATAATACCTAATTTTTCTTGGATACAACCTTTTAAATCTTTTTTTGTTCCTAACACTCGAATTGCTTCAGTAAAAGGAAATATTTGAGTCAAGGCATGTTTAATATTTTTAGACAACGAAACAACAAATTGATTATTGGGATTTTGCGATATCGCACAATTTCCTACAAATAATATTTTATCTTGATCTATTGTGTCCATACCTTGAAAAGAATTATCTTTATAAACTATAATTCTGATTTGGCAGTTTCCTTCATCTCTGATAGAAATTCTGTCCGATTCATGAATTGTCTCACCTAATTCACTATTCACTTTTACAAATAAATTTTGATGCAATTTGCTAATGGTCATTGATGTGACTTCTTTGTGTTCACCTTTTATTCTTACAGTCGTTTTCCCCATTTTGCATTCCTCTTTCCTATTTTTAAACCAATCCATCTTTTATTTGAATGGTTTTGTTTGGTAATCCGATAATTCTCTTAATTAATTTTTATTCGTATTTTCTTTGTTGAAAATATTAACATCAAATCACTAATCTTTATCACTCAAAATTATATCCTTACAGAAAATCACAATATCCATAATAATAAACGCTATTATTACCACATAGCCGAGATTATCGCCAGCCAATATTCCCCCTGGATTCAACTCACTATACTCTGCCAGTGGACAAACAACAATTGCTAATGTAGCAATCGCAAGACTGAGTGTTTGCACAAGACTCAAAACAGAAACCACTACGATGAAAATGAACAGAATATACAAAAAAACTTTTATTATCGCATTTACAACCCAAATAATTGGTGCCAATAAATCAAATAAAGAGTCCATAAACGAATTCTGTCTAAATGTATCAGGAATCAAAATCACTGTTTTATTTAACAAATCCATTTCAATAACCTTATCCATTATCCCTTCAACAGGTCCTGTTATTACTATACAAAATAACATAAAAATCATACTATAAAGAAGCCTCAAAAAAGTTCCACAACTCGTACAAAGTTTAATGAATACTTCTGTAAGAAGCATAGTCATTGCCATACACAAAAGAGTTCTATAACTAAATAAATCATGTGTATTATTCGTTAAATCTACAACACTCCACAACGAAGTGCCATGTAATACCGATTCGAAAACCCCTAACATCCCAGCATCATTTTTAAATGAAATAAAGGTTACAATAGTGTATATTGATATTGCTATCATAAAAATTATTAATCTTAAACTACCCAAAAAGCAAATTCTATGTGCACTTGAAGTAATTAAAGACACAACTTCACTAATCGGTTCCCATGACCATACTTTTTCAAACAGCTTACTTGATACTATAAATATAGCAATACATACAGCTGCAATGATACCCATTATCACCATTTCCCAAACAATTGACACACTAATCATTCTATATACCTTCTCTTTCGTAAAGATTACTTGCGGCATTACCTCTTCTGCCACTTCTTCCAAAATTCCCTTCTACACCTTCCCTATATGTTCCCGTATAACCTTTGTCACCTTATACTCCACTTATGTCACACCCAACTCGTCCATCTCCAGCGTTACATTCACATGATGCTTTGCTTCACTGGAGTTTGGACAATAAACATACCGTCTCCACATGCACCGTATGACCGAACTGGTCCACCGGCCGCACCTTCTTCAGTTCATAGCCACCTTCGCAAAGAATTTTCACATCCCTTGCCATGGTAGCACTGTCGCAGCTTACATATACAATTCGCTCCGGTTTCATTTTCAGCATGGTATCCAAGCAGGCCTGGTCGCAACCTTTGCGGGGCGGGTCTACTACGATGACATCCGGATGAAGCATGTCTGTCGCCCGGCTCTCCTTACCGGACAACTCCGGCACTTTGGCACCGACACCCTGCGCCTCAACCTCTGACACTTCTCCGCTCATCTTCTCATAAAACTCCGGCAACACTTCCTCCGCCTTACCCACAAAAAACTCCGCGTTAGTAATACCATTTCTCTTGGCATTTTCTTTTGCGTCCTCTATGGCCTGGGGCACAATTTCCACGCCATATACTTTCTTTGCACTGCTAGCCAAAAACAGGGAAATGGTACCGATACCACAGTACAAATCCCACACGGTTTCCTGTCCGGTCAGCCCTGCATATTCCAGTGCCAAGCTGTACAATTTCTCCGTCTGCACCGGATTCACCTGATAAAAGGATAGGGGCGAAATCTTAAAGGTCAGTGACCGGTCGGTAACTGGATATCCTTCTTTGTTCATATCTCTTACGTGAATTACGTCAGAAATAGTGCTTTCACCCCAAAGCACGTGAATTTCCTTGCCCATAATCACGTTGGTTTTCTCAGTATTAATGCTGACGGACACACTGGTCATATCGGGAATCTGCGCTAGGCGTTTCAGCAAAACGTCCTGCTGTGGTATATATTCTCCCGCCCTGCAAAGTTTCTTATCCCTGCCGTTGATCACCAGACAAACCATGACTTCACCACTGGTAAAGCCTGTACGAATCAGCACATGACGAACCAGACCGCTCCCCGACTCTTCGTCATAAGCAGTCACGCTACATTCTTCCATGTATTCCAAAATCTCTTCCAAAATCTCTTTATTCCCCGGCACCCCCAAATAGCACTCTGTATTTGCAATGATGCTGTGGGTTCTGCCTGCATAAAAACCGGTAACAATCCGACCGTCTTTGTTCGTTCCCACCGGATACTGAGCCTTATTACGATAAAAGTAGGGCTCGTCCATACCCACAATAGGCTCCATGACTTTCTCCAAAAGCGCTTGTTCAAAACCACCTATACGTAACAAATTATTGCGTACCTTGCTTTGCTTAAATTCCAATTGCTTCTCATATGACAGGGCCTGAATCTGACAACCGCCGCACTGTCTGTGGTACGCGCATTTCGGCTCTACGCGAAAAGGAGAAGGTACCAGTACCTTCTCTAAACGAGCATATGCATAGTTTTTCTTGGCCTTCATAATCTTGGCTTCCACCGTATCGCCGATAATCGCATCTTTCACAAATAAGGTAAATCCGTCTACCTTACCGATACCCTCGCCATCACTTCCGATATCCTCAATAGACACCCGAACCACATCGTTTTTCTTGTATTCCATGATTTATCTTCCTATACCATTTTTATCTGTTTCAAAATGCTTGCAGATTTTCCACAGGTGACCATATATAACGTCCTCCAAAGGACTGTATGAAAACGTCAGCACTTAATGAGCGGACGAGTGTACTCGGCTGCGAATTTAGTACTGCTACGTTTTCATCCAAGCGAGAGCGCGTCCGTGGAGGACGTTATATATGGTCACCTATAGAAAATTGTAGTCCGTTTTAATCTATTTTGCTGACACGCAAATGGGACTCAAATAATCGATTGTAGCCCAGCCAACCGTTAGTTTCCGTGCTATTCTCCAAAATTTCCTTAAAGGTTTCCAACTTAGCATCCGTATCATCCGCGTAATTCAACGCCATGGCTTCAATAAGCGCCGGGAGCTTAGGCGAACCAAACTCATACTTACCATGATGGGCCAGAATACAATGCTGTAGCTGGGAAAGTACACCATGCGGGAATCCCTCAATGCCTGCTGCCTTCTCTGCAACCATCTGGGAACCCATCACAATATGTCCCAACAACTGACCATCGTCTGTATAATCATTCTCCGGAAAAGGCGAAATCTCCTTGGTCTTGCCGATATCATGGCACATTGCCGCCGTCAAAAGCAAATCTCTCTTAAGCACCGGGTATGCGGTACAATAATAATCGCAAAGCTTTGTTACGCTTAAAGTATGTTCCAATAAACCGCCCACAAAACCATGATGTACACTTTTTGCAGCAGAAGAATTACAGAAACGTTTTTTAAATGCATCGTCCCTTACAAAAAAAGCTTCCAATAACTGCTTTAAATATGTATTTTTGATGGTTGCAATCACCCCCGTAAGTTCTCTGTACATTTCTGTAATATCCTTGGAACTGACGGGCAAATAATCTGCAGGATTATACTCACCCTCTCCGCAAACACGAATTCTCTTCACGCTAACCTGCAATGCTCCTTGGAAGCTGCTGACTTCACCAAAAACCTCTATATAATCCATGACATCATAATCCGCAATGCCGGGATTGTTGGGATCCCATACCTTAGCGTCGATTGTACCGGTTTTATCCTGCAAAATCACATTTTCATAAGGCTTACCGTTCTTGGTCACTGCTGCCACTTTATGCTTACACATATAAATATCACTTACTCTGTCGCCTTCTTTTAAATCCTTAATATACTTCATCTATGCTTCCTCTTTTCTATTTTGCTGTTCCTAACACAATATTAAAATTCATCTCCGTGTATTCATTCAAGGCCTGTCGCATTACTTTCACGGTAACCATACGACCTCCCTTTAACTCTCCGAATACCTCTGCATAATCTTCATAACTCTCAATGGGGGTTCCATTCATTTCTACAATAATATCACCCTTTTGAACACCTGCACGCAGAGCGGGGGAATCCTCCTCCATCTCCTGCACATAGACTCCGAGTGGTACATTTCCCTGTTCGTTTGCCTCTTTGCTTACGTCAATGCCGGTTATTCCCAGATATGCCACATCAAACCCTCCGGAAAGTAACGAAATCAATTGCTTCAAATCCGTAATCCCGTATGCCGTAATCATATTTCGCATATCCGTGGACTTATTCTTGTTGGTAATCACACCAATAATCTGCCCCTTTAAGTTAAACAAATAACCTTTTGCATGTTGACTTCCGTAGATATCCGTAGTCAGCAAAGTATAATTGGCATCCACCATGGAAATCCTACCGCTATCCGATGTAATCATTCCGTAACCCACCGTACCGCACTCACCCATAGGGCTTCCCAAGGCAATAATGGGCTCGCATAACAAAGTATCTCCGTCAGAAGAACCAAAGGATGCCGAAATCACTTCCTCGGCACGATTTCCCATGCTCGTTAAATTCAGGGAAACAATAGCCATATCCGAATTGGTGTGAAATTTCGTTAACTGAACTTCCGCACTGTAATCATTATATAGGGTAACCATCAGACTGTTAGCATCTTTAATACTGGTATAATCCGTCAAAATCAAAGCTTCCTTGCCGGTTTTTCCTACAATCACACCGGTAGTATTGGTTTTTGTCTCGTATTCATTGGAAAGCCAGTCTTTGTTTATCTTCGTGGAGGTAATGGTCACAATGGACTTGTCCAGAGACTCCACCATTTCCCCCAATGCCTCATAAATCTGCAAATAGCTCACATAGCCGGGATCCGGAGTTCCATCTCCTCCGGGCAGAAAAAAATCTCCTCCGACGTCCTCATTTCCGGAATCTTCCGGTATATTTTCCGAGAGCATATCCTCCGGCTCCATCTCCTCCTTATCTTCAGGAAACAGAATCAATTTATCCTCCTGCGGTTCCGGATACAACCAATTACTGATAATAGGCTCCAACAATTTGAACGTAACACAAGCAATCAGACCAAATATTACCGCCATTATCACTGTGGTCAAGGTTTTACGCAAAAGCTTCTTTTTATTGACCGGACGATCTTTTAGTTTTTCAATCATAAAATCATTATTCTTTTGTTCCGTGTTCTGCATTTTTCACCTCGAATATAGAATACTCCACCATAAATTATAATTTATTATGGTCTTTAAGTCAACCGGACCCACTTCTCAAAAAACAGACTCTACCCTTGTTTTCAAAAGTGTGGTATACTAATTATAATTGTAGTTTTTTTCAATAGAAATGAGGCATTTATGAACGAAAAAGTATTGAACACTTTAGAATATAATAAAATTATTGCACAGTTATCAGAACATGCAGATTCTGCACCCGGTAAAGTACTTTGTAATAATTTGCGTCCCATTACGGATTTAGAGCAAATTCGCCAGGCACAGAAGGAAACTGCCGATGCCCTCACCCGTTTGTTTAAGCTGGGAAGCACCTCCTTTGGCGGCAATCAGGACATTGGTTTTTCCGTAAAAACGCTGGATATCGGAAGTACGCTTTCTTCTATGGAGCTTTTGAAAATTGCCAAGCTTTTGGACAATGTAAATCGTATTAAAACCTACGGAAGAAAGGAGAGGGAGGATACTCCTGCAGATAGTCTGGATGAGTATTTTGAGCAATTAGCACCTTTGACACCTCTTGCCAACGAAATCAATCGTTGTATTCTGGCAGAGGATGAATTTGCGGACGACGCAAGCCCTGCACTGAAATCCATTCGTCGTGCTATGGTTACCACTAACGACAAGATTCACAGCCAGTTAATCAGTATGGTAAACGGTTCTTATCGTAGCTATCTGCAAGAGGCCGTGATTACCATGCGAAACAACCGCTATTGTATTCCGGTAAAGTCCGAGTACAAGAGTCAGGTTCACGGTATGGTTCACGACCAATCCGCCACCGGCTCTACCTTTTTCATTGAACCGGCAGCAGTTGTGGAGCTAAATAATAAATTAAAAGAATTGGCCATAGAAGAACAGGAAGAAATCGAACGTATTCTGGCAAGCTTAAGTGCTCTTGCAGGAGAACATACGGCGGAGCTTATGCTGAACCAGAAAACCATGACCCATTTGGACTTTGTTTTTGCAAAGGCCAAGCTTGCCATGGAATTAAACGCTACGGAACCAATTTTTAACACAGAGCATTATATTAACATCCGCAAGGGTCGCCATCCCCTGCTTCCCAAGAAGACGGTGGTCCCCATCGACATTCATCTGGGCAAGGATTTCGACCTCTTGATTATTACGGGACCTAACACCGGTGGTAAGACCGTTTCCTTAAAAACCGTAGGTCTGTTTACCCTTATGGGTCAGGCCGGCTTACACATTCCGGCTCTGGATCGATCGGAGCTGTCCATTTTCACGGAAGTGTATGCTGACATCGGCGACGAACAGAGTATTGAACAATCCCTTAGTACCTTCTCTTCTCACATGAAGAGTATCGTACACATTTTAGAGCATGCGGACGCAGATTCCCTCTGCCTCTTTGATGAGTTAGGTGCCGGTACCGACCCTACGGAAGGCGCCGCATTGGCCATTGCTATATTGAATCACCTCCACGACAGAGGTATTCGCACCATGGCTACCACCCATTACAGTGAGCTGAAGATTTATGCACTTTCCACCTCTTTTGTGGAGAATGCCTGCTGTGAATTCAGCGTGGAAACCCTGCAACCCACCTACCGTTTACTTATCGGTATTCCGGGCAAAAGTAATGCGTTTGCTATTTCTTCCAAGCTGGGACTTTCCGATGAAATCATTGCTGCTGCCAAGGAGCAGATTAGCAAGGAGGACGAAAGCTTCGAGGATGTTATTTCCGACTTGGAGCAGAGCCGCATAACCATTGAAAAGGAACAGCGGGAAATTGCCGAATACAAAGAACGCATCCGCACCTTACAGGAGCAGTTAAAAGCGAAAAACGAAAAAATTGACCGTGCCAAAGATAAAATTTTGCGAGAAGCGAATGAAAAAGCCCGTGAAATTTTACAGGAAGCTAAAGAAGTGGCCGACGAAACCATCCGCGACTTCCACAAGCTGGAGGCCGGTGCCGATATTAAGGATTTGGAAAGAAAGCGTCAAAAGGTACGTGATAAAATTTCCGAAAAGAACGAAAAGCTTGCTTTGAAGGCGGACAACAATACCCCCCAGCAGAAGACCTTAGACCCTGCCAAGCTTAAGAAAGGCGATGCTGTAAAGGTTATTTCCATGGGACTAAAGGGTACTGTAAGTACTCTGCCGGACAACAAGGGCAATTTGTTCGTACAATGCGGTATTATGCGTACTTCTGTAAATGTGCGTGATTTAGCATTAGCGGAAGAGGTTACCATTACTGCACCTACGTTACAACGTAGCAGCTCCGGCAAGATAAAGATGTCCAAATCCCTTTCCGTTTCTACGGAAATTAACCTATTGGGTAAAACCGTAGACGAGGCTATTTCTGCTTTGGATAAATATTTGGATGATGCCTATATTGCACATTTGCCCAGTGTGCGAGTGGTGCACGGCAAGGGTACCGGTGCTCTTCGAAGTGCAGTACATTCCCACTTAAAGCGTCTGAAGTATGTAAAGGAATTCCGCTTGGGCGAATACGGAGAAGGCGATGCCGGCGTAACCATTGTTACTTTTAAATAATTTCTTTTTGGCACTTTCACTGCCTACTACATAAATGGAGGGTCTTATGGCAAGCAAACAAAGAATACTGATTGTAGATGATGATAATAATATAGCAGAACTGATTTCCCTGTATTTTACCAAGGAATGCTTTGAAACCATGATCGTAAATGATGGAGAATCTGCCCTTCCCGCTGTGGAAAGCTTTCATCCTAATCTGATTTTGTTGGACCTGATGCTTCCCGGCATTGACGGTTATCAGGTTTGCAGGGAAGTGCGCACCAATAACTCCGTTCCCATTATTATGCTTTCTGCAAAAGGCGAGGTATTTGATAAAGTATTGGGCTTGGAGCTGGGTGCCGATGACTATATTGAAAAACCTTTTGATTCCAAGGAATTAGTTGCGCGAGCAAAGGCAGTGCTTCGACGCTATAAGCCTGCACCGGCCGTCAAAGATGCATCTGATGAAAAGGCCGTGGAATATACGGATTTGAGTATCAATTTGACTACCTACTCTGTACGATATAAGGGTGAAATCATTGATATGCCCCCAAAAGAGTTGGAGCTTTTATACTTCCTGGCTGCCTCTCCCAACCATGTTTTTACCAGAGAGCAACTTTTAGATCAAATCTGGGGATATGATTACATTGGGGATACTCGTACCGTAGATGTGCATATTAAAAGAATCCGCGAAAAAATCAAGGACCACGCAAACTGGAAAATATCTACTATTTGGAGTATCGGATACAAATTCGAAGTTAGGAACTAAGATTAGAATATGAAAAAAACACTTTATTTAAAATTCTTATTAGCATATTTTATTTTCAGTGTTTTCGGGATTATAATTGTAGCCTCTTTTGTACCGTCTCTGACAGAGCAACAGCTGCTAAAGGAACGTGCTACCGCACTCCATTCGGAAGCCACACTGATTTCCGATACGTATGCAACAGAGCTCTACACCAGTGAAACCTCTCTGGAACAGGTCAAGAAACAATTGGATGCCCTGTCCGTATATCTGGAATCCACCATTCAGATTATTAACCCCTCCGGGCGAGTGGTTTTGGATACCAGTACGGAGTTAGACGTAGAAAAAGTAGTTACTATTGAAAATTTTGACCCTACCGTAACCGGTAGCTCCTACTATATGGTGGGCAAATTTTTCGAATTCTTAAACAACGAAAGTTTAAGCGTTATTGTTCCCATTACCGCTGAATATAAGGTAAAAGGTTATGTAGCAATTCATATGAACATGACCCATATTCAAGACTCTTGTCAGGAATTGGTCAATATCAGTTATATTACGCTGTCCATTTTATTGTTTTTGTCACTTATTATTTTACTCTTCTTTACAGAAATTGTTTACGTTCCTTTGAAGAAGATTACCTATGCCACCGAACAATATGCCACCGGAAATATGCATTACGAATTTTCTGTGGATAGCGAAGATGAAATGGGCTATTTGGCTGCCTGTCTTTCCTATATGGCAAGCGAAATTGCTCGCGCAGAGGACGACCAGAAAAAGTTCGTTGCAAACGTTTCCCACGACTTCCGTTCTCCCTTGACTTCCATTCGAGGATATCTGGAGGCAATGTTGGACGGCACCATTCCTCCGGAAATGTATGAAAAGTATCTGGGGATCGTTCTGAACGAAACCGAACGACTGACTAAGCTGACCAATGGTTTATTAACCTTAAATAACCTGAATACTAAAGGAATGCTCTTAAATCTGACGCATTTTGATATTAATCAGGTTATCCGCAATACCACGGCAACCTTTGAAGGTACCTGCCGAAAGAAAGAAATCTCTATTGAGCTGGTTCTGTACAATGAGGCACTATATGCACATGCAGACATGGACAAAATACAGCAGGTACTGTACAACCTAATTGACAACGCCATCAAATTCAGTCATCAGGATTCCACCATCAAGATTGAAACTTCTGAAAAACGAAACAAAATCTTTGTTTCTGTAAAGGACTCCGGCATCGGTATTCCTAAGGAAGAATTAAAAATGATTTGGGACCGTTTTTACAAGACAGATACCTCCCGAGGAAAAGATAAAAAGGGAACCGGGCTTGGTCTTTCCATTACCAAGGAAATCGTTACTGCCCACAATGAAAATATTAATGTTATCAGTACTTTAGGCGAAGGTACGGAGTTTATCTTCTCCCTACCTCGCTCTGAAATGAATGATGAAGAGGATGAGTAAAAGCATATAACAAAAGGAATCCTGAACATAATCTCCTACCGCAGGACGCTTCCGCTCCGTGAAAGAACGCAACGGTCGCTAAGCTCGTGACGAAACTCCGTTTCGTCTTGGGACCTCGCTAAGCGCCGGCGTTTTTCAAGGCCTTGCTTGTAGGAAATTATGTTCAGGATTCCTTTTTTCCAGTCTATATCTCATTAATTGTTTTCATTAGTTCCCGCCAGCTTTTTACCGTTAATACACTCTCATCATCTTTGTAGGGTAAATCAATGGCACCCTGATACCATACCGGGAACATGCCCACACCGGCGGCACCCTTTACGTCACATTCGTAATTATCTCCGATGTACCAAACCTCCTCAGGTTTTAAGTCTGCTTTTTCCAAAGCCAATTTAAATATACGTGCATGGGGCTTGCGAAAAACATAATCGCTGGTGGCTATTATAAATTCAAAATTATGATTTGGTACCATCCTGTTTATTTGCTCAACCACCGCTTCGCTACAATAGGTAATATTGCTGATTACACCGGTCCGAATACCTTTTTCTTTCAAAAAATCCAGAAATTCCGCAATTTCCTCTGTTGGTTTTCCAGGGGCTGTAGCTTCCCAGAATACTTGATCTCGCTCCTTATGAGATAAAGGGATCTCTATTCCCAGTGACTCATACAAATAAGGGCTGAACATACAGTTTGGTACTTCTATCCACGCCCAATGTCTCTGGGTAGGGTCAAAACGTCCCAATTCCTTATTGATTGCATCTGCTTCGGCTTGTACTTGTGCCGGCGTAAGATTGTGTTTATTCTTTGTGGCATACGCCATCACTGCTGCCGTACCCACTTCTCCGCCCAACCAGGTTTCATTCACCAGGGTCTGTCCGTAATCAAATAAAATCATTTTGGGTAAATTCATAAGACCACCTTCCTTTACACCGATAACTCTGCAATGATTTCATACAGATTTTTGTCTACGTTTTCCTTAAAAGTAATAACTTCCTGGTTTTCCAAAAACCATGCATAAGAGTTTTTTAGTCCCTCGTCAAAATCCGTTTCCTCACAAATCTGCTCATTTAGCTTGGAAACCTCCAAAACATTATCGTAATCGAAAAAGGGATAAAAATCTCTTACATTTCTGCCAAGACCGGCGTAATCCACCTCCATAATTTCTGCTTCTTTTCCGACTACTGCAGCGCAGGCTTCCACCCACTCTCTGGAGGTTACTGCCTCACGGTTTCCTACATTAAACACGTTACTTTTGCCGGTTTCTGCTTTTAACAGATAATCTACAATTCCGGCTAAATCTTCCGTATAAATAAACTGTAGCTTGGGATTAGACCCCGGAATTACCACGGGTTTCCCCTCTGTTAATTGTCTGAAAATCAGGCTCTCCCTTTGCGCGTAATTATACTCCCCATAAATATACGGCGGGCGAAGTATCAAAAGGTCGGTAGGCTTATCTCGCAGAAACTGCACATAATATTCTTCCGCATCAATCTTACCCTTCCCGTAAAATGTCCAATACTTATTCTCCGCTAAAGGATCCTCTTCTCTAAACGGTATTTGCAAATACTCCACATCATACACCGCACTGGAACTGATAAATACCAGCTTTTTTACTGTTTCAAAGGAAAGTGCCGCACACAATTTCTCCACCCAGGATACATCCTGCCAACTTACGTCAATGACATAATCAAAAACTTTTCCTGCCAAAACCGTTTTCATTCCCTCGCCATCATTTCTATCCATGCAAATTTGATGAACACCTTCTATGGCAAGAGGCTTAGTTCCCCGGTTTAGCACGGTTACTTCATAGCCTTTATCTGCCAGATATTCTACTAATTTTCTTCCCACAAAATAACTTCCGCCTAAGATTAAGACTTTACCTTTCATTTTCATTCTCCTTGTGTGTATAAAACTTTTACTCTCCCAAAAACTTCATAATCACATCATAATTATCTTCTTTGTGCGGGAACTCACAACTGGAGCACTCTTTTATTTTTTTACCATTTACTTCTATAATCTTAAAATTCCCTGGACAATGCTCTCTGGGATATAAAGGGCAATAACAAAACAGACAATTAATATTGTCTGTTTCGTGACATGGATAATATTTACATTCCCGGTTTTCAAAATATCGATACGAATTTGCCATTCTATTCTCCATTTCTAAACAAAGAATTTGCTTGCAAAACTCTACAGCTCCTTCACCATCACAATCAAACTGTCGTAACTTCCGTCCTCGTATTTCATGGCACGAGGGATACAGCCGATTTGCTCAAAACCGAGTTTCTTGTATAAAGTAATGGCACGCCAGTTGCGGCTGACTACCTCTAACTCTGCCCGCTCAAAGCCAAATTCCTTGGCCTTCTCCATAATCTTACGCATAAGAGCAGTGCCGACACCACATCCCCAAAAACGTTTATATACTGCGATAGAAAGCTGCATGCGGTGCTTGTTGCGCATACGGTCTCCTACTGCAGAATAGCAACATCTGCCTACGATTTCTCCGTCTATCTCCGCAACTACCTTTAAACTGTCCGTCGCATTGTTAATACCCTTAATGAAAATCTCCTCCTCCTCAACGGTGGTGGTGATTTCCTCGGGACTACGAAGCAAATAATCGGTTTCCCCGGCAGTTACCTTCAAATATTCTACCAACGCTTTTGCGTCGTCTTTTTTGGGGCTTCTCAGTGTACAGGACTGACCGTTTCGCAGCTGTATCACCTGCGGTTCTATCATCATAAGGCAAGTCTCCTTTGACTTCTGTGTTACATTGCCATCCTTATTCGCCAAAAGCGAATTACAATACTACTGTAACACAAGAAGCGGGGAATGTCGACTTTATTCGATAATATTCTTTTACAACAATATACTTTCACATTTTTTCATGGCCGTTCGAATGGGTACATACAATACCAACATAACCACAAAGTTACCGATACAATGGGCCATGTCGAAAGGAATTCCCGCAACCCAGTAGGCAAATCCGGCATACAATCCGTTTCGGATTCCACCATTTGCGATACCGATTACCACATAGGGAAAGGAGCAGAGAAAACCGAACATTAAACCAAATATGCCGGATAACGTACTCCAAAACCATACCGACTTTTGTTTCCGGAAAACCCAGGTAACCAAAGTCAGTAACGGCCATGCATACAAATACATAACCCACCACAAGTGAATACCGTACATAGCGCCTTCAATTATAATAAACACCGGTACTACAAAAACCACACGAACACCAAAAAACAGAGTAAACATTATCATCCAAAAGCTGGTCAACTCAACATTGGGAACTCCGGCGAGGGCAACCTTACAGACTTCAATAACTGCTACCATCATCCCGATTAGTGTAATATCTTTAATTGTCATTCGGACTTTTTTTGATATCCGCAATATGTCCTCGCCTCCTTTCCAATCTCTGGGGAAAATATTCCCCGCTTTCATTTGTTTCCATTTATTCTACTGTATACACTTCGTAAACCAGCTTATATGCATCGCCATCAATAACCGGCTGGCTGTCAACGCCGTAATTGCCATATTCTCCATTGACATAAATGCCCCAGTAGGAGCCATTATTAAAATCCGTGGTCTCTCCGTTAATCACTTCCAAAGTTAATCCATACTGGCTCTGAGAACCACTAAACTCCAGCCCTTCTGCTTCTTCCATGGCCTGACTTAAAAACTCTGCATCTGTTTTTACTTCATATACCTTTGAACTTGCATCCTTGCTTACCACCTCAATGGTGATACTTTTGCTACCCTCTACGGGCTTCTCCCTGAAAACAGAGTAAACTACCGCAAAAATTGCAACCAATGCAACTAATGCGATTACTCCAAACAGGGCCTTTTTGTTGAATTTCTTCTTTTCCTGTGTCATTTTTTCTCCTTTTCTTCCGGATTCAAAGTGCCTGCCCTATCCGCAATTAAAGCTTGCCTCCTCCGGTATTTGTCATTTGCACAAAAAGGTATAAAAATACCCCCTGCCAAAGCAAGGGGTTACACATACATATTATTAATACATGCGCTTTTTGATATTTTTACGCACCTTAATAAAGCAGGCATCCTGCAGAATACCTACCTTGTACCGGGACCGATAATCTTCCCCATACAATTATGTACTAACCAGTTACTCGTGGTCTTTTACGTACCATCATAGGCAGGTCTTCTGACTTAAGTATCCACACTGATTTTCATCTTCCCGGGAATTATCCCCCAGTGACATTCACATACCGGCACATTGGTAATAATGCAAAATTATTATCTGCCTTCTGTGGAAAAACAGCTCCTCTCTTACAGCGACGAGTTCGTGCAGGACTTTCACCTGCTTCCCTTTTCACCCAATCAGAAATATTCAAATCTACTTAGAAATGCGTCAGCATTTCTCATAGACTTATGAAATAAGTCTTGCAAACTTGCGAAGCAAGCTTGATGGACACCTGTGATGTTTTCTATATTCTTTTATGCAAGGGTATGGTAGCATAACAGCGAAATAATTGCAACCCCTGATTCCGAGCCTAATATATCCTATTCGGACCCGCTTACGCTTAATGAACGACGTAACAGCACTAAATTCGAAAAAACCTCATTAAGTGCTGACGTCATTCAGGGTTACCTCATTAGAATATATTAGGCTCGGAATCAGGGGCGCCTGCATCTCTTACAATTTTCTCTTGTTAAATAAAGGAATGCTGACAATGAAACACATTATCATAGTAATTCCTGCTACGATCAACGCTTTGATATAATCTCCGGGCTCTGCAGCACCCATCAACAAGGACATACCTCCCATTAACTCCGTAGGCATATATTCCTTCAGCTTAGGTATCAGACTCAGCATGTATACTGCAAAAAATACGCCGCCGGTTCCCAAAAGTACTGTAGAATTGCTACTGCTCATTACTGAAAATAAAATCATCAGTGCAATGGTCCAAATACCTATCAGCCACCAATACACTGCTGCCAACACTACATGCTTTGCTATGGAATTATCCCAGAAATAAGCATTGTACACATAGGTCACACCGTAGCATAACCAATAACCTGCCGTCCAGGTACTTATCAATACAACGGCCTTTGCCAATACTACCTTATAACGCTCCAAGCCCTTGGTTAATGCCAATATTAAGGTGCCCGACTGATATTCTTTGGTGAAAATACTACTTTGCATAAGTACAAACGCAATCAGGGCCATAGGCACGTTTTTATAAAACTGAGTCCAGGAGGTCATAGCATCCACCTTCACC
This sequence comes from Acetatifactor sp., assembly GCA_045537405.1. GTDB lineage: Bacteria > Bacillota > Clostridia > Lachnospirales > Lachnospiraceae > Acetatifactor. Next base: position 114,299 of record JAZSPK010000020.1, read on the forward strand.
TCCAAAACAGCCAAGCCTGCTTCTTCCATGGACTCTGCCAGCATCTCCATCATCCAGGGTGTAAGCTTGGCAATGGCCGGATTCATAATACCAAAAGCCAGAAACAATAGTCCTAAAATCATCAAGCGGCTACTTCGAATTTGCTCCATCCATTCTTTTTTGATAAAAGCAATTAACGTTTTCATCCTTCCAGCACCTCCATAAACATAGATTCCAGAGAGGGTTCCTGACGTTCCAGCTTTAATACCGGGATTTTCAGCTCGGTTAAAAAGCTAAGTACTTGGAACAGAATTTCCTCGTTACCATTGAAAGAAACTTGAGTCTGGGCAATCAGCTTCATCATAGGGAATTTGACACAAATTCTTTGCGCATCCTCTTCGTTAACAGTCTCCACAAGGTACTCCTCCTTGCGATTCTGTCCACGTACTTCTGAAAGTTTTCCTTGTACAGCAATTTTGCCATCCTTTAAAAAGGCAATATCCGTACATATTCTTTCAACATCGGATAGAATATGAGTGGAAAACAGTACTGTGGTCTGATCCTTCACCTGCTTTAAAATATCCAAAATTTCTTTTCTGCCCACCGGGTCCAAAGCAGAAGTCGGCTCATCACAAATCAGTAATTTAGGGCTATTAAGTAATGCCTGCGCAATACCCAATCGTTGCTTCATACCTCTGGAAAAACCTTTGATACGATGCTTCTCACCATCTAATCCCACTAATTTCAACAATTCTTCACTGCGAGATTTTATTTCTGCAGACTTCATACCGGTAATCTCTCCGCAAAACCGCAGATACTCCCTCACATTCATAAAAGAGTAAAACTCCGGCACATCCGGCAAATATCCAATATGATGATTGGTGGACGTCTGTCCGTACACCACCTTTTCTCCATTTACATAAATATCTCCTACGTCCGCCTTCAAAAGTCCCAGTACGGTTTTCATGGTAGTCGTTTTGCCGGCACCATTTCTGCCGATAAATCCAAACACAGCTCCTTCCGGTACGGACAAATCCAGCCCTTTTAGTACTTCCTTTTCCCCAAAGCGCTTCTGCAGGTTAGTAATTTGTAACATTTCCATACTTTAATTCTCCTTCCGTTCCTTCATGCAGGAAGTACCTATGCGTTACGCTTCTTCTTTACCTAATATAAAGTATAAAATCGGTCCCACATAATTCATGCCCACAATAGCTACAATCATCCAAAGAGCACGATTGCCTCTTTTATAATGATCGTGAGTCAAAATATGGTAAAGGGTGTATCCCAAAAGTACAAACTGTACAATCACTAAGGGAATAATAAAGGGTAAAAATTCTTTCAACTGACTTAATTCATTCATTTTTCTTTTCCTCCTGGGGTTGATAGGTTTCTACACAAAATCCGTGGTTGCCGCAACCGGGACAGTGTAGTTTTCGAGTATTTGGGGCGGTTAACGCATTATTTGCAAAGCTCCATTGCTTAAAGCTTGGCTTAAATACCTGGTGACATTCAGGACAAATGTAAGATATGTTCTTATAGTAATAAGTAACTATAAAGATACTTCCCAAAATCACAATCGCCATACCTATTAAATACGGCCACCAGATGCCTTTCACCAAACCTAACACAAAAGTACCTACTTCAATGATTTCCAGTGGAATCCCCACTGCCAGCATAATCGCATATATCTTTTTAAGCTGCTTTTTATTCTTCATCTGCTGCGCTATATCACCTAAATGATCTACGGAGAAATTGTGATAATGCTTCATTTCCTTCTTTATGGTAAGTAAGGTGTCCCTGCGTTTTTCCTGTTCCGCCAGTTCCTCCTCCACCATAGCCAGTTTCTGTTCCAGCATGACATTAATAATGTTCTCCGCGTTCTCTGCTTCCAATATTTCTGCAATACTATTTATGGAGATATCCAAATCTCTCATAAAACAAATGACCCGCAGCTTCTTTAAATCTTCATCATTATAAAGTCTGCGTCCGCCCTCGCTGAAATCACTGGGCATCAAAATTCCTCTGGAATCATAATACTGTACGGTGCGCACCGTAATCCCTGTAAGCTTTGCAATTTCTCCTGTGGTGTACTGCGACATAGCTTTTCACCGCCTTTCTAACCCCTAATATACTATATAACGCAGCGTCACAAGCAACCCCTGACGCTGCGTCGTTTTATACTTTCTCTTTCATTAAGATGACTGAAACATCTTTTTTCGGCACCTTCGCCACAAATTCCCCGGTTTTTACTACGATTTCATTTTCAAGCACTTCCGTTATTGCACTAAATAAATAAGTCATGCCTCCAAAATACGTTCCCTTATTTGCATATACCGTACACTTTCCTGTAACAAGCTCTTCTATTCTTAAAGTACTGTTACCTTCCTTTTTTTCCAAAACACCGGTAATTTTATTTATATTAACGTATCCCAATCTCTTATTTTTTAGAAAACAAAGCATTTCCTCTGCCACACCGATAATCTCCGCATTGCGAATTACCGCATATCGAAAGCTGTTCATAGAAATATCACACACTTTTCCTATATAGTCTTTGTATTGGCTCGTCCTATCCTCTTTGTTATCTTCTGCTTCCTTCCATCCCTCAATGGGTGAAATACCATATTCATCTCTTACCAGCTGATCCAGACTGATTTCATAAAAATCTGCAATCTGTATTAAGGAATTAATATCCGGTACAGAATCCCCTCTCTCCCATTTGGATATGGTCTGCCTACTAACCGACATCTCCTCTGCAAATTGTTCTTGTGTAAGATTGTTTTGTTTACGAAGCATTGTTAATTTTTCACATAACTGCATATTCGTTTCTCCTTTTCGTTTTTCTTTCATCCTTACACTTTTTTCCTCTATTGACCAGCAATCAGGCTTTACATTTCGCTACATTTCATTGCTTTTTGCTCGTTTCGGCCAAAAATCGCGTGTTTTACTATTCTTACCCTTCCACTGTCTCATACAAGAACGCATTCCCTTGCTTGCCAACCCGCTTCACTACTTCAAGATAGTTTAACAAATTCAAAGTCACTCCCGCCAATTGAGAGTTGCATTTTGTGGCCTTGGCAAATTCCTTGCTTGTAAAGGGCTCCTGTAAATCATAGGGCACAAACTGCAGATAATCTTCTTTTCGTTCCAGTACGATTTCTTCTACAAATTGATTAGGAATTCGATCATACTTAGAAGCATGATTTTTACGCTGTGCTCCCCAACCGTTTAGAAGCTTATACTCGTCCATGTCTAAAAGCACAAGCTTTATTGTTAAATTGGGCTCTTTCAGATAATTCTTAATACGATACAGTTCCACAAATGCATTGTACTCACTACCCTTTTTCGTTGATTTGCGTCCTTTGCTGACTTCCCCGGTTTCCTCATCAATCCAATGAAGCCACTTCTGTCTGGTTACTGGGTACACAATGGTCACCGGATACTCCTTCAAAAAACAATCCAGTTTCTCTCGCATTCGATTAAACTGTCCCGTCTGTATTTCAATAATTTCCTGTCCGGTGAAAATATCTGCCACAAATCGATCTATCGGTATTTCCTGCTTATCCTCATCCGGCTCATAAAAATTCTTCAGTATGGCATGTAAAGTTTTCTCTGAAAGGGTGCCGATACCGATACGTTCCCTGTCACTACCTATGATTTTTTCCCTGACCTGTTCAAATCTTCTGTTTGGAGTGTCCATGTTATTATCCTTACTTATACTCTTAGCATCACATAACTACTTCTTTATCTTACCACATCCTTGCATGGGGGAAAAGTATTATCGATAATCTCACCTTTCTCCGAGCGTAAAAAAGCACCTACCATTTCTGATAGATGCTCTCCATATCATTTTAAACTACCGTCTCCTCCCATCATCCGCTGCAATTCTATTGGAACTAAAGGCCCCACACCTCTTGCATCTATGAATAATTGCCCATCAATATACTTTTGAATTTCTTCAATAAGATTTTTTGGCAACACGTCCTCTGCGTTTTTATAGCTCATATGCGTCCTCCTAAACTAAAATTGTTTTTGGGATTGCTCCAGCATTTTTACAGCTTCTTCTATATCTGTAAACAATACTGCCTGTATCCCTAATCCTTTCGCTGCCAAAACATTCGCAGGATTATCATCAAAGAAAATACATTCTGATGCTTTTAAATTGTATTTATCCAGCAATAATTCATATATCCTTTTATCCGGCTTACATAAATGTACATGGGAAGACACTATCTTGCCTTCTGCCTCTCGAATAAAATCATAGTTTATTTCTAAATGTGCAAAACCATCTACTGAATAATTGGTCAGTAAATAAATGGAATAACCCAATTCCTTAGCTTTTTCATGAAGAACCATATTTTCCTCAATAGGATGATATATTTTACCCATCCATCCATCTTGGAAAAACATTGCTATTTCTTCTGTAAACTCCGGATGATTTCTTTGGAAAATAGGGATACATTCCTTATAGCTTTCATAAATGCCCATATCCTTATCATGCCATGTGGCATCTGAAGATAAAGCTTCATTCAGTGCTTTTGTCTTCTCTTCCGTGTAACCTAATGACTTTATATATTCTGATGGATCATTATTTATTAATACACTACCTAAGTCAAAAATAACGTTTTTAATCATTAGGTTTTACCTTCCTCTTATTTATCTTATAAGTTCAATACTTTAAATATCTCTTGAACTACCTGCTTAGGTTCTAATGCTGTAGTATCTATTACTGGGTAATTATAATTATCATAAAATGTAAAAGTATTTCGCATACCCCTTTTAATTCTTTCCTCATCTCTGTTATCTTGTAATGCTCGTCTTATATTCTCTTCATATGAACATTTCAGAATAATAATTTTCAGCTCAAATTCAATTTTAGCATCTTTTAGACGCTGTATTACCAAATCAAAAATATCTTTACGACTTCCATGGAAGGCATATGGAAAAACTATCATATTTATATCCTGACATAACAAATGATTCTTAAATAAATCAAACATATTATTTATAAATAACTCACGTGAAGCATCTGTTACTGGATAAAATGGATTTACACAACGACACCAATCTGCATCTATATAAGCAGAATTTGGACATAGATTCAGAAATTCATTTGCTGTAGTCGTTTTACCAACACCATTTGGTCCAATTATAACAATAATTTTTTTAACATATTTATAATATTCTCCTATCTTTATTATAACATAAGAGTACCATAAATTAGTTTTTTGTGTTTCATGGATTTAGTGAATTTTTTCTCGTATTTTGAGAATACACCCCAATCTCTGCTTCCAACTCATCTGCTGATATAGTTCCCTCTTCGCGAATATATTTTTCTGAATCCATTAATTTACTCATCAACTCATATTCCTCAACAGATACACCTAATAATTCGCAAGCTTTTTCTAACTCCAAATCCAATGATTCCATAATCTTATGAATACTGTTAACTAATGTCTCTGCTCTTCCTTCTCTTTTTCCATCGGCCACTCCCTTGCCATATCCTTCTTCCTGACCTTCTTCAAAAAAAGTTTTTCGAGCATATTCTTCATTGTATTCATATATAGACATAGCTATCACCTCCGCTTTCTGTTCACACAGAAACTCTTGCAGTATACCTTTTTCTATACACTCCTCTACTGCTGTATTTACAGCAGTTTCCAGTGGCATTGTTTCCATATACTTTCGTATACATGACACAAAATAAGCATAATCTGAAAGAGTTTTACTCTTCTCCATTAATTCTTTATTTCTACCATAATTAATATTGATGGTTCTCACTTTCAACTCAATACAACCTTCACTATTATCCTCAAATGCCTCTGATAAAAGCTGTTGAAACTCCTCCTCTTCTCTTTCGGTTCCATTATAGAATACAATGTAATGAGGGGTAGGAATTTTAATCAGCTTCCTTACACTTAGTTCCACATCGCGAATATGCTTCTTATACAAGTCAGCAAAATAGAGAAAACCTCGTAAAGGCATGTTAGGACAGTATGAAGACTGGTGTTCAAATAAACACATATTACTGTCAATAATAAAGGACACATCGTTTTTCATCTTGATATATATGGCATTATCAAGAGTCGTAACCTGTAACTGTTCTTCGTCCTTATAATTCGTATCATTCAGTGCATTATACACTTCCAGCAGACGCTTCTTGTCCTGAAGAAGTCTGCGAAATACCCTGTCCTTGTAATTACTGTAAACAGGCATTGTTTCTTCCTTAAAATCCATATTCTGTTCCTCCTTATGAAGCAGGAACACATCCAAAAGTCCTCCTGCTATTCTATTAATTAAATGGAAAAGCAAGAATTTTCTGAATGTTAGAAATTAGAATTCTTAGAATAAAAGAAAATTTGCTTTGCAAAGATTTTAACATACTATAAGTGAATTAACAATACTAAATATAAAAACAATGAACTACTGTTGCTATAAAAATAATACCATTTTAACTTTGTGTTATTAATAAAAATAATGTATAATGAAAGAAATTTTTTAGGTGTAAAAGAACACTCTTTGCAGTTACCGAGGTGAATACATGCAAAACAAAACTGTTTTTATGACAGATATTCAGAAAAAATTAAATGATTACATCGACGAGGAAATCAATTACTGGGACTTTTCCGGTGTTATTAGAATTATACATACAGGTGATACTATATATGAGACCAGCCGAGGATACGCAAATATTGAATTTGGCATAAAAAATTCTATGGATACCCGTTTTTCAGTAGCTTCTGTTACAAAGCAGTTTACCGCATTTGCAATTATGATACTTTATGATAGAGGACTTCTGAAACTTCATGAAAAAGCAAATCAATACCTTCCCTCCAACTTACAATTGCCTACTGAGATTACAGTTCATGATTTACTTTCACATACATCGGGGCTACATAATAATTACAATTTCGAAGATGATTTCTATGTGTATGAAGACCGACTGCCATATAATAAAGAATCTTTTTTTAAAAAATGGATTATAAAAGAACCTTTAGGCAAACCCGGTACCTATTTTGAATATAACAATTCTAATTACACATTGCTTGCGTGGATTATTGAATATGTTTCCGGACAGTCCTATAAGGATTTTTTATATTCAAATATTTTTGAACCTCTTGGTATGATTAACTCTACATACGACAATGGGCAAGATATTATTAGGAATAAGGCAAGTAACTATATGCGTGATTATGGTACCTTGGTCAAAGTTCCTTATACGAATAACCTTTACGGCATTGGAGCGGGCTCACTGGTTACAAATTGTGATGATTTGCAAAGGTGGTATGAATGTCTAAAAAATCGTATGATATTATCTTCAAAAGCATATGAAATCTATTTTGCAGAAAACAAAAATCACTATTGCTACGGACTGGAACGATATGAAGAATATGATACAGTCAAATATGCTCATGGTGGGGATAATCTTGGAATTTCTGCATATACACAATATTATTTTGAAGAAGATATCTGTATTATAATCATCTCAAATACAGAATCATTAGACCAATATCGTTTTGGAAATGCTCTCGCAACTATTATGCATAATGGAGAGGTAGAACATGCTCGAAAACCTGATGAAATAGCATTGTCACCTGATGATCTTGAGCAGTATACAGGAACTTATTTGCCCGGCAAGATACAGATAGAACAGAAAAATGGAAAGCTTTATTTCGTTCGTGTCAATCAGAATATTCATATTGAAGTGTATTGTGTTGAAAGGCATTGTTTTAAACGGAGATACGAAGAACAACAATCCGTTCATAATTTACTTCCATACGGTGCTACAAAGCCTTCTGTATGGGGATATGAAATGATAAGTAAAGATTTTATATAAAAGCAAAGACAGCGTGCATTGCTATATTTTCAGGTATGCTACGAAGCGTAGCATCAATGCAAACTACGATTTCTTGTTGATTGTAGAAAAACTGATAGGATTATTTTATACAAACAAGGAGGCGTTACTATGACATTAGGAGAAAGAATTAAAAATTATCGTCAGAGAATAGGATTGTCGCAAGAAGAACTTGCAGAAAAATTGAATGTGTCTAGACAGGCAATTACAAAGTGGGAAAATGATAGCGGAATTCCCGATATTGATAATCTAATTTCACTTAGTAAAGTAATGGAAATTTCATTGGATGAGCTTGTTATAGGTGAAAAAGGAAATGATAGTTCCGATGTAAAACAGTGTGCTATTAAACAAAGAAATAAGAATTCCACATTATATTTAACTATAATAATTTGTTTTTCATTTGCTTGGGTTTGTTGGTTTATTTCTTTAATTCTAAGTGTTTTGGACGGGAATACCGCACTAGCAGTAATAAGTGGAGTAAATACAACGCTACTTCCCCTCCCCATAGGTTTATTTTCAAGAAAATATTTTGATGCAAAATGGCAAGGAAGTAATAAATTTTAAAAAAACACCCGTCCATTTTTTGAAAATGGACGGGTATATTTTCCGGAAATTTTAAATTAATGACATTGAACCATAAACTGCCCATTCCATCATACCTACTCTACCGGTACCCAAATATGCTTTTCATCTAAGCAATAAATTATATTTCCCATTGCATCATATGCTGTTGCTTCTATTACATTAGACTGTGCATTAATCGCATCAAATGTGAATAAAACCAGCTCTCCCGGCTTTACTTCCTTTGTCTGTGTTTGTTCAAAGCAAGTTACTTCTATACTTTTCACCTTTTCATCGTATACCCTAACCGGAAATAATTGTACTCCTTCATCATACCGAAAATGACAAGTTGCACCAGATGTCTCAATACCGGTATTTTCATCATATATACTCCACTTAGGCCAATTTAAATAAGTATCAAATTGCTTCCATCCCAGTATTGTCCTTTCCACATGAACCACATCATAGCAACTATAGCTATCATAGATATAAAAGTGTAAATCATCCTTCCATTCATAACAGGCTATCTCTTGTGATACATCTTTTAATCTTCCGCTTAAATCCGCTGCCTCTTTGGAACTTAAACGATAACCACTAGCATAAGTTAAGCAAATAAAACAAAACATCCCAACAAAGAAACCAATCAAAGCACCTGTTATCCTTCTTCTCTTTCGCAATTTAGATGCCAGATTCACATACTTGTTTTCGTTATTCTTTTGTTCTTCTATGGGTTCCATTTCTTTGCCAAGGGACTCATAATATTTTGAACATTCCTTACACTCCGCCAAATGTTCAATTACTGTCTGTTCGCTGGACGCAGAAGCCGCATGATCCAAACAAAGAGGCATCAAATCTTTTACCATATCACATCTATATTTCATAACCATATTCCTCCTTTAAACGCTCCCTAATCTTTACCTTTGCTCGTGAAAACAACACCTTTGCCGTTGCTTCCCTGATTCCTACCAATTCTCCGATCTCCTTGTAGGACTTCTCCTCAAACAAGCGATATTCTACGATTCTTCGACTGCGCTCATCTAAATCTGCAATCACTCTTCTGATATGTAAGGTGACTTGTTTCTTTTCTACCTCAGTACTAACTGTTTCTTCCCCCTGTTCCTGATGAAGTTCCTCTTCCAGATAGGTTTCCTTTGCATGAGTTTTCAAATATTTATAATAGGTATTCTTTGCAATCTGGCATAGCCACGATTTGATAAAACACTCTCCGCGAAAGCGTGAAAGAGATATAAAAGCTTGATAAAAACTTTCCTGGGTCACTTCCTCGGCTATATCATCCCGGTAATCTGCCAGCTTCAATACGAAATAATAAACGTCCTTGTAATATAAATGATATAATTCTTCAAATTCACTCATGCTGCACCTCCTTTCTCTTTCGTCTTCATCTATTAGTACCTGATATGTAAAAAAGGTAACACAAAAAAATAAAGGAGTAAACCTTTCGATTTACTCCTTAAACTTACGCCTCTTCCGGCACCTTATCTTTACCATACAAAATCTTTAACATAATCGGTGTGGAAATGCTGGAAACAATAATCAGCAAAATCACCGCAGTGAAATAAATAGGATCCAAAAGTCCTACAGAAAGTCCCTTCTGGGAAACAATCAATGCCACCTCACCACGCGTCATCATACCAATACCAATTTTCAGTGAGTCATTGTTATTAAACTTACAAATCTTTGCCATCAAACCACAACCAATAATCTTCGTAAGTAATGCCACGCCCACGAAACCGATAGAGAATAACATAATACTTAAATCCAAAGTACTGAAATCTGTTTTCAGACCGATACCTGTAAAGAAGATAGGTCCAAAAATCATATATGATGCAATGTCTGCTTTTTCTTCAATATAATCATGGTCTTTTACGGAACAAAGAATAATACCTGCCACATAAGCACCTGTAATATCTGCAATTCCGAAGAATTCTTCTGCCACATAAGCGAGTAGGAAACAAAGACCCACACTCAAAATCGGAATACGTCTGGTATGTGGATAGCGCTTATCCAGTTTATTGAAAATCCAGTAAAGTATAAATCCAACAACAACTGCCAAAATAAAGAATAAAATAGTATTCCATACTACCTGACCGGGATTAGAATCAGGATTTTCAAAACCAATAACAAAGGTCAAGACGATAATACCGATAACATCATCGATAATTGCTGCACTTAAAATCGTAGTTCCGACCTTACCTTTTAGTTTTCCCATTTCCTTCAGGGATTGTACCGTAATACTTACGGAAGTGGCTGTCATGATTACACCAATAAATATTGCTTTGTAAAACTCATGACTTCCTACGGGAGACATTCCGTAAAATCCCCAGTAAAGCAATGTACCGCCGGCCAAAGGAATAAATACACCACAGCAAGCAATTGCCAATGCAATGGGTCCTGTTTTAATCAATTCCTTCAAATTGGTTTCCAAACCGGCAGAGAACATCATCAGGATAACACCAATCTCTGCCATCATTACCAAAAAGTCAGTCTGGTCTACCAAACCTAAAATACTGGGACCGATTACCAAACCTGCTAAAATTTCTCCAACTACGGAAGGTGCCTTCAGCTTACGGGCAACGATACCAAAACATTTTGCAAAAATAATGATAATGGCTAAGTCCCTTAAAAACGTATATTCCATAACAATAACTCCTCTTATGTCACTTCTGTCTCAATTCATCTTAATCGCACAATCCCTAATGTAGTACCAAATTTCAAAGAAGTCAAGGCATTTGTTTAGAAAAATTTTAGATTTATCAGTTTGGATAAAAAAATGCCCATTCCCGATTAAAGAATGGACATTTTTACTTATATTACTTATTCATTTTCTTCAGAAACCTCTTCCGTAGGAGCAACTTCTGTAGTTTCTTCTACTCCTTCGATATCATCAAGATTCTCTATTTCTTCATTTCCATCAGAAAGCTTCTCACGAACCTTAGCAATCTGTGCTATGGTTACATTTTCATCTAAGTTCATCAGTTTCACACCGGAAGTAATTCTTCCCAAAGTAGAAACATCCTGCATACGAATCTGAATGATAATACCTTCTGTGGTAATCATCATGATTTCGTGGTCTTCGTTTACAGCCTTAACACCTACCAAATCACCGGTCTTGTCGTTAATCTTGTAACACTTCACACCCTTACCGCCACGATACTGTACATGGAACTCTTCCAAATCGGTTCTCTTACCCATACCACGCTCAGATACAAACAATAACTTCTCTCCCTGAGTATCAATCTGCATACCGATAATTTCATCAGAGGGCGATAAACTCATACCGATAACACCCATAGAAGTACGTCCGGTTGCTCTGACATCTGTTTCCTTAAAGCGAATACACATACCCTGCTTGGTTACCAAGAAGATATCGTTATCTTTATCCGTACTCTTTACTTCAATCAACTCGTCATCATCGCGCAAATTAATGGCAGTCAAACCATTTTTACGAATATGCATAAACTCAGAAAGAGGAGTCTTCTTTACGGTACCGGACTTGGTTACCATGAAAAGATTCTTATCATCATTGTAGTCCTTAATCGGAATCAATGCGGAAATCTTCTCTCCGGGAGATAACTGCAATAAGTTAATAATCGCGGTTCCGCGGGCAGTTCTGCCTGCTTCAGGAATTTCGTATGCCTTCAAGCGATACACACGACCATAATTAGTAAAGAAATTAATATAATCATGTGTACTCATCATGAGCAAATCTTCAATGTAGTCATCCTCAATGGTCTGCATACCCTTAATACCTCTGCCACCACGATTCTGTGCCTTGAAATTGTCCACGGTCATTCGCTTGATATAACCCAATCTGGTCATAGCGATTACTGTATTTCCGCGAGGAATCAAATCCTCATTGGTAATCTCGTTTTCATCTATACCAATCTTACTTCTTCTGTCATCACCAAATTTTGCTGCAATAGCAACGATTTCTTCCTTAATAACACCGAGAAGTACCTTTTCGTCTGCCAAAATTGCTTTTAATTCTGCAATTTCCTGTAATAATTCCAAATGCTCTTTTTCCAGCTTTTCTCTTTCCAAACCGGTAAGAGAACGTAAACGCATATCAACAATTGCCTGGGCCTGAATTTCCGTAAGTTCAAATCGTGCAATTAATTTTTCCTTTGCTTCCTGGGTACTTTGGCTTCCACGGATAATCGAAATTACTTCATCAATAAAATCCAACGCCTTCAAAAGACCTTGCAAAATATGGTCTCTTTCTTCTGCCTTATTCAAATCATATTTGGTACGTCTGGTAACTACTTCTTCCTGATGGAGTAAATAATATTTTAACATATCCAAAAGATTGAGTACCTTAGGCTCATTGTTAACCAGCGCCAGCATAATCACACCAAAGGTATCCTGCAACTGGGTATGTTTGTAAAGTTGGTTCAAAATAAGATTTGCATTGGCATCCTTTCGAAGCTCGATAACCACACGCACACCTTCACGGTTGGACTCATCGCGGATATCGGTAATACCATCAACCTTCTTTAACTTAACAAGCTCAGCAATCTTAATAATAAGGTTAGCCTTGTTTACCAGATAAGGAATTTCTGTCACAATAATCTGGCTCTTACCATTAGGAAGAGTCTCAATATTGGTCACTGCACGCACACGTACTTTACCACGACCGGTTCTGTAGGCTTCTTCACAGCCTGTAGTACCCAAAATCAAACCACCGGTAGGAAAATCGGGAGCCTTCACAATATCCAATATTTCTTCAATATTGGTTTCCCTGCCTTCCTCAACCTTATTATCGATAATTTTAACAACCGCACCAATTACTTCCCGCAAATTGTGAGGAGGAATATTAGTAGCCATACCTACTGCAATACCGGTAGTACCGTTTACCAGCAAATTAGGATATCTGCTGGGTAAAACAACAGGTTCTTTTTCTGTATCATCAAAGTTTGGTACGAAATCTACAGTATTCTTGTTAATATCCGCAAGTAATTCCATAGAAATCTTGGAAAGTCTTGCTTCTGTATAACGCATTGCCGCAGCACCGTCACCATCCATGGAACCAAAGTTTCCATGACCGTCTACCAAAGGATAACGGGTGGACCACTCCTGCGCCATATTTACCAATGCACCATAAATAGAACTATCGCCGTGAGGGTGATATTTACCCATGGTATCACCGACAATACGCGCACTCTTACGATGTGGCTTGTCAGGACCGTTGTTTAATTCTATCATGGAGTAAAGAATTCTTCTCTGAACGGGCTTCAAACCGTCTCTTACATCAGGAAGAGCACGAGCTGCAATGACACTCATGGCATAATCAATATAAAAGGTTTCCATTCTCTCTTTTAAATCGACTTCCTGAATTTTATCAAACTCCAAATCTTTATCAAAAATATTGTCGTTCATATATACCTCTCATCAGATGTCCAGGTTTTTAACAAACTTAGCATTTTCTTCAATAAATTCACGTCTGGGTTCTACTTTATCACCCATCAAAGTGGTAAAGGTTACATCAATTTCTGATGCAATTTCTTCATCATAATTCACTCTCATTAAAATTCTGCGCTCAGGGTCCATGGTAGTTTCCCAAAGCTGGTCAGCATCCATTTCACCAAGACCTTTATAACGCTGAATTTTATTATTCTGGTCTCTTCCTACTTCAGCCAGAATCTTGTCTAATTCTTCATCGCTGTAAGCATACCAAACTTTTTTATTTTTCTCCAGCTTATAAAGAGGAGGTTTTGACAAATATACATATCCCGGCTTGATTAATTCCGGCATAAAACGATAAAGGAAAGTTAAAAGCAAGGTACTGATATGTGCACCATCCACGTCCGCATCGGTCATAAGGATAATCTTATGATAACGTAATTTACTGATATCAAAATCTTCATGGATACCTGTACCAAAAGCAGTAATCATAGCTTTGATTTCTGCATTGGCATAAATCTTGTCAAGTCTCGCCTTTTCTACATTCAAAATCTTACCACGAAGAGGTAAAATTGCTTGGGTAGCACGATTACGTGCTGTTTTTGCACTACCACCCGCAGAATCTCCCTCTACAATGTAAATTTCGCAGTTTTTAGGATCCTTATCGGAACAATCTGCTAATTTACCGGGCAAGCTCATACCTTCTAAAGCAGTTTTTCTACGTGTCAAATCTCTTGCCTTACGGGCAGCTTCTCTTGCACGCTGTGCCAAAATAGACTTTTCACAAATCATTTTCGCTACGGTAGGATTTTGCTCCAAGAAATAAGTTAATTGTTCGGAAACAATACCATCTACCGCACCTCTTGCTTCAGAATTACCTAATTTCTGCTTAGTCTGACCTTCAAACTGAGGATCTTCAATCTTTACACTGATAATGGCAGTCAAACCTTCACGAATATCTTCACCGGTTAAATTAGGTTCATTATCCTTTAACAATTTTGCACTTCTGGCATAATCGTTAAAAGTCTTGGTCATTGCATTTCTAAAGCCCATCAGGTGAGTACCACCTTCCGGTGTATTAATATTATTAACAAAACTGAAAACGCTTTCGTTAAAGGAATCATTGTGCTGGAAGGAAACCTCCACATACACATGATTCTTTTCTCCTTCAAAATACAAAATATTATCATATAAAGGAGTTTTACTCTTATTCAAATACTGAACAAATTCTTTAATACCACCTTCATAGTGGAATTCAATAAATTTTTGTTTTTTTCCATTATCTAAAGTGATATATCGTATTTTACCAATTTTTGAAGATTTTACTTCCTCCACAGGTTTATTTTCTGATTCACTTACAAAAGCTTTCTCTGCATTTTCTCCATCTTCATCAGAATTAATATATTCTGATTCTTTTTCTTGCTTTTCTAATTTAGCATCTTCATCCGCACGTCTCAACAATTCACTTATTTGTGAATTTTCATTGGAAGTATCCACAGTTTCGTCTACTCTGGAATCCTTTAAAATAATACGAAGACCTTTTGTAAGGAAAGCCATTTCTCTTAAACGACGTTTCAATACATCAAAATCATAAACCGTAGTTTCTGTAAAAATTTCCGGATCAGGAAGGAAAGTTACCGTAGTACCTGTTTTATCTAAAGGACAAGTACCTATTTCTTTCAAAGAATAGCATACTTTTCCTCTTTCGTAGCGTTGTTTAAATACCTTACCATCCTGACAAATTACTACTTCCAACCAGCAGGAAAGAGCATTTACAACCGAAGCACCTACACCATGCAAACCACCGGATACCTTGTATCCTCCACCTCCGAATTTACCACCTGCATGCAAAATGGTAAATACAACTTCTACTGCAGGAATACCTGCCTTTTGATTAATACCGGTAGGAATACCACGTCCGTTATCAACAACTGTTACAGAATTATCTTCATTAATGATAACTTCAATGGTATCGCAATATCCTGCCAATGCTTCATCTACCGCATTATCTACAATTTCGTAAACTAAATGATGAAGACCTCTGCTGGAGGTTGTACCTATGTACATACCCGGTCTTTTACGTACTGCTTCCAAACCTTCCAAAATTTGTATTTGGTCGGCACCGTATTCATTTTCTACTGCAGTATTACTCATTGTCTGTTCACTCATACTAATCCTCCATGCTCCATTTTAAAAGTTCTACTTCTTCTCTCTCTATGGAACCTTCCGGTATGGTAACAACACCATCCGTTACTTTATAAACCTTGTTTATTTTAAATCGATTATTTACAAATTCCTCCAAACCTGTACATGTAATAATCGTTTGAATATCTCCTATACTATTTAATAAAAAGTTTTGTCTGTTATTATCAAGCTCTGATAATACATCATCCAAAAGTAAAATAGGAGTATCCTTTGTAATTCTTTTTACTAATTCTATTTCTGATAATTTTAAGGATAAAGCAGCTGTTCTTTGTTGTCCCTGAGAACCAAATTTACGAATATCAATTCCATTTACATAAAAACAAAAATCATCTCTATGCGGTCCTACTGTAGTCATTTTTGCTTTTATATCTCTATCCTGGCTATATCTTAATTTACTTTCAAATTCTTCTAAATCTACATTTGGCTCGTAAACAATTTTTATTTCTTCTTTTCCACCGGATAATTTTTTATGTATATCAAAAATGATTTCATTTAATTGTTCAACGAAAACTTTTCTTCTTTCAATTATTTTACTTCCGTAAGAAACTAGCTGTAAATCTAATATACTTAAAGTTTCCTTTAATTCCGGTTGTAAAAATATTTCTTTTAAAAGACTGTTACGATGAGCAACTATTTTATTATAGTTATTTAAATTATATAGATAGAAATTATCAAGCTGACATAATTCCATATCTACAAAATCTCTTCTTTCCGCAGGACCCTCTTTTATAATACTTAAATCCTCCGGTGAAAAGAAAACCACATTACATAAACCAAGTAAATCAGCTGCTTTTTTTATTCTTTGACCATCAATGGCTATACCTTTTGATTTACTTTTACGAAGATGCATATCTACACGGGTTTCCACACCTTCTTTTTCTATGTAAGTTCTTATATGTGCCTCTTCTTTTTCAAAACTTATAATATCTTTATCTTTACTTCCTTTATGAGACTTTGTGGTTGCTGCTACATAAATAGCTTCTAAAATATTAGTCTTTCCCTGAGCATTATCCCCATAAAGTATATTTGTGCCTTTATCAAATATAAGATTCAGTGAATTATAATTGCGATAATCCTGAAGTTCCAGCGACTTTATAATCATACTTTCCCTCTTCTTCGCCTTTTAAGCTTCTATTAAGATTTCTTCCCCATCAAATTCTACCTTATCACCGGCTACTAATTTTTTTCCACGCTGGGTTTCAATAGAACCATTCACTTTTACTAAACCATCCTGTATAACAAATTTAGCATCTACTCCTGATTCCACTAAACCTGCAAATTTTAAAGCCTGTCCAAGTTTAATATAATCTTCTCTTAATTTAATTGTAAACATAATACACCCCTGCCTACTACATTTATTTACTCTATTTATCAAATGATTAGTTTACAGTAGTAAAGTTAACAGGAAGGATTAAATAAATATAACTCTGCTCATCATTCTTAATAAAGCAAGGAGCCTTGGGATTCATCATATAAAGAGTTACATTTTCATCATCAATTACTCTCAAAGCATCAATTAAGAATTTAGGGTTAAATCCAATCATAATATCTTTACCCTTCTTCTCTATATCAAGATCCTCATTCATACTACCAACGATGGAATTAATCTTAAGTTCCATATTACTGTCAGTAATATTCATGATAATAGGTTTCTTATCTCCTTCTTTTACAAGCAAGGTAGCTCTGTCTATACAATTTAAAAATTCCTTCTTGTTAACAACAAACTTTGTTTCATAATCGTTAGAAAGCATCTGTTCAATTCTGAAATATTCACCTTCAATCAATCGGGAAACAACTACTGTATTATCAAATTCAAATACTATATGCTTAGATGTAAAGAAAATATTAACATCCTTATCTGCATCTCCTGATAAAATCTTACTTATTTCGCTTAAAGTTTTCCCCGGTACTACTACCTTTCTGGGAGAATATTCATTTTTTAATTCAATCTTTCTGATAGAAATACGATGACCATCCAAGGAAACAACCTTTAATTCATTTCCCTTAATTTCAAACAATTCACCTGTCATCATTTTATTATTATCATTATCAGAAATAGAGAATATGGTTTGTCTAACCACTTCTTTCAAAGTAAATTGTGAAATAGAAATGCTTTCTTCTTTTTCTACTGCCGGTAAATAAGAAAAATCATCTCCTGACTTTCCAATAATAGTAAACTTTGCTTTTTCACAAGTAATAGTAGTTTTATAATTATTATCTGTATCAATGGTTATATCATTGTCAGGAAGTTTTCTTACAATATCCAGGAATATTTTAGCATCTAAGGCAATAATACCTTTTTCAATAATATCACCTTCAATAGTGGTTTCTATTCCAAGTTCCATATCATTTGCAGTAAGAGTAATAACTCCTCTGGAAGCATCAACTAAAATACATTCCAAAATAGACATGGTGGTTTTGTTAGGAACTGCTTTTGATACGATTTGAACTCCGCTTAAAAGAGCTGCTTTAGAACATACTAATTTCATTGTGTATAACTCCCTTCATGTAAAAAATGATAAATTTTCTCACGCCTAATTAATTTATTTATAAAAGAATTTAGTAGTATTAGTATTAATAGGTGTTGATATGTGCAAAACTACTCTTATTATACTATTTTTTAGGAAAAAAAGGAATGGAAAAGTTGTGAATATTTAAAAAATTTAAAGGGGATAACTCATTATTTATGAACATCCCCTTTAAAACCCTTATAAAGCATAAAAAAAGATATGAACAAAAAAATTGAATAATTAACAGGTTTCCCACTTAATATCCACATTTATATGTAAATAAAGAGAATGAAAGCCATTAAGAAGGAATAATTTTTTTCTTAATAATTTCTATTTTGTTACTTAATTCTTCGTTGGTTTTTATTTCATCTTCTATCTTCTTTATACCATGAATAACTGTGGTATGGTCTTTTTTACCCAATAACTTTCCTATATTGGTCAAAGAATAATCTGTTAATTCTCTGCAGAGATACATAACAATTTGTCTGGGCATTACAAATTCTGCATTTCTCTTGGTAGAACATATATCATCTGCTTTTACTCCAAAATGATCAGCTACTACATTTACAATAAGGGAAGGAGTAATTTCCTTCGGCTTGTTAGGGTAAATAACATCTTTTAAGGCATCTTCCGCTAAAGAAAGAGTTAAAGGTACTTTATTAAGTTTAGAGGAAGCTATTACTTTGTTAAAAGCTCCTTCCAATTCTCTTATATTAGATTTAATATTGGAAGCTATGTAGTCGATAATAACATCATCTATATTAGGATATGAATGTTCTGCATAGCTTCTTAGAATAGCCATTCGGGTTTCATAATCAGGGGGTTGTACATCCGCTGTCAGTCCACAACCAAATCTGGAAGTAAATCTCTTATCTAAAATTTCCAATTCATGAGGTGGTTTATCAGAAGATATAATAATCTGTTTATCATCATTATATAAATCGTTAAAGGTATGGAAAAATTCTAACTGTGTGCTTTCCTTACCTATAATAAACTGAATATCATCAATCATTAAAACATCTACATTTCTATACTTATTACGTAATTTTGTCATAGATGCTGCATTACCGCTACGAATGGACTCAATAACATCATTGGTAAAAATTTCACTGGTAACATAAAGAACTTTCATGTCCGGATTAAAACTTAGTATATTGTTACCAATAGAGTGCATTAAGTGAGTTTTACCCAGTCCGGAACCTCCATATAAATAAAGAGGATTATAAAACTTACCCGGTGATTCAGAAACTAAAACAGAAGCATTGTAGGCTAATTTATTATTTTCACCTACGATGAAGCTTTCGAATTTATATTTAGGATTAAGGTTGGTATTCTCATAATTAATTCTACTAATAGAAGAAAAAACATTTTTAGGTTCTGAAGAAGTTCCTTCCTTAAGGTCTGTTTCTAATAAAAACTTAACTTCATATGTATCATCAAACATTTCTGATATTGTAACCTGGAAAAAACTTTTATATCTGTTTGAAATATAAGATAATGCTATATCATTTGCTATGTCTGAAGGAATAATAATATAAACTGTATTATCTTCTACTTTGTGAAATAACAAAGGATTTATCCAAGTTTTAAAAGAAATAG
Source organism: Acetatifactor sp. (assembly GCA_045537405.1). Taxonomy (GTDB): domain Bacteria; phylum Bacillota; class Clostridia; order Lachnospirales; family Lachnospiraceae; genus Acetatifactor. The sequence continues at coordinate 134,426 of JAZSPK010000020.1, forward strand.
GAGAAAGGTTATATTCCTTCTTCATGATTTCTTTGATTTCTTCCCATTTTTCTCTGATTAATTGATCCATTTTAACACCCATTCCCATATATAAAATAATAATATTGATAATTATAAAGCATAATAAAAAAAGCCTCTACTTTATAGTAATATAAAGTAAAGATTATTTCAAATGTTAGTTATAAACATATATGTTGAAAAGTTATCCACAAGGTGTTGATAAGTATGTTTATAAATAAATATTTATTAAGTATTTGTTGAAAAAAAGTGTATAACTTTTATAAATTGTGGATTCTTTAAAATAGGCTATTTTACACT
>JAZSPK010000052.1:0-51596 GCA_045537405.1 Acetatifactor sp.
TTTTGACCTTTCACAATTTGATGAATACAGAGAAGACAACAGAAGAGAAGTGAAAAAAGCAGAAGGTGGTTTGCCGGTTTCTTTGTGGGACACCTATTCTTCCTTTGCGAACTGCTATGGTGGAGTCATTATTCTTGGTGTCAAAGAAAATAAAGATGGTAGTTGGAGAACTACCGGTCTCCAGAATGCATCTAAGCTTCGCAAGGAATTTTGGGATAATATGAACAATCCCAAGAAGGTAAGTATTAATCTTTTGTCAGAAGATGATGTGCAGACATATGAAGTTGGTGACAATAAAGATGTTATCATGGTTATTTATGTGCCTATGGCAAAGCGTGAGCAGAAGCCGGTGTACATCAACAATGATATTTTCAATGGTACTTTCCGTCGCAATTACGAGGGTGATTATCATTGTACCAGATTGCAGGTAAAGACCATGCTTCGTGACCAGGCTGAGCGTACTATGGATATGGAAGTGCTTGATAAGGTTCCGATGGAAGATTTGAATTACGATACTATTCACGGATACCGCAACAGTCATCGTTCTTTAAAAGAGGGACATCCTTTTGAGCGTCTGAGCGACCATGAGTATCTGAGAAGCATTGGTGCGGCTGCTATTTCTGATGAAGATGGCAAGTTGCATCCTACGGCAGCAGGTATGCTGATGTTTGGTGATGAGTATAACATTGTGCGTCACTTCCCGGAGTATTTCTTGGATTACAGAGAAGAGTTGGATCCTACCACTCGTTGGAGTGACCGATTGCAGTCAAGTTCCGGTGAATGGTCCGGAAATGTGTGCGACTTTTATTTTAGAGTTTATAACAAAATTATCAAAGACATTAAGGTGCCTTTCAAAATGATCGGCGGCGAACGTGTTGACGATACTCCGGTGCACAAGGCACTCCGTGAGGCTTTGGCAAATTGCTTGATTAATGCCGATTATCACGGATTGCGTGGTGTTGTTATCCGTAAGGAACCGGACAAGCTGGTTTTAGCAAATCCCGGTTATGCCAGAACGGGTAAAAAGCAGATGCGTCTTGGTGGCGAATCCGATCCCCGGAACAAGGCTCTTATGAAAATGTTTAATCTTATCAATATCGGTGAACGTGCAGGAAGTGGTGTGCCAAATATCTTTAATGTTTGGGCAGATGAAGGCTGGGAAGAACCGGTGATTGAGGAGAGATTTGACCCGGATAGAACGGTACTGTCGCTTTCGTTTTTGAAAAAAGTGTCGGAAAAAAGTGGCGAAAAAAAAGTGGCGAAAAAAAGTGGCGAAAAAAAAGTGACGAAAAAAACGCAACAAAAGTACGATGCCATTTTGAATGCTATGCAGCCTGATAAGTGGTATAAGGCGTCTGAATTTGAAACCATTGCCGGTGTTAAGGAGTCAAGAATTAAAGTGTTGCTTAAGGATATGTTGGAGCAAGGCTTGATTGAAAGTACTGGTAGTACTAAGGGGAAAAAGTATCGAAAAAATGTTAATGAAAAATAATTTAAGTTTGGTTCAAATTTGGAGAGGTAAAGAATGTTAAAAGGGCAAGAATTTGATTTGTTAGATCTAGCAAATAGAAATAGTTTGACCAATTTTATTCATTTTAAAGTAACATTAAGGGATAAATTGTTTTTTGAGTTAGATGTAATTAATACAACAATCGATTTTGCTTTTGATAGCAAAAAAGTTAGAACCAGAAGGGTTATATATGCATGTAATACCAAGTGGATTTACAAACAATCTACACCGCCAGGATATGAAACGGGATTTGTTTCGTATCATTTTGCAACAAACCAATATGATTTCGAGATTTCGTATATGGATATTTTTGTTGAATACGAAATAAGAGAAGGCGAAATATTAAAGAAGGATTCTCAAGAAAGCGATGTGCAGATACGTAAATTGTTTGGTAAAGTAATGGAAAATTTTGCGTACAAATATAACGAAGCAGCAGCGGGGAAAAGTTATCTGGATCCTGTGTTTTATAGTACAACAGCTTTCTATTTTCGAAGTTTTTACAGAGATAAAGTGACAGGAGAATATCAATTAAATACAGGAAAAGTTTTTCCGGCCGTAGGAGATAAGGCGATACTTCAAACAAAAATGTGGGATATAAACAAAGCTCTAGACAGTCAATTTGTTATGTGGAGATTTTATTTAAATAAGGCAAGATATTGTTTTTCTCTTAGAGCCTATATAGATTGTGTATTATATGCTGCCATATCAATAGAGGCATATTTAATACAGATAATTAAAGATAATAGTTTATATGAAGAGTACTTGACATTTGCAAATAATGGAAATACATTGGGATTTACAACTGCTAAGAATTATATTAGAAAAAATTCATTACTATCTGAGAAAGATGTTAAGCTGATAGATAAATCATATAAAAAAATTAGGGGGTATCGTGCTAAGGTTGTACATGGAACGATAGAAACACCATATATTGAGAAAGAAATAGCGGAAAACGTATATAAAGCATTAGAAAATACGTTTAAGGAACTGGAAGATTTTTATGAGAAGAAAATGAATTTTGAAGAAGTTCTCTATTGTCAGAAAAATAAAGGTCATAGGATGTCAAAAATACAAAAATTATGCGATGAACATAATTATGATGAAGCAATAATACTTCTGACGGAGAATATTGTAAATGATGTGTATGTGGATTGTTCATATTCCAACAGGGCACATTGTTATGCGGTGGCGGGATTATCAAACGAAGCAATTGAAGACTATAAGATATGTATAGAGAAAAAAGTAAGATTGCGGGATACATACAAAGGCTTAGCATATGAGTATACTAAAATTGAAGAATATGCAAAGGCTATCGAAATATATGATCTGGCAATTAAGACAGATTCTAACAATGCAAAATTGTATCATAATAAGGCGAATGTACTCATCAAATTGGAACGATATAATGAAGCTAAAATAGAAGCAAATAGAGCAATTGCGATAGATGCACAAGCAGATTATTATCATACAAAAGCAGTTGCGGAAGCATACCTGCAAGAACTAGATGAAGCAATAGAAGACTATTCAATAGCAATCAATTTAGAACCTGATACGGCGAAATATTGGTACGGAAGAGGGCAAATGTATTTTGAGTTATCTATTCCAGAGGATGCAGAAAGAGATATTATTGCTTCTGTTAGATTGGATGCTAATAGGGGAAAGGAATGCGAAACACAGGAAATATTGGTGGCTATTATTTTGATGTATATTGAACAAAATAAAGTGTCGGATGCAGTAAGAATGTGTAAAGAATATAAATCCATACTAGTTAATCATAAGAATTATGGTGTGTTGGTGCAAAAACTTCAAAAATAATTTATGTGCATGTTACATATAAGGTGCTTTTGCACTTTGGTTTTTAGTGTATCACGCTCTCTAAAATATGTAACATGCCACTGATTTTGTAAAAATTGCCGATTTACATTGTTTTTCGTCCATGCTATATTATGGCTATGGTGGACGAAGCGAAATATTCCGAAAAGTTCGGATTTTTTGTGAAATGTATCACGGATGTGTATCACGAACGTGATACACATATGCTACTTTCCCCGGAAAAAGGCTAAATAATAGGTAAAATACCCATAATATGAGTCAAAAAACGGCAAAAACCGCAACAAATAAGTTTCTAAATAAGCAAAATCGGACCGTGAAGGTGGACGTACTGTAGGATCTGGTCATAATGCTACAATATCTCAGTGCTATAATATAGGAGAACAGAGCTATAAGTATTATAACAAGTTTATGTGAAATGGCAGATATGCAGAATGTATTTCCGTGGAGGAAACCATCCGGAGAATAAAAGACTTTAAAAAAGCTTCCCCCAAAGCCACCTCAAAATCCTCCCAACCTCTTTAACGAATCAACATAGAAAAACAAAAAACTTTCAAGATGGACATTTTTGTCCATCTTTTTTGTTTGGAAAATATTATTATGACATCAGTTAAACGAAAGGAGCCGAAAGATGAAATCATTAAATTTACTAAAATCGAATAAGAAGAGTATTTTCCTGAATTCAGGAAAAGGCCAGGAGGTTAAGTATCTGGAGCTTGATGAAGAGATTGGCCTGAAAGCATTAAAGGAGGACGTTAAAGCCGGAGCGACTCATTTCAAAGAGTGTTTAGAGGTGGCCGAGAAAAAACCTTCCAGAGTGGTAGTTATTAATTGTAGTAATGAAGAAGAAGGTTTGATGGCAGTCAGTTACCTGGCTACTGCTTATAATCAGGCGGAGGAGTACTGCATGGAAGCCGACGACACGCCGGATTATTACGCAGAAGAAAGCTGTGACTGGAATATTGAGGATTTTGAAAAGGCCTTTTCATTAGAATTTGAGGAATTGGGACCAGAGGATGAGGATCCTGAAGAGTATCATGACGAAGAGGAAGAATGGGAAGAGAACGCGCAGAAGGTACCCATTATCACCTTAAGAGAAATAAAACAATACTTTAATAACGGGTTTTCCAATATTCCATTTTCAAATGATGATGAATTCATGAGTGGCTTGGCGCCTAACCGTAGAAAAGAGCCCTATTGGCTTTCTTTAAGAGAGGAACCGATTTGTATCGTGGTAACCGAAGAAGAGCTGTATGATGATTTTTCGCTGAACTTCTATGAAAGGAGCAAGCATAATAATTTGTGTGAGGCTTTGGAGCGTTTTAAAACCAATCGTCATATTTATGTGTTGGCCATAGCGACTATAAGAAGGCTGGACGAGACATACACAGAAGAAGATGGTTCCTATTTTTTAAATTCCGTAATGAAACAAAAAATATGTGAAGTGCTCTTAGAGTATACGGCTACCTTGGTGGAAGTAAAGAGCACAGAGGAGGCCATGAAACAGTATTACAGACGCTTGTTTGATAGTTGGGCTTCACAATTTGGTATGACTTTTGCCAAAGGGTTTCCGAAGTCGCAGATTGCAGATCAGATAGTAGCCATGAAAAACCCGGAGAAGTCTCATTTGATAGAAAGAGTTTATCAATATGTGCTGGCGCAGGGAGTCACCGGAAAAGAGTTTACCAAGGAACATTTTGCCATTATCAGTAAGTTTAAATCCTTAGGAGTAGTGGAATTTGGTAAGAAGGCAAAGAAAAAGACGAATATTCAAAAGCTGGAAGAGTCTTTGGTTGGTATGGAAGAGGTTAAGCGGCAGGTAAGAGATATTGTGAATGTTATGAAGTTTAATAAGGAGCGTGCTAAGCGTGGCTTGGGACATAGCGGATATCACAATGTACATATGATGCTGGGGGCACCCGGTACTGCGAAAACCACGGTAGCGCAGTTAATGGGAGAGATCATGCGAGAGGAAAATCTGCTCCCGGATAGTCGTTTTGTGGCTATAAATGGTGCGGATTTGAAGGCGCTGTATGTAGGACATTCTGCACCTAAGACCAAGGCCTACTTTGATAATTACGATATTATTCTGATTGATGAGGCTTATTCCGTAGTGACGGAGGGAGAAATTGACTCCTTCAGTAACGAGGCAATTGCCCAGTTGATTATAGAGTTGGAAAAACATGGCATGGATAGGTTGGTGATTTTTGCTGGATACGGCGGAGGAAGTGTGAAGGAAAAGGATAACAAGATGTTGCAGTTTTTAAATGCAAATCCCGGAATTCGAAGCAGAATCAATTCTACCATTTACTTTAAGTCCTACAATCCCAAGGAAATGGTGGAGATAGTACACTCTCACGCAAAGAGGGCTAATTACATCTTAAATAAGGATGCAGATGATTTGATTTACAGATATTTTGCAGGACGTTACCAAAAGTCCGATTTTGGTAACGGACGAGAGGCCAGAAGCTTGTTAGAGAACATAACTATTGAAGCTGCTCGCCGTGTCATGGGACAGGATAAGGAGAAAATAACCAAAAGAGATATGCAGCTTTTGACGCAGGAGGATGTAGCAGCAGCAATTCGAAAACTAAGTAATTCGTACAGAACACAGAATGGAAAGTTATAGGGAGGTATGAGGATGAATGTATTTATGAATAGAGTAGAGAAGATGGTTCCGGTTTTGGAACGTAAGCACAGTCTGATTGGTGCGGGAGTAATTGCGCAGTATTGCAGGTTAAGTAACAAACGCAGAAGTCAGTGGGAGGGCATGAAAATCCCCTACATTGAAGATACCATAGGGTTTCTGGATAAGTGTAGCGGGAAATTACCTAAGTATTTGTTCCTGGTCTCTGAAGATAAGAATATTGCTATGAAGTCTGCAGCGTACATGATGCATCATGCAGTAGAATATTTGGAGGATGCGGATGATTATTACCTTTATGATGAAGATGGTATTTATTATGAGGATGACGAAGAATTTGAGGAAATGGTGCGTGTGATTAACTTAAGTGGTGGTATGGAGGAAGATAAGCCGGCTATGGGAAATGTCTGGGCACCTTTGTTGGCCAATACTGCGGATAATCGTATGGTACTGTTTACCGGTCTTTCGGGTGAAAGTGGTATTTCAGAGAAGTTGGAGGTAATGGGGGCTTGTCCGTCCGTAACAAATTGTATTTACTTGCATCCGGCACAGTTGAAAGCCGAGTGGGCACAGAGAATGTTAATAGAATTTCAGGGTGAGGTGTTGAAGCTTTCAGCACCTACAGAAAGCTACTGGGAAAATCTTTTGAATAATCTTTTGTCAGCAACCGGTTATAAGCTGGAGAAAAAATTAACTGCAAAAAAATTGCTTCACAAAATCAGAAAGAGTCGTGGAGCAAGATTTAAGGAAGAGGACTTGGCATGGTATTTTGACAAGGCTTTGGAAAATAAACCGAAAGACGAAGAGCGTAAAGTACTGGAGATGAAGGATTTCAGAGAGTTGTTTTCTGTTGAAGAGACTGCCATGGAAAGACTTCAAAATATGACCGGTTTGGGAAATATGAAGAAGCTTGCGAAAGAAATGGCCGCGATTACTTTGGAAGAGATGAACAACGAGAAGCTGGGAGTGTTACATAAGAATATGATTTTTGTGGGAAATCCCGGAACCGGAAAGACTACCTGTGCCCAGCTGCTGGCGGAGATTCTGTTTGAGGAAGGAAATACCAATGCTAATTTTGTGGTAGCAGACAGAAAGAGTCTGATTGGTAAATTTGTGGGACATACTGCACCGAAGGTGGCAAGAATGTTTGAGGAAGCCAAAGGAGGAGTACTTTTTGTAGATGAGGCCGGTTTCTTCTTAAATCAAGGCTCCGGAGGCTATGTGGAAGAGGCGATGAAGGAGTTTATTCGTTATATGGAATTGTATCCGGAGGTGACGGTGATCTTTGCCTTGTATTCGGATGAGGTAAGTGCCTTTCTGGAATTGGATAGCGGACTAACCTCAAGAATCAGTCGTTTTGTGAATTTCGAAGATTATTCCCTGGAGGAACTGACGGAGATTACAGTGAAGTTTTTGCAGGAAAAAGGATATAGTGTGGCAGCAGAGGCGAAAGAAAATATCCGTCAGCACTTAGGGCGAATTCGCGAAGCAAGAAAAAAGAAGTTTGGTAATGCCAGAGATGCAAGAAAACTTGCAGAAGCAGCCATTATTGCAGCATCTGTACGTAAGTATGGTGCCAAAAAACGTGATAATCAGATTGCTTTGCAGGATATTCAGGAAGCTTTTGAAAGTTTACGTGCAGAATTAGATAAGAAACAGAGATTATTTGGTTTCCAGAATGAAACTACTGATAACAAAAAAGTGCTTAGTTACAGATAATTTGATAGGAGGAAAAGAATATGGTGATTAATCCGATTGTTTATGATGAAAAAGGGAAGGGAAATGATGTATTTTCCTGTAATTTGGAGAAAAGAGTAATTCATTTGGTAGGTACGGTAACGGACGAAATGGCGGCATCGGTGGTGGCCCAGCTTTTGCACCTTGCGTCTATGGGGGATGAGGACATTAGTCTTTATATTAACAGTCCCGGTGGATCCGTAAGCGCAGGTATGGCAATCTATGATACCATGCAGTTTATTGCACCGGATGTGGCTACTGTGTGCTTGGGAAGAGCTGCCAGTATGGGTGCAGTGATTCTTTCCGGCGGCACAAAGGGGAAGAGAGCAATCTTGCCCCATGGTGAAGTAATGATTCACCAGCCTTCCGGCGGCATGGAGGGACAGGCTTCAGAGCTTTTGATTGCGGCAGAGCATATTAAGGATACCAAGCAGATGTTAAATGAAATACTCAGTGAAAATTGTGGACGCCCCTATGAGCAGGTAGTTCAGGATACGGAAAGAGATTATTGGTTACATGCCAAGGATGCAGTGGAATATGGAGTAGTAGATTTTATTTTGTCATAGTGGACAGGTGAAAAGATGAAACCAAGTGTGAAACAACAAAAGCAAGAGGCGGCAGCCATTATGCAACAGGCAATTATGAAGCTCAAACAGAAGTGTCCGGGGTTAATAGGGGCCCTTAATATGTTGAAATATAAGGCATCAGTGGAGATGGATACAGCTATCTCCACTGATGGAGAGTATTTATATTATCATCCTCAAACTATCTGTAATATAAGACGGTGCATGGGATATGCTGAAATTATGCGCGATATTCTCCATATCCTCTGCCATGGGATGTTTGGTCATTTTGATATTCAAGTATTGTATCGGGACCGGAAATTAATGTGGGTGGCAATGGATCGGGAGGTAGAGCACTACGTAGATTTATTAATGGGAGAAAAATTGGAAAGAAACAGGTACATGGATGAGTATCTGGGGCAGGATTATAGTTTGGGCTGCTATTATAAAGCAAGAACCAATAAGGCAATTCGCAAAAAAATGTTAATGGATAAGGATGATGTAAAAAGAGATGATCATCGGTGGTGGCTTAATTCCAAACAAAAAAATAGCCAAGGGGACTTAAAGAAAGGGGATTATGTATTTGTTACCTTGCCTAAGGATAAATTCGATAAAATAAGACAAGCTTGGAAGGAAATGGCCTTATCTCTTACAGATGGCGGGAAAATGGATATACGGGGTGCACTTTTATATATGGGAAAGGATAAGGGGAGCTTTGGAGATGAAAGCCTGGGCGTGGCTGAGACTATAAAGGCAGCAGCGCCCAATCATAATTCCTACTACGATATTTTGATGGAATATCTAAAACCTAATGAAGTGACAAAGGAGGAGCCGGACAGTATTGATCCTATGCTATATTATCATGGTTTGGATATGTATGGTGATGTACCATTGATAGAGCCGATAGAAAATAGTCAGTTACAGAAGTTGAATACTATATGCATTGCCATAGATACCAGTGGTTCCTGCTTAGATGAGGTGGCGGAAAGCTTTTTAAGGGAAACTGGAAATGTACTCCGGGATTTGCAAAACTATTCCGGAGAAGGAGAGGTATATGTTTGGACCTGCGACTGTGAGTTGAAACAGGAGATGTACTATGCTTCTTTGGAGGAAGTGGATTTGAGAAAGTGGGAGGAAATGGATCTTTATGGTTGGGGCGGAACCTCCTTTGTACCGGTTTTTGATAGAATAGATCAACTAATAGAAGAAAATAAAAAAATAGACTGTTTGATTTATCTTACAGATGCTTGCGGCGATTATCCGTACAAAATTCCGGATTATCCGGTATGCTTTGTGTTGCCGGAGGAATATAAGGATGAAGAAACACCGGACTGGATACGAAAAATAATATTGGAGGAGAAGAACGGTTAGGAGGAATATATATGGAATGTGTATTTGGCTCAGATAACCACTGGGATAAGAGGAAAATCAAACGATATGTTAGTGAAGGACAAGTATATAATTGCTCAGAGGAAATGGAACTGGATAATTATCAGTGGAGTAAATGGAGGGAAAAATATAGTGGTGAGAATGTCAGGGAATGTTTATGGGAGCTGGTAGAACAGCCGAAAGGAAATCTTGAAGGCTATGTGTTCTTGTATCAGGAAAGTTTTCAGAAGAAAAAGTTTTGTGACATTTTACTTTGTGTGGACCCTATTTGTGCAGCACTGGCGTTGGAAGATTATGAATGTGCGGAGAGATTATTAGAGGCAGACATTGGAGTAAAGCAGGAGAAGGAGCCAGAGAAATATATTCTTTTAAATGAATATACACACTTAAATATTAGAAATATATATATATCGCAGTTTCTTTTTATATCAGATATTCCGGCAGAATTATATCAAAGAATTTGGGAGCAAATGCCTTTTAGAAATTATGTCAATGAAGACTTTAAGTATATATGTAAGTTTTATGAGATAGAGCAGGATTATATTTGTAACCCGATGTTAAAAGAGGAAACCAGTTGGGAGAATTTAACAGACCTGATAGAGCGTATACATAAACTTTCGCCCGAAGGATTACAAAGTATCAGTAGTGAGTTTGAGGGATTTGCTGGTTTCTTTAAGGGGTTAAAATCGCGTATAAGTTTTCCCATATCCTTAGATATATCAGCTGCAGATATTATCTTTCGCTTATTACAAATTTTTCAAGGGGAATGGGATGTTAAGAAAATAATTGAATATATCTCATGGTACTTTCTGTATTCCGGAAAGAGACAAGCCTGGGTGCCGGTGGCTTTAAAGGTAAGTGAAAAATGTTTACAAATGGAAGGCGTAAGGAAAAGCTTGGTAAACAGTCTGTTTGGGTTGCTTATACGGTGTATGGAGGATAAACACTGGGACCGTTCTCTTGAAAAATGTGAGAAGAAGGTGATTTTGGCATTAAAGAATCTATGTACCCCCGAGTATACCCAAGAAGATTTTTTGAAGTATATGAGTACGGAGTTTTCCCGTATTCATTTTTCGGGATGGCACTGGGATTTGTTTACGATTTGGCGTAAAGAGTTGAAGCGGGAACTGCGTCCTCATAGAGCAGATACTTATTTACATGTGATTTTTAATAAGGCAATAAATAGAGCTTTGGAAAGCTTTGACAAGTCCATAGAGGATTTAATGCTTTTTTTGGAGAGTTTAACCGGTATCGATGATAGCGGTTCTTCAAAAGAGGAAATCATGGAGGAAACCCGAATTGTAATGGAAGACATTTTGAGAATTGGTAGCGAAGAGGCACTTCTGTTATGCTGGAAAAACGGGATTATAACAAAGGAGACTTTGCCCATGGTTTCTGAGATGGCGATAAAGGATGGCCATACAAAATTTCTTCCCCTATTGATTTATTTGCAGGCTACGACAAAAGCAAAAAACGCTTGCCCTTAGGGACAAGCGTTTCGGTGTATTATTTGATGAGTTTTTTATATTTAGCAGCGGAAGCCTCCAAGGTATTTTGTACATCTTCCACCAGCTGCTTAGGGGAGATGGCGGTAATGGAGGTGTGCTGCTGTAAGCAGAATTGTAATACGTTGTCATATTGCACATTACGTATTTTGACAGCTAAGAAGGTCTGTGGCTTGCCGTGGAAATCCAGCTCCGCAGGGGAATGATCCAAGGGAGAAGGAGAAATTTGTAAATTGGTACCAAAGGTGTCAATTAGTATGGATAAGGTGGCAGCAGTACATTCTATACAACAATCCTGCAGGTTCGTATCATCATAAATGCCCATAAGGGGATATGTGGAGGTATATTTTTCTACAAGGAATTCCTGTTTTTTCTTGCCTTTTAATTTAAAAAAGGGTTTCAAATTCTCCGGAAGGGGTGCACTGGGTTGTTTCAGGGTAGCATCCTCCGGCAAAGTAATGGGTTTAATGGACATTATACGGTCTACACGGAAATGTACCGGGTTGTCATGACCGTTATGGGTGGCCAGTAAATAAAAAGCACCATTGTTCCAAAGCATGGCATAGGGATTAAGACGATAGGGTTTCTCAGGGTTACGTGCATGAAAGTCAATGTGACCTTTGTCAGAGGCAAGATCGTAAACTCCGTAGATAATCTCTATCATATATCTTTCTTCTATGGCATCAAAAAGCTGGTTCACATGATGCAAAAGTTCATGGTTTTTGCGAAGTGCAGCTAACTCAGATTTGCTTTGGGGGACAGAAAAGTAGGAGGTTTTCGCCATGCTTTCCAATTGTCTGGTAAAGGAGGTTTCGTCTGCACAGGTACCAAGAGTCAGTTCTCTGGAGAGCAGGTATTCCTTTTCCTGAGCTGAGAGGTAGCGATTACTGGTAATGGCTCCGCATATCATGGATAAGTCGCTGTCTGTTAATAAGGGCTTAAAATAGAAACGACTTTGTTTCTTGGTTATTCCCTTTTTGTTTTTGTTGGAAAGTTCTACGATATGTCCTCCGAGAGCCAGCCAGATAGCGTTATTGACTAAGTTTTCATCTGCGTTCTCGTGAATGGCCAGGAAGTGATTCAGTTTACGCAGTATGGTTTTATCAGAGTGATCTTCACCGGTGAGAGAACTCATATAATCAGCGATTTTTGCAGCTGATAAAGGATGACTTTCCGAGGAAAGATTCTTAAGAATAAATATGATTAAGGTATGCTCCAACTGGCTTATTTGTTGGGCGCGTTCGTTTTTTTTCTTTTTGGCAGTAGTACTTTTCTTTTCCATAAAAGTCCCTCCTGAATATGATTAATTTGAGTATAACAAAAAGGCAGAAAAATGACAATAATTGGTGGTAAAGAATGGTCTTTAGGGGCGAAATATGATAAAATAAAATTTAGGGTAGTTTTACAAAAGAAAGTATGACGAGGTGGATTATGCAGTTTGTAGAATGGTTGGAAAAAACGGAAGGAAAGAAGATGATTATTACTAATCGAAGTGTAAACGGAGAGCGTTTGCTTCGAAAGTATAATCGGGAATATGGAAAGGATATTCGTGAAGTGAAGTGTGTTTCTTTGCAGGAATTGGCAAAGGAGCTTCTTTGCGCTGTGGCAGCCCTTGAGGAGTGGCAGGAGGAGATTAATCTTTTGCAACCGGAGGCCTGTGTATATAAGCTGAACGAATTGTTAAGTGATTACTCGTTTTCGTTCGTGCCCAAGGAAAGCTTGTGCGTACGAACTGCTGAAACTATTTTGAAAAGCTTGAACCAGCTGCGGATGAATGAGACGAAAGTGGCTTTTAAAGAGGCCTCTGAGCAGAAGGTTAAGGATATTCGCGCAATCATAGCATTATATGAGGAGAGTCTGCAAAAGGAACAGTTGTATGATTTACCGATGCTGTTAAGAAAGGCATGCCAGGTGTTTGAAAAGGTAGAGGATAAGAGCAAGCTCTTGTTGCTTATGCCCGGCTTGCGTGGTTGTAGCTTTGGTGTATTGGCGGATTATGAGATGACTTTAGTGGAACAGCAGTTTATGAACGGAATCTTGAGACTGTTGGAAGAAGATTTGACTACTCTGGAGTTTGTACAGGATAATAATGCGTCCGTTTCTTACCATTTTTTTAAAGCCTATGGTGTGGTAAATGAAATTGATTTTATACTGGATAAAATAGAAAAGGAAAATATTGCTTACGGAGATGTGAGTATATTTTATACAGCGGAGGTGTATGAACCTTTTTTGAAGGGGGCTTTTGAAAGCAAAGGTATTCCTTATGGTTTTTTGACCGGAATGAAGGCCCAGGAAACCAATGCGGTGCAGTTTTTGTTGGGAATCTTAGAATGGGCCGGTGATGATTTCCTTTATGAGAAGCTGGCGCCGGTAATTGACAATTCTCAGATGACTTTTAAGAAAATCTACTCAGACCAAAAAGAGAAGGCGTATAAATCGCCGGGAAACTGCTACAACAAATATTTGAGAAAAGGTATCGGCTGGGGCAAGGAACGTTACATAGAATGTATAGCCCGCGTACGCGAGAATGAGGAGGAGGCTGCAAAGTTTGAGTATTTCCATGAATTTTTGGAAGATTTGCTAATGATATTTTGGGATGGGGCTGATTGCGGACAGGTATTTGAAAGACTGGTGGCTTGCGGTAAAAAATATTTGTACCGCGGGAACAAGGAAAATAATACAATTATGGAGGCTTTAAAGGAGCAGATTCCGGTTATTAAACGTGCCGGAATGCAAAAAACGGAGGGGTATAGTTTGCGCTTTATCAGTAATCATCTGAAGTCTTTGGCTTTGCAGGCAAAAGAAGACGCCGGTAAGGTACAGGTGATGAAGGTGGGCAATCCGGAGGTGTTGGAGAGACCTTATACTTTTGTAATCGGCTTGTCTGCTAAACAATTTTCAGCAGATGTAAAAGAATCGCCGGTATTGTCCGATGAAGAACTGATAAGTTATATTGACGGCAAAGCGGACTTGGCCAAAGATGCCGCTATACATAACCGAGAAAACTTGGAAAATAGCTTTGGTACCTTAAAGGAAGGATGTATTTATCTGGGTTATACCACCTTTGATACCATTGATTTGAAGGAAAGTTCTCCGTCCGTGCTTTATCAGGATTATCTGGAAAGATATGGTAACGGTGTAATAGAAGAACAAACCTATAAGGTCATAAGAAGCGCTGTTACCATTGCAGATAGTGGTATTAAGGAATTTGCCAAACAAAAAATTGGTGTACACGAGAATGAAACAGCGGAAGAAGACCCAGAAGAGTTTGAAGAAGATGAGGAAGAAGATGACGCACAATCGGTTTTGGAAGTGTCTATCAGCCCCAGCGGTTTGCAAACCTTATTGGCCTGTCCGTTGAAATATTATTATAATTATGTGGAAAATCTTTCCCAGAGAGAGTTTTTGGAAAGAAGCAGTACCCGCTGGTTAAATCCTGCAGCAAAGGGAAACCTTTTCCATCGTACCATGGAAAAGTATTGTAACGAAGTGTTCGGAAGGGAAGAGATAACTGCAGCAACCCCAGCCCAGATAGTATTTAAAGATATTTACGCGAAGGCAGTGGAAAGTATGTTAGAGGAAAATCCTTATACTTCCCCAATTATTTACAAGCAGGAATGTCAGGAAACGGAAGGGTTGATTTGGGAGTATTTGTGTGATTTCCAAAAGGGATTGTATCAGGATTATGTTTCCGGGAAAAAATGGCGTATACTCGGTTGCGAGATTGATTTTGAAAATGTGAAAAGTATTTTACCTCATTCGCAGGAGTATGGGGATGCGCCGGATATATCCCTTGGATTCAGAGGTTCGATTGACAGATTGGATGGATATGTGAATGAAGAGGGGATTTTATGTCTGCGGATTGTGGATTATAAAACCGGTGACAGCAAGAAGAAAGAAAAAGAGATAAGGGAACAAAGACAACTTCAGCATTTTGTATATGCAATGGCAGCGGTCAGCCTTGCAGAAAAAAGGAAGGAAGAGTGGAAACACTTATTTGGCAGAGAGATTACAGACATATTAATCGAAGCGGTGCAATATGTGTTCCCCTATGAAGAGAAGGGAAACCGAGTGATTGATGTGACTGCGTTGGTAAACGGGTTGAAAACGGCAGGATGCTATGCCTTGCCAGGGGAAGTATGCAAGCAAGCATGGAATTATCTGTTTTATATATCTGAACCGGAGTGTAAAGAAGACTTGGACGAAATTCTTTCCGGACAGGAGGATAAAGCAAAAAAAGCATTGGAGAATACTTGCAAATATTGTAATTACAGTAAGATATGCCGCTGTAGAGTGGGTGATGTTTAACAGAACGGAAGGTTATGCTTATGAATGAAGATGCTAAAAGAAAAGATATAATAGAGCGGTTGGAGGATAATGTTTTTGTAGAGGCCGGTGCCGGTGCCGGTAAGACGACACTTATTGTCAGCCGAATTATTAATCAGTTAAAGGCAGGAATTTTGCCCGGTGCCATTGTAGTCATTACTTTTACCAATGCTGCGGCCGAGGAGTTACGAAGCAGGATTACGAAGAAGGTTAGGGAAACCTGTAAGGAGCCCGGCTTAAGTGAACAGGAGTATACAAACTTAAAGAATGCTGTTTTGTATTTAGACTTAATGAATATTTCAACTATTCACAGTTTTTGCTTTAAATTACTGCAGGAACGCATTTTTGATGCCAAGCTTCCCATGGAGGTCACTCTTATGGAAGCGGAAGAAACAAATGCACAGTTAGAACGTTTCTTTAGGAATTGGAGCAGCAAGCTGAGCGGTCAGGATTGGCAGGAGTTGGATGCTGCCGGTGATGACAAATATAAGGCATTAGAATGTATTAAGAGTTTTTTTATGAGTATTTGTGAATTGCCGGAGGAAACGGTTATTACTTACGATGCTTCAGCAGTTACTTTTACGGCAGATGCACAGGTTAAAACTTTGGCTATGGAGTTTGCAAATCTTTTATGCGATAAGCTGGGGCAGGCTTTGGGGAAAACGGGTCTGACTATGAACACTATATCGGATGATAATCTTATCAAAAGCGGTAAAGAGATTAAAAAACTCTTTATGCAGCCTGAGATAGACTACTTACAGGTGCTACATTTGGCTAATGCTCCGGTCAAAACGAATGCAAAATTTTTGAAGGTAACCAAAAAGGAATTGGCACCGGGGGCTGATGTGGCAGTGCTGGATGGTGAATGCAGGAAGTGGGCGGAGGAAACCCATGGTGCCACTATTTTGAGCTTGTTAGAACAGAAGAAGAAAAGTAAATATACACTTTATTTGTCTTATGCCCTGAGGGCGCGAACAGAGTATCGTGCAAATCGTTCTCTTAGTAAGGTTAGTAATGATGATTTATTACAAAAAACCCGTACCTTAGTCTGTGAAAGTAAATCAGCCAGAGATTATTTTGCAAGTAAAATTCAGTGTATTTATGTAGATGAGTTCCAGGATACAGATCACATTCAGGAGGAGTTTATCTGGAAATTAGCTGCGGAGGCAGAGGATGATACGAAATTGCGTCCGGGAGCACTTTTTGTGGTGGGTGACCCGAAGCAGTCCATATATCGATTCCGAGGTGCGGAACCACAGGTATATTTTAGTACCAAGGCAAAAATGGAGAACTTGCCCAATGCAAAAGTGTATTGTCTGGATTATAATTTCCGTTCTAACGAGAAAATAATATCCTGGGTGAATGAGGAGTTTGCAAAGAAGGATATCTGCAGCGGCGGTTATCGAGAGATGGTTCACAAGAAGCAGTTGCCAGCAAATATTCCGGAAAAGATGCTGGCGGGCATATACTATTACCACGGCATCAATCAGCTGACGACTATGGATACAGATATAAAGGCATTGGCAACTCTGATTTATAAGCTGGTACATTATGATTATTATATTTGTGATTATGATAAAGATTTTCAACCTTATATAAGAAATATTGAGTATTCGGATTTTCTTGTGCTTTGTTACAGTAAAAAGGAAATGAATGTTTATCTGGACTTTTTGAATCAATGCGGTATTCCGGTGCATATTACAGGAGAAATACCTTTAGCAGGAAACGGAGCACTTAATTGTTATGCCAGACTGTTTGATTATTTAACCCATCCGTCAGATTATTTGAAAAAGGCAGGCGCCAGAGAGTGCCTGCAGAAGAATGGTTATAATCAGGAAGAAATATTGTCTTGCTTGGCACAGGAAGTAAGGGAGATGAATGTTTCCGGTGTTGCAAACTATCTTTTACAACATCCGGAGTTGTTATTGCCGGTAGATACCATACTTACGGAAGCGCAAATGCTTTCTGTGCAGACGAAATTACAGCAGATGGTGGAGCACGTACTTGGCGCACAGAATAACGCGGAAGAAAATCCGGCGCAAAGTTTTTGGAAATATAGTGAGAAGATTGTAGAACGGGAGTTATCCTTGGAAGAGTCGCCTAATGCAGTTCGTTTTATGAATGTACATAAGGCTAAGGGCTTAGAGGGGAATATTGTCATTATGACAAAGCGAAAGGAAGGTTTTGTTTTCCGCGAATCGGCCTATCGTGACGGCATAAATTTTTATCCGGCTTGTGTAGGTAGTTATGGCTCTACAGAGTGGTCTTCTTATCATGATGTGAACGATATATTTGAAAAGGCTGAAAAAGAAGATGCGCAGGAGAGAGTGCGTTTGGAGTATGTGGCTGCAACTCGTGCGAAACAGGCCTTTATTGTAATGGATCTGGTGGGCGGAAATCCTATGTTTATGCAGTATAATGTCATGAATAGCAGTAACTCTGAAACGGTGGAGAAAATCATTGATAATGGCCAGCTTCCGCAGATGAGCGTCCCCCGGCTGATAACACATACATTTAAAGACAAGAAAGCAAAGGCGCAAGCGGTACCGGTTTATCATCGTTATAAACCCAGCGATTTTGAAGGAACTGCCACCGGAACGAAGAAGGCAGACGAAGAATTAAGTGAGAAGGGTAAGAGTTCCAAGCGTCCCAAAGGGAATATATTCGGAAATGCCATGCATCGAAGCCTGGAACTTCTGATAGAAAGATGGCGTGTAGATTTTACTAAGGCACCGGAGCTATTAGGGGGTATTATTTCTTTGAGTGTGAGGCAGGCTTTGAAGGAAGATGTGGAGAACCTCCTGCCGGAAGAAAAGGAGATTTACAGAGATTACCTTCAGCGGATGTTAAAGAGCTTTGCGTTTTGGGCATATGAGCAGAAACTTTTTACGGAAGCTTTGGAAGTATATACAGAGATGCCCTTCTGTTTTTTTGAGGAGAAGCTTCTTGTAAAGGAAGAAGTTCTACCCGGCTGGATGAACGGAACGGCGGATTTGGTGGTTCGGGACAGGTCGGGCGATTACTGGATACTGGATTACAAGTCGGATCGAGACATAAATAGAACCGAAGTGGAGTTTGTGAAAGCTTTGGAGAAAAAGTACAGCGGTCAGTTGTGTCAATACCGATTTGCAGTGAGTCGGTTGTTTGGTGTTCCGGAAGAAAAAGTACGTTTAAAAATTCTTTCCTTTGCGGGAGAAGAGGAGTTGCCTGTAAGGATCACGGAGATTTTTGGTGAAACTGTATAGTTTTTACGTAATGTTTAGAATTCCCTTGTTATAATTGAGGATAGAAATCGATTATAGCAGGGGGATTTTGACATTTATTACAAAATAAGTAAAATATGTGCTTGAAAAAGTATAAAATGTACCTTTATAGAGTAAAAAGTTAAGTTATAATTTTATATAGATAGGAGAGAGAGAAGAATATTATGAAAAATGACGTAGTGATCAGAATGAATTCCATAATACTTATCATCCTATTCACGTTATGTATTTCAGGATGCGGAAAGCAGGAGGTGCAGCAGAACGCTGATGAAATTGCACTTCTCGGTGAGTGGTATTATGTGCATGATGAAAATGAAACCGTAGCGGTATTTTCGGCAGACGGCAGTGCCAAGTTTGAAGGTGTGAAGTATCAATATACCTGCGACGGTGAGTACATAAATTTAACGGACAAAGACGGAGCAGTCAGAAAGTTGCGTTACATGTCAGACGGTGATAAGAAAATGTATGTGTACATACAAAGCACTTATACACGTCAGCCGGAAGGAAATGATTCGGGTATCGTAGGGGTTTGGCGTAGCGAGGATAAAGGTTGGGCCTATGAATTTACAGACAAAGGAACCTTTATGGAAGACGATGTACTTACCGGATATTATGAAGTAAATGAAGAGGCTCATACTATAAAACTTATGTATGAAAAAGCTCTTGCAGATACTGTGTTTTTCTATGAATTAGCAGAAGATGAGCTTTCGGTGGAATATCCGTGGCTTATGATAAAAAGGTGAGAACAGGCATAACGCCTGCTTACATAAACTAATTTTCATTAAAATAGGAGGAAAAAAATGAAAAAGTTATTAGCAGCATTATTAGCTGGGGTTATGGTAGTATCCTTAGCAGCATGCGGCGGCAAAGCATCTGAAGATGGTAAGACAGATCTTACTATGTGGTGTATTGCTACCGAAAGCGATTCTAACCGTCATTCTTATGAGGCTTCAATCGCAGATTTCGAAGCAGCTCATCCTGAAATCAACTTCACATGGGAAGCTATCGAAAACGAAGCTTACAAGACCAAGATTAAGGCAGCAGTTTCTGCAAACGAAATGCCTGACATCTTCTTTACCTGGTCTTGTGCATTCTTGGGAGATTTCGTATCAGCAGGTCGTGTTTACTGTGTAGACGATGTTTATGCTACTTACAAGAACGAACTTCCTGAAGTTATGATGGGTAACGTTAAGTACGACGGTAAGTACTACGGCGTTCCTATGACAATGAACATTGTTGGTATGTTCGCTAACATGGACCTTCTTGCAGAAGTTGGTTATTCTGAAGTTCCTGCAACCTATGATGAACTCATCGATTGCTGTGATAAGCTTGTAGCTAAGGGAATCATTCCTTTTGGTTGTTCAGGTAAGGAAACCTGGTGTGTAACCGAGTATCTTGAGTCTATTATCGAAAAGACCGCTGGTGCTACCGCACTTAACGAGATTTTCGCAGGTAGAGCTTCTTGGAACAATGCAGACGTTGCTAAGGCAGTTGGTATCTTCCAGGAAATGATTGACAAAGAATACTTCGATCCTAACGGTATCGCTCTTACCAATGATGAAGTTAAGGCTAACTTCATGGCTGGAAAGTATGCATTCTACATGAATGGTACTTGGAACTGTGCAGACTTCGCTAAGGCTGGTCTTGATTTCGTAAAGGTTTCTGAGTTCCCTGTAATTGATTCTTCTAAGTCTCAGCTTGGCGAACTTATCGGTGGACCTTCAGATACTCTTGCAGTTGCAGCAGGTTCTGAGAATCCTGAAGTAGCAGCTAAGGCAGCATTTGAATTAGCTAAGGGCATCTGCCACTATGGTTACCTTGATGGTTGTGGTCTTCCTGCATGGACACCTGACTATGACACCTCAAGCGTTAACGCTTTAACCCAGTCAGTATCTGAAATTTGTGCAAACGCTAGCCAGTATGTATTATTTGGTGATACAGCTATGTCAGCTGATACCGCACAGATTTATCTTGACTATGTTGGAAAGATTTATTCTTCTGAAATCAGCGGTCAGGAATTTGTTGACGGTCTTGTAAAAGATATTAAGTAATTTTTTGCAAACATAAGTTAAAAGCGGTTCTTATTTGGGTGGCCTGTGAGAACCGCTTTTTTAAAGGAAGACGATATATGAAGAAAATATACAGCAGTAAATGGAAAATAGCTTTTTTTATGGCTCCGGCTTTACTTTTGTTTGTGGGCATTTTGATATTGCCTATTTTTATGTCGGGATATTACAGTTTCTTCGATTGGAAGGGATATGGTCCCAAGACATTTATTGGATTAGAAAATTATAAGGAATTGTTTACGAGTGAAAACATTGGTTTTATGAAGGCCTTTGGTAACGCATGTATTCTTGCGGTTATTTCGGTTGTTATTCAGCTTCCTCTGGCATTGTTCCTGGCTCTTATGTTGGGTAAGGGAAGAAAAGGCGAAAGAGGATTCCTTTCAATATATTTTATACCGGTTTTGATTTCAACGGTAGTAATCGGTCAGTTGTGGTTAAAGATTTATAACCCTGAGTATGGTGTTTTAAATGTGGCATTACGTGCTTTGGGCTTGGAAGAGTGGACTAGACTGTGGCTGGGTGATCCTAATACGGCTTTATGGTCTGCTTTTGTACCTACTGTATGGCAGTATGTTGGTTACCATATGCTTCTTTTGTATGCGGGAATCAAGAGCGTTCCCCCCGAGTATCGTGAAGCAGCGATGATTGATGGTGCCAGCGAAGGTCAGGTAAACCGATTTATAGTAATACCGTACATTAAACCGATTCTTAAAATCAGTACAATTTTTGCGGTTACCGGTTCCTTTAAGTCCTTTGACTTGATTTATGTATTGACCAATGGTGGACCAAACCATGCCACAGAAGTGCCCAGTACACTTATGATTAGCATGTTGTTTAAGAGAAATAGATATGGTATGGGTAGTACCATAGCACTTCTTTTGATTGTTTTATGTTTTGCAGCAGCATTGATTATTAGTGCAATCTTTAAGGAGAGGGGGGACGATTATGGCACAAAGAGAAAGAACCATTTCAGAATTGGTAAAAAGACGGAAGATTAAAGAGACTTTCATCTACATTATTCTTATTATTTGGCTGCTCATTAATCTGTTCCCGATATATTGGATGTTTACCTTTTCCTTAAAGAGCAACAAAGAAATTTTTGGTGAAAACGTAATAGGACTTCCCAGAGAATGGTTATGGTCCAATTACGAGAAAGCATTGAAAGTAGGTAATATTTTCAGATATTTCCTCAATAGTACATTGGTTGCAGTGGTAACAATTGCAGTGGTTATGATTGTTGCGCTTATGGCAACGTTCGCTCTGACAAGATTTTTTTGGAGTGGCAGAGAAAAAATGAATAGTTTCCTGATGTTAGGACTTACTATTCCGATTCATGCATCTATCGTACCTATTTACGTTACATTATCCAGATTGCATTTACTCAGTACATATACCTCCCTTATTATTCCATATGCCGCATTTTCGCTGGCAATGGCAATATTAATATGTACTGGGTTTATGCAAGGCATCCCCTTTGAATTGGACGAAGCAGCATGTATTGATGGCTGCGGTACGTTTAAGATCTTCTTTAAAGTTATTGTACCCCTAATGAAACCGGCAGTGGCTACCGTTTCCATTTACACTTTCTTACAGTGTTGGAACGAGCTTATGTTTGCTAATATATTTATTAGTGACACAGCACATAAAACCTTGCCGGTAGGTGTACAGGCACTTTCCGGTCAGTATCTAACCGAGTGGGGACCTGTAGGTGCAGCAATGGTGCTTGCAACCTTCCCTATGTTGATTTTCTATATCTTCTTCAGCAAGAAGATTCAGGACAGCTTTATTGCAGGTGCAATTAAAGGTTAGCTTGTTTTCAGAACGGGATTGTGGTACACTTTTCTGTAAGAGGGAAGCAATATGATTTTTGATAAATTATGGAACAAGCGTAAAAATTATAAATCCTTGAAACAAAAGACATTAGGTTTTTTTGTGATTCTGTTTTGCTTTTTTAGTATCGTGTTTGTGGCTTCTTTTTCGATTATCTTAAGAAGGACGAATATAGATTATAGGGAGAGAGCTTCAGAAACAGCAGTCAATAATGTGGTTTCAATGGCAAATTCCACAATCCAGAATTATAATTACATATCCAGATTGATTATGGTAAATGATCGTGTTGTCAGCTTTCTTAAATGTGAGGAAGCTGACAAAAGTATGTCTTACGATGCCCGTATAGGAATGTATGAGATATTGAATCATCATGGTAATATAAACTATATCGAGTCTGTTTATATATTTCGAAATGATGGTGCATATGCCAATACCGGAAAGAATGAGTATATTATCGATATGGAATCCGAAGGGTGGCAGTATATTCTGGGGGCAGACGGCGCAAAGACGCTTTCTATTAACGGAAATGGTGTCATCATGAAAAAAGACGGGAAACCCACGCTTACCTTTGCCAGAGCAATCAAGGACATCAATTCACAGAAACTGTTGGGTATTCTCGTTATGAATATATCCAGCAGTTGTTTTAATGAAGTAATGTCTATCCAAAAAACCAGCGGAATGTGCGTGGTGGATACAAACGGAACATATTTATGCGGGGATGAAGAGATCGCAAAGCTGTATGAGGCTGAGTACAATAGCGAGGATACGATTATAAAAAATATACGTCTCGGTGGGAAAAGAGCGGTATTTACTGCAAAGAAGGCAAATGACCCGTTGATTGTTATGTGTTGTACGGATACAAGTGCAACGCCCTTACCCGTTGAGACGGTGTTTGCTTTGCTTATGACGTTTGGAGCTTTGCTTTTGTCCATGGTAGCATATACCCTATTTGTACAAAACAATATTACCAAACCTATTTTAGCACTGGATGTTTCCATTGAGCGAACCAAAGCAGAAGGTTGGCTTACGCGTATTGAAGATGAAATGCCGGAGGATGAGATTGGTCGATTGGCGGAAAGCTATAATAGCATGATTGACTACATGAATGAATTGTTCGAGCGTTTATTGCAGGAGGAAGAGGATATTCGTAAGGCAGAAATGATGGTGCTGCATGAACAAATCAAGCCGCATTTCTTATATAATACCTTGGAGACCATTCGGTACCTTGCTATACAGGAAGATGCGGTGCTGGCTACAGATGCATTGGAAACCCTGGGAAGCTTTTATCGTAATTTTTTAAGCAAAGGGAAACGTGAGATACCTTTTCAAAATGAACTCAAGATTATTCAGGATTATTTATCTCTTCAGAAGTTGCGATATGGGGAAAGTTTTACGGATGAGTATGAAATTGATGAAAAAGCTCTCGATTTTATGGTGCCTAAGTTGATTTTGCAACCCTTGGTAGAGAACAGTATTTATCACGGGATTAAGCTTAAAGGGGAACATTGTATCATCCGTATAACTGCAAAAATGAGCGAAGACGGATTACATATATTCATTTATGATACGGGTATCGGAATGAAAGAGGAAGATATTGAGAAGGTGCTGGAAAAGACGCGGGAAGAAGATGAAGAAACCGTTCGAAAGAGCCAAGGGGGCTTTGGATTAGCCGGAACCATAGACCGTATCCGTTATTATTGTAATAGGGATGATGTGGTTAGCATACGTAGTGAAATGGGTGAGTACACGGAAATCGAACTATTTATTCCGCATAACACTCAGGAGAGAAGGAACGAAGGGGAGGAATAAGGATGTGGAGAGTAATGATTGTTGATGATGAAATGCCGGTTAGAAAATTATTGCAGGCATCTATAGACTGGGAATCCTTAGGCCTTGAGGTGGTCAGTGAAGCAGCCAGTGGTATAGAGGCAATCAACATTATTGATGATGTCAACCCGGATATAGTATTTGTGGATATTTGCATGCCCTTTATGAATGGTATTGAGTTTACCAAGATGGCCACAACCCGTTACCCTGATTTGTTTGTGATTGTTCTTACCGGATTTGATGATTTTGAATATGCGCGCGAATGTGTTCGACTTCCGGTAGTGGAATACATGCTCAAGCCCATTGTCAGAAGTGAAGTGGAGAAGGTTTTGAAACGTGTGGTT
Source organism: Acetatifactor sp. (assembly GCA_045537405.1). Lineage (GTDB taxonomy): Bacteria > Bacillota > Clostridia > Lachnospirales > Lachnospiraceae > Acetatifactor. The sequence goes on from JAZSPK010000052.1 coordinate 24,835, forward strand.
GATGAACTGGATAAGAGAACTTCCGGTGAAAAATGTTCCGAACAGGAGGAGTCTGCACTTAATTCCTTCGAAATACAAAATATTGTGAACTATTTGAAGAGTAATTATAAGGATTCCACTATCAATTTGGCGTCGGTTGCCCAGCAGTTTGGATTTAATTCTTGCTATTTGAGCAGAAAATTCAAGAAGGAAATGGGCGTAAGTTTCGTAGAATACCTAATGAAATGTCGAATGGAGCAGGCTATCGAACTGAAGAAAAATAACTTAAAAATGTTTGAGACTGCAAATGAAGTAGGTATTCCTGATCCCAATTATTTTGGAAGATGCTTTAAGAAATACACCGGAATCAGTTATTCCGAATACATATAAGTGGTGTAGGCCGTGAAGTGTGTGCCACTGCAAAATCTTAGAAAAACTGTATACTTCTCGTAAGAAGTTTGTAAGAAACCCTTGTTATAATTGATTACATAAATCAATTATAACGGGGGTATTTTTATGAAAAAAAGATTGCGAATCATTTTAGGGATGTTAGTATTGTTATTTCTGTTTACAGCATGTGGAAAAGCGGAACCGGTTGTGCCACAAGAAACGTCGCAACCTCTTGTAGATTGGAGAACACAGGGCTTTCAAGTGCAGGAGGAAATTTTGGTAAAGCAGAGCGTGTGGACAGGAAAGTATCAACCTTGGGAGCATGTTGTGGAAACTGTTCAAAGCCAAGAAGAATCAACTCCACAAGTTAAAGAATTGAGCGGCAGGGATACGGGGGTATGTGATACTGTCTTCTGGCATTTTGGGGCTATAACCGGAGAGGATGGTTTGCGTGTGTTCGGCCCTGAGGGAGAGTATGTTGTGGAATGGTACGATGCTTCCAAGGAGACCTTTTCCAAGGTGCAGTTTACACCATCGCAACTGGGGCTTACCGGAGAGATGGGGCTTTTGGTGGAGATGGATATGCTTGCAGAGGGGCAGTATATGTTCCGGTGGGCAGAATATGTGCAGGAGGAAGAATGGTATCGTCAGGTTTCGGATGTGCTGATTTTTACAGACCTTGCGGGAAAATGTGAGCAGTTTGATTTTTATGAAGTATTTACTGAGAAAAAGATAGAGGATTATAGAGAGACGATTTTGCCTTTATTACCTTCTGTAAAATGTCATGCGGATGGTAAGGGGAATATTTGGTTGATGTATTATAAATTGGGAGCACAGAGGTTCTGCCTTTTTGACAAGGAAGGAAACTTGCTTATGGAGTATAAAGGCAGTGAAAATCAAACTTTGTCAGAACCGTTCTTTAGTCATGATAAGGAGTTGATTTTGCCCATCTATGATGAACGTCAGAAGGGTTATGAGTTTTTCTGGGTGGATGTGGAAGGAAAGCAATTTACGTCACTGGCAAAGTTTGAGGCTATGATGCCTAATATTAGGCAGTTTTATGGTATGAGCGAAAATAATATTTACTATCGTGCATCAAAATCGGAGGCTATGGGCGGAGAGTGTATTGTGTGTTGGAATATTCTTACCGGTACCCGTACGGAAATTTATGAATTTACCATGGCCGGATATAGTACACTACTTGCTGCTGTGGAACCGGACCATATGTGGTTACGGGTAATGTCTGTAAAAGTAGAGAGTTTTAAGGACTGGATAGTACCCTTGACGGCCCAGGAACAGATGACAGATGCTGTGACGGTAACAGATTTTGGGAGCGGAGGCGATTTGCTTAAAACAGCAGTGACAAAAGCCTCCATGGAGAATCCTTCTGCACAATATGTTTATGAAGACGCGTCCACAGAAGAAGCAAGAACCAGAATCTTAGCCGAGATGTCTCAAGGTATGGGTCCGGATATTCTCTGTGTACCTACGAGGGATTTCTACATGATGGCAGAAAAGGGTATGTTACAGGACATGGAGGGGCTGATTTCGGAGGAAACAAAGCAGGAGCTTCTTCCGGCAGTATTGCAAATGGGAACCGTAGAGGATGTTCTTTTAGGTGTGACACCGACGGTGCATGTGGAAACTTTTGCTGTGTCGGAAAACTTAGGTAAGAAAGAGCAGTGGGGACTGGAGGAAATTATTCAATTGATGGAGGAAGGAAAACTTTCCGGTTCGCTTCGCTCTCTATATGTACTTCCCGATTATATGAACCCAATCTACACAGCACAATTTTTGTTATTTAATAATTTAGGGAATTCCTTTTTAATTGATTGGCAGCAGGGAGAGTGTCATTTTGAAGATGAAAGATTTGTTCGCTTTTTAGAATTGACGGGTCAGGATATAAGTAATCAGAAGGCGGAAGAGTTGCAGGAAACGGATTTGATTTATGCATATATGAGTTATGAGTATGCATTGATTGATTTCTTTACGAAAGTAGAAACGGAAGGGTTGCAGATTATTGGTTATCCCGGCGGAGAAGGTGCAAGCTATCTTTGTGAGGATGGCGGTATGGTGGTAGTAAATAAAAACTGTGCGGATTTGGAAGCAGTGGAATTCTTTTTGGAAACGCTTTTGGGAGAGGAAGTGCAGGAGAGGAATACCGCATTGGGAACTTTGAGTGTACGGAAGTTGAATCCGGAGGTGCATCTGGTCAGAGATGAAGAGGGCGTAGCCAGGTGGATGGGCAGACAAGACATTTTAAATTATGAGGATGGTACCACTCCTTTGCATCAGGCGGCAGAGTTTCTGGAAACCTGCGTACCGGAGCCACGTATGTTTTCTGATATTAATATTATCATCAGTCAGGAACTGGAAAATATGCATGCAGAAGGAAAGAGCGCAGAAGAAACTGCACAGATTATTGATAATCGAATTCAGCTGTATTTGGATGAAATAAATCAGTAGATATCTTGGCGTATTTATGTTACACTTAAACTAGAGAAATTTGTAAAAAGGAGAGTGTTACATGGGCGTAGGTAAAATATTTATTATTATGCTTGGATTCATTATCGCTATTGTGATTATTATGATTGTTTGCGTGGCATTGATGATGAAATCTTCCAAGAAAAATATGGATCAGTTTCAACAGAATAGTCAGCAGATGATGCAGGGATTTCAGAATATGCAACAGACGCAGAAGAAGCAAACAGAACCGAAGAAATGTCCCTACTGCGGTGCGGTGAACCCGTCAGGTTCTTTAAGATGTGACAGCTGCGATTCACCATTAGGTTAGGAATGTGAAGTGCGGGGGAATGAAATATATAGTAAAATGCAGGTTTTGGAAATGATTTTTAAGTAATTGCAAAAGATAATATATTAGGAGGTATTTTTCAAATGGAGCAGAGATTAGAACCCTTATTTACACCCTGGAAAATCGGTAATTGTGAAATTAAGAACCGTGTAGTTATGACTTCCATGGGCGGAACCAATCTGCTAGGTTGGATGGAAATTAACCACTTCGACAAAGCGGGGGCTGAGTTTATTTTGGAAGTGGCTAAGCATGATTGCGGCCTGGTTTTACCGGGCTGTCAGCCGGTTTACAATCCTATGTTAGGACAGTGGTTGCATAAAAAGAAAAGTATGTATCGCAACTTAAAAAAATGGATGCCCAAATTCCATGAAACCGGTGCAAAATTATTTGTACAGTTAACTGCAGGTTTTGGACGTTCCTTTACCATCGATCATTTGATGGAGACTTTGTATACCAATAAGGTGTTGAATGTGGTATCTAAGCCTATTATGAATTTGGATAAGATTACTGCAGCACCCAGTCCTTCCCCTAACCGTTGGTCCGATAAGGTGCCTTCCAGAGAAATGACTGTAGAAGAAATTCAGCAGTTTATTACTGCTTTTGGTAAGACTGCAAAGTTACTTAAAGATGCAGGTGTGGACGGAGTGGAAATTCATGCGGTACACGAGGGGTATTTGTTAGACCAGTTTACTTTGAAATATGTTAATCAGCGTGAGGACGAGTATGGTGGAAGCTTTGAAAACCGTTATCGTTTTGCTGTGGAAATCGTGAAAGAAATTAAGAAAATGTGTGGAGACGACTTCCCGGTTTCTCTTCGTTATAGTGTAGAGTCCAAGACCAAGGGCTTTCGTAAGGGTGCCCTTCCCGGAGAAGAATACGTGGAAGTAGGACGTGATATGGAGGAGTCTGAAAAGGCTGCAAAATACTTGCAGGATGCAGGCTACGATATGTTAAACTGTGACAATGGTACCTACGATGCTTGGTACTGGGCACATCCCCCTATTTATATGCCTGAAAACTGTAATCTGGACGATGTGGCACATATTCGTAAGTTTGTGGATATTCCGGTGGTTTGTGCAGGTCGTATGGATCCCAGAGTAGCTGCAGATGCTATTAAGGATGGCCGTATTGATGGTGCAGGTTTTGCACGTCCCTTCTTAGCAGACCAGGCTTGGGTGACTAAGTTAAAAGAAGGCAGGGAAGAGGATATACGTCCTTGTATTCTTTGCCATAACGGATGTTTCAATATGTGTCATTATAAGGGTGTACCTAATGACCAAGATTTAAGTGATTCTTTGCACTTGGCACGTTGTGCGGTAAATGCAGAAACTATGCAGACAAACAAACACAAGATCGTGCCCGCAGCAGAACCCAGAAAGGTACATATTATCGGTGGTGGTATTGGTGGTATGGAAGCGGCAAGAGTGTTAAAGCTTCGTGGACATGAGCCTGTTATTCATGAAAAATCTTCAGAGTTGGGTGGTGCTTTCATTGCAGCCGGTGCGGAAAGTTACAAAGGCAAGCTTCGTGATTTACTTGCATGGTACAAGAAGCAGATGGTTGATTTAGGAATTGAAGTACACTTAAATGAAGAAGTTAAGGATATTTCAGAATTTGCAGGCAGACATGTAATTGTGGCTACCGGTTCTAAACCCAGAGTACTGAAAAAGGTGCCCGGCCACGAGAAGATGGTTGAGGCTTGTGAATATTTGACCGGAACAGAAGTGGGTGAAACCGTAGCGGTTATCGGTGGTGGTCTTACCGGTTGTGAAATCGCTTACGAATTGGCACTTCAGGGTAAGAAGCCTATTATCGTGGAAATGAAGGATGATTTGGTATCCCAGAAGGGTGTTTGCCTGGCTAACAGTTCTTATTTGAGAGAGTGGTTTGCATTGCATGAAGTACCCGTATATCTGGAAACTACCTTAAAGGAAGTACAGGACGGCAAGATTCTTTGCAAGGATAAGAGTGGTATGGATATTAAGATTAAGTGTGACAGTGTTATCAGTTCTGCAGGCTATATCTCCAATCCTTTGGCAAAGAAGGGTAAGAATGTATATCTGGTAGGCGATTGTAAGGAAATCGGTAATTTGAGAACGGTAGTATGGGGCGCTTATGAAGCTGCCATGAAGATTAAGTAGGAGGCCGAAATATGAATTTAACAAAAGAACAGCAGGCCATATTGGATGGTGAAAAGGGCGATGTGCTTGCCCGTATTATGAAGACCTTGATTCGTTACGGAGAGCTTTTTGGTGCTGATGCCATGGTTCCCGTAACCAGCAAATACAATCACTTGGTAACCTCTTTTGGTTTGAAGGCGTTGAAGCCCGTATATGAGCTGATGGATAAGTTAATCGAAGCCGGAAATCTTTCTACTCAGAAGTTTTCTGCAGACCCCAGACCCTTGGATCCCAATGTGCCCAGTAACTTCTTGCAGAATTTTATCTTTAAGAATTTCATGTATTCCAGACAGGATGACTATGAAAGACAGTTGAATCAGTTGGGACTGATGGATAAAGATGCTTTTACTTGTGCATGTTACATGGACGAAGTAGGTAACACTCCTGCCATGGGAGAGGTATTGTCTTGGTCTGAGTCTTCTGCAGTTGTATATGCAAACTCAGTGCTCGGTGCAAGATGTAACCGTAATTCCGGTATCATTGATTTGATGGGTTCCGTACTGGGTTATGTACCTTATTTCGGTTTGCTTACCGATGAGGGCAGAAAGGCAAAATGGATTGTAAAGATTGAAACCACTAAGAAACCGGAGGCGCAACTTTTAGGTTCTGCCATCGGTATGAAGGTTATGGAAGATGTTCCTTACATCGTTGGTTTGGATAAGTGGTTGGGTGGTGAATTAAATGATGCTGCCAAGACTTATTTAAAGGATTTTGGTGCAGCTACAGCGTCTAATGGTGCGGTAGGCTTGTATCATGTGGAAAATCTTACTCCTGAAGCGGTAGAGCAAGGGGAGAGCCTGATTACAGAAGGTGCACAGGTGTATGTGGTAGATGATGCAGAACTGGAAAGAGTTTACAAGAGCTACCCTGTTATCTGGAAAAAGAAGGATGCTACCCCGAAGCTTTGCTTCATGGGTTGCCCTCATATGAGTTTGGAGCAGTTAATTGATTGGACCAAGAAGGTTCAGGAGGCGTTAAAGAAGGAAGGCAAATCAAAAGTTTGTATCCCCACTGTATTTACAGCGGCGCCAGGAGTATTAAAGAAGTTCGAAGAGACTCCTTATGCGGCGATTTTGAAAGAGACCGGTGTAATTACTTCTTACATCTGTCCGCTTATGTATATGAACAATCCTCTGAGCGAGAAGATGCCGGTAATTACCTCCAGCAACAAGCTTAGAACCTATACCAGTGCCAGATATTATACTGACGCAGAAATCTTAGAGCAGATTACCAAGGGAGGTGGCAAGTAATGAAAGAGTTTAAAGGAAGAATTGTAGCTCCCGGAACCGTATCTGCGCCTGCAGTGGTTTCCCACGGAGGATTAAATACGTTGGCCTCATTCCAGAAGGCACTTCAGTTTGGCGATAAGAAGGCTACCTGCGGTGATCAGAATAACCCTGACCTTTATGGTAAGCAGATGGCAGGAAAGGCTCTGTGCCTGCCCCGTACTATCGGTTCTACCACCGGCGGTTTGGTACTTTACTGTGCCTGCTCTATGAAGAGACAGCCTGCCTGTATGCTGTTTTCAGAGCCTATTGATTCTTTGGCGGCAGCAGGAGCAGTACTTGCGGATGTATGGCTGGATGATGTTAAAATGCCTGTTATTGATAGCTTAGGGGAAGAGTTCCTAAACTATGTAAAAGACGATATGACCATTACTGTGAAAGAAGACGGAACAGTAGTTGTTGAATAATACACATGAAAATAGCCGGATATGTATGTATCCGGCTATTGGTTTGGGGAGAAGAAAGAATCAGTAGACAAAAAAATAGTTCTTTGGTATAATAACTCAAAAGTTATGTTGGAAGAAAGGAGTCAGATTTATTACAAATGGACGAGGGCGACAGTTCAAATGAAAATAAACCCCTGTTATATTATGGTTCGGGATGGATTGGGCATAGTCTGTACTTGCTGGAGTGAGTAGTAGGCTCTGCTTTTTGTGCGTTTAGGAGAAAAATGAGTAGTGTTATATATCAGGAGGTTATATTTTGAGTTCGATAGGTTTTATGATATTATTACAGGTAGTTTTGATTGCATTAAATGCAGTATTTGCATGTGCAGAGATTGCTACCATTTCGATGAATGATACGAAGTTGACGAAAATGGCGGCTGAGGGTGATAAGCGTGCGAAACGTCTGGAGAAGCTGACAAATGAGCCGGCGAGATTTTTGGCGACCATTCAGGTTGCAATTACTTTGTCCGGATTCTTGGGCAGTGCGTTTGCGGCAGAAAACTTCTCCGGTGTTTTGGTGGATTGGCTGGTAGGCTTAGGTGTGCCTATTTCCCCCAACGTACTGGATTCAATTGCGGTAGTATTTATTACCATTGTTTTGTCTTACTTTACGCTTGTGTTTGGTGAGCTTGTTCCCAAGCAGATTGGTATGCGTAAGGCAGAATCTTTGGCACTTGGTATGTCCGGATTTATTAGCAGTATCTCTAAGGTTTTTGCACCGTTAGTTAGTTTGCTCACATTGTCTACCAATGGAATCTTGCGTTTGGTAGGTATTGACCCTAATGCAGAGGAAGAGAACGTGAGTGAAGAAGAAATTCGAATGATGGTTGACGTGGGAAGCGAAAAGGGCACCATTGACCATCAGGAGAGGGAATTTATTCAGAATGTATTTGAATTTGATGATTTATCCGCAGAGGATTTGGTAACCCACAGAACAGATGTGGATATGCTGGATGCAGAAGAGTCCATGGAAAATTGGAAAGAAATCATTTACAGCACCAGACATACCTTGTATCCGATTTTTGAAGGGTCCGTAGATAAAATTATTGGTATTTTGAATGCGAAAGACTACTTCCGTTTGGAAGACAAGAGTCGAGAATCTGTTATAGAAAATGCTGTGACACCGGCATATTTTGTACCGGATACCGTAAAGGCAGATGTATTATTCCGTAATATGAAGAAGGAAAGACATACTCTTGCGGTTGTATTGGATGAATACGGTGGAATGACCGGTATCGTTACCATCAATGATTTGGTGGAGCAGTTGGTTGGTGACTTGAGTTATGATGATGAAGAGGAAGAACTGAAAGAAATTGAACTCATCGCTGAAGATACATGGAAGGTTCGCGGTAGTGCCCTGTTGGAAGATTTGGAAAAAGAAATGGGTGTTTCGTTACCTAGTGAAGAGTATGATACCTTTAATGGTTTGATTTTTAATGCTTTGGGAAGTATTCCGGAAGAAGAAAGTGATATTGAAGTAGAAGTTTCCGGATTACAGGTAAAGGTTACAGAGATTAGAAATTACCAGGTAGAAGAAGCAATTATTTATGTAAAACGTGCAAACAATGAAGTGGTAGGAGAATAGTAATTTATGAATGAAAAAAAGAAATTTTCGCCGGTGCAGTTTCTGTTTAAGGTGCTGCAAGGTGCTTTGATTGGTTTGGGTGCAGTGTTGCCCGGCGTTTCAGGTGGTGTGCTTTGTGTAGTTTTTGGTGTTTACAAGACCATTATGGAACTTTTGGCGGATCCATTCCGTAAGCTTAAGACCCATGTTCCCAAGCTGATGCCGGTTATTATCGGTGGAGCTATTGGTTTTCTTGGAATCGCAAAGCTTCTTTCCATTATGTTAGAAAAGTATCCGGGACCGTCTGTATGCCTGTTTATTGGCTTGATTGGCGGGATGTTACCTTCCTTATTCAAGGAAGCGGGAGAACAGGGACGTAATAAGGCATCTTACATATCCATGGCGCTGGCTATGATATTTATTTTTGCACTTTTGATAAGTTTAAAGGTTCTGTCTGTAGAGATTACACCAAATTTTGGCTGGTACATTTTCTGTGGATGTTGTCTTGCTTTAAGTGTAATAGCACCAGGTATGAGTTTCTCAACTCTGCTGATGCCTTTGGGATTATATGAGCCTTTTGTGGCAGGTATCGGTAATTTTGATTTCGCCATATTGATTCCCGGTGGTATTGGTGGCTTGGCAACCGTTATTTTGTTTGCTAAGGCGATTGACTCATTATTTACCAAACATTATTCGGTAGCTTTCCATGCAATTGTAGGTGTAGTAATTGCGGCTACCATCATGATTATTCCGGTAGAAAGCTTTACACTTTCTGTAGGAGGGGTAATTGCGAATTTGATTTGCCTGGTGGTAGGTGTTATTGCAGCTCTTTTATTAGATAAGTTTAACCAGAAGTATACAGTGGAATAGGCTTGCAAAGAAAACTTTTTGTGCCGGTCTGTTGGTAATTATGTTATTAGCGTGTTGTAAGTAAGATACAGGTTCTGAAAAGCTCAAAATTCCTAATACCATGGGATGTGTGTTTCAGAACTTGTTCTACTTTTGATGCATAGTTTGAAGCGGTATGGTATAATCAATCAAAAAGATATACCTGTATGAGGGCTTTATGAAAAAAAGATTTTGGCGTGAATTGTCGACCACGCAAAAGATTATGTTGAGTTTTTTTCTGGTAATTATGTTGGGGAGTGTATTGCTTGCACTTCCAATTAGTTCTGCAACAGGAGAAGTAATTCCTTATATAGATGCTTTGTTTACAGCGACTACTTCTGTTTGCGTGACCGGTTTGGTAACAGTGACGACTGCTACTGCCTGGAGCGTATTTGGTCAGGTTGTAATTTTACTGTTAATTCAGATAGGAGGATTAGGTGTAATTACCATTATGTCCGGTATACTAATAGGGTTACAACGCAGAATTGGCCTGGGAGATAGAATGCTGTTGCAGGATGCGTTTAACTTAAATTCCCTATCCGGAGTAGTGAAATTCACGAAGAATGTGCTAATAGGAACCTTTGTGGTAGAGGCAGTGGGTGCACTTTTGTATATGACTGTTTTTGTGCCACGGTTTGGTGCAAGAGGGATTTGGTTTGCGGTTTTCAATTCTGTGTCTGCTTTTTGTAATGCAGGAATGGATATTATGGGGGAAAACAGTTTATGTGATTATGCGACAAATCCAATCATTAATGGAGTTACTTCGTCATTGATTATTATGGGTGGTATTGGGTATATTGTCTGGTGGGATGTAGTGCGTGTGTTGAGGAATGCAAAGAATCAAGGAATGAAATGCATTCGTGGTCTTACATTTCATAGTAAATTGGCGCTTTCTGTTACGGGCATATTGATTTTCGTAGGAGCACTACTGATACTAATTTGTGAGTATAATAACCCACTAACCATCAAAGGGTATTCTTTGTTTGATAAAATACAAATCTCTTTGTTTCAGTCGGTAACTACCAGAACGGCGGGATTTGCGACCATTGACCAACAGAATTTGACCAATGCTTCAGCTATGATTTCCATAATGCTAATGTTTATTGGTGGTTCACCGGTGGGAACAGCAGGTGGCGTGAAAACGGTTACCATAGCAGTACTATTCATTTCTGCATTGGCGACTATCAGAAACGAAGGAGAAGCTTCGGTTTTTCGAAGGGCTATTTCGAAGGAAGCTGTCAGTAAAGCAGTGGCAGTGGTAAGCATGTCATTTATTATATTATTTGCCTCTACGATTCTCTTGTCAGTGGTGACCGAGGCGAGCTCTTTAGATATTTTTTATGAAACGGCAAGTGCTACGGCGACAGTAGGACTGACCAGAAATCTGACGCCTACATTGAATATATGGGGTAAAATCATCATTATAGTGACTATGTATTTGGGAAGAATCGGACCTATATCACTTGCAATTGCATTGAATACACGAAGAGAAATTAAGAATATTATCAAAAACCCTGTTGAAGAAATTCATGTGGGATAGTGTGATGAAAAGAGGAATGAAACCATGAGTATAAGGAAAACATATGCGGTTTTTGGATTGGGAAGATATGGAAGAGCGGTAGTGCGGGAATTAGTAAATAGTGGTGTAGAAGTATTGGCAGTAGACAGGAATGAGATGATTGTAAATGCGCTGGGGGCAGAATTACCCTATTGTAAATGTGCAGATGTTTCAGATGCAGAGGTGTTAAAGCAGTTGGGAATTGCCAATATTGATGTGGTGATTATTGCTATGGCAAGTAGTTTGGAAGCCAGTGTTATGGCGACTATGCTGTGCAAGGAGGCAGGCGTAAAATTAGTAGTGGCAAAATGTGCCAGTGAGATGGATTGCAGAATTTTGAGCAAAGTAGGGGCGGATAGAGTATTTTTCCCGGAAAAAGAGTCCGGTACCAGATTGGCAAAGAATCTGTTAAGTTCCGGTTTTGTGGATATTATTGAGTTGACTAATGATGTGTCCATGGTGGAAATGGATGTGAAACCGGAATGGGTTGGAAAGAGTTTGTTGGAATTGAATCTTCGTAGAAAATATGGTATCAATGTGGTAGCTATTCTGCAGGGGAAAAACGTAAACATCAATATTGATCCGGAGAAACCTTTAACGGCTTCTATGGAATTGGTAGTGATTGTGCAGACATCGAAGCTAAATAAGTTGAAGTAAAGTGAGAGGTATAAAAATGGATAAATACAGTTCAAGCTATTATACCAGTTATAACGAGTATGGCGAGCTAGAGAGAATGCTCATGCCGGATGAGTCCATTATTTGGAAAGGAACACCCAAGAAGAGTGCGTATGTGATTAATTCCTCGATGAAGATGGCGCCATTTGCGATTATTTGGTTACTTTTTGATGGCTTTTTTATTGCAAACTTTATTGGAGTCGGAGAGGTGCTGGGGCCTATGTTATTTATGATTATTCCCTTCTTTGCCCTGCATTTAATGCCAGTGTGGATTTGGCTGTTTAATATGCTGACGGCATCAAAGCGTTGGAAAAATACCGAATACGCAGTAACCAATAAGCGAGTACTCATTCGTAATGGTTTTGTAGGTTATCAGTATGACAGTATTTACTACACGGATATTGCCAATGTGTCCCTGCGAGTAGGTGTCATTGATAAAATGCTCGGGGTAGGAGATATTTATCTGGCAACGAAGGGTTATAGAGTGAATGGTAGTAAGACCTCTTCACCGGTTATTTTGGATGTGGAAGACCCTCAGAGAGTATTTCATATGGTGCAGAGTACCGTACTTAATATTCAAACAGACATTCAATACCCTAATGCATATCGTCCGGATAATAATCCGGGATACAACACTCAATACAATCCGCAATATGATTTTAATGAGGATTCCAGATATAGACAATAAAAGTGCTTGCATTTTCCTAAAAGAAGTGGTATAGTGCAAATAATAATTTTGGAAGGACAAACGCTATGAATATGTTTTTATCAAACAGTTTAAGACGCAGATGCAGACGTAAAGAATTGTAACTTTGTGGATACCCCGCATGGTTACGAGGAGATACGTCTTGTTTCTGTGCGGTTGCTGTTTATATTTCATAGATGCAGAACCGTAGAAAATTTGGCTAAGGCTAAAATTTGATGCGGTTCTTTTTTGTTCTTAAATTGAGATTTTGAAAAAAGAAAGGAAAAGGTGAAGGATGATGACAATGAAGGAAAAATTATGTGAGCAGATTGCAAAGGTGTGGGATTTTATGACGGTAGAACAAGTAGAAGAGATTTTGGAGATACCGCCGGAGGAGTATATGGGGGATTTTGCGTTTCCCTGCTTTCAGTTGGCAAAGGTGTTACGTAAGAGTCCTGCTATTATTGCGGGAGAATTAAAAGAGAATTTGCTGATTTTTTTGCAAGAGCTGGGGTTTGAGAAGATTGAAGTGGTAGGAGGATACTGTAACTTTTATATGAGCCGTTCGGCATACGTGGAGAGTATATTAAAAACTGTTACTACAGAAAATCTCGGGGTGAAAAAGGAAGGAAACGGCAAAACCATTTGTATGGACTACTCCTCGCCCAATATTGCAAAGAATTTCCATGTGGGGCATTTGCGGACTACGGTAATTGGTAATTCTTTATACAAGATATTTGATAAATTAGGATATCAGGTGGTGCGTATCAACCATTTGGGAGACTGGGGAACTCAGTTTGGAAAGTTGATTGTGGCGTATAAAAAATGGAGTAGTAAAGAGGGTGTTGAAGCGGAAGGAATAGAGGAACTTTTGCGTATTTATGTGAAGTTTGAAAAAGAATCTAAGAAGGACGCTACACTTATAGAGGAAGCACGAAAGTGGTTTGTGAAAATGGAGCAAAATGATGAGGAAGCCCTTGGGTATTGGGATTGGTTTAAGAAAATCAGCATGGTGGAATTCGAGCGTATCTACGAACTCTTAGGCATGGAGTTTGACTCGTATTTAGGGGAAAGCTTTTATCGTGACAAGGTGCCGGCGTTAGTAGAGGAATTGATGGAAAAGGAACTTTTGACAGAAAGTCAGGGTGCCAAGATTATTGATTTGTCAGCCTATGATATGGCCCCCTGCCTGATTACCAAAAGTGATGGTGGTTCCATTTATCATTCTCGTGATATTGCGGCGATTTTGTATCGGAAGGAAATGCATAATTTTGAAAAGTGTATTTATGTGACCGGTTTGGAACAGTCATTGCATTTTAAGCAGATTTTTAAGGCGGTGGAGCTGATGGGGTATGATTGGACGGAGGGACTTGTACATGTACCCTATGGTTTGGTAAGTTTGGACGGTTCGAAACTTTCCACCCGTGAAGGTAATATTATTTATGCAGAGGAGCTTCTTTGGGAAGCTATTGAGCGTGCAAAGGAAGCGATTGCAATAAAGAATCCGGGGTTGCCTGATAAGGATGCCACAGCAAAGAAGGTGGGCGTGGGAGCAGTAATTTTCCATGATTTGTATAATCAGCGAATCAAAAACATTGATTTTTCATGGGATGATGTGCTGAGCTTCGAAGGGACTACAGGCCCTTATGTGCAGTACACCTATGCACGTGCAAAAAGTATCCTTCGTAAAAATGGTGAGGTCATTACCGGGGCCGGATCAAATGTACAGGAACTGTTGAACGACGATGCGGATACAAAAGTGTATGAGTTAATGACGGATGCTACTACTTATGCTTTGGTGAAGGTTTTGGATGAGTATGAAGATGCAATTATTAAAGCTGCGCAGCGCTATGAGCCTTCTGTTGTAGCACGTTACACGGTATCCTTGGCTACAGCCTTTAACAAATTTTATCATGATTGCCCTATTCTTCATGCAGCTGAAGAAATGAAGCGGGCGCGTTTATTGCTTGTAGATTTAACGCAACAGGTTTTGGCGGATGCCTGTGGATTGTTAGGGATTGAATGTCCGGAGGAGATGTAATATACTGAAGGAACAGAGGCTGTAAGAAGTATTGTACAAGTAAGTACACAGGAAGGAAATTGGTAACATGAAGCTGGAGATGGCGCCCTTGGAGGGGCTGACAACATATATATTTCGAAGGGTCTATGCCAAATACTTCGGACAGATAGATAAGTACTACACCCCCTTTTTGTCACTGCATAAGGAAAAGGAATTCAGTCACAAGGAGAGGCAGGAGGTTTTGCCGGAGAATAATGAAGGATTATGGGTGGTGCCACAGGTGTTGACTAATTCTTCGGAGGATTTTCTGAAGACGGCAAGGACTTTAAAAGAAATGGGTTATGAGGAGGTTAATATTAATCTGGGTTGCCCTTCCGGTACGGTGGTGCCTAAGGGGAAGGGTGCCGGAATGTTAGCAGAACCGAAACGTTTGGAACAATTTCTGGAAGAATGTTTTGAAAAGACTCCCGTAAAGATTTCCATAAAGACCCGCTTGGGTATGGAAGAAGAGGAAGAGTGGGAGAAACTGCTTGCTATCTATAATCGTTTTCCGTTGGAGGAATTGATTGTACATGCCAGAGTCAGAGAAGATTATTATAAAAAGCCGGTGAGAGGGGAAGCTTTTGCAAAGGCGTATGAACAAAGCAAGTGTCCGGTATGTTATAATGGGGATGTTTTTACGGTGGAGGATTACATACAGTTAACAGAACGTTTTCCCAAGCTGGAAGCTGTGATGTTGGGACGAGGTTTGTTGCGTAATCCGGGACTGGCACAGGGGATTTGCCGAAGCGGTAAGTCTAAAGCTTTGGTAAACAATCCAAGTGGAAGTGTTTGTGACGAAGAAGGATATGATACCAAAAGCAGTAAATATTTTGAAAAATTACATGCCTTTCACGATGAACTTTATACGGGGTATCAGCAGATTTTAAGTGGCGACCGTAATGTGTTGTTTAAGATGAAAGAGTTTTGGAGCTATTTACTCTGTAGCTTTCCGGATATGGAGAAGCAGCTAAAGAAATTGCATAAACTAAAGACCTGTGCAGAGTACGAAAGCTGGTTGAGAATACTATTCCAAGGCATAGACAATTAGTGGTGCGAGTGGTAAAATACAAACAAATGTAAGTGTAAAGAAATCTCTTGGTGCAGAGAAACACTTAGAAAGATAGGTAAACAAAATGGATGAATTTCAGGTATATGATACAATAATGATTACAGTTTCCAATGGTGCAGAGAAAGAGTTTGCCATTATGGAAGAGTTTGATTTTGAGGGAAAGCATTATATCGTGGTGTCCCCGGTGGAAAACAATGAAGTGCTGGGTGGTCTCTATATTTATCGTGCAGTAGTATGCGGTGAAGAATTGGAAGTCTCTCGTATTGAAGAAGCAGAGGAATTTGAGAAGGTATCTGTTTATTACGAAAGCATGTAGATTAACATCAGGAGATAAAGATGAGCGAAAAGTGGTTTAAACGTAAAAAAAGGGTATTTCAGATTATTGAAGTCGGATATGATTTAGATTTTATGAGTCGTGCATATGACTTTATAAATGTATTTGCTATTTTGCTAAATATATTGATTAGTGTTTTGTATACCTTTGAGAACATCAAAGTGCAATATGGTTCTTGGCTGACAGTAATTGAAATAGTTACGATTTGTTTCTTTGCCATTGACTATTTTCTAAGAGTTTGGACAGCAGACATTTTATATTCGGAGTTGCCGAAAGGGAAAGCATTCCGAAAGTACATTTTTTCCTTTATGGGTATTGTGGATTTGTTGTCCTTTCTGCCCTATTTCCTACCGGTATTCTTCCCGGCAGGTACCGTTGCTTTCCGAATGATTCGTATTGTGAGAA
Organism: Acetatifactor sp.; assembly: GCA_045537405.1. Classification (GTDB taxonomy): domain Bacteria; phylum Bacillota; class Clostridia; order Lachnospirales; family Lachnospiraceae; genus Acetatifactor. The sequence continues at coordinate 41,168 of JAZSPK010000052.1, forward strand.
TCTTCAGACTGTTTCGAATTAATGCGTATTATGATTCGTTAAGCGTAATTACAGAAGTTATTGCCAGTAAAGCGCAGCAGTTAATATCGTCCGTATTTATTATTTTGGTTTTGATGCTTGCTTCCAGCTTGTGTATGTACAGCCTGGAACATGAGGCGCAACCGGATGTGTTTGCCAATGCTTTTTCAGGTATCTGGTGGGCCACATCCACTTTGCTTACCGTGGGCTATGGTGATATTTATCCAATCACCACTATGGGAAAATTGTTCGGTATTTTTATTTCTTTCCTGGGGGTAGGCATGGTTGCAATACCTACCGGTATTATTTCCGCAGGATTTGTAAATCAGTATACCACCATCAAGAAACGCGCTGAGTATGGTCACGAGATGGACATGAACTTTATTAAAGTGCATGTGGAAAGAAATGACTTATGGGTCGGCAAGCGCGTAGCAGATTTGGATATGCCGGTTGGAATTATTATTGCGGTAATCAAGCGAAAAGAAGAGATTATCATTCCCAGGGGAGATGTGATTATTCAGGCAAATGATGTAGTGGTTCTCGGTGCAGAGATTTACGAGAAGGACGATAGTATTAAGCTTAAGGAAATCGTGCTTCAGAAAGAAAATCCTTGGGTTGGTATGCGCGTTCGTGATTTGGATATTTCCCGCCAGTCTATTATCGTGTTGATAAAGCGTCGAAACAAAGCACTGATTCCTAACGGAAATATGGTACTCCATGTGGGAGATAACATCTTCCTTTATTCTCAGATGCATCTGGTAGATGCAATTGATATTGATGTGTAGAAATAAAACAAATTGCCCCGCGGTGCAAACCGCGGGGCTAATTCATTTTTTACAGATTAAAATATCTTTCAAATTCAGCAGGATGAGGAATCTTGGAAAGCTCTGCACATTCTTTACGCTTGTTGGCGATAAAGTTCTTAATCAACTGCTCGGGGAATACGCCGCCTGCGGTTAAGTAATCATGATCTGCTTCCAAAGCATCCAAAGCTGCATCCAAAGAAGTAGGAAGAGAAGACAACTTCGCTTTTTCTTCTTCGGGTAAGTGATACAGATTCATATCGTAAGGTCCCCAGCCATTTGCATGAGGATCAATCTTGTTCTTTATACCATCCAAACCAGCCATAAGGATTGCTGCATAGCAAAGGTAAGGATTACAGGTTGCATCCGGGTTACGAAGCTCGAAACGACGAAGTGCAGGAGTCTTTGCGTAAGCAGGGATACGGATAACGGCACTACGGTTAGATGTAGCATAACCTACGGTTACAGGTGCTTCGAAGCCGGGTACCAATCTCTTGAAGGAATTGGTGCTGGGGTTTGTAATTGCACAAAGAGAAGAAATATGCTTTAACAAACCACCCATGAAGTAGTGTGCGGTTTCACTTAAATGTGAGTAACCGTTGTCATCAGAGAATACGGGCTCGCCGTCCTTTAAGAGTAACATATGAACGTGCATACCGTTACCTGCTTCACCGTAAACCGGCTTAGGCATAAAGGTTGCGGTCTTGCCATATTTCAAAGCGGTATTGTGAATAATGTATTTAATCATCATGGTGTTGTCTGCCATCTTGGACATCTGACCAAGCATGGGCTCGATTTCGTACTGGCCTGCAGCACCAACTTCGGGATGATGATACTTAATAGGAATACCGGCTTTCTCCATTTCTAAACACATTTCTGAACGACATTCATAAGAGGTATCCAAAGGCTTAGCAATATGATAGTTCTTCTGATGAGGCACTATACGTCCGCTACCTTCCACACCACTGTTCCAGTAAGCCTGTGTAGCATCAATGATCATACCTATTTCATCGGGACGTACGCTCCAACCCACATTATCAAATAAGTGGAATTCAAACTCCGGCAGGATAAGCATGGTGTCTGCGATGCCGGTGTCCTTCATATACTGTTCAGCCGCCTGTACAATGTTACGAGGGTACTGGTCTAAGGGACGATTCTCCGGATAATCAATAATCATTGCATTTCCCGTAATGGAAAGGGTGGCAATGTCACAGAAGGGATCAATCATAGCAGTATCCAAATCCGGGATAAATACCATGTCACTTTTTTCTACTACTGCATAACCATAGTTGGATGCATCAAAACCGATACCATCCTTTAAGGTTTCTTCAGAAAACTGTGCGGCGGGAATTGTTACGTGACGGAATTGTCCGTTGATATCAACGATTTTAAAGTCAATCATTTTGATATCGTTTTCTTTGATAAAGTCCATAAGTTCCTGTGCTGTTTTAGCCATTTTGGTTACCTCCAATGTATTTATTATTCTGTCTTATGCTTTTTCTGTTTCTAAATATTTGTAAATAATTGCCGCAAGGGCTGCACCTACGAAAGGTCCTACGATAAATACCCATACACAAGCAAGGGGATCAGTATTGCCGGAAAGGGCAGCTACGATAGCGGGACCAATACTTCTTGCAGGATTTACGGAGGTACCGGTTAATCCGATGCCAAGAATATGTACCAATGTAAGAGTCAAACCGATGATAAGTCCGCCGAAGGAACCATGGCCGGCTTTTTTGCTGGTAACACCTAAAATGGTCATCACAAAGATGAAGGTCAAAACGATTTCTACCAATAAACCTGCGATAATACTACCGTTTACGCCTGCCAGGCCGTTAGAACCAAAGCCACCGGTCATATCGGTTACTCCACCCAAACCGAAGATGGCAGCCAGGATGCCTGCGCCTGCAAAAGCACCTAAGCACTGGGAAATGATATATCCACCCAAGTCTTTAGCAGTCATGCCACCGCTCATAAATACCCCCAATGAAACGGCAGGATTAATATGGCAGCCGGAGATGTTGCCCACGCAATATGCCATACCCACAATTACAAGACCGAATGCCAGTGCTGTCAAAATATATCCACCACCGTTTACTGCATCACAGCCCACCAACATAGCAGTACCACAACCTAAAGTAACCAGTACCGCCGTACCAATAAATTCAGCAATTAATTTCTTCATATAAGATTCTCCTTTGTTAGAATTTTCTTCTATTTTATCACAATTAAGTGAATATTTGAAGGGATTGTGCAAATATTGTTGCAATAATTCTGTAAAAAATTTTTAAAAAGGTATTGACAAGACTGTGTATATGCTGTATATATGTGTATATACAGCGAAACGTAAAGTTGCACAGTGTAGAAATGACGGGGACCCACAAAATAATTGTAAAAGGGAGTATATAGAATGAATGCAATATTGGAAGTAAAGAATGTATCAAAATATTTAGAACGGGAAGTGTGGAATAAGAATCAAAGGAGCATACAGAGCTTTTCTTTAAAGAATTTTGATTTTACCATTGAGCCGGGATATATTGTAGGAATGATTGGATGTAACGGTAGTGGTAAGACAACCCTGATACATACTATTTTGGGTGTGTTCCAGCCGGACGAGGGAGAAATTTTGGTGGATGGACATGACCGTAAAACAGAAATGTACGAAACAAAGCAGGAAATCGCTTTTGTAACCGATGAGATGATTTTCCCGGTGGGCATGACCGCGGTGGATATCGGTAAATGCTTTGGTCCTTGTTACAGAGCCTTTGATTATAAGAAGTACATCAGCTTGTGTGAGCGGTTTCAGATTCCGCTTAAGAAGATTATGAAGAAGCTTTCTACCGGTATGAAGATTAAGGTGCAGCTGGCATTTGCCATGGCGAGAGATGCCAAGCTTTATGTGTTTGATGAACCCAGTGCAGGTCTGGATCCGGTATTTCGCAGGGAGCTCATGGATTACTTCTTTGAAATCGTAGCGGACGGAACCAAGAGTATTTTACTTTCCACTCATTTGACAGAGGAGTTGGATAGAATAGCAGATTATATTCTTTATGTGGAAGATGGCAAGCAGCTTTCTTACATGGAGAAGGAAGCGATGCTTTCCCAGTACCAGTTGATTCGCGGAAGTAAGAACCAGGTACAGTATTACGGTAGATGGACGGTAGCCAGACAGGATAACGAAATGGGCAGTGAGGCACTTATCTTAAATACTGGTGAGGAACTTAGGGTGCCGGTAATGGTGGAAACACCGACTATTGAAAAAGTAATGTATTATTTAATGCAGCAGAAAAAGGGGGATAAAAAACATGTTTAAGATAGCGCTTAGAACATTTTGGTCAGATATCAGGACCTATTTTCAGGGATGGGGTATGTGGGTAGTTCTGGCACTTATGGCTTTTTTGGTGGGACTATTGCCATTGGTAGGAGATTCGGAAGATAATATGTGGTATGCCTGTGTGTACGGCGTGGGCGCAACTTTTCTCTGGTTTTCACCGCGTTTTACCAGAAGCTTTCATGTGGTACCCTTTACCATAAAGCAGATTAAGAAGCTGGCTGTTTACAGGTGTATTATTTTTGTGGGTGCAGCGATGCTGATTGGTGGTATTTATCTGGCTTTGGCGCAGGTCTTTTCCTGGGATTGGTATCGGGGATTTGGAATGTGGTACATTTTCTATATAGAACTTTATCTGGTATTTATAAAGGAACGCATGGTAGGCTTTCATGAGAAAAAATATAAACTCAATATTTGGGTGACTATTTGGACGGTAATAGTTATGCTGGCGAGCGGTCTTATGATGATGGGTATCGCAGAGGCTTTGCCTTTATATGTACAGTATTTGATTCAGGTGGGATTGTTTATATTATTTATACCCTTCCCTGTATCAGTGTTTAAGGCTATGGATTTCTACGATTATCGACAGGTAAGGGATAGCATAGGTGCACGTCCCAGCTTTTTGGAATAGTAGTGAGAGGGTAAAATATGATACGAATAATATTATCAGGTACAAGTAATTTGGCTATATATGAGCAGATTATGGCGCAGATTCGAGATGCCATAATCAATAAAGAAGCCCTGCCGGATGAGCCTTTGCCTTCTATCCGTGCGCTAGCTCAGGATTTGCAAATTAGTGTCATCACTACGAAGCGGGCCTATGAGGAACTGGAAAAGGAAGGGCTGGTATATTCCAAGCCGGGCAAGGGTTTTTATGTGAGCAAGTCCAAGACGGAGATGTTAAAGGAGAAGCGTATCCAGACCTTGGAGGTGCAGATGTTAGAGCTCATACGTCAGTGTAAAAGTGCGGAGCTTTCCAAGGAAGATATGATGGGCATGTTGGATGTGCTTTTTGACGAACAGTAGGGAGAGAGGATTGTAGCAAATGGAAAGATGTGTATTAAAGGTGGAAGGGCTTTGTAAGTCCTACAAGGACTTTGATTTAAAGGATATTTCCTTTTCCTTGGAAGAAGGGTATATATTGGGCATTATCGGCAGAAACGGTGCAGGTAAGACCACTCTCATGAATTGTATCTTGGGAAAAACCATTTACGATAAGGGAAGCATTCAGATATGCGGGTCCCCGGAGCAGTTCCATGAAAATATGGCAAAGGAGAATCTGGGATTTGTAGTGGAGCCGGGGCCCTTCTTTGTGGCAGATACCTTGTGGAAAAACGGAGAACTTTTAGGACCTTTTTATAAGACTTGGGATAGAAAGGCGTTTTATAAATATTTGCGGGAGTTTAGATTAAATCCAGATAAATTATACAGTGATTTAAGTAAGGGTATGAAGACCAAGTTTCAGCTGGCTTTTGCTTTGGCACATGCACCCAAGCTTATGGTGTTAGATGAGCCTACGGGAGGCTTAGACCCGGTATTTCGCCAGGAATTTTTGCAGATTATGCAGCGGGAAGTGCGGGAAAAGATGATGAGTGTTATTATTTCTACTCATTTGACCACCGATTTGGATAAGGTGGCAGACTATGTGATGCTTTTGGATAAAGGGGAATGTGTCTTTTACTTGGATAAGGAGGAAATGATGGACTCGTATCCTCTGGTGTCCGGCACGGTGGAGCAATTGACATTACTGGACCAGCGGGAATGTGGTCGTATCCGTAGAAAACATGGTACCTTTACCACTATGTTTAAGAATCCTTCCTATTTGAAGGAGAATCCGAAGCTTCGGGAGAAACTACAGGTGGAACGAACCAATATTGAAGAGATGATGTATTATTTGAGCGCGGGAGAATTGTATGATGGAAGAGAATAAAATACAGGAAGATATAGTGCTGGCGGGAGCACATTTGCAGGGGGAAGATTTTGAGCAGGTAGAGGAGTATTTGTGGGAAGAGTACTTTAAAGGGGAGGAACCGGATTGTGGTATGACTCCGGAGAGGTCACTTATAAAGATGCGTATGGAGCAAACCATGACAGTTCTGTTGACCTTTGTAATTACCAATATTTTTTACATCATCATACTGTTTCTGGCTTGGTATATTCCGGCTGGATTTCTGTATGGATGCAGTATTTTTGAAGGGGCATTTGTAATGACCATTGTAGGTGGTACTTTAAGCATCGCATGGTATGATGAGAATAACGGTACCATGCATAGTTTGTTGATGTATTTCCCGGTGAATGCCAAAAGGCTGCGCAGGGAGATGTATGCAGTGGTTTGGAAATACTTTGGTATTCAGGTTTTGATTACTTGTATTCCTATGATACTGATGGCAATTGGTTTTGTCCCGGAGAGATTTTTTATCACACTTTTTTGTAATATAGTCGGCATGCTGGTGGTGTCCACCCTTTTTGTGGAAGGCAGTATGCACATGATGAAAGCTGAAAAATAGCAGGACAGGGTTTACGAGGGGGAACGAGTGCCTGTCGGGGATATTGACTTAAGCAAAAGGGTATGTTATAATTACGATATTAAGGAGCATAGACTGCTTCAAAATTAATAGAAGAGAGAGAAATTTATGTTGGCCGTTGTAGGTGGAAAGAACTAAATAGTTGCAGGGTATTTAGCGAAGGATGCTAGGAGTGTGCCCTGACGTATCTTCCTTACAAAGTGCTTATGATTTTTCTCTACATAATCCGTAAATGAAAGCATGACTGTATGGTCATGCTTTTTGTACATATGTGGGCCTATTACCTGCATCGGTTTGATTCGGAGATTTTTAGCCATGGTGAAAGCTGCCTTTGGGGAGATACCATGGCTACTTTTATTTGCTTAAGAGAAAACGAAGGAGAGAAAACATGAGAAAAGATATCACAATCAGACCGGAAACCCACGAGGGTTCACTTGCAGGCCTACAGGGGTACATTGTGTATGATATGTATTATAATGCGTAAAAAGTTAGGAGTATTTATAAATGAATATAGCAGAAAAAACATTAGAATTTGATAAGATAAAAGAGATTTGGGCGGAGTATGCCCTGACAAAAAGTGCAAAGAAACAAATTGCAGAAGCCGGACCTTATTTAGAGGAAAGGAAGCTTATGGCGGCACTACGGGAAACCACTCAAAGCAGGAAGGTACTGGAGCTTTTGGGAACACCACCCATGGTTTCTTTAGAGGGCTTGGAGGAAATCATCACCATTGCCCAGAAAGGCGAGTGTTTAAGCGTGGCACAGTTAATTTTGGTACAGAATGCCTTGACGGCAGTGGAGCGACTGAAAAGTTATTTGTGTCGCGGCAAGTCCTATGAAATTTCCTTATGTTTTTATGAGGAGAATCTGGAAGCCCTAAGGGATTTGCGGGAAATGATTTATTTGCAGATTGTAAATGAGCAGGTGGCTGACAATGCTTCTAAGCTTTTGAAGGATTTGCGAAGCGATATTGCGCTGGCAGAGAATAAAATGCGGGAAAAGGCGGAACAGGTCATTCGCTCCAATAAGGAGTGCATGTCGGACAGCTTCAGTACCTTTCGTAATGGTCATATTTGTGTGCCGGTAAAGAAGGAATATAAGTTTCGTATTTCGGGTAGCGTAATCGACAAATCTTCCACAGGAAACACCTTGTTTATTGAACCGGTGGCGTCGGCAAAATATTACGAGCAGTTGCAGGAACTTCGTATGGATGAAGAAAACGAGGTGCGCAGAATTCTTTATGAACTAACCTGTATGGTGGATGCAGAGGCAGAAACTTTGCGGGAGAATATAAAGGTTATGGAGAAGCTGGATTTTATTTTTTCCAAGGGGAAATTAAGTCAGCATTATGAAGGGTCTGAGCCGCAGATTACTACGGACAGAAGAATTGTGCTCAAGGAAGCCAGACATCCGCTGATGGACAAAAAGATTTGTGTGCCGTTACAATTCACCATAGGGGATGGAGTGAATGGTGTGGTGATTACCGGTCCCAATACGGGAGGCAAAACTGTGGCTATCAAAACCGTGGCTTTGAATGCAATGCTGGCCCAATGCGGTCTGCACGTAGCGTGCAGGGAAGCAACTATTTGCATGAACAGCAATTATTTGTGTGATATTGGGGATGGGCAGAATATGTCGGAGAATTTGTCTACCTTTTCCGCACATATTACCAATGTGCTGGATATTTTAAAAAGGGTGAACGACCAGAGTCTGGTGATTATGGATGAGTTGGGCTCCGGCACGGATCCTTTGGAAGGTATGGGGATTGCTGTGGCGATACTGGAGGAACTAAAAAAGAGCGGTGCGCTATTCTTGGTGACCACGCATTATCCGGAGATAAAGGTGTATGCGGAACAAACAGAAAGTATCGTCAATGCCCGCATGACTTTTGATAAGGAGAATCTGAAACCCCTGTATCAAATGGTGGTAGGAGAAGCCGGAGAAAGCTGTGCCTTTTATATTGCACGCAGGCTGGGGATGCCCGGTAGCATGCTTAAGCGGGCGGCAGAGGCTGCGTATGGAAGCGGAGAGCAGAAAACGACAGAAGAGATAATGGGGCAGAAGATTGCGGCTACAGCAGGAGTGGTAGCTGATATGGAGGATTTTGCCACCGATAACCAAGGTGAACTTAAAAAGGAAACCACCCCACGTATCGTACGCAAGAAAGAGTCGGGAACCAAGGAGAAATCCCGCTACAGCTATCAAATCGGTGACAGTGTGATGGTATACCCTGACAAAAAGATTGGGATTGTCTGTAAGCCGGAGAATGATAAGGGTGTACTTCAGGTGCAGATGCCCGGGAAGAAGATTTGGATTAATCATAAACGAGTGAAATTACATGTGGCTGCTACAGAACTTTATCCGGAGGACTATGATTTCTCTATTATTTTTGATACGGTGGAAAATCGGAAGCTGCGTCACCAAATGGAACGTAAGTATGTGGAGGGGGAGACCTTGCAGATAGAGTCGTAGGATGGTAGAATATCCTAAGAAGAAAAAGAAAGGTCGAAAAATTATGATAGAACAAATCAAAAGCTTGATAAAAGAAGCCGGAAAAATCATGATGGATCGGAATATGGACATTGAGCAGAAGGGTAATGCGTCTAACTGGGTAACCAGCAAGGATTTGCAGGTGGAGGAGTTTTTGAAGGAAGGCTTGCAGAAAATATTGCCGGGAAGTGCTTTTATAGGGGAAGAAGGCGAGGATAAGTCTTTTGAGGGGGAATATATCTGGGTCATCGACCCTATTGACGGAACCTCTAATTTCATACGTGATTTGGGTTTAAGCGTAATCTCTGTGGGACTATTGAAGGACAAGGAGCCTTATATCGGGGTAGTATATCATCCTTACAGAGAAGAAATGTTCTGGGCAGAAACCGGCAAGGGAGCTTTTGTAAATAATATTCCCATTCATGTGTCGGACAGAGATTTCGCACATTCGCATCTTTGTTCTGCTATGAGCTTGTACGACAAAAGATACGCGCCGCCCTGCTTCAAGATTATTGAGCGGGTGTACGGGGAGTCAGATGATTTAAGGCGTCTGGGTACCGCGGCATTGGAGCTGGCTTATGTGGCAGCAGGTCGGGTGGAACTGTATTTTGAGATACGCATCTGTACCTGGGACGCGGCTGGTGCTATACCCATTATCAAGGAAGCAGGAGGCTTCGTGGAATGCATGTTCCATGAGGGACTACCTTTGGATAGACCTTTTGGCGTGATTGCCGCGAATACCAAGGAGAATTTCGAGAAGTTAAGGGGCATTGTGTATGAGGAGGTACCGGAGCTTTTGTATTAGTGGTTGACAAAATGTTTTTTTAGTGCTATTTTAACTTCAATAACATAAGAAAAGCAATGACGGAAAAGAGTAGTTTGTGGGAAACATCCAGAGAGAGCGGCATTTGGTGGAAGTCGCTTATGTGAAAGATAAACGAAAACCATTCCAGAGCTGTAGCGCTGAAAGTAGATTAAGTGCTACCGTATGCCTGCGTTAAAGGATAGGATTTGTTAGAATCTGAAGTAAAAAGTTAAGGTGGAACCGTGCAATATTTGCACCCTTAGATATGCTATATTAGCGTATTTGAGGGTGCTTTTCTTATGTTATCGACTTTAGTAACGTGCGAATGCACACAAGAAAGGAGATACAAAGATGAAAGTAGTATTAAGAAACGGTGAAATCAGAGAAGGTAGTTTTGATGAGAAAGAGGTAAAAGAGGCATTCTGGCACACAAGTGCACATGTACTGGCTCAGGCAG
>JAZSPK010000035.1:0-21911 GCA_045537405.1 Acetatifactor sp.
TACTATTCTTGGGCATTCATGGGGCTCTATTTACGGAGCAAATCTGGTACTTGAATACCCAGAATATTATGAATGCTTTATTGGAACAGGACAGCTTGTTGATTATTTGGAAAATGAGGAAGCTTTTAAACAAGAGGCAACGTTATGGGCTGATGGTGATGAAGAAACACTAAAATTAGTAAATCAATTAACACCTAACAATGTTACGATGGAACATATTACTGCAAGAAATACGATTATGCAAAAATATGGCTATGACATGATGGTGAATGGCTCTGATTACAATTTAGTTGCAACCATAATATTTAATCCGAACTATTCAATTGTTGATTGGATAAATTATTTTAAAAGAGATATGAGTGTATATTTAGATTTCTTTGCTTCCGAAGAATTTGCTTCATTCTCTTTAATAGGAAAATCTGATTATCAAGTGCCTTATTATAACATAAATGGAGATATGGATTATCAAACGAATTACAAATTGGCGCAGGAATATTTTGAAGAAGTAAACGCACCATATAAGCAGATGTTTATAATGGAAAATATGACACATGGTTTATTAGAATCGGATTCAGATGGATTTTCTGAGATTGTTCATCAAATTGCAAAAACAGAAAGAGAAAGATAACTTTCAGGTTTACGGAGCTTCGCCATGCCGACACATCGCAAGCAGAGCTTGCTCAGTGTCGCGGCGTTCGCCGTATGCATCTTCGCTTAAGTATGACTTTATGTGTGCAAGCACCCAACAGTCATACTTAAGCTCATCTGCGCATGGCTCATTGCTACGCGCAAATTTAAAGACTCCGGACACCATCTATTGATGATGTCCGAAGTTGATTTTGTTAGGGGAGATTATTTACAGCTCCTTTTTTGTTTACTTCAAATCTTCAAAAAATTTAATATTCGCAGCTTCTGCTTTCAATTCCCCATTTTGAATCTTCTTCACCACTTCCACAATGCGGTCGTTGATGGGGGTGGGTACATTGCACTTGCGACCCCACTCGCATACTACGCCATTGATAGCGTCGATTTCGCAAGGTTTGCCATGTTTTAAATCCTGTAGCATGGAAGGCTCGATGGCACGATGCTTTTTCATGGCAATGGGCATGAGGAAGAGGGCAAACGCTTTCTTTAACGCACCTTTGTAGTAGAATAATTTGGTAATATCCTTGCCCTGTACGGGTGCAAAGGTGGCACCTGCAGCATGTCCTACATCAATACATTCTTTCATGCATCTAACCGCGATTTCGCAGTTTTCTTTGTTTTCAGAAACATCTCCAAATACTCCGCCAACCACGGTGCCAAGTCCAGAAAAGGTGGCATTAATCAAAAGCTTGGACCAACGTGCACCGATTAAATTGTCTTCTGCGTGAACGGGGCACATAAGCTCAAGTAAGTCAGTAACCATTTTGAACTGTTCATCGGTAATGCCATCCATTTTGCCCATGTGGAAGGAAAGACTTTCCGGGTCACTGGTTAAGGTACATTCACCGGGGGCAGAAAGAGTAGCACCCCACTCAACCGTACAGCCCATGGTGTGGTTGGCACCTACGATTTCAGCAATGCAGGGCTCCGGGATACCGTTCTGAAGAGTAACAATCACACCGGTTTCAGTCAGGAAATCTTTCAACATGGTAACAACTTCTATATTATGCAATTGCTTGGTCATTAATAAAATTACATCATATTTGCCCGTCATTTCGTCGGGAGTATAAGCTGTAACCGGTACAGTCATGTCCACGGTACCGATGATGCGTGCACCTTTTTCCTGCAGTGCTGCAACATGCGCTTTGTTGCGGTTGATTAAGTCGATTTTACCACCATTTTTTGTAATATATGCGCCAAGTACTGTGCCTAAAGAGCCGGCACCATAGATGCAATAACGTTTTTCGCTCATAAGAAATCCTCCTCGTGTGTTATGTTCCGGGCTGTCTGTCATATATGTTGAAAGTACAAATAAGCAGACCGGGATGATAATTAAGTTTGGTATTATTCTATCAAATCTAAAGCATGGTTTCAAGGCAGGATGCGATTATACTACAAGTTCAATGACAAGAGTTTTGAAGCGTGTTATAGTAACATTGTAAACAGACAGGCGCTCACAGCAACGAATTTAAAATGTTGAAAATTATTCTGGAGATCATGAAAGCGAAGCCTGTGAAGGCTTAAGCATTAAAAAGCGTCTGGTAGAAGGACGTTGCCCAAGGTGCACCTTGGGCACGTTTTTCGCTTAGGAGAGTGCTTTGAAAAAAGGCAGAAAGGTGGTACTTATGCAGAGAGCAGTGAGATTTGATAATAAAGAAATTCAAAAAGCAATTGACAGTGTGGACATTACTCATGCTCATGCGGTGCACTTTTTGAAAAATTACAATAATAAATCCGTGACAGAAAACGGAGCGGTAGGCTATAAAACTACCACCCATCCGCTTTTGGACTTAAATTTTAAGGTTTCGTCTTTAAGAAACAGAACCGAGGAGTACATAACCGGTGAATTTATCAAGGCGTTTATGGAGGATAGAATACATGCAGTAAAATGGTTGTTTTTCCTGCGTGACATTTGGGAAGGCCTTGGAGAAAGAAGAACTTTCCGTGTGTGTCTGCGCTATTTGGCAGTTTCCCAGCCTCAGATTGCTTTGGCTGTAATGAAGCTGGTGCCGGAGTACGGAAGATACGACGATTTGCTGGTGTATTTGGACACACCTCTTCGTAAAGAAGTATGCAAGTTCATTAAGGCGCAGTTGGAAGCGGATGTGCTGGCCATGCAGGCAGGTGAAGGCATATCCCTTTTGGCCAAATGGTTGCCGAGCATAAATACTTCTTCCAAGGAAAGCCGGGAGTGTGCTGCAATTCTTGCCAAGGGCATGGGATATTCTACAAAAGAGTATCGCAAGCTTTTGGCAAAGCTTCGCGCTTACGGTAATGTGTTGGAAACCAAGCTTTCCGCAGGGGCATGGGAGAGTGTAAACTATGAGGCGGTACCGGCAAAGGCAAATTTGATATATGAAAATGCTTTTTATAAGCATGACAAGGAGCGCCGTGTTGATTATTTGAAGAAGGTGCTTCTGGGAGAAGGGAAATTGAATGCTACCGGACTTATGCCTTATGAAATTGTTCATGAAATAATTAAGGACGGAACACGGTATTCCTTTGGTCCGTTAAAGGAAAATGTGCTGGCGGAACTTATGTGGGAGATTATCACCAAAGATGGTTTTCAAAATGATTGGGGACTACAGGATTGTATCGTGGTGGCAGATGGTTCAGGTAGCATGTATTCTGCGGTGAGCGGTAACAGTAGCATTACTGCCATTGAAGTATGTAATGCTCTGGCTATTTACTTTGCCGAGCAGTTACAGGGCGTGTTTCATAACAAGGCTATTACCTTTAGTATGACTCCAAAGTTTATTGATTTGGAGAAGGGAAAGTCCCTCAAGGATAAACTGGAAATCATGTTGGCCCATAACGAAGTGGCAAACACCAATATTAAAGCGGTGTTTGATATGCTTCTGGCTATGGCAGTCAGCAACCAGGTGCCACAGGAGCAGTTGCCCAAACAGGTACTGGTGCTTTCGGATATGGAGTTTGACTGCGCTACCACATCCTGTTATGATTGGCGAACCGGTGAGTGGGTAGGCAGTCCGGTGACGGAAGCTTTGTTTGAACAGATTGCAGAGGAGTACAAGGCTGCGGGCTATACCATGCCCCGCTTGATTTTCTGGAATTTGTGCGGACGTACCGATACCATTCCTATGGTAGATAACGAAAGCGGTTTGTGTCTGCTTTCCGGATTTTCCCAGAATGCGGCAAAAGTAGCAGCCCATAAAGAAATAAAGGACCCTTATGAAAGTCTGTTAAAGGTGCTGGATGCACCCAGATACCATAAGGTAGAAGAGGCATTGCGCAGTATAGCTGCGTAGTGCCTTTTCAATGTACAAGGGGAAAAATGCGTGAATCGAACTTGTCTAGAGAGAGATAAACGGTTGTTGGGATTGACAAACGATGTGAGAATAGTGGATAATCGGAAGAGTAGATTTTGAAGAATAGGAGTTAAGGATGAAGTATATTTTGAGATATATGTGGGTTCTTATTTTATGCGTTCTTTTGGTGGGGTGCGGAGGTAAGAAAACTACTAATACAGGAGTAGAAGAAGGCACGGTATACGAGGAGTTGCAAGAGGATACGGGGAAGGCAGAAAGTTTGCAGCAGGCACCTTCAGAACCGGTACCGCAGCCCACTGCTACGCCGGAACCGACTGAGAAACCGCAGCCTACAGCGATACCGACACCGGAGCCCACGCCGGTTCCCCAGGTGCAAGTATTGAAATATACTACGGACAAACTTCGTGTACGCACAGAACCTTCCACGGAGGCAGAAATTTATAAGGTTTTGAATCGTCGTGCGGAGGTGGGCGTGATTTCAGATGATGGTGAGTGGAGCAGTATTTTGCTGGATGGTAGCGTGTATTATGTGGCAAGCCGTTATTTGAAAGAAAAATCCGATAGTGTCAATGGATATCTGGTGGTCATAGATGCGGGACATCAGCGAAGAGGGAACAGCGAGAAAGAGCCTGTGGGACCCGGTGCCACAGAAATGAAGGCAAAGGTAACCGGTGGAACCACGGGCTGTGTTAGTGGATGGGCAGAGTATGAGTTGAATTTGGCAGTGGCCTTCAAATTAGAGCAGGAGCTTATTGATAGAGGATATGAAGTGATTATGGTGCGAACTAGCCATGATGTAGATATGAGTAATAGTGAAAGAGCACAAGTGGCTAATGAGGCCGGTGCAGATGCTTTTATCCGCATTCATGCCAATGGAGCTGAAAACTCGTCTGCAAATGGAGCAATGACCATTTGCCAGACATCGTCCAATCCGTATAACAGTGACCTTTATGAAGAGAGTAAGGAATTATCTACCTTTGTATTGGATGAATTGGTAAGTGTCACAGGTTGCAAGAAGCAGTATGTGTGGGAAACAGATACCATGAGCGGTATTAATTGGTGTCAGGTGCCGGTTACCATTGTGGAGATGGGCTTTATGACCAATCCGGAGGAGGATGCTTTGATGGCAACGGAGGAGTACCAGGAGAAGCTGGCAATAGGTATGGCCAACGGAATTGATCGTTTTTTAGGCGTAGAATAGCGTGAAGAGAGTAAAAGGGAAATAGGTATGAAAGAAATTTATAGCAAATTTATATTAGGGGATATGTGTGCAGTGTACCTGTTGGATACGGAAAGTAAGATTTGTGGTGTGACTTTGGTGCCCGCAGGCTATGAAGAGAAAATGGATTTGGAGGGCTGGTGGAATATTGAGCCCACGGTACAGACCAAGTTTGTGGGAGAGCCCTACCCGGATGGATTCATTCACGGTCATTCTATGAAAAACAGCCTGATGCTTGGAGAAATTGAGTTTAAGGAGCAGAAGGTTGAGGGAGAGAATCCCTTGAGAATTACTACCATTTCAGAAGGAAATGGTGTGGAAACCAGGCATATTCTGGAGTATATTCCGGACAGTTTGTACCTTACCATGTATTCCCAGATAATCTCGCACAAAGAAGTTGCTGAGCTGGAGCTTTTCACATCCTACAATCTTTGTGCGTTTTCTTCTCTTGGGGGAGGACTTCGCATGGAGGATTACGTGCTTCATCGCATGCAGAGCAAATGGAGCATGGAGGGAAAGCTAGAAAGTAGTGAATTTTTGGACTTACATATGGAACCGGCATGGCTACGGATTGGTGCAAACAGTGTGCGCTTCGGACAGGTGGGTTCTATGCCCGTGCGTCGATATTTTCCTTGGATGGTAGCAGAAGATAAAAAGTTCGGCTACAGTATTGGCATGCAGCTTTCGCATCCGGCTTCCTGGCAGATGGAAGTGTATAACAAGGACGAGAGAGTGGCGCTTTCCGGTGGTCTCGCAGACAGGGAGTTTGGTCATTGGACCAAGAAGCTGCAAAAGGACAAATTATTTGAGTCGCCCAAGGCTTATTTAACGGTGGCAAAGGAAGATGTGGAAGGTATCAGTTATCGATTGACTTCTGCTCAATGGAAGAATTTGGAAAGGGTGCCGGAGTCGGAAAAGAGTCTGCCCGTTATTTTTAATGAGTACTGTACCACCTGGGGCAATCCTTCCGAAGAAAATATGTTGAAAATCGTGGATGCAATCAGGGGAAAGGGTATTCAGTATTGTGTAATAGATGCGGGCTGGCATGTAAAGGATGGTAATGACTGGTCGGATATCGGAGATTGGATTACCAATGAAAAATTATTCCCCAGAGGCTTAAAGTTTGTGGCGGACAAGATTAAAGAGGCAGGTATGAGGCCGGGGATCTGGTATGAAATGGAAGTGGTTGGTAAGGATTCGGATGTGTTTAAAAAGCCGGAATACCTTTTGCAAAGAGATGGTTATCCTTTGCAGACCTGCTTCAGACGTTTCCTGGATATGCGAAAGGGTATCGTGCAGGATTATCTGGAGGAGAGAGTAATAAGTCAGCTGGAAGAATGGGGCTTTGACTATCTGAAGGTGGACTATAACGATAATATCGGAATTGGTTGTGACGGTGCTGAATCTTTGGGAGAGGGACTGCGTCAAAATATGATGGCCAGTCAAGAGTTTTGGCGTAAATTGGGAGAAAGACTTCCCCATCTGGTTATCGAAAACTGTTCCTCAGGTGGTCATCGTTTGGAACCTTCCATGCAGGCTCTGGCTAGTATGGCGTCTTTTTCGGATGCACATGAATGGAAGGCGATACCGGTGATTGCTGCCAATGTAACCCGAGCTATTTTGCCCGCCCAGAGCCAGATTTGGGCAGTGCTTCGTAAAGATGACGATGAGAAACGCCTGTATTATTCTTTGACATGTACTTTCCTAGGAAGAATGTGTTTGTCCGGAGATATTTATGATATTCAGGATTGGCAGTGGGAAATTGTGCAAAAGGCCATTGAATTTTATAAGGTATGTGCACCGGTAATTAAAAATGGACGAAACTACCGCGTAGGTCCTTATGTGAAGAGTTATAACCATCTGAAAGGATGGCAGGCAGTTTGCAGAAGAAGTGTGGATGAGCAGGAAGTGCTGGTAGTGTTACATACTTTTGAAGAATGCGAGAGTAGTCAGAGCCTTCCGCTTGCAGAAATTGCGGATGGTGAGTGGCAGATAGAGGGCATTCTGGCAAGAACCGGAGTAGAAACTGTGGTAAGTGAAGGTATTTTAGCAGTAAGCAACTTGCAGGATTATGACAGTATGGTATGTTTGTTAAAGAAGAACAGATAGTACGAGGGAAACATTCTCCTCCTGTGTTTGCGGGAGGGGAATATTGTGTAAATCAAAACAAGAAATGACATGAAAATGTTAATATACTACATTTACTCTACGGACGTATGGGCTTAGAATAGGTATGAAAAATGAGAGACTATAGAGAAAGAGTATGAAGGAGGATGTTCATGGAAACAAAGAAGTACTCTAAAATGGCCTGGCTTTGGGAAAACATGAAGGGCTATCGAATAATTTATTTATTCAGTATTTTGGGAACCATTCTATATAATGTAATGCAGTTGGTGGTGCCCTATATTACACAAATTATTGTAGATTTGTTCTTGACGGGGGATGATGCAGCTACAAATATAGTTACCAAGAGAGATGTTTTCTTTCAATTGATTATCGCTATGATTGTTCTGACTTTTGTGAGAACCTTAATTGTGTATTTGGTATGTATGGATGTGGAGCATGTATCACAGAAGGTTTTATATCGTGTCAGAACCCATTTGTTTGACAAGATTGAGCGTCAGGACATGTCATTTTATAATACATATCGTACAGGTGATTTGATGACCCGTGTAACCGGTGACTTAGATGCGGTGCGACACATGCTTGCCTGGGTAATCAGATGTATTGTAGAATCCTTTTCCTTATTGCTTGCAACCGCTATTTATTTCTTCTATATGGATTGGAGACTGGCTATTTCGGTTTTGGCTATTTCACCATTTATTTTGGTGGTTATCGTATTGTTCCGAAATCAGGTGGCACCCAGACATAAAGCACTACGTGAGAAATTGTCTCATCTGAATACCGCGGCACAGGAAAATATTTCCGGTAACCGTGTGGTAAAGGCATTTGCAAGAGAAGATTATGAAATCGAAAAATTTGATAATTGCAGCGTAGAGTTTTCACAGACTAATAAGAAAACCGCTTTGACTTGGATTACTTATTTCCCATACATTGAAACCTTTGCAAATTTAATGCCTATTGTACTTTTGATTGTGGGCGGTCTGTTTATTATGAAGGGTCAGCTTACCATGGGTGAGTATGTGGCATTTTCAGGTCTTATTTGGGCAGTGCAGAACCCTATGCGTATGCTCGGTAGTATTATGAATGAATTCCAAAGATTTTCAGCAGCATCCGAGAAGGTTATGGAGATTTACTACTCTGAGCCTCATATTGTGGATAAGGAAGATGCGGTTGATTTGCCTGAAAGATTCAAAGGTAAGGTGGAATTTAAGAACGTAAGCTTTCAGTATGATGATGGTATTTTGCCGGTACTTCACAATATTTCCTTTGTGGCAAATCCCGGAGAAACCATTGCGATTATGGGAGAGACCGGTTGTGGAAAGACTTCGTTAATTCAGTTGATACCGCGTTTCTATGAACCTACGGAAGGTGAAGTTTTGGTAGACGGTATCAACGTAAATGATATGAAGCTTACCCAACTTCGAAAGAATATCGGTTTGGCTACACAGGATGTGCTTTTGTACTCCGACACCATTGATGGTAATATTGCTTATGGTGACAGCAGTTTGACAAAGGAAGAAGTGGAGAAGTTTGCTAAGTATTCTGCGGCAGCTAAGTTTATCACTAAAATGCCGGAAGGTTACGATACGATTGTAGGTGAGCGTGGCGTAGGATTATCCGGTGGACAGAAGCAGCGTATTTCACTGGCCAGAGCGTTAGCAGTAAAGCCCGCTATTCTCATATTGGACGATACTACTTCTGCAGTGGATATGGAAACCGAAAAGCAGATTCAACATAGCTTGAATGAATTGGATTTCCCCTGTACCAAGATTATTATCGCACAGAGAATTTCGACAACGAAGTTTGCAGATAAAATCCTTATCATTCAGGATGGCAGAATTACCGAGTCCGGTACTCATGATGAATTGGTTGCACAAAAGGGATATTATCACAGCTTAGTACAGTTACAGACGGGAGAGGAGGTATAATTATGGCAAGACGAAACACGTATAGAGAAGATGAAGTTTTGGAAACCCCATTTGACTACCACCACCTACTTAGGGCTTCCGTGTATATTAAGAAATACTGGGGCAGAATGTTATTTGCACTGATCTTAAGCGCCATTGGCGGTATTACCGGATTATTCGGTCCCATGATTAGCCAGAAGGCTTTGGACGAAGCAATTCCCGACAAAGATGTACGGATGTTGTTTACACTGGTAGGATTACTTTGTTTCTTCTTTGTTTTGAGTATTATTTTTACTACCATCCGTTCCAGAATCATGATCAACGTGAGCCAGAATATTATTTACGATATTCGAAAGGATATATTTGAGCATTTACAGAAATTGCCGTTCCAGTATTATGATGACAGACCTCACGGTAAGATTCTGATTCGTGTGGTTAACTATGTAAACTCTGTTTCAGATATGCTTTCCAATGGTTTGATTAATGTTATATTGGAAATCATGAACCTCATTTTTATTGTTATTTTTATGTTCTTAGTGGATGTAAAATTGTCTCTTGTGGTAATGGCCGGTGTGCCGATTCTGGCAATCTTTATGTTCTGGATTAAGAATAAACAGAGAAGAGCATGGCAGCAGGTGTCCAATAAGAACTCCAACTTAAATGCGTATCTGCAGGAAAATATTGTGGGTGCAAGAATTACCCAGATGTTTGCAAGAGAAGAAGAGAATGCAGAGACCTTTGCAGAACTTTCTGACCGTTGCAGAACCACATGGTTTAAAGCGGTTATGTATAGTAACTTGGTATGGCCGGGAATTGATAATATTTCTGTTTGGGTAAGAGCTACAGTGTTCATTACCGGTTTGATATTTATGGGGGCAGGACAGGTAAGTCTTGGTGTCATCGTGGCGATTACTTCTTATGCGTCACGTTTCTGGCAACCTATTATGAACCTTGGTAATATTTTTAATAACTTTATTAATAATATCGCTTATTTGGAGCGTATTTTTGAAACACTGGATGAGCCAGTTACCGTGTGTGATGCGGAAGATGCAGTGGAAATGCCTGAGATTAAGGGTGATGTTACATTCGAGAACGTAACCTTTGCATATGAAGAGGGCAAGGATGTACTGAAGAATGTGTCATTTACCGTAAAAGCGGGCGAAAGTGTGGCATTGGTAGGACCTACCGGTGCAGGTAAGAGTACTATCGTAAACCTGATTTCCAGATTCTATAATGTGGGTCAGGGACGAGTGCTAATTGACGGACAGGATATTGCAAAGGTAACCTTGCATTCTTTGCGTTCCCAGATGGGTATTATGTTGCAGGATAGTTTCATCTTCTCAGGTACTATCGAGGATAATATCCGTTATGGTAAGCTGGATGCTACCACCGAAGAAATTGTTAAGGCAAGTAAGATTGTGTGTGCTCATGATTTTATTAATCGTTTTACCGATGCTTATCAGACGGAGGTAAAGGAAAGAGGTTCCTTGCTTTCCCAGGGACAGAAACAGCTGATTTCCTTTGCAAGAACACTTTTGTCAGACCCTGCAATTTTGGTTTTGGATGAAGCAACCTCCAGCATCGATGTTCAGACAGAAAAAGCACTGCAGCAGGGCTTGAACGCAATGCTTAAAGGAAGAACTTCCTTCATTATTGCCCACAGACTTTCAACGATTAAGAACTGTGACAAGATTATGTATGTGGATCAGGGCGGTATCGTAGAGTGCGGAAACCACGATGAACTTATGGCAAAGAAGGGTTATTATTATAAGCTGTATACAGCGCAGATGGATGATATTGCGTAAGAATAGAATAGAGGTAACAGAATGCGGATATAGACCGTTTATAAAGAAATCCATATTTAGAAAGAGGGCGAGCGAATGCAGGAACTTCTGGAAATGTATACAGATGAGGAATTGATGAAATACTATTCGCTTTTAACTCCGCTAGGGCGTTCGGCAAGGCGAGTGATATTTGCAATTATTCAGAAGATAGACGATATAGACGAGAATGCGGAATTGACCGAAATTGTTCAGCTGTATGAAAAACTAAAACTTATATTTCCTAAAGAGTTTTCGAGTAAGTTAGAAAAAAGTATAAGGGAAGGACACACGCTGGAAATCAATTCTACTAATGGTGAAAACATGATTTTAATACAATCATATAAGCTGTTTTCGGTATATTATAGTAGAATGCAGGAAAAAGGCGAACAAACCTCATAGTAGTGCATAAAAATACCTCTGTTTTAACAGAGGTATTTTTATGCGAAATGAGTATGTTTTATAATCATTATTACTTTATTAGGATGTCCCTATTTTGTCTTGATGTTGTTTCAAGGCTGCAAAACGTAATAATTGCTTTCTGGAAGAGATGCCTAGTTTGCTGTAAATATTCTTGTTGTGATACTTTAAAGTGTTTTCTGTAATTCCTAAAATATCTACAATTTCTCTTGCAGTTTTTCCTGATAAATAAAGTTCATATATTTTATATTCCGCAGGACTGAGGGTGCTGAGATTACAAAGAAAGAATTCGTAATCCTCCAAAACAATTTCTTTTTTGTGTTCGTCGGAAAGATGTTGTATTTCGCTTTGAGCTAACGAGTATTCTTCAAGTGCCTTTTCGTAGGCCAGTTTTGTACGTTCAGCTTCCTCTTGTGCGATTTTCTGAGATTTTTCCAAATCTTGCAATTTTTGTTCGTAAAGAATGTCTTTTTCTTCCAGGAAAGCAAAGAGGTCGTCTATTTCACGTATTTTCAAATTATTCCCGGTTCCTTCATTTGATTTGATTTGTTCAAGACTTTTTATAATGGGCGAAACATATTTTTTGCTTATAATAATACTGTATATGAATGCAAAAACGATTACAAAAAGGATAACCGCAGCGGTTTTAAGTTGATTCTTCTTAAGCATGCTTTCGTATTGTGCTTCCGGGAGCATAATTGCTACAGTAAAGGAATTATTTCCTAATTGGATGGTTTGCGTTCTGCCTATGCATTTTTCCGTATGGAAATCAAATATGGTGATATTCTTTTTTTCTAAAGCCTGAATACCGGAATTAGTAACGTTATACCGACTTAAGTTAAACTGTCCGGAATATATGTCTTGATTTTGATCAAGGAGAGCTCCAATCAGTTGTCCGAGACTGTCATCACTTATTTTCTCAGATAATTGAAAATATAAATCACTTACTTCAAAACCACAGATACCGATGATATTATCCTTTAAATCGTAGAGGGGAACATATACATACCTTGCTCTTTCCCAAGTCCCCGGTATTTCGACAGTAGGACTTAGGATATAGTGGGGATTATCTGCAAACAAGGAATTGTTATTGCTGAAAAAGTCAGTTTGCATTTCATTTTGCCAACCGCTGTGAAAGGAAAGATTGTTTTCTTTTCCGGTTGTATAAGATCCGCGATAAAGGGAGATTTCATTATTTACGGTATTCTCTGAATAGATATTAATATATTTCAAGTAGATTCCATTATAAAAGGGTGTTTCGGAGCGGTTGTTAACGGTAGTGTCCAAGATGTAAAATGCCCCGCTTGAAGGTGCAAGCTGCATATTCAAATACACCACATCATACAAGTAATTTTGTAAATCTGCAAGGGCAGTCGAATTGTTTTTTAGATTCTCAAAGGTTAAATTGTTATTGGTCAAATAATCTTGAAGAGAAGTCTCTAACTGTTCGGAAAAGGAAATGGCATGAGCGGCAATTTTATTATAGTCGCCCTCAATATTATCCGAATAAGACAGCAATTGTGTGTCCAATATTTCTACTATTTGTCGGTTAGTAGGGTTCATAATCCCAAATAAATTGAATAGTAGAAGAATGAGAGACAAAACAATGGCAATTGCAGATATTATAAAAAAATAAAAACGTCTGCGCATGGAAGTGCTTTCGGTTTTGAGTTGAGTTATAAATGCTTTTAGGCTAACTCGGTTCAAAGCTTTCATGTTTGTATTTTCCCCCTACTTTTCTGAAAGGCTTCTGAGTTCGGTAAGGGAAGACGCTGCAAGCTCATCTAAAACAAGTTCAGGGTCTTCTCCATTAGAGACACGTATGCCATATTGAATATGTGCAGTCCGCAGTACTGCTTTTACATTATTTTCAAAATTGTTTTGGGTGTCGGAGGCTCCGTTATAAAGAGGGAGAGGATAAAAAGTATAATCTTGATTCATTTTATCAACTGCTTCATAAACACCACGATAATTTTCATTTTTTACAATACTAATGTCATTGCTTAAAGTATTAATGGCATCATCGGTAACCGGCATATAGCCGGCCTGTGTTACAAAGTCTAAATTGTTATCATGTTCTGTAAGCCATTTGGCAAATATGTAAGCAGCCTGGTTTTTAAGTTCATTATCACTTTTAACTGCAAAGAGACCACCACCACGGTGAACAGCAGCAGAAAAGTTTTTGGTAAATAATGGGTATGGTAAAGCCAGAGTTGTAATGGGTTCTGATGTGTTATCAGAATAAAAAACTTCTTCCGGTTGATACAACACATCCGCAGTAGAACCGGTATTTGCGATGATATCAATCGTTTTCCATTTGGCAGCAGCATAGCCGTCGTCTAAATTAATTCCGCCATAGATGGCTGCTTTAGCCAACGGCATCCAGATTTGTTCAAAAGCCTCATCGTGAAGATTTAGCTGGTTGTTTCTGACAAACTCGCTACCATATGCTTTCATGCCAATATATGCATAGTTATAATAATCATTTAGCTGAAGAAAATGTTGTCCGTCGGACCAATCATAGTATTTGCGGGCAACTTCGAAAAGACCGTCAAAGGTGGAAAGCTCATCGACAGAAACGTCTGCTTTCAAACAAAAACGATCGAACAAGGTTTGATTGATAAAAAGTGCTTCTGTTGATTTGGCAACAGGTAGCATCAGTAATTCATCACCAAAGTAGCCTTCTGATAAAAATACATCATAAAAGGCAGAGAGTTCTTCTTCTGTAAAGTAGTCATTCCATGTGAGAAGATTTTCTTCGCCGATAATTTCCACCACACGGGGATATGCAGTAAATAAGTCCGGTAAGTCTGCTGCACCGGGTTCCCCACTGGCTGCCGAAGCAAGAGCCTTATCAATGGCAGAGGAACTTGTTACAGAAGCTACGTTAATTGTAATACCGTTTTCCTTACCGACTGTTCGATTAAATTCATCTATAACTGTGTTTAACGGTGAAGTAGTTTGACTACCGTAAACATGCCACATGGTAAGTGTAATAGGATTCTCCGGACTGGGAGAGTTGTTTTTTCCACAACCGGAAAAGCAAGGTATTATTATTGCAAGGCAAATAATTATCGCCATAAATCTTCTCATTGTTCTATATCCTTTCCAAATCAGTTTCCCACCCTAAATCCCACCCTTTTTTCAAAAGATTTATTGATTCCCACCCCATTTCGCTTGTTTGGGTGGTGTGAGATTTGACAAAAATAGGTAATATATCATCGGTGAATTAGGTGTTTTATTGGTATTATGACACAGAGTTTTGGATGAGTCAATGGTACAAAAGAGGAACGAAACGAGTAAATGTAGAAAAGGAAGGAGAGGAAGAAAATGATATATAATGTATATTTTGATATTTTCGCAGTGGTCATTTCTTTCTTTGCCATTATCCTTGCATTTACGAAAAAAGATTTTTGGAAAAGACAAAACTTTATTCTGTTCATTTTGTTGGTGGCGACCTTTTTGGCATCAATATTGGATATTTTAAGTTCTGTTGGTAATTCATACATTGTGGAATGGTCATACGGACTAAGAGACGTATTCAATTATGGTTATCTCACGGTACAAAATATAATGTCTTATTTGTTCTGTTTATACATAGTATTCCTGACAGATATGGATAGTAAAATGAGCCGAAAAAAAAGATGCTGGTTCCATGTGGGATTATCATCTCTCTATGCAATGGATGTGGTTTTACTATTGTTGAATCCTTTTTTGAGAGAGGTGTTTTTCTATGATTCAAAGGGGGTGTATTCCCATGACTGGGGCATGATTGTTTTATATGTGAACGCCCTTGTATACATGGCTCTCAGTTACTTCCTGATGATGCGGTATGGAAAAGAGGTAAGGTTTGTTAAGAAGGCAACGGTATATTTGTTCCTTACAGCCAGTCTGGTAGCAGTTATTTTTCAGATTATTATTCCGACTATACTGCTACAGCTTTGCATAGAAGCTTTATGCCTTTCAGGAATTCTGTTTACCGTGGAGAATGAAAATGATATTCTCCATAGTATTTTGCTATATTTCTTTTTATTGATTTTGTGTTTCTTTGCAGAAGTAAATATTATTCCGGATGTTTTTCCTTGGAGAATGATTTCCAGTATCTACTTCTTGGCATTGGGAGTATTGCTTGTAATTTATTTCGCAGAACGCATAGCAGATAGAGGGAAGCTAAAGCGATGGATGTTGTTTTGCGCATGGCTGATTGTCACCTTTATGCTTCTTCGCATGGTTCGGTATGAGGTATTTCCGGCGGGTACAATCTTTGCCAGATATACATGGTATTTCTATTATTTGCCCATGCTGTTTATCCCTCTTTGTACTTTCTATGCCACATTGTACATAGACGGCGAAGAAAAAAGGGAATTCGCGAAAGCAAAGCATTTGTTTGGAGTGATTACCACTTTATTGTTTTTTGGCGTATTATCCAATGATTTTCATCAGACAGTATTTGATTTTCCGGATGGGTTTTTAAATTGGGAAGATGATTATACCCATGGATTTGGATTTTTTGTAGTGATAGCGTGGACCTACTTTTTATATATCCTTTCAATCGTGATTATGTTCAGAAAATGCAGACTTTCTAAGGTGAAGAAGCGTTGGTGGATTACAATCATTCCCTTTGCACTTGGAATAACCATGCAGCTTTTGATTGCTCTTGGAAAGATGCCGAAAGTAAATGGACTCATGGTAATTAATTTTCCGGAAGCAGTATGCTTTATGATAGCGCTTTTCTGGGAGTGCTGTATACGAATAGGGTTGATTCCCACTAATAAAGGGTACGGGGAATTAATGCGAGTATCTTCGTTGGCATTGCAAATAACGGATGAAAACGGAGTAGCAATCTATAAATCGATTTCAGCAAATGAGCTGAAAGAAGCAGACAAGAAAAAGACGGAACCCATACTTCTGGATGAAAATACAGAGTTGTACTGTGAGAAAATTCCCGGAGGTTATACCTATTGGCAGAACGATATTTCGGAACTAAACGAAATTAATAAAAAGCTGGAAGAGGTTCATTCCCTTTTATCAGAGGAAACGGAATTGATTCGTCTGGAGAATGAACTGAAGGAAAAGCGGGTTTCTATTGAACAGAGAACCGCATTGTATGAATTAATAAACAGTAAAACTGCGACACAATCTAAGCAGATTGCAGAATTGGCAGAGAGTGCACTGGCAGAAAAAGATACAAAAATCAGAAACTATAATGCCGGTCTTATTTGCTTTTTGGGAGCTTATATTAAGCGTTATGCAAATCTAATGTTGTTGGCAGAAAACGAATCCATGATGAGTACGGCTGAACTTGGCATGGCCATAGGAGAGTCCTTGCGCTATCTGGGAAATATGAATATTCCGTGTGCTTATGTGAGTAATGTGGATGTAAATATTCCCACAGACAATGTGGTTTTGCTTTATGAAATATTTGAAAGACTGGTGGAAGAAAGTTTATCAAGTCTTAAGGCAGTTTATGTAAAGGTGGAGAATTCCTCAGGTATTATTCTTAAGATTACCTTGGAAGGAGCCAGTGCAGTTTTGAATGAGGAGACAAAGGATAAATTGTTTCAAGTCGGTATTCCTGTAACTATAAAGTATGAAGATGAAATCAGTTATATACGTTTTCGCTTGACTAGGGAGGTGTAGGGAAGATGTGTTTAAGTGATATGCCAGAAGTAGTAAGGGGATTTTTCTTCATATGGCTAATAGGTGTCTTTATTTTGGGACTATGTAACTTGTATCATTCTATACAGGTAAAACAAACAAAGCATACAATTATTTCGGCGGTATTGCTTGTGATAGAGTATTTTTTACTTCAGATTATGTCTGATATTTTGCATAGACAAATAGGAATGGAGAGCGTTGGGATTAGTGAGAAGCTTGGTCGAATTTCTGTTATAGGGTGGATCGTGCTAATTGCAGGAATGATGGTCATCAGCATAACGTTAGCCTCTTTTTTTAGTCATTGGAAAGAAAAACATATTACGCCCATGTCTGTAAAGGACAGTATTGATATGTTACATGCCGGACTTTGCTACTGGGAGGATGGCGGAAGAATTATTTTATCAAACAAGAAGATGGATGAATTGTGTCTGGCTATTTCCGGAGAGATGCTTTTAAATGGAGAGAAGTTTTTGGATTGCCTGGAATCCGAGTGTATACCAATGTCGGATGGTACTATAAAATATTTTTTTCATAATCAGGTGGAATTTGAGGATAAGCAAATACAGGAATTAATTGCTGTGGATGTAACAGAGCTTTATAAGAAAAATGAACTTTTGGAGCAGGAAACCGTAAGCTTACAAAAAATGAATGAGAGCTTAAGAAAGTATAATCAAAATATTGTGGAAACGGTACGAAAGCAGGAAATACTGGATGCAAAAGTATACATTCACGATGAAATGAATCGCCTGATGCTAGTTACAACATCTAATGCGGAGACGCCCATGGGTGAAGAGGAATTTAGAGAGATTTTGACCTTGTGGAGAAATAACGCAATTCTTTTAGGAAGTGAATCGGACAAAGCAAGAGTTAATACGAACATCTCAGAAATCAATCAATTGGCCGAACTATTGGGTATTCAATTAATCTGGCAGGGAGAGTCGCCGGAAGTGATACCTGACACCATAAGAGAAGTTTTCATAATGGTCGCCAGAGAGGCTATTGCCAATGCAGTGAAGCATGCAGAGGCAAAGGAAATTACGATCAGAATAAACAGGAACGGTGAGAAATTATCTGTTGAAATATCAAATGACGGAAAGCTCCCTACCGGTGAAATAACCTTAGGCGGAGGCCTATCAAATATCAAGAGAATGGTAGAAGAAAAAAAGGGTCAGTTTAGGGTGGAAGTAAACGAGTACTTTAATATGATTTTAGATTTCGAACTAGCCGATTGGCGGGGGAAAAATAAAAGCTCGAGTAATAAAATGGTAAGTATTATGAGTGAAGGAGAATGAATGATGAAAACGAAAATACGATTATTAAGCTTCCTGCTTACAATTGTGATGTTGGTGGGAATGATGCCGATGACCACATTGGCGGCGAGTGAGATTAGAGAAGTCGAACTTATCATCACAGAACCTACGATAGGTGCAAATCTTGATTTTACGGCAGATGTAGATGGTGCGTCGCCCTATACGGTTACGGGGGTTGACTGGACAACGCGTTGGGATGCATATTATGTGAGACATAACGAATCCACAATAGTTGAAACAGGGCAACCCTATACGGTATATATTTATCTTGAGCCAAAAGAAGGGTATTCTTTTGCTGCTGATACAGATGATATAACTGTTACAATCAACGGCAGTTCTGTTGGTATTACAAAGGACCTTGAACGGACTCGGCTTACGTGTATGCTAACATATGAGGAACTGGGCTATACCATATCCTTTGATGCAAACGGTGGCATAGGTACTATGGCAGGCACCAAGGTCTATGACGATTATACATTGCCAGCATGTGGTTTTACAGCACCGGAAGGAAAAGCGTTTATCGGATGGGCTATCAACAGTGCGGAAGGTACATGGTATTATCCGGGGACGAAGCTGGAAGTAAATGCTGACATGAGGCTTTATGCTAAATGGACAGAGGCGACAGGAACCGCCCATACGCTTACCTTTGTAAATGATGCTTTTGACCCACCGCAGACGGAAACAATTCTTGTTAACCACGGAACATACACATTGCCCGAATGTTTATTTGAGACAGCTACCGGCTGTAGGTTCGGAGGTTGGTGGGTTGATACAAACGATGATGGAAGAGATGAAGTACTGAATTCTGGTGAAGAAATCTTTGTCGCCGGTGACATGGAAATATATGTTAAATGGGATCCTATAGTATATAGAACGGTCAGAAATGCAGAATTTAAGGCAACGGTGACAGGTGAATATAAGCATGGAATGTTGGCGGGTTCTGTATCTGTATCCCTTGAAAATGATGACGAGTTGCCTATCTGTATGGTAAGTGGAGGATACGGCCATGGATATTGGATTTCTTCCGACGACATGCTCTTAGGCTCGGATGCACTTTCTACCTTGGAAGGTTATAAACTGTATGTCAGATTTAAGGAAGATGACGATTGTAGTGATGCATTAATATGCGACAGCAGCACTTTCAAGGTTACCGGAGATTTTGGCAACATTACACCATGGAGGAATGTTAACGTATTGCCTGATGGTACTTATATACTCGAGTTTGAACTGCCGGCTGTACCCGGTACGGAACTTAGCGTAGAAAACATAACGTTTACATTGAATGGTTATGAAGCAGACGAAACGATTACTGCTATTACGGCAGGTGTCGATACACCGCACGTTTCTTTGCGCGGTAGCGGTTACGGTAGCGGACTGGATGCTAAATCGTATATGATTTGGAAAGATTACTATGATTATGGTTATGGGATATATGATGGTCCCTCCAAATTTGAAAATAGTAGGACCTACTATTTGGAAATCAATTATGCGTTAGATGAGGGTTATAGTTTTCCGGCAAGTTTTTGGGACGGAGATGAATTGAAAAAGGATAAGTTTAAACTGAGCGGCTTTGATAAGGCGGAGGTTTATGAGGTTGGTGAAAATACTATTGTATTCAGACTTCCGCAGATGGGGAACACTGTACTTGAAAATGTTGAGTTCGTTCTAAACGGCTATGAGGAAGGCAAAGCGAGCGGAAATGTGACAGTGACAATTCTTGACGAGATGATTTTCCCCAGAGACGATTTAGATTACTTTTTCTATGATGAAAGCGTTGGATTTAGCCCCGAAGGAGCTATGAGTTCCATACCTGCAACAGTGTTTGAGAATGGCGAACGGTATTATATTGCCATGCTCATAGCCTCTAAGGATGGTTATGATGCATCTGAACTGGAGATAGGAGATTTCACAATTCATACCCCTTATGGCAGTTGTACGGCAACCGGATATGGACGCGCCACAGCGTTTACATATAATGAGTACTATTATGTAGGTTTTGAATTGCCGGTTATTAATAATGCGGCTTACACCACCTATACCGTATCCTTTGATGCAGATGGTGGTACAGGTACCATGTCGGGTGTGACCGGTATTTTCGGCGAATATACTCTCCCTGCAAACGGCTTCACTGCTCCCGCAGGCAAGCAGTTCAAGGCTTGGAGCGTAGGCGGCAGCGAAAAGGCAGTTGGCGAGAAGATTAATGTTACAGCAAATACCACTGTAAAGGCAGTGTGGGAAACGGTTTCTGAGTACACTAAGCTGGACGATATCTCTGCGGTGACGGCAACCGCATCTATCGCTCCTGTCCTCGGTGCAAAAACGAATGCTATCAGCTTCACAATCACGGAACCCACCGATTTTGCGGCCAAGGGCGTAAAACTCTCGATTGGCTCCTGGTATAAGAAGGATGCCTCTGCCTATAACGGATGGGCGCAGTGCACCAACGGAGTAGACACTTTTGAAGAAGGTACCTACCGCCTGCAGGTTCAGCTTCGTACAGACAAAAACGCAGATAAAGAATATTATGCAATATCCGGTGATACCACGTTTACCGTAAACGGCGTTTCGTGGAGTGTTTCTGATCCGTTCAAAGACTATTATGCCACGGACGGCTATGGATGGATCCACTTTGCCAGTCCCGAATTCACGCTTGGTGGAAAGACGCTTGACAGCATTGCTGTCACCACATCTCCCACCAAGACAGTTTACCGAGAGGGCGAAGACTTTAATCCTGACGGAATGGTAGTTACCGCTACTTATACTGACAGTACCACCGCTCCCGTTCTTCTTTACACGGTGACTGACGGCACCGATATGGCGGCAGGCAAAACCACCGTCACCATCAGCTATACCGAGGGCAGCGTGACCAAGACGACCACGCAGGCTATTACCGTGGCAAAGGAATATACCGTCACGGTCGAGGGCGGTACCGGCAACGGCAAGAAGATTGCCGGTGAAGAGGTTACCATCAGCGCATTTGTGTCGGCCGGTCAGAAGTTCAAGGAATGGCAGGGCACTGAGGGCCTGACCTTTACCTCTGGCGATAAAAACAGCCAGACTGCAACCTTCACCATGCCAGCGCACGATGTTACCATTACTGCTGTAACAGGACCTGCAGAGTATTATGTTTCTGTTACGGGCGGCAGCGGAACCGATACGTATGAAGTGGGCGAAATCGTTACTATCACAGCCGATCCTCCCGAATCCGGCAAGCAGTTTAAACAGTGGAGAGAAGCTAACGGAACTGTTCTTAGATATGCAGAGGGTAGTAATATTACAAGTTCCACCGCAAAATTCTATATGCCGGGCTATGATTTGAGAATAGAAGCGGTGTACGAAGATATTTCCACTCATTCCCATATTCCCAGCGGAGACTGGACCAAGGACGAAACTCATCATTGGCACAAGTGTATAGACAGCGGCTGCGAGGAAAAGCTTAATTATGCTCCGCATGATGACGCCGACGTCGACAACCTTTGCGACGAGTGCGGCTACGACATGACTCCGTCCTCTCATAC
>JAZSPK010000042.1:0-8798 GCA_045537405.1 Acetatifactor sp.
CAGCAGAATAATTCTGGAGGTGGAAATACCGGTGGCGGAAATGCAGGTGGCGGAAGGACAGATAGTGGAAATACTGGTGGTGGGAGTTCAACTGACGGAAGCAATAATAATGTAAAAGACGAAGTTCCAAAGACGGGAGATGCAAGTAACGCATATATATGGTTTATCCTTGCATTAGTTAGCGGAATTGGAGCACTATACTTTGCTAAAAAAGGATTAGTGTTAAAAAAGAAAAACTAAATGAGACATAAAAACAGTAGAAAAACTGTTGCTAAGAAAAGACGGGCAGGTGGCAGGTGGCATCTGCCCTCTTTTCGGTATGGACAGAAATATGTTTGGCTATTTATAAGTATAATTTGTGTTGTTAGTTTGTTTATATGTTCCTATTACTTTTATAAGGATTGGAAGGCAGATAAGGTATTAAAAGAACAGCAGGAAGAATTAAAAACACAAATAGAGAATACAGATGTGAGTTCAGACGAGCCGTTCAAAATGCCAACAGCAGGTGTGGCAACCATACTAGAAGAAATTATGAATAAGGAATATGAGCCAATTTATTCTCCTGTCATGCTTGATGAGTACAAGGTATTATATGAGCAGAATAATGATTTAATAGGTTGGCTCCATATAGAAGGAACTGAAATAGATTATCCTGTTATGCAGACACCGGAAGATGAAAATTATTATTTGTATCGGGATTTTGAAGGTCAGGAAAATAAAAATGGATGTTTGATTTTAGATACAGACTCTGTTGCGGGGGTAGGTCTGGCGATATATAATTATGAAAAGGGAATGGCACCATCTACTAATCTTATTATTCATGGACATACTATGAAATCAGGTGCTATGTTTGGAAATTTAGATTATTATGAAGATGAGCAGTATGGTCTTTCCCATAGCACTATTTGCTTTGATTCTCTGTATGAGAAAAGAGAGTATGAACTGATAGCAGTTTTTTATTCGCAGGTCTACTATCAAAGTGAAGATGTGTTTAAGTATTATAAATTCTTTCAAGCAGATACGCAGGAAGAGTTTGATGATTGGTACAATAATATAATGGAATTATCTCTTTATGATACAGGTGTGAGGGCAGAGTTTGGAGATGAATTTATTACGTTATCATGTTGCGCTTATCATGTGGAAGATGGAAGATTTGTAGTTGTAGGAAAGAGAATACATTAATACCAATATAGCAAGGAGGTTCACATTATGAAAAGAATATTGGCTTTATTTCTTGTATTCATACTTATTTTTTCAATTACTGCATGCGGAATGAATACTTCCGAAAAGCCATACGATGGTGAAACAATGTCCGGAACTGAGGAAAATTCGAATGTTAGTACAGAAGAAATGCTTTCTGATGTGCCGGATACATACGATTATGCCCTGCAGGTCAGCATTAATCCGGAATTCATTCTGTATTTGGTCGGAAGCGAAGTTGTTGCATATGGGGCATTAAATGAAGACGCAAAAAAAGTCGATGAGCGTGCTGCTATAGAAGGCAGGGGGCTTCACGGTGCATTGGAAGATATTGTTCGTTTTTCCTATGAAGAAGGTTTCTTGAAAGATGGTGGAGACGTAACTGTCACAATGGTTCGTGCATTTGGTACAGAAGCAGTAGCAAATGAGCTGTTAAAGGAGGCAGAGGATTTCATTTTGAGCACTGCAGAGGATTGCGGTATTTCTGTAAATCCGGTGATTACGATTGAGGAAAACCTCGATTTTTCGGAAAATACCATGCAGGAGAATATCGAAAATCCCGAGGGGGAAAAAACCGAAAATCACAATCCTGCAACGAGTACGGCTGAAGACTTCCAAACTTCGGAAGGGGAACCGGATGAGAGTAGAGAACCGCAGTGGATTGAGGTGGAGTGTTCTATTTGCTATGGTAGCGGTGAGAGCATTTGTGAAGGATGCGGTGGCTCTGGAAAGAAAAACTGTGACCGTTGTGGAGGAGAGGGATTTACCGTCTGCGATCAATGCGGTGGAACAACATTGGTTCCATGTACCAATTGTTCGTCTCCCGGCAGTGGTTTGTGTAACGGTTGTAACGGAACCGGCGTATGTAAGTATTGTAATGGGGCAGGATGCGGGCAGTGTGATTATCAGAGTGGTGTGACTTGTAAGGGATGCGCAGGAAGCGGTATTTGTGGTCATTGTCGTGGAACGAACTTTACTGCAAACTGCAACAGGTGCTGGGGGTATAATGGTCATCCTCCATGTAATGGATGTGGTGGAGATGGAGAAGCAGATTGTAATGGTTGTGGTGCCACAGGAAAAGTTGGATGCTACAGATGTGGTGGAAGCGGCAAGGAGACGGAGCAGGTCGATGTTGAATGATGTAGTTAAAATAGTGCATTGTTCAATTCGCGATTAGTTAACTAATTCCTTAGGAACTAAGGGAGCACTTTTATACCGACCTAATGGCAGGAATTGGTAACTCTCTGTTTCAGGGTCTTTTTATTATTTAAACGTGTCGTTTTATGTGATAACAAGTGTGCGTCCACGATAGGAACGATCGAGTGGGAATAATCGCGAAAGCTACAAGCCGTGCAAGGATAAAAATAATAAGCCATTGGAAGAGAGCATTTATGCTTTCGGCCAATGGCTTTATTGTTTTTAGACGTATAGGGCGCCAGCCCGCGTACGAGCGACTTGGGCGCGAGTTCGTGCACGGGTTGTGACATAGAAATTATGGATATTTAATTTGTTTAAATGAATATTTCAACCCATATGGGCAATAATTTTCAATGAACCCCTTGAAACAATCTCAAATAGCAAGTATAATAATTGAATAAAACAGCCTTTATGGGCTAAATTTTTCAATGAAAGGTGTAGGGCCATGGAAATTAAACGCGACAGTTACTTACAACAGTTAATATCATATCGGTTTGATGGACTGGTAAAGGTAATCACCGGTATAAGAAGATGCGGTAAATCGTATTTGTTAAAGAACATTTACAAAAATTACCTATTGGAAGAAGGCGTTAAGGAAGAGCAAATCATTGTTATAGAGTTGGACCTTGCCAAAGATATCAAGTATCGTAATCCGCTAATTCTTTCAAAGTATGTTCGGGAAATAGTGGAGAACAGTAAAGACGAGTTCTATCTGTTTGTAGACGAAATTCAGATGTCGGACGAGGTGCCTAATCCATATAATCAAGATGGAAAGAAAATCACTTTCTATGATGCACTGAATGATTTGCGTAGTTTATCAAACTTAGATGTGTACGTAACGGGAAGTAATTCCAAGATGCTTTCCAGTGATATTTTGACGGAATTTAGGGGACGAAGTGATGAAATACGTGTGCATCCGTTGAGTTTTGCGGAATATTATTTTGCAGTTGGTGGGGATAAAAATGAGGCATTTGATGATTATGCATTTTATGGTGGTATGCCACTTGTTTTATCCAGACCGAATGATGCGGCAAAGATGAATTATCTTAAATCGCTTTTTACGGAAGTGTATATAAAAGATATTGTAGAGCGTAAAAAGATTGAACGACAGGATGTGTTGGAGCAGATATTGGATTTGTTATGCTCATCTATTGGTTCTTTGACAAATCCCACAAAGATTGCAGACACCTTGCGAAGCAAGCAGACTGTAGGAGTAGCTGCCAATACGATACGTTCCTATATAGGTTATTTGGAAGATGCATTTCTGTTCTCAGAAAGCAAGCGATATGATGTAAAGGGGAAGTCTTATTTTGATTCACCTAACAAATATTATAGTGAGGATATTGGACTACGAAATGCCCGTATCGGATTCAGACAGCAGGAAATGACGCATATCATGGAGAATATTATTTATAATGAGCTTCTGATTCGTCAGTTCTCAGTGGATGTAGGTGTAGTATATGCAAGGACGATTAATCAAAACGGTAATTCAGTACGTACACCGCGAGAAATTGATTTTGTTGTAACTTCCGGTGGTAAGAGAACCTACATTCAGTCAGCCTATTCCATGCCAACTGAGGAAAAAGCAGAAGTTGAACTTAGACCTTTTGCATTAACCGGTGATTCCTTCCCGAAGATGGTTGTGCGAAAAGATATCGGTAAGCGTTGGTATGATGAGAATGGCATTCTCAATATCAATTTGATTGATTTTCTGTTGGATAAGGCGCTTATATAGACAAATAATCTTACGCGTGTTGTATGATATAAGTATGATGACATTGTGGTGGTTAGCAATAGTATTCACCGACCTCCCCTTGACCGCAATCGCCCATCTAAAGCCAAATAATACAGATAATAGTACTAAATATAGTGTGTAAACGATATTAGACTTTGATTAGCTGAAGGAGAGTATTATTAGCATCAACAGTCATAATTGTTAAAAGCATTAATAATTAATAAAATGCTTGCTTTTTTAGTATGTGAGTGGTAACATTTAAGGCTCCTAAGAAGGAATCAATAGGGGAGGATATTTGAATGAACAAACAAGGAATTGATTTACATACACATACAACTGTTTCTGATGGAGCGCTTCGGCCGGAGGAATTAATTGCACTGGCTATAGAGAAGGGATACCGTGTTCTTGCTATAACGGACCATAATCGTTTGTTGCCGGACTTTGAGAGATATAAAAAAATAGCAGAACCGAAGCTTTGTCTGGTACGAGGTACAGAAGTAGGTTGTGAGTATACCTTGAGTACCGGTACGGTTGCAAGTCTGCATGTAGTTGTATTGGTTCCGGATGATATCGGAGATATTACTCCACTGAATCAATTGCTGGAAAAGAATGGTCCTAAGGTGCGAGAGGCGTATATTAATCGTATGTTGGATGCACTGCGGAGAGTGGGCTGTGATTTGGGAACTTATCGGGAACTTTGTAAAGAGCTGGGGGTAGAATATATTGGCAAGTCTCAAGTTGTGAAAGCTATGGTAAAGTGTGGATTTGTAATGGACGAACAAGAGGCACTGGATGTTTATGTAGGGGATTTTGGTGAGCGAAGAGCTTGGGTGGCAAAAGATAATAGAATCGGTCTGGAGGAATTAATACAGGTTGTTCATCAGGTACGTGGAATTCCGATTTTGGCTCATTTATATTATTATGGATTGACAGATGAAGAAAATCTTGAAGTGTTAAAGGTATTTCGTCGCCTTGCCGGTGCCATAGGCTGTATGGAAACCGATTATGGTCATTATGAAGAGGCCCAGAGGGAACAGTTGCGAGAATTTGCAAAGCAGTATGACCTAATGGAATCTGCAGGTTCGGATTTTCATGGAGTGTATGAGGAG
Organism: Acetatifactor sp.; assembly: GCA_045537405.1. Taxonomy (GTDB): domain Bacteria; phylum Bacillota; class Clostridia; order Lachnospirales; family Lachnospiraceae; genus Acetatifactor. Next base: position 5,242 of record JAZSPK010000042.1, read on the forward strand.
GATAGACTGGAGGAGCATTTTGATTATTGTAAGTATGACATTATGCTGGAACGTTGGAAGGAGTTTTATCGTATTCCCGGGAAGTATTTTGGTGTGGATAATGTGCCAATCAATCCTATAAAAAATTGATTTAGAAATAATTATATTGGATAATTTTTGAAAAATTTTTCTGGAATTATGTGGGAGGATGACGCTATCGACAGAGCGGAATCAGGTACGTTATTAAAGGTTTGCTATAGACAATATCTATCAAAATTGTGCTTGAATATTCCGAGATTAAAAGTATAATTAATGATAATTTCGTAGCTAAATAGGAGGGGATATTATGAAAGATAAGCTTGATGCTGAAATCTGGGATTTGTATAGTGAAAATAGAGAATTTCTGGGAAGAGACCATGTAAGAGGCGAACAACTGCCGATAGACGGATACCATTTGGTAGTGCATGTGTGGATTAGAAATTCAAAGGGCGAGTATCTTATTTCACAACGTTCTGCAAACAGACCCAGATATCCATTAATGTGGGAATGTGTAGGCGGTTCGGTTATTAAAGGAGAAGATAGCTTGCAAGGTGCAATCAGAGAAGTAAAAGAAGAAGTTGGTATCGATATAGAACCGGATAAAGGACAAGTTCTCTTTACAAAAGTGCGTAAAGTCATGGAAGGCAAAATCGTTAATGATATTGTAGATGTATGGCTTTTTGATTATGACGGAGAAGTTAATTTGAGTAATGCTACCACAGATGAAGTAGCACAGGTTGTGTGGATGAGCAGGGAACAAATTGAGGATTTGTATGAACAGAAAATGTTGGTAGGGACATTGGAATACTTCTTTACAGAATTGTCAATTGAGGAAAACAAAGAATGAAACCCAGAACAGAAAAGAGCATGGAGCTCTATGATATGATGCTTAGAAGAGGTTATCCGGAACCTTTTTGTGACCAGATTACAAAGAATTTAAATACGGATTGGACAGCGCAGAGAATGATTGGATATTTATCACATTATGGGAAGCTTCCCATGGAAGAGGTGGTAGATGAGATGCTGGCAATATTAAGTGACCGGAACCGCATTATGCAGAAAAAAGAATTGGAAAGTATAAATGCCAGATGGAATGAGTATTTGAATGAGAGATAGTATTATTTCGAGACTTGTAGTTAAAAACCATGTAAATTGGAAATGGGTGGTGGTAAAGTGGCAAAGGCTGTTAAAATTCTTTGTGATGAGCTGAATATTTGGTGTATTATTGCCTTGTCTGAAGCGAATCCGGATAAGGGCATTAAATACAGACATGCATGGAATGTGATTCGAATTGATGGACAATATTACCATTTGGATGTAACCTTTGACAACACACTTTCAAAAGACGACACAGTGAGATATGATTATGTGAATTTATCCGACAAGCAGATTTTCAGGGATCATGAACCAGTTATCTGGAAGGTGCCGACTTGCAGTGATGATGACCATTTCTATTATAAAGAGAAGAAAGTCTCTTGGACTACAATGGATGAGGTAAGAAACCGAACCAAACAGGCGATAAAGAAGGGGAAAGTACTGTTGTTTCATTGGCGGGGCGGATATCTGACAAGGGAGATTTTGACAGAACTTCTGGAAATATTTAATCAGGAAGCCAAGGCAAAAGAAAGAAAAGCAGTTGTTTCCGTCAATTGGCCGCAGGCAGTACTGCGAGTACGGTTTGAGGATGGAGTTGGTGAAGAAAAGCTTGAAATGGAAGAGGCCAATGAGGGTGAAATTTTATTCACTTAACTATAATATAGAGGCGGGGAATAGGTTAATGTTTAGATCAAAAGAAACAGTTACACAAAAAGATATGTTAAAAGCATTATTTCAAGATTACAACGGACGTTTTTTACCAAAAAAATATTTGGTGAATCCGGATCGTATGGTAGAGGGCGAAGATTTTAACGACGATTATTTAGAGGAAGAAGCGCGTTGGTTGTGTTGTTATCTTCGTTTTTTACATGATGAAATTCAGGGGTATAAAAAAGAATTGGATGAAGTGGCTGATTACAATTATAATCTTTTCGAGCAACATCTTGAATCAAATCTTCGAGGGGTCAAAATTGAAAGAGCTAATCCTATACCCAAAGAAGAGTTTTTGGGCAAAGTTAGGGATATAGGTAAAAGAGCTCCTAAAATCGATGATGATTCCGTCGATAATTCAAAAGACATACTAGACGCTTTGTTTGGGGCTGAAATTATGGCTAATATGGTTTTTATTGCAACTAGATTATTAGGGGTTGCTTATGCTAAGGGTGTAATGTATGCGAAAAAATAAATGAAGTGTGAAACAGCGTTTCGTCCGTACAATAAGGAGAGCCTTGAGTATGGTAAACGGCTTTAAGCAGGGGATAGCGTCGGAGGATTTGTGTAAAAGATGCGGTTGTGCACAGAGATTTGTTCAGAGGTAGGATATTAATAATGCAAAAGCAGGCATAGTATGATATACTTTTGTAAATGTGATTTTACATAACAAAGGAGAAAATGATGATTGAAATAATTGAACAAATCAATGGCAAGGTAAACGACTTTATTTGGGGCGTGCCAGCTATGATTTGTATTATAGGTGTAGGTTTGTGGCTCAGCTTACGAACCAGTTTTGTGCAGATTCGCAAATTTGGCGTGGCCATGAAGGAAACTATTGGCCGAATGTTTCATAAGGAAGACGCTGCAGAAGGCGCTGTGACACCCTTCCAGGCGGTTTGTACCGCTTTGGCGGCAACCGTAGGTACCGGTAATATTGCAGGTGTGGCAGGTGCAATTGCTTTAGGTGGTCCCGGTGCAGTGTTCTGGATGTGGATGAGTGCTTTGTTAGGCATGTGTACAAAATTTGCTGAAGTGACCCTGGCAGTACATTTTCGTGAAAGAAATGCAAATGGTGATTGGGTAGGCGGACCCATGTACTATATTAAGAATGGGCTTTCAAAGAAGTGGCACTTTTTGGCATATTTATATGCAGGTCTTGGAGTATTGACCGTGTTTGGTACAGGTAATGCTACACAGGTAAACACCATCACCGCTTCTATTGATACCGCGTTGTTAAATTATAATCTGATTACTCAGGATTCGGTTTTAGGTGTAAATTTAGTACTGGGCATTTTCATTGCTATTATGGTGGCGATGGTATTGCTTGGCGGTGTGAAGCGTATCGGTAAGGTTACAGAAAAGCTGGTACCTTTCATGGCAGTGTTGTATGTGGTGCTGAGTATCGGAATCGTTGCTTTGAATATTACAGAAGTTCCGGCAGTATTTAGCAGTATTTTTGTAGGTGCCTTTACTCCGGCAGGATTTACCGGCGGTGTGGTAGGAAGTATGTTTATTTGTATGCGCCGTGGTGTATCCAGAGGTATTTTCTCCAACGAGGCAGGCCTGGGTACCGGTTCTATTGCACATGCAGCAGCTGATACCAAGCATTCGGTAAAGCAGGGGTACTTTGGTATCTTTGAGGTGTTCTGCGATACGATTATTATTTGTACACTGACTGCAATGGCAATTCTTTTGGGAGTATCGGATATTAACTTTGGTGTGGCAGCCGG
>JAZSPK010000014.1:0-24129 GCA_045537405.1 Acetatifactor sp.
CATTCTTATGCAAAAAGTACCCGAAATCAAAGCGGATTTCATGTCGCTCCACATCCAAATTTGTATAGCAACAAGAGTCAAACCCTATCAATTGAAATCCCTGGCTTAAATAAAAAGCAATGGCTCGTACATTGCAGGATTGGGTTTCCAAAATGATTGCTCTTCTACCCTGTAGCTTGGCCTGCTCTTTTGCCAAATCCATCAAGCGTGTTCCTATGCCTCGTCTGTGAAGCTCGTCTGCCACCCAAAGCTCCGTCACCATGAGGCGATTGCTCCACTCCTCAGGACAAAGCTCAATGCACGCCATCAATTCTTTCCTGCCATCTTGCTCTAAAACAATTCCAAATGCTTCCGCCTTTTCCCAATGGTCCTGATACAAACTATCAGGAAAATCGTACTCCTCCGGCGTATGTGTCACCGGTGTATCAAATTTCTTTTTCACCATCTGCACCTGAAAACCATCTTTTCCGCCAGATGTTTCTAAATCATAATATTCTTCCGTGGTGTAGCGTATCGGAACCGGAACGCCTTTCCACTCTTCTTTAGGTAAGGGGATAATTTCGTATTCCATCTTACATACCTCCGTAAATCCGTATTTATCTTTGTTTCCCTGCCAACCCCCAATTTTCATTGGGTGGTTCATTTAAAACTATAAAAATATCTGTTGCCTGTATTTGAAGTCTTTCATATAATTCCTTTACGATTTCTTCATACAATTTCGCCTTCTGCTCTTTGGTACGACCTTGAAACATGGTGATTTCTATCATCGTAAACTTATCTGTTTTTCCTTCGCTTCTTTCAAAGAACTCGTCTTCGATTTCATACAATCTCTGAAACCGATCCCAATCCTCTATTTGGATGGCATTCATTAGCGCTACATGAACACCCTCCATCATTTGCTTTTTATATTCTACAGTTTTTCCTTTTACTACTTCTATCCTTACCAAAGGCATTTGGAACCCTCCTTACAACTCTTTCACCAAACATAATGTTAATTCGTCGTCATTCTTACAAATAGCGTCAGTTTCGCATACCTTTTCCTCATAATACACACCTTTTCCATCGGGCACATATCCTCTTTTTACATACAAGCGTTGAGCAGGCCCATATTCGCTATTCAAACAAACGTCCAGATACACTTTATCACTATGTCTTTTGGCTATCTTTTCTGCAATATCCATTAATGCAGTTGCGATACCGTTTTTTCTGTATTTCTTAAAAACGACTAAATCTATAACACAGGGCAAATCACAATGTGCCAGACCTCCCCATCTGCATTTGTAATACAAAAATACATACCCGGCTATTTTGCCATTGCATAATGCCAATAATGCACTGCATTCCTGTTTCTTTTGATTATCTAACTGATTTCTCAGATATGCTATATTATGCTCGCTTTCATCCTCATCTGCTTTACAGATAAATGGAATATCGCTATAATCCATTAAGCGTATCTCTATATCTCCTGAGCTAAATAAAGTATCCATATGTTTTATCTCAATATTACTTCCTCATCTGCTCCAAATGCTCCTGTATAAGAGGTGTAATATCCCCTTTCTCCAGCCGATAGATTTCCCCTATCTTTGTAATACTCTCTTGCTTCACAAAAATGGCGCTTTCATCCGTCATAAGACATACCAGCAGCTCCATGGAAACCTGCTTCAAGGCCTGCAACCACTCATCCTCCAAGGGATAATGGGCCTTTATGGTAATATTCGCAAACCCTAAGCCTTCATAAGGTGTAGAAGTTTCGTAAATATCCACCGTAGGGCTTCCCATGTTCATGGCGCCTGCGCTGACACCCAAAATCACCGCTCTGCTACGGCGAATTTCTTCAAGTATCCCCAAGTCACGCATCAGCTGAAACTGAAGGGTTGCATTGCCTCCCATGAGAAAAATACAAGAGGCCTCACGAATTAGGTTTACTGCCTCCTCCGCTTTCGTTCGATGGTCAATCACCGCATGCCTCGCAAAGGGCATATTTCTCTCCACAAACATCCCATGCATGCCGTGTGAATCCTCATCGTTTTGCAAATAATTATCCGGCTGACAGCTGATAAACACAAGGCTGTCACGAATCTCCAACGCCTCCTTCAGCACCTCTGCGATGGGGTCTGTAAAGTGACGTGTGGGAAATCCGCTGAAAAATCCCAGTAATTTGGCATTCATCCTTTGTCCCTCTCCTTTTGTCTTCTTCCTTTACTTTTCCTAAAACTTACTTGCGCGAAATAAAATCCTCTCTAATCATTCCCCAGATATTATAGTCACAGTACTGTGAAACCATTTTTCCGTGTCGAATCGTCCCTTCCAGCTGAAAACCGCTCTTTTGCAGTACCCGATTAGAACCAATATTTCTGACATCTGCACTACCTTGTAGCCTATCAAGTGTAGTTTCGGCGAATATAAAATCGACAACCCGTTTCATAGCCTCAGTACATATTCCGGTATTCCATAACCACGGCGCGATACGATATCCCACCATACCCAATCTGTCATTTTCAATATCGAACACTTCTATCATGCCAATTACTTCATTGGTATCTTTTTGCTCTATTCCCCATATAAAGTCCGGTGAAGGCTTTCTATTCACATTTGGCCTTGGGTCTATGAATAGTAGCTCCGGATTCTTCTCTCCTTTACTTGCAGCGCGTCCCCAATAGGTATATACTTCGTCGAGGCCCAGCCACTTTCTTAAATCTTCCACATCCGCCTCTGTTAATTCACGAAGAATTAATCTTTCTGTTTCCAGTCTTGGAATATATTTACATTTCTTTAACATACCCTTCTCCTCTACAAATCGAGATTTGTCTATAACATTCTAATACACTCAACAACCTTGTTGTTCCACTCCTGCAAACCAAGCCCTCTCTGTGGTAAATAATGCACTTTGGTAATTAATTCTTGAGGAATATGTTTTTCTATTTGTTCTTTGTACTGCTCAGGTACAATACAAGCAAATAAATAATCAAACAGTGAAATTTCATCTTTCACTTTAATCGGATGGTAGCCATCAAAAGTATGACCTTTATGTTTTATAATATCTTCATACCTTATATAAAAACGTACTCCCGCATCAAAATTTCCGTTTACAAAATCTTCTTCACTCGGGAAATTTTCTGAAAGAACAACATAATCACCCACTAAATGAGTTCCCCATCCGAACATAACATATTCATAAAAATGTGCAGGGTCTTTCCATTCACATTCTCTTCTTTCAAATGCAATCTCTTCTCCTGTCTTATCATATGCCTTAGTTGCAGAAAGCAATTTACCACTAGATAATATTTTCTGTGCTGCATTGACATCTGTCGCATGGTAAACAAACTCTTCAATAGCATCTGCAATAGGTGGGAAGTATTCTCTTCCATCAAGTTTGTCTGCAGCATCTTGAACCACAGATAATATATCCTTATTCTCACATACAATTTCCAGTTTATCTCCGCGTGCCTTTTCATAAGATATAAATGCTAATATACTATTCCATTCCCATTCTTGAATCTTCGGATAGTCTACTAAACTAAAAAGGTATACCCCATCTTTAATTATCGACCTATTATCATTAGCAATCTTTAGTATCATTTTATCACCTCCACAATATTTGCCGACAGTTTGTGATACTGATTCATTATTTTTTCATCATGAAATGGTAACGGTATCCATTTCTCCCTATGTATTTTGTCTATAAATTCTTCATTTTTCTTTGCATTAACATATATCCCAATGGGCTTATTTTTTTCTGCATTATCACATAAGTAACATTCGTCTCCGGTTATTACATAATTCTTTTTATTTATCCGAAAATAGATAACAGACGAACCCGGAGTATGACCGCCAATTACTCGAAAATAAAATATATCATCTATCCGCATTTCATCATCTACCAATGTAATCGAACAACTATGCAACGCATTTTTAACAGCAATCTCACCTTCCTGCATGATACTGTTATACGTTTCCTGCGACATGACAACCGATGCTCCTTGATATAAATCTAAATTATTTACATGATCCCAATGACTATGTGTCAAAATCACCTTATGAATCTGCGGTATTTCCCCAAAAACATTTAACAACTCCTGTTCCACATCCAACAACGTCACTCCCATATTGGTTGCCAATGTTTTGTCTCTAAATCCGGTATCAATTAAAGTATACTTTCCCTCATGTTCTGCAAGATAATATAAAAAGGCAAATTTCTCAATCTTTTTACCCTTCTCCTCAATATTTCTATATACAGAATCATAGGTTCCATATTTAAAATTCTCCGCATAACGAATCGCATAAAGTCGCATATATTACACCTGTCCCTCGTCTTTGTAGTAAACCATATTATAGTTTAACCGCCTTGGTAGCAATGGCCGAATTAATATACTTATCCAACACCGTACCGCCAATATCCTCGTAAAAACCCACAATCGCAAAGCCGGCATCTATCTGACCCTGAATGAGCGCTTCCAAGGTATGACTCCAAAGATAACCGCCTTCTTCAACAGCCTTTCTCGTCTCCGGGTCATCCATATGCTCAATATCTGCGTAAGGAATGGTATTGGTTACCTCCAAGATTCCCCTCTCCAATTTGCTCACATCAAAAATATGCTCTATGGGATTTCCAAAACCTGACAACAATACTCCTTTCTTTTTCAGGACTCTTCCGCACTCTTTCCACACCGGCAAAACATCATCAATATATCCATTCGACCAAGGGTGAATGATGCAATCAAAAGATTCGTCTTCAAACACGGATAGATCCTGCATATTTCCCTGCACCGTTTTGATTTGCAAATTATCTCTCTTGGCCACAAAAGCATCTTTTTCCAATTGCTTTACACTATTATCAAACACCGTTACGTCCGCACCGGTTGCCGCCAAAATAGGCCCCTGTTGTCCGCCGCCGCTGGCCAGACACAAAATCTTCTTCTCTCCAAGGTTCTCAGGAAACCAATGGGCAGGAACAGGTTTTGTGGGCGTCAACACTATACTCCAAATACCCTCTCTGGCCTGCTGTACCATTTCACTTGTTACCGGGATGGACCAGGTATCATTATTTTCCGAACGCTCATCCCATATTCTGCTGTTTTCTTCTATGTATTTCATCTCTATTATTCTCTTCTCCATATAAATCTTTTAATAGCATTAAATTAAACGCTGCAAACCAAATAACGCCTGGCCTTCATACGGTCTACGATAATCAAAATACATGTTGTACCACGTATCTATCCAATTCCTTAATTGCTCGTTATCCGGTTCCTGCTTTAACCGAAGTAGGTCTCGCTTACCGCTCCAATTAAGAACATAGCGCTCCCACATTCCCTGGGTATCACTAGCCATAGAAGTCATACTGTAACCCAGCTGATGGAATATCCTGTTTAACTCAGATAGGGGGAAAACTTCCTTATCAAAATCAATTAACTCCTGTGGCGGATTTGCTACCTTTGAATACAATTTCTGATAGCATAACACACCGCCGGGCTTTAAAAATTTTTCTCCCAAGGCAAGTGTATCCGCTATACTTCCTATGGTCTCACTGCAAATCACCACATCATACTTACAAGTATCCTGATATGCTGTAACATCCCCCTGTAAAAGAGTAACCTTATCCATCTGACACTTTTCCAATCGTTCTCTTCCAATGGTCAAGAATTCTTCAACAAGGTCAATACCAACGCCTTCTATTCCAAAGGCCTCGCTCCATACCTTCAACAGTGTTCCGTATCCACAACACAGGTCCAGAACCTTCATATTCTCGTTTAATCCTATTTCATAGCCCAAACGTACCAATTCCTCTACCGGTACCATACTGATTAAGTGGGCATTGTCTTCTAACATATAAATGTAATTGCTGTAATGATTCATGTTTCGTCTCCTCTTGTAGCTTATCACATCCACTACTACACTAAAAAATTCTCCATGCCTTTCGAAATCTCTGCTACTTCCTCTTCCACAGTCTTTCCTGTATTGTCATAGAGATGTCCCTGATTCTCCGGAAGACTATCAAGTTTCTTTTTTAAAAATATCCCTCTCTCCGTCAATTCATCATCTCCCCGGGTCTGAAGGCGTTCTGTGATTGCCTCCCCTGATGCAGTAAGTACCAGATAATACAGCTTCGCGTCATATTCCTTGGCAAGCTTTTGTAACAGTGGCAGTTCGTCCTCAACCACATAATCGATCACAACATCCAAACCACGCACCAAAGCCTTTTCTGCCACATCCACAATGCATTCCCAGTTAAACTTCAACACCTGAGTCCAAGCCAATGGGTCCGTCTCTTGCAATTCCACACAAAAAGCATCTTTCTCGTACATTCCTACAAACCCTTGATGAAACACATCTCCATGTATCACGTAAATCTGTGTCCGCTTCTCTACCTTCACCAAATACTCAGCATACGCATCCGTGAACGTTGATTTTCCACATCCGCAAGGGCCGGATATCATATAAATATTTGCCATTTTATCTTCTCCCTGTATATTTCTTTCCGGCATATTGAAATTTTTAGCCATGCAATATCTTCTCAAAAATCTTATTCGCACATTCCGATATAGTCATAAAGTGAGTATCTACCGTCAAGTCGTATCCCCCCTTGGGGTACAAATATGTATAGGATGCTTCGGCAGATCCCGGACATCTATCCTTTCGTTCCTGCTCCCTTTTTTTAATAATCTCCAAAGGACAAGTGACATGTACCATCCACAAACGATTGGGACGCAACCTCTCTTTTAACTGCTCAAAGATTCTCTCGCTGGTTATCACATGGTCAATAATCACACCCTGATTGGCATTGAAAACCTGCATTACTCTTTCGCAGAGCGGTCCGGAAATCTCATATACATCCTCTTCATATATCACATCATCCGTTGCCATCTTAAGGAAATCATCAATGGATACTATTTCATATCGTTCATTCCTCTTATCCGCTATTAGTGCCTGCAATGCCTTTGCCAATGTGGATTTACCGGCACTGGAGGAACCATTAAGCAAAATAATCTGTTTCTTCATATCCTCTTCCCCATAAAAACCATATCCGGATTAGATTGCATATTCTGCTTATGATAAAAATGCTCCGTCAAATTACCCCTGGCGGTAAGCAAAATAATTTCTTCCACCTGTTTTCCCTTCAGACGCTTTTCCAATTCCGTAAACATCCTGGTGCCTGTCCCTTGACCACGCATACCATTTTTGACCCAAAACTCTTTTAGGTTAAACATTCTCCCATGATAGTATTGCTCGATGCCACCTAAAACCGCACCGCACATAGCCCCGTCCTCATATGCACATAAACCATATGAATCCTCCGTATTTATCATTTGTTGCAATCGCTTTTTGGCTGTACCTATGGTCCATTCATCGTTCCAAGGCTCAGCGTTAAAGGTTTCCACATATAAGCTCGCCAGCTCATCTAAATGGTCTAATGTAATTTCTTCGTAGTACATTTTGTAACACTCCTCAACTTCTTGCGCTATTCCGGTTCCCCCTGTACTCTCGCACAATAAGTGCATCTTCCATATTCATCCAACTCTAATCTACGCAAGGTTTTAGATAATTCTTTGAAAATCACCTTGTCAAAGTCTTCCTTTTCAACAACCGGGCTATAACCTTTATGTCCACATATTACACAAGTATGGATGTATTTTTTCGCTGATTTGTCCCATTTTTCAATATAAATAGAGTAATCTCTTTTTGTGTGTTTACTATGTGACATTTTGTTCCTCCGCGCATGGCTCATTGCTCACGCACTTGACTGCCCTGGTTAAAAAGTGTAACTCCGTAATATCCTCCAGTTGACACTCTACATAACCATTGATTACCAGGCCACATTCAATCTGCCCACCGATATAATCTTCCATGGTGTGTCCGTATTCTACCCAATCACTCATGCTATCATGGTCGGAAGAGCAATAAGGCATTCTGTTCACCGCCTTATAATATCCTCCGATTTCACCCTCCACGTAGTCGCACAGGAAGTTGACCGGGCTTGGTGCCATCATGATAAAGACTCCGCCGTTTTTCAGGACACGGCTAACTTCTCGAAATACCGGTTTTACATCCGGTACATACATCAATGACGTAGGGTTCAATATATAATCAAAGTTTCCATCCTCAAAACGTGACAAATCACACATATTCCCTTTTTCAATGCGGATACTTAGCTGTTCCTCTTCTGCTACTTTTCTATCTTTCTCCAGCATTTTTTCCGAAATGTCCAAAACCGTTACGTCTGCCCCTGCACAGGCAAACAACGGGGCCTGCAAGCCTCCTGCTCCTGCCAGACATAACACCTTTTTCCCTTTCACATCCTTTAACCAGTCCGTCGGGACTTCCTTATCAAAAAACTTTATGACAAGTTTTCCCTCCCTCGCCTTCTGCATCTCCTCAGGCGTAGCGCAGGCAGACCAATACACATTGTTTTCTACCAACTCATTTATGTTTTTTTCTACTTGTTCAAATATGTTCATCTGCTAATTCCCTCTATAATCTACTCATTCGCAACAATATCATCTCGAATCAATCCCCAGATATTAAAGTCACAATACTGCGAAGCCATTTTCCCGTGTCGAATAGTTCCTTCCAACTGAAAACCGCTCTGTTTCTAATCTGGGAATATATTTGCATTTCTTTAACATTTCGTGTCTCCTCCGCTTTTAGTTTCCTTTTTATACTCCCTATACCACGAAGGAATGACCTGCTTCATCTTATCATACCATTTCACCACATTACGATTCAGCTCCATGATACCGTCTAAACAATCCGGTGCAAAATATTTCGCCCACACGATAGAAGTGATGGCGCTGGTGGCTAAATACAAAGCGAGCATTCGCCAAAACTCTTCCGGTACCCGGGAGTCAAAGTATCCGTCAATCTGCCCCACTGCAAATGCGGTATGGTCTACACCGATACTTTTAAAGTCTACCCAAAGTTCTATCTCAAAATTTTCGACATAAACAGCAATAAGTCATCATCATTACAACAGGGGGCGTATTGGTCTAACTGCTTTCCCTGATACCACACGCCACTACCATCCGGAATATATCCGCGTTTCACGTAGATTCTTTGGGCGGCACCATACCCCGAATGCACTCCAACTGCCAAATATACCATATCCGATACCCTGGACGCTTCCTGCTCTACCACATCCAAAAGCTTATTCCCGATTCCTTTATTATGTACGTGGAAGAATACGCAGAAATCAACAATTTCCGGGTATCCCTGCTCTGCCCACGGACCCTCTTTGGGATCCATTACCAAAGTACAAAGCCCAGATACTTGCCCTTCATATTCAGCAATAAAAACCTTTCTTGTACCCTTTTGTTGTTCCTTGTAGTAGTTCTCGTAGGTGTCCATTGACGGATGCCACCCATAGGACAAGTAGGTGTCATAAAAAATCTTTATATCCTCTATTTCCATACTACGAATCACTATGGATTCATCGGTATAATATATTGTGTTCATCTCTTATCTTTTCCCTCCAAACATCTGATACCTTATCCCAACCGAACGCACCATCTTTCCGCTTTCAATCAATTGCTCTATTTCACATTCTGACAACCAGGACCAATTGATTACTTCGTTTTCATCCAGTACGATTTCTTCGTCTTCTACATCTTTTCTAACCACATAAATATCCATGAAATATTTTTTGTGTTTATAAACATCTAGCAGTTCTAACTCTGTCTCGCTTAAAGAAATACCTAATTCCTCTTTCACTTCCCGAACCGCTGCCAATCGAGTGGTTTCACCAGCCAAAACTCCGCCACCGGTAAACTCCCACTGTCCCCCGGCCTTTTTGTCCGGATGTCTTTGGGTTACTAACATCTGGCTCTTGGAATTCATAATCCACACCTCACAGCACACATAAAACTCATTTTCCCCAAAGGGCTCTCCTCTTTTTATGGTCTTTCCTGTGAGTTCTCGATTTTCATTGTATACGTCCCAATATTCTGTCATTTTTTCCTCCACAAATAAGTTTCTCGCCAGTCCTTTACAGCGTAACCCAATATCTTCTCAACCGATGCTGCCCCTCTGCCTCGTTGTAAGCATCTATGATATCTTTCAGCTTGCCACCCAGCTTTTCACATACATGGATGGAAGCTCCATTCTTTTCGTTAATAGTGAATAAGACCTTTTCCATACCCTGTGCCTTTGCAATGGCTAAGCCTTGGCGAAGAATTTCTGTACCGTAACCCTTTCCCCACTGAGAGACTCTCACACCATAGCCGATGCTTCCGATATCTGTCAGGACTTTCTCCGTAAACTCTGTGCGAAGCTGGAACTCACCGATGAACTCATCTCCATCCACCGCCCAATAATGTAGGCTGGGGGATTGACCTTCTATGAGACCTTGTTCCTTTTTGTCATACCAATCTTTTGTACGGGAAAACCAGTCTGCATCGATATTCTCCGGTCTGGTGGGCCTGAAGTAGACAACATTATTATCATATAATTCCCTACAAAACTCTTTGTACCCGGATACATATTCCGGGCATCGTTTGATTAGCTGCAACATCTCTCTACCTCACATATATCACACGGCATGCCGCCATCATCCCTCATGCAATGTTTCATAAAATGAATAATCCACCAAACCACTGATATAGTCTAAAGCGCCTGCCTCCAGCTCCTTTATCATCAAGCAGTCCGGATGAGGTAAATGAAGGTTCGGACCTGCCTCTACACCAAATTTATAGCTGGGCAGAAAACCGCGGGGATTGTAATTGCGCGGGTCGCCCTCCACCAAAATTGCTTTAAAACCCAACTTCTTTGCCACTTCAAAACCATGCTCCAGAATATCTTTGGAAATATGTTGTCTTTGCAACTCGGTTTTTACTGCTACCGGGGTTAAAATCAGCAATTCTTCTTCATATTTGCCTTCAATATGAAACCGCGAAAACATAGCATAGCCTATAACTTCGTCGGTTTCGTCTACCATGATGAATTCCAGCTCCGGTATGTAATATTTTTTGCTGCGGATTTCTTCCACCAAATTCCGTACTACTTTCCCTTCTTCCGGAGTGTCCCACTGGGCAAAAACAGTTTCCACCAACTCCAGAGAGGATTGTAAATATTTATGTTCCATTGATTTTATAATACGTGTCATATTTTGCTCCTTATATCCTTGTCCCAATTCGCTTATTTGTACCCAGTCATCTATGCTACATACCTACTATTTTGTAATCATCTCCTGGCACCAGGAAAATAATAACTCATACGCCTCGTCAAAATCGTACGGTTCACCCTTTCCCAGTTCCAATGCCTTCGCCAAAACCTGCTTATTCTTTCCTGCCAACACCGTCAAAAGCTCTTGCTTGGTCTGCATGAATTCTCCCTGCTCCAGAAAATACAGATTTTGCAGAATAAAAAACACACCTTTGTAACTGCCGGGCAATGCCGCTACATTTCTTTCCCTGCTTCTATGAATGTAGCGATGACAAATTTCATGAAACAAATTGTTCACGCTCATAGTGACAAAATTCTCAATATCCTGCTGGGTATACTCAGGAACCAATTCCGCAAGCTTTCCATAATAGTCCTTGGTAGTGTGTATCAAATGGCAGATTTCCAACGGATTCCAATGGGTCATTTCTTCCTTTCCCACTACAAATCCGCATGATTTCTCCACTTCCTCCAGGCAGGAAATTGCATCTCTATACAAATCCATATCCGAAACCTTCATCCCGTCGATTACCACCATAATATCTATATCACTGCTCTCATTAGCTTCACCGCGCAGGTAGCTTCCTTGCAACCCAACATAAAGCAGACGGTCTCCCAAACTATCCTGTAACATTCTTGTCAGCTGCTCAATGTATTTTTCATAATCAATCATTCGTCGTCACCCCGCGAAGTTTATGTCTGCCCAAAGAGACTTATTTTTTGCCTTTGGATAGACCTATCACTGATTTCCCACTACCATTTTGTTATTTTCTCTATCCATGAAGTTCTCTTGTACTGTTCATGGGCAGACTTTCCACTTCACTCTTCCTCATCGGTCGCTCCACAGTAATCCCACGAAGCTCTTTTTCTCCTCCTTGGGATTACTTTTCCTTCAACTCTTCCTCGCAGGCTCCTCAAAAGTAGTCCCATGAAGCATATTTTTCTCTCCTTGGGATTACTTTTCCTGCAACTCTTCCTCGCAGGCTCCTCAAAAGTAATCCCATAAAGCACTTTTTCTCCTCCTTGGGATTACTTTTCCTGCAATTCTTCCTCGCCAAGCGTTCAAAAGTAGTCCCATGAAGCACTTTTTCTTCTTCTTGGGATTACTTTCTTCACAAATCATCCTCCAAAACGCCCCAAAAACAGCTCTTCAAGCCCTCTTCTACGCCCCTGCGGTCTCGCTCATCTTCAGCTGCGCATTCACCAGTCCGTAGTAAATGCCCTGCTTCTCCAACAATTCATTATGGGTACCGATTTCAGCCACACCATGCTTGTCGATTACTACCAAGCGGTCTGCATTACGCAAGGTGGACAATCTATGCGCAATAGCAAAAGTGGTTCTGCCCTTTACCAGTCGGTCCAGAGCCTGCTGAATCAAGAATTCGCTCTCGGTATCCAGCGCAGAAGTTGCCTCATCCAAAATCAAAATACGAGGATTGTTCAAAATCGCTCTGGCAATGGCGATTCGCTGACGCTCACCGCCGGATAAATTGTAACCATGTTCACCCACATAGGTGTTGTAGCCATCGGGGGTCTTGGTGATGAAGTCGTGGGCATTGGCTGCCTTAGCTGCTCGGATAACCTCCTCCAAAGTAGCGTCCTGCTTTGCAAAGCGAATGTTCTGCAAAATAGTTCCTGAAAACAGGAAGGTCTCCTGCAACACCACACCAATCTGGGAATGCAAGCTTTCTATTTGAATATCTCTTAAGTCTACGCCATCCAAAGTAATACTTCCCTGGTCCACATCGTACAGACGCATAATCAGGTTAATCAAGGTAGATTTACCGGTTCCGGACGCACCTACCAGACCAATCATTTCACCCGGTTCCACGGAGAAATTAATATTCTCAAGCACCGGCTCGTAGGTCTGATATCCAAAGGATACGTTTTCAAAGGTAAAAGCACCTTTAATGGGGAAGGCCTTGCTGTTTTCCTTGTCGGCCAGCATGGGCTCCTCGTCCAAAACATCGTAAATTCGGTTCAAACTGGTAATCATCTGCATCACCATACGGGGCAAACCGGTCATCCAGCTCAAAGGTCCGAACAAATAACCACTATAGGTGATGAACTGCACCAACTGACCTACGCTCATGTCGCCTTCCAATACATCGATACCGCCGAAGTAAATCGCAATGTACGTTCCCGCGCCCAGAAAGAACATCAAAATAGGGAAGAAAATGGCCCAGAAGGTTTCGTTCTTCTTCTGAATCGCCGCAAATTCCTCGGTCTTTCTGGTAAACTTGGCACTTTCCCGTTCTTCCTTACCAAAGGCCTTTACAATACGCATACCGGAAATAATATCCTGCAAATTACTGTTCAAATCATCCGCTTTTAACCACTGTCTGTGGAAAATCACACGAATATGATGCCAGAATGCAACTGTCAAAGCCGCCACAACAACAATGAACGCTACTGACATCAGTGTCATTTGCCAACTAATGGTCAACATCATTGCTACAGACACAATCATGGTCAGCAAGGTGGAGAACATCCCACCAAATGCTTCTTCCATAAAGTGACGAATCTGCATGGTATCTCTGGATACACGGTTCATAAGCTCACCGGGCTTACGATTGTTAATAAAGGACAGGGACAGGGCCTGAATCTTGTGGTAAAGCTTGGTACGAAGACTCATACTAATCTCTGCGCCCAGCTTCACACACTGCCAATAACGGAAAATTTCCATAGCCACGCGCACCACCAAAAGTCCGAAGGTAACGCCAATGAAAATCCACACATCCTTCATGGTTCCGGTACCCGTCATCAAAGCATCATCAATAAACCTCTGCTGTACAATGGGGGAAATCAAGTTTATGGCTGATACCACCAACATCAAAAGGGAAATCAATAAAAGTTTTCCCACGAATTCTCCGCAAAGGGTCATAAACTTCTTCAGTACATCCGCCTTGCCATCGCAATAAGGACATCTGCGGGTCCCCGGCATAGCACGGCCGCATTTTTCACAATATTTTTCAAACTCGCGGCTTTCTACACGGTCCTTTTCCACCAGCTCACGTCCATTGCCTATCGCATCAATAATAGCCTGGGCACCTCTGGTCACATACGCCACGCGGATAATCTGGCGCATGGAAAATCTGGCTACGCAGGTTTTTGAACCGTCCTTGCCAAACACTGTCACAATACCGCTTCCTACCTGGTGCTCACACTTGATTTTCTCCAAGGTGTCCAGCGCATACTCGGCAGTGATGGCATCCTCTTGCAACACCACAAAACGCTCCTCCGTCACCACCAGAAAAATGGAGGAGGTGTAGGAATCGCCTGCACTTTTTTTATCATTATGGAAGCCCAAATCCACCGGCACACAGTACCAGATGCTCTCCCCTTCCCGCAGGGAAAGGGCTTGCCTTCCGGCTTCCGTTAAATCATATAGTAACTTCATTTTCTTAGTCTCCTTAGATAAACAAATCTAATTTCTTACGCTCCATTACACTCAACGCATAAAAGTCCGGAAGCTCATAGCGGTTGCCATCAATATCGGTAATCTGGTAACGATCACCGCTTAAGTTAATTACCGCATCGCCACCCATATGTGTGGTAAAACGACAACTGCCGAAGTCCGTCTGCACATGCCAGTAAGCATATCCGTACTCATCCTTTACATCCATAACCTTACGAATCACCGGCATGAAATAGCGCAGTCTCACCTGCTCCTGAATCATTTCCTGTGCTTCCTTGTTCAAATCCTTTAAGGACTGAATCAAACCGATTTCCTTGGCCTTTTCGTCCGCCTCACGAATGGAAATATATTCTTCAGGATTGGTCAAGGGGAAGGTCAAATATACGCCCACGCGGTCGTACTCCTTATCCCTAAACTTCAGTGCTAAGAAACCGCCTTCTGTACGGGTAAATACTGCATTCTCACTATTAATGAGACGCATCTCCAACACTTCTTCCGATTCCTTCTTTAAAGCCTCTTCATCAAACTCATGCAAGTTTAACAAATCCGGCATACCATATTCTCTATCACTCATATTATCCTCCTACTCCACACCGCGCATAGCCAGTGCTTTGGTCTGTAATTCACTTAACTTATAGAATGTTCCCTTCAGCGCCATCAGCTCTTCATGGGTTCCGGACTCGGTCACGCGGCCATCGTCCAAAACAATTAAATGGGTTGCATTACGCAAAGTAGACAATCTGTGGGCAATGGAAAGTACCGTTCTGCCCTTTTCCAACTGCTCCAAAGACTTCTGTATAGCCAACTCTGTTTCCGTATCCACCGCAGAAGTTGCCTCATCCAAAATCAAAATCTTCGGATCAGCCAAAATCGCTCTGGCAATGGAAATACGCTGCTTTTCACCACCGGACAGTGCCCTGCTGGAATGTCCCAATATAGTGTCATAGCCCTGAGGCATCTTGCAAATGAAATCGTGTGCACTTGCCTGAATGGCCGCCTTGATAATTTCCTCTCGGGTAGCCTCCGGTCTTGCGTAAGCAATGTTTTCCGCTACTGTTCCCATAAAAATATAGGTCTCCTGGGATACCATGGCTACGTTTTTACGAAGTTCCTTGAAACCATACTTTCTAACATTGATACCATCCACCAGCACTTCACCTTCCCCGGTGTCATACAATCGGGAAATCAGGTTTACCAAAGTGGACTTACCTGCACCGGAACGTCCTACAATCCCCAGCACCTCACCGGCTTCTACCTTAAAGCTTACATCCTTCAAAATAGGCTTGTTGGGCTCATAGCCGAAGGTTACGTTCTTTAACTCAATCTCGCCACGCAATTTCTCGGGACGTACCGGGTCGGGTGCTTCCTTTACCTC
Source organism: Acetatifactor sp. (assembly GCA_045537405.1). Lineage (GTDB taxonomy): Bacteria > Bacillota > Clostridia > Lachnospirales > Lachnospiraceae > Acetatifactor. The sequence goes on from JAZSPK010000014.1 coordinate 15,942, forward strand.
CGGTACGGCATCAATAATTTCGAACATACGCTGAGCAGAGTTCATGGCGTTGGTGTACCAACGAATAATTCTGGACATAAATTCCAGGGGCCATTTCAACTGTCCCACATAACCGGAAAAGGTAATCAGAATACCCAACTCCATGTCCGCACCGCTGCTGGAAATAATCAAAGCGGAACCAGTGGCCCAAACCAAAAAGCTCAACAAATCTTCTACTAATATGTATAAGGCAGAGAACTTGCAATCATAACCTGCTACCGCCAATTCCGCATCTCTTACACGGCCATTATTTTTGCGGAAACGTTTCATTTCCTGCACTTCCTGACCGAAAGCCTTTACTACACGGGCTCCGGTAAAGTTCTCATTCATCTGGCTGTTTAAACGGCGGTTGGCACGATGGCGCTTGCCGTAATAATGCCACAGTCTGGGCATCATCTGATAACTAATCATAAACAGAATGGGCATCAGGATAATACTCGCCAGCGTCAACATAGGGTTTAACATAAACATAATGACGCAGGTGGATATGATTGTGGCTACATTAATAAAGAAGAATGGGATACCATCAATCAAAAATCCCGTAATTTCTTCTGCATCGCTGGATACACGGGTCATCAGTCCGCCGGTCTGTCTCTTGGTAAAGAAGCTGATGGACAGTCTGCCCATAGAGTCAAATACCTGTGACTTTAACTTTGCCACAATTTCCGGTGCCATGCGGGCAGTCAGCACACCTTGGAAAATACTTAAGGCCTGCAAAACAATCTTGGTAATCAACATAACGATTACCAGCACTCCCAGTGCAAGCACAAAACGTCCTGTCGGTAAATGCATCTGTGCCAAAAAGGCCTCGTCTTTTACCAAAACCTTATCGTACAAGGTGGTACCGCTTAAATAGGGCCACACCAAATTCAAAATCGCACTGGTCAAATAACAAAACATCAGTAATACCAATACTTTCTTGTACGGCTTGTAGTAAGAAAGTAATCTGGTCAAAATGGACTTTTTGTCCATACACTTAGGGCAAACCTTACGTTCCTGGTCCGGATAAATCATGCCGCACTTAGGACAACATTCCTTACCCTTTTTAACATCCAGGTCTTCTTCCTTGATTTCCTCATCCTTTTTCATTTTATCCAGGAGACGTCCCATTCGCATGAAGGCCTCCATTTTGGTATTAGAAAACTGACAAAGGTATCTTTCCACGCCATCTATTTTGCCCATAAATACGCCAGTGCTTACCTGGCGCAATACCTTCAATTCTTCCACGTCCTTCAAATCATAAATAAGGACTGCCGGCTCAGTCGACGTACTATCGTGGGTAAGCCAGCTATCGTATCCACCCATGCGAAATTCTCTCTTTTCCACATAGGGATATCTGGCCACTACTAATTTTTCTTTGGTAAGTGCCACGATGGTATCCGCAAATCGAAACTCCTCATCCAAATCACCCATTGCGGCGAACACCACTTGGTCCTTACCGATTCCATATTTCTCTAAAACTTTCACAAAACTTCCCGGTAAATTCATTTCACCCTCCAAATATCTTAATTTCTCCCGGCTTGCGCGTAGACATTCACTGATTGTGCGATAGGCAGACTCGAAATGCCTTCGGCATTCCTCGTTCGCGTTGCTCGGCAAATGTCGATGTCGGTCCGAACGTATGCCAGCATCCGTCAGCCCTCATCGCCACTTGCCTCTGCCTATCGCGCAAAAAAAGCCCGGTATGACAAATGTCACACCGGGCTAAAAGTCCAAACTATGCACACACAAACTACGCTACTATTTCTGCATTTCGCGCTATACATATCTACTCCGGGAGACAACAAACTTATTCACAATTACATCATAATTTCTTAACTTAAACATTTTATTGCCTCCTTTCTTAATCTTAGTCTTTGTTTACAACATCTTTCCTTACTATAAACCTATTTCCTATATCTGTCAATTTATTTCTTGGGAATTTTTCTTATTTTCGCGCTTCTTCTTATACAGCTTCATCAGCACTGCAATAATCAGGCAAATGATACTGTTTGCGAACAAGAAAAACACCACCCAGCCGATTATTCCACAAGCAAACATACTTGCATTGAACTTTACGGCAACCACATTACCATCATAATAAGCTCGAGTACCATCGCTAAGATTTACCTCCGTATCCGCCTGCATGCCGGTACCTTTCTTATAATACAATTCAACATCCGCACCCGGATAACACATCCATGGAACATCCACAACTTCTACGGATATTGCCTTGGGTGGAAAAGTACGTCCTCCTCCACCAATAATATGATAACCGTCCATATCGCCCATATAGTCTACAGTATACCAAAAATCTCCTTGGACAATATCATACTTTTCCTCATCTCTTTTATTTTGATTCACATCCACAACACAAAGAAGTAGCATTGCAATAATAATGAATACACCTATGCAGTTTGCAATAAGGATGTATTTCTTCATTTTCCGCCCGGCTGTTTTCCATGCGAATATCAGCGGGACGAAAAAAATCAATATAGGAACAATCCACAACAACATAAACTTACTCTCCCCATAAGCTTCCGCATTCCACAGAAGCTTAACTGTTTTCCTCTTTTTGTCTCTTCTTATGTACCGCAACCACCAGCGCGATAATCAGACACACAATACTGTTTGCAAACAGGAAAAGAACCACTGGAAACATCATCCAGATTGCAAACATGTCAAAATCAAACTTTATGGCAATCACATTATCCACATAATAAGCGTAGGAACCGTCGCTAAGCTCCACTCTACTTTCATCGTCATACACAACGGGGGCATTCAGCCCACGATACAACTTCACCGCTGCTCCCGGATAGCATATTCCGGACATTTCCACGCCCTCAACAGGTATGGCAAGGTAATCCGTATAAAAAAGTCCCGATTCACTGATAACGTAGTAACCGTCTTCTTCCCTCATATATTCTACAGCACTTAACACTGCTCCTTGGGTAATATCGTACCTTTCACTATCTGTTCTTTCTATGATTCCATCCACTTCACTGATAAGCATCACTGCAAAAATGATGCCTATACCGATACCGTTAGAAATAAGGATATACTTCCTCATTTTCTGCCCCGTTTTCTTCCATGCGAATATCAGCGAAATAAGCATAATCAATATAGGTATAATAAGCCACATAAAATATATCCTCCTTATAGGCTTTTCTCTCACAAACAATCTGCGATGCTTCCTTAGAAAAGCGTTTCCATTTCTTTATAAAGCCCTGCCAGTCTTTCATAAGAAAGGTCCGTTTCGTTCAAAATGGTATAACGGTCGGGACGGCTGGCTGCCGCCTGCTGCCATGCACCCACGAAAATTTCCTCGGTAATGCCCCAGCTTGAAGGTTTCACCGGCAAATTGTACTGCTTCAAAAGCCGGGTAATTTTGCCGATATTGCGATTCTGAAAAATACATGCACCGTAGCTTCCCATAGCCACTGCAATGCCGTGAGTCACATTTACCTGCTCACTAAAATTTTCCTCCAGCGCATGACAAAAGAGATGCTCCGAACCACTTGCCGGTCTGGAATCTCCTGCGATTTCCATGGCCAGTCCGCCCATTACCAAGGCCTGAGTTAAAAGCTTGATGAAATCCTTGCTTTTTAACTCCATCTGGTCACTGAAGCAAATGGTATTGAAAGCCATTTTAGAGATCATATACGCAAAGTCGTCCACCTTACTGTTGCCGACGGTATGCGCAATCTTCCAATCATTCAAGGCTGTGTATTTGCTGATGGTGTCACCAATACCTGCCAAAAGCTGGCGTTCCGGTGCACCGGTAATTACATTTACATCCACGATAATCGCATCCGGAATGGTGCACTTGAAGGTCTTGCGGGCATTCCCCTCGGTACCCAGCACTGCCACGGGAGATGCCAGACTATCGTTACTCAAAGTAGTCGGCAGGCATAAATAAATGGCCTTACTGACAAATGCGGCATACTTAGCCAAATCCAGCACGGTACCTCCACCGAAACCGATAATCACATTTACATTATTCATGCAGACATACTTTGCCAGTGCCACCGCATCCTCAAAATAATTATTCTGCACCAGGTACACTTCCGATTTACTGAAATCTGCCTGCAACGCATCGATAATATTACCAAAAAGATTCTGCAGGTTGGCATCTGTAACAATAATCACCTTTTTATTTTTTATATCCGGCACGCAATCGGCCATCACCTCATCCACGCGCTCGAAAATGCCTTCCTGTACAATTAAATGATAGGGTAGTCTGAAATTGTTCATAATGTTTCCTTTCTGCGCCCGGGTTCTCACTTGCCCTTGTTGCCTGTGCGCTGCGTCTCTACATATTATCTAAATAATCTTTCACATCCAACAAATCCTCAAAAATTGCTTCCGAAAGCTCTTGCATCTCCTCTGTGGGCGGCATCAAATCCGGCACCATCAAAGGTCGTAAGTTTCCTGCTGCCGCTGCCCGGATTCCGTTATAAGAATCCTCAATAGCAAAGGCCTCCTGCGATGCCACTCCCAACTCCTCACAAGCCTTCAGGAAAATATCCGGTTGGGGCTTACTGCGGCTTACCATATCGCCGCCGATAACCACCTGAAAATACTCTATAAGTCCCGCGTCGGTCAGCTCCTGGCGCACCACTGCACTACGGGTAGAAGAAGCCAACGCCACCTTCACGTTTTCTTCCTTTAAATATTGTAACAGCTCCACCACACCTGTCTTTGTAGGAAGCCTCCCACCATCGTACAAATCATGAAAAAGCTTGGACATCTCACTTTTATACGCATCATAAGGGAAATCTTCCCCATATCGCTTCAAAAACTTCTCCTTGGTCTCCACTGCATTGACGCCCAACACCTCTTGGCACGCCTCCTCAATGCCCGGCACACCATACTGGTCCGCAACTACCTTCCAACACTCTATTACCAATCGCTCCGAATCAAAAATAACTCCGTCCATATCAAACACAACTGCTTTATAATCCTTAGCCATAGGGGCTCCTTTCACACATCAATTTATGATTACAGAATAAATTATACGCAAACTAGAGTGGTTTTACAATAAAAAAAGTAGTGTAGAGGAATCGTTTCCCCTACACCACCTCAAATATCAATATCCGCTCCCGCATATTCTCTCCTGCAAACAAATCACTACCATCGATTTCATCCACAAACATAAGCTCTTCTCTGGTCATCAGGTATGCCACATATTCATCCGCCGGATAATAGAAAAACAACTGCATGCTCCTGGGTTCTTCATAATAGGAGTCCAGAATCTTTCCCAACACCGACTGTAAAATCTCCAGGGAAAAGGGATTGAAGAAGTAAAAGCAGTCTGCATCCTTTACTCGAAAGTCTTTGGCATCTTCACACACGAATTCCACATGGCTTGGTGTGGCACTCACATAACTTTTTAGGTTCTCCTTTGCCTTAGCGCAAATCTTCTCATCATACTCTATCCCCACCACAGAACAGCCCAACTTATAATGTAAGAAGAATCCCACGCGTCCTTTCCCGCAACCATAATCCAGCACCTTACTGTCTTTGGAAATATACCCGCTTTCCGCCAAACGCTCCAGCACACAGTAAGGTGTAGGTTCGTAAGGGTGATGATATTCATCCGCATGCCCGTCCAATCGACCGTTAGTTTCTATTTTCAGTTTTTTGTCCCATTCTTTTTCTGTCATATAAAATCACTCACTTTCCATCTTACTTCACCGCCATCACAACAACCGTCATCACCACATATATCCAAATGCCCCTATTTATAAAGATGCATTTCAGCACATCATCTTTCATTAATCTTTCCTCATTATCTAACATGTGATAATCATACACTGTGTATTTCAAGCTAGCTCTAAAGTCATTATACCAGTTACTCCCACCATTGCAATTGCCCAGTACATAAGTGGTAAGTTAGAATAACATAATCCGTATCTTTTTGTCTGAATGATAACGTTTTCCATGGATATTTGTCAGAAAATATGATAAAATGAAAAATACAAAATTACTCCATCATTTTATGATTATACACATCAAAAAGTTGGTGCGATACTTCTCTCAAATGGAAAGGATATCTGATATTATGAATAAATACCGTTATAATGATGCTACTGAAAGATGTAAAAGAGTCAACCGTGTTTTCTTATTTGCAGTGTATATCCTGTTTTCTGTGCTGATTCTTTATCAGTTTTTATTGGTTTCGGACGGAACTCTCTCCACTCCTGTTGCCATATGCGGCTTAGTTGCACTTCTTGTCTTTGCAATTGTGGATACTGCTTTATTTTTTAAGAATCGTGCCACCAACTATCTGCGAATCTTTATTACGCTTGAAGTTGCACTTGCCTTTGTTTTCTTTTTACTGGCTACCCCGGCAAACTTTCTGGGGCTGGCTCTGATAGGCGTTTTAGGTGTATCCATTCTCTATTATGACAGCAAATTATATCTGATTACCTTTATCACCTATTCCGTTCTTTATATTGGTGGGCAACTGGTCAGAATTGCCATGAAAGTAGTCTCCAGTGATTCCAATGGTATTAGTAATGTCCTTATGACTTTGGCTGTTTTTGTTATGCTTTTCGTAATAAGCAGATTGTCCAAAATGTTTAGCGACCATGCACTTGGTACAGTAGCAGAACATAGCGAACTTCAAACTCAGATGATGGGTGAGATTTTAGAAGCTTCTCAGATAGTAAAACGTGAATCCGATATCAGTACCGAGATGGTTACTTACCTTTTTGAAGCATCTCAGGATATCGCTGAAAGTATGCAAATCATTTCTGCTTCCACAGAAAAAATGACCGAAAATATTACCGAGCAGACCCATATGACACAGGCTATTCAAAGTGCTATTGACAATACCTTGGAATATTCGGCAGAAATGGTATCTATTGCCACCACTTCCAATGAAGAAATCCAAACCAACCATGCTTTGATGCAAAAGCTGCAAGCTCAGGCTACTCAGATTTCTCAGACCAACGTTCAGATTACAGAAGCCATGGGACGCCTACAAAAGAAAACCAAAGAGGTGGCTGAAATCGCTACCATCATTTTAAATATTTCCACCCAGACCAATCTTTTGGCCTTGAATGCATCTATCGAAAGTGCACGTGCCGGAGAAGCCGGTAAAGGTTTTGCAGTTGTTGCAGACCATATTCGCCAGCTGGCGGAAGAAACCCGCAACTCCACAGAAAGCATTACCACTCTGATTAGTGAACTGGATGAAAATGCCGCGGATGTGGTAACCGTTGTTCGTTCCTCCGTAGCTGCTGCAGAAAGTCAGAATGAAATGATTGGTCTCACTGCCGATGCTTTCATGGGTTTGAGTAATAACATGAACACATTGATTAATCACATTCAGGAAATCGACAGTAAGATTGAAAACCTTTCTGACTCTAATAATCAGATTACCGAAAGTATTGCACAGCTTTCTGCCCTTTCCGAAGAGATTAACTCAAGTGCGGAGGAAACCACCTACTTAACAGACGAAAACCTGAAGTATACCAAACAGACCCGTGATTCCATCAAACAAATCCAATCCAGCACCACCAGTTTGGAAAAATACACAAATTAAAGAAAGAACTTGACATTTTTCTACCTCTTGCATATAATGTGTGAAAAGAGTTTTTGACAATTCAATATTCATTAAACCGTTGAAGTGGAGATAAAAATAAACGGGCACTTACAGAGAGTCGGGGGGCTGAGAGCCGGCAGAATGCTACTTATTAAATGGACCACGGAGGGCATAGTCAACAGAAGGTCGTGTGTTTCAGACTTTCCCAGTATTCTATGACGTGCACGCATACGTCAGTTGCGAGGAATATGTTAGTATTCTGTAGAGAGTGTGGATTCCACAAATCAAGGTGGCACCGCGGTAACGATTTTACCGTCCTTGACAATAGACAGTACTATTGTCAAGGACTTTCTTTTTACTCAAAAATAGGAGGATATAAACATGGCAAAAGGAAGATATGGTGTTCATGGCGGTCAATACATTCCTGAGACCCTTATGGACGAAGTTTTGAAGCTGGAAAAGGCTTATGAATTTTACAAAAATGACCCTGCATTCAATGAAGAGCTGAATACTCTGCTCAAGGAATATGCAGGCAGACCTTCTCTTCTCTACTACGCAGAGAAGATGACCAAGGATTTAGGCGGAGCGAAGATTTACTTCAAACGTGAGGATTTGAAC
>JAZSPK010000045.1:0-11279 GCA_045537405.1 Acetatifactor sp.
ATTTCTTGAAGCACTCAAGTGCTCCGCAGTATTCACTACTGCTTCTTAAAAGAATTTTCAAGGTTGCATTGTTGTTTATTTGTCAAAGATCATTGTGACCTGTTCAAGTCACTTGTGCGTCGTTTTCTCAGCGACAGCTTATTTAGAATATCACAGCTGTTTTGCTTTGTCAACAACTTTCACAAAAAATTTTCTAACATTTTCAATCTTTTTTTTGCACCTTCAAAAAGAGAGGTTTTTTACATAATTTTAAACGCAAAAAGACCCATCGTCTTCCCGATGGGCCTTACTTTCACCACGGCAACTTAGCCAATACATTTTCCACAATAGGTGCTAACAAATTATAACTATACACCTTAGAAAGAATAACACTATCCTTACTTCCTTCTATAATTATATCTCCAATTGCCCCCAAATCATAATACATGGCAAACGTATATACCGTCCATAATAAAAGCAATACCTCCAATACGCCTACCACCATTCCAAGAAGCTTGTTTCCAAAACTAATTACAGGAAGCTTGGAAACTAATTTTGCAGAGAAGAATACTAAGCGCAAGAAATGATGTACAATACCCAGTAATGCCAACAAAAGCACCGCCACCAATATTCCTGCAATTTGGCTGGATTTTACAAAATGCAATCCTGCACCAACAATTACAACTACGATACAGGTAAATGCCAAACTAACCAACGAGATAATTTCTTTAATCATCCCTTTCTTGTATCCATCCAAAATCTTTATCACTAACAAAACAATTGTAGCCAATAAAACAATATTCATAAGTACATCCCTCTTTCTGTATACTACTTCAACTGAATGGTATCAATGGAACCTTTTGACACTAATACATACTTGTAACCTTTGCCCTTACCCATAGGATACATCACTTCAACTGCACCCAGAAAATCTCCGTCAAATTTAACTAAACCTTTATAGGTCTGAATATAACATTGCTTGCGATTGTATGCCACATAATAATCTTCCGCAAAAACAATCTCTTCGTAGTCCATATTTAAATAGTAGACGCCTTCTTTATCGGTCTTTTGATTAAATACTTCCATCTTATAACGCTTATCCAAAACATCAGACCTGAGGACCACGCCCACATAACCATTATTCGCATATATCGATAAAATTTCATCTGCTATAAAATGCTGTGCCTGCTCTGCCGGTTTCTGACTACCCTTGTACATAATCAAACGATCATCAGCTACCGCCACTGCCGTTTCTCCATCTAAAAACTTGAAATAGGGCACTATCGTATCCTTATATGTATAAGCATTCACCTTATAATCTGTAACATTAGCCCCAACCGCTCCAAAATTATAAAAAGCAATTCTTGTTTCTACTAATCCGGTATCCACGTAACTAAATGCCACTCCCATAAGTTCTCCATTTGGAGACAGCGCTATGGCTGTGGGGTAACCGCTTTGTTCCATGGTCGTTCTCGCCTCATATAGCAGACTTCCGTCTGCTTCATACAAATTAATCCAGGTAATCTTTGTATCAGCCAAAGCAACCGCAACCCTTCCGCTATTAGATACCGCCATATTCCTGATAGGCATAGGTGTTTTGATTTCGCAGATTTTCTGCGTAGAATTTAAAACATATATTTCATGTCCATTATGCTCTGCAAATGCGACGGTGTCACCATTGGTAACCACCAGAATATTTTGCATTTCAAAAGATTGATCCCAAAGAATCTCTCCCTTAACATTCATACAATGTGCACCATCCGGGCTATAAACCAGCACATTCTGTCCCAGCTGCATACTCACTGCATTTCCCGCTGTTTCCACCGTAGACATAGAAACCGTATCATAAGAAGTGTAAACATGGTTGCGATATTGCAGATATACAATTGCAGCAAGCACCAAAACCACAGCCGTTACCAATAAAAAACGATAGACTGCAGACATTTTATGCTTATAAATCTTGTCTCTATAATTTTCTCTTTTTTCTGACGCTTGTACGCCCTGTTCTTTTACTTTGTTTTTTCTTTCCATTTTTCACCCATCACTTTGTATCTCACTTTTTCTTTTCTATTATAACACAAAACAAGTCAAGGTAATAGAATTTTTTGTCCCATTTGTATATTATCGGGTTCAGAAATATTATTCAATTCACAGATAGCCTCTACATAACGTATACTTCCATACTTTTCCAAACTAATTTCCCGCAAGGTGTCTCCCTTTTTGATAATGTAGGTTTCATAATTCACTTCACTTTGAGTGGGGACTACAACCGGCTCCGTTGTCACTACCGGAGTAGGAGTAGGTATAGGAGTAGGTATAGGTGTTGGCAGGGGAGTTTCTACGGGCACCGGGGTGGGTTCCGGTGTTGGTACCGGCGTTATTATGGGCTCCGGCGTATTTTCCTGTATTGGCTTCGGAGTTGTCACCGCCTGTGCTTTTTCATTTTCCTGTCGTATGGCCTCTGCAAGTTGGTCTTCTGCCACCAAGGTGTTGACCACCTCTGAACCCATGACCTCCACAGCATCCTCTTCATCTTCTTCACCACTCAAGCCGACAAATAAATTTTTTAACCGAGTTCCGGTCTTACCATCTGCGCCTTCCGCTTGCCATGTTACAATTGTTACCAGGCAAAGTAATACAAACATACTTGCTGCCGCAAACCGCATGCCCTTCATCCGCTGTTCCACTTCACTACCGCCACGTGCCTTTGCTACCTTCACATCTCGCTCTACATACTCTTGTTTACGTTCTTCCTGCCGTTTTCTAACTTCTTCATATTTTTCTTGAGAAACCTCTTCGGGAGGGGTTTCCTCCGCACGGCTGTCCAACATATAGGCTAACATACAATCATTCTTTTCATAAAAGCAAGCATACCCTTTTATATATCGGCTTCCCATACTTTCCATGAGCCAAATGCCCTCTATCATATCGCCATTCAGCAAAACATATCCTATGAATTCACTGTCCGCAAAATATTTTCTTTTGAGTCTCTCAATTTCCTGATTTTGCGCCTGGGATAAATGTCTTACTTCTCTCTGTAAATAGTTTAGCTTGGCCGCTCCGTATATGAAATAATAGGAAATATTATCCTCTGCAGAACACCTCCCATACAATGCCAGTCCCATGGTTTTATCTTCTGCATGACGATTCATTTGCTTCATATAAGATACCACATAATCTTCCATGTATATCTTACAAAACTTGTCCGTTTCTCCTATCTGCGTCACATTCTTGGGCAATTCCATAAAAATACCTCCTACACCAATGCCGTAATTACTGATTTCTTTCAGCCTTACTATAGCATTTGCGTTGGAGGTATTTTAGCATTCTTTGTCGTAAGATTTTAAAAACTATTCGACAATTTATTCAAATCTATACACTGTCACAGAATCATATTCCTTATCGCCGCCAAATACACAAGAGGGGAAGTTCGGAGTATTAATACTGTTTGGATAGTACTGGGTTTCCAAACACAATCCACTTCTCTTAGTGTAGAAAGCACCGTCCTTACCCGGTTCGTCACCAATACAATTACCCGCATAAAATTGTACGCCGGGCAAAGTAGAATAAGTATGCATCTTACGTCCACTCTTAGGTCCTATAGTGGTTGCAATATGTTTCAGGCTTCCATCCCATCCGTCTACTACCCAGTTATGATCATAACCCTGGGTAAGCAGTAACTGCTCCATATTCTCACGAATTTCCTTACCTACCACCTTTTCTGAAGTAAAGTCCATAGGAGTTCCTTTTACTGTTGCAATTTCGCCGGTAGGAATTGCACCGGGAACAACCGGTGTATAGCAGGATGCATTAATCATCATAATATGATCTTCAATGTTTCCTGACTTATGTCCGTCTAAGTTAAAGTAAGAATGATTGGTAGGATTCATAACGGTGTTCTTATCACTCTTAGCATGATAATGCAAAGTCAAGCCATTCTCTTCATCCAAGGTGTAAGTCAAAGACAATTCCTTGTTTCCGGGGAAGCCCATATACCCATCGGTATCTCTTACGGTAAAGGTTACGCTATTTTCACCTTCTTCCACATCCCAAAGCATCTTATGATAACCATCCTGCATATGACTATGTAAATTATTAGGACCATCATTTACGTCAACATGATATTCAACACCGTCAATAGTAAATTTTGCGCCACCGATTCTGTTTGCACTGGGTCCAATGGTTGCACCGAAGAAGCTGCCGTTCTTCATATAACCCTTTACAGAGTCAAATCCAAGTACCACATCTTCTACTACACCATTTTTGTCCGGTACGAATAAATTAACCAAATTTGCACCGTAATTTGTCACTTCCGCCTTCATACCCTTGCTGTTTTCCAAGGTATATAAAGTAGCCTCTTGACCATCTACACCAAAGTTTCTTTTTTTCAATGCCATCTTACGCATCCTCCCTGTTTACAATTCTATTCTTCCCTCTAAAGCGCGCAAAAGCGTCACTTCATCAATGTATTCCAAATCTCCGCCTACGGGTACACCGCTGGCGATACGGGTAACCTTTACCCCTGCAGGTTTTATCAGTTTACTGATATACATAGCCGTAGTTTCACCCTCTAAGCTGGAATTGGTGGCAATAATCACCTCGTCCACATCTGCTTGTAAACGGTTCACCAATTCCTTCAACTTAATATCATTGGGACCGATACCCAGCATGGGCGAAATTGCTCCGTGAAGCACATGATACACACCCTCATACTTGCCGGTCTTTTCGTAGGCCGCTAAGTCTCTGCTGTTTTCCACCACCATAATCAGCTTGTGATTACGCCTTTCATTAGCACACACCGGACAAATCTCTCTATCCGTCAAGGTATAACACTCCTGGCAATATCGCACATTCTCTCTGGCTTCCATCATCACATGCGCCAAGCGATTTACCTTATCCTTGGGCATATGAATCATATGAAACGCCAAGCGTTGTGCCGACTTGTTACCGATACCGGGCAAGGCTGCCAATTCCTCTATTAATTTGTTAATGTGACCACTATACAAATCCATTAGAAAGGAAAGCCTCCCATTCCGCCTGTCATTTTGCCCATAAGCTGTGCGCTGGCATCCTCTGCCTGCTTCAAAGCTTCATTAGTCGCTGCTACAATCAAATCCTGCAACATTTCAATATCATCCGGATCCACTACTTCTTCTGTCAATTTTACTCTGACAACTTCTTTCTTACCGGTTACGGTTACTTCTACCGCACCGCCACCTGCTGAAGCAGTAAACTCTTTAGTCTCCAGTTCCTTCTGTCCTTCTTCCATCTGACGCTGCATTCTCTGTGCCTGCTTCATCAAATTATTCATATTGCCCGGCATTGCACCGCCGGGAAAACCTCCACGTTTTGCCATGTTAATTCTTCCTTTCTACTCCTCTTCTTCTATGTCCATATGGATAAGCTCTCCCAAATCCACATAGTTTTCTTTAAAATCCTGCCTGTTACGAATGGACGTAATGTTTACTTCCACTTCCTTGCCCAGAAATTCTGCAATGACATCTTCCAAAACGCCTTTATTCTCCGGATGCACCATAAAATAATCGTAACAAATACCATCCTCCAGTGCAATTACTAATTTATTATCTCCCCCCAGACTAAGTTTGGCATTCTTTAAATATCCGCGCATGGGACTATCCGTATTTCCCACAATCGCTCGCCACTTTGATACAATTTCCTTCACTTCTTCCGGAATCGCCTTGGGTATCTCCGGTTTCTTCTGAGGTGTAGGTACACCTCCCTGTATGACACCTGCTCCCTCTGTCACCACCATAGGCACACCATTCTCCAGCTTTTCCTCTACATCACGGATTCTTTCAACCAAAGATTCCGCATCCTTTTCCATGCTTGGTTTACATAACTTAATCAAGGCTATTTCAACCAAGATACGTTTCTGGGCTGCATATCGTATCTGACCGGCCAACTCCGAGAAGATACGAATATATCTAATGATCTGATTCATCTTTACCATCTGTGCTTCTTCTTTGAGACGCATCAGATTGTCCGATGACATATCAATAACATCCTCCAAATTATCCGAAGACTGAACCAGCATCAAATTACGCAGATACCAGGTGAAGTCCGTTACAAACTGCGTCAGCTCTCTGCCTTGCATCACTATCTCTTCTAACAATTCTACGCAACCAAGTACATTCTTGTCCAGCACAAATCGTAGCAACCGGCTAAAAACCTCTGTATCCACCGCTCCCAGCACATCCAGCACCTTATCATAAGTCAGTTCACTTCCCAAATGGAAAGCGATGCACTGGTCCAACAAACTAAGAGCATCACGCATGGAACCATCCGCTGTCTTTGCAATATAGCGAAGCGCCTTTTCTTCTACCTGAAGGCCCTCTGCAGCAATTAATTCCTGCATACGACCTGTAATAGTATCAATGGAGATACGTTTGAAGTCATAGCGCTGACAACGAGACAAAATGGTAATAGGAAGCTTATGCACTTCCGTGGTTGCCAAAATAAATATTACATAAGAAGGTGGCTCTTCCAACGTCTTCAACAGAGCATTAAATGCTCCTATGGAGAGCATATGCACCTCGTCGATAATATAAACCTTATACTTTCCTTCTGCCGGAGAGTAGGACACTTCGTCCACAATTTCTCGAATATTATCTACACCGTTATTGGATGCCGCGTCAATTTCAATCACATTCATGCTGGCACCTGCCGCAATGGCACGGCACGTAGCACATTCCCCACAGGGACCATTATCCGTAGGGCTCTCACAGTTAACGGTTTTTGCAAATATCTTGGCCACCGTAGTTTTACCGGTACCTCGGGTACCGGTAAATAAGTAAGCATGACCGATTCGATTTGCTTTTATTTGGTTTCGCAAGGTAGTCACGATATGTTCCTGACCTTTTACATCTTCAAAGACACCCGGCCGGAACTTTCGATATAACGCTGTATATGACATAATCTAAACCTTCTAATCTCTAATCTCCAAAGCAAATACCCAAAAGTTTCGCTTCTCTAATAATGGATGCATCCGGGTCAATCATCTTAAGCTTTCCTGCCACTTCATCCAAAGGAACCTTTACGATCTCGCGGTTCTTGTAACCTACCATAAAACCATACTCTCCCTTCAAAATCAAAGCACCGGCTTCAGAACCCAAACGGCTGGCAAATACTCTGTCATAAGGGCAGGGGCTTCCGCCTCTCTGCATATGACCGGGTACTGTCACACGAACTTCGCGTCCTGTCTTCTCCTGAATCTTAGCTGCTACTTCATAGGAAACGGAAGGATATTTATAATTCTTCATCTTTTCCTTGTATTCTTTCTTGGAAAGCTTCGCATCCTCTTTGGAAATAGCACCTTCTGCAACCGCAATAATGGTAAACTTGCTACCGTTGGCATCACGCTCTTCAATCTTATCAATCACTTTATCAATATCATAAGGAATCTCCGGAAGCAGAATAATATCCGCACCACTGGCCATACCTGCATTCAAAGTAAGCCAGCCCACCTTATGTCCCATTACTTCCACAATAAATACACGTCCGTGAGATGCGGCCGTAGTATGAATACAGTCAATAGCATTGGTTGCAATATCCACTGCACTCTGGAAGCCAAAGGTCATATCTGTGCCCCACAAATCATTATCAATAGTCTTTGGTAAAGTTACTACATTCAAACCCTCTTCACGAAGCAGGTTAGCAGTTTTATGAGTACCGTTACCACCTAATACTACCAAACAATCCAACTGTAATTTATAATAGGTCTGCTTCATGGCCTCAACCTTATCCAAGCCATTCTCGTCCGGCTCGGTAATGGTTTTAAAAGGAGTCCGCGATGTTCCCAAAATAGTTCCACCCTCTGTCAAAATACCGGAAAAATCCTTGCCGGTAAGCATACGGAAATTACTGTAAATCAATCCTCTGTATCCTTCCAAAAAACCATAAATTTCCACATCCTTGCGGTTATTTAAGAGAGTTTTGACTACACCTCTCATAGCTGCATTTAATGCCTGACAGTCACCACCGCTGGTCAACATACCGATTCTTAACATGTCGCATCCTCCTGACTTATGCTTAAATTTATTCATCTATTAGTGTAGCACAAAAACAGGGATATCACAAGCATTGCTTGTCATATCCCTGCAGATAATTACTGTCTGTTGAAATAATCAATTCCACCATTTGCAATATAATAGGTTCTGATATATCCATCCTGGGAAAGCACTACAAATTCATTGGTTTCTTCCAGGAAATATACATGGTCACCATCCTCCGCCTCCAGCTTATGCAAAGCATCAGGATTACAAATCACCATATTGGCCGCCTTAATATAATCCTCCGGAGTTTCAAAGCCCATTTCAATGCCATGCTTTTCAAAATGGCTGTCCCTGAGCGCCTTGGTTCTGAACCAGTAATTAGTAAGCTCTATTTCTTCTTCCTCCGCAACCAGTGGGTCTTCGGTAGGTGCCTGTGTCGCTTCCGGTGCCTTTGTAGGCTTAGGCGCTTCGGTAGGTGCTTCCGTTACAATGGGCGCCGGCGTGTTGTTAGATGCCACATTATTATCTCCGGCATTTCCCTCACCATCCATCCGAATAACACCTGCTTTAACCAACAACAAATATACAATTATAATTACGATTGTTCCGCCTATACCAAGTTTTTTACCATTTCTTTTCATAAGATATATCCTTTATTTATTCAAAGCTATATTATCCCAATCCGCAATTGCTGCATTTGCATCAGCCTCACTGATTTCGGCAATCTTCATAAGCGCTTTCACAGCCTTATCTTTGTTTCCTTTTTCTACAAACTTATTAACCTTCTGGTACTCCGAAATATGTATTCTCTTACCGTTAATATCAATTACTCTCTTATATTTTTCTGCCTCGGGTTCCTTTTCCTTACCCTTACGGCAGCACAATACCAGAATTACGATACCGGCTAAAATCACACCCGACAGAATAAAAGCAGCCTTCTTGGTTGATTCTAGATTAACGCTCTCCAAAACCAAAGGAAGTACATACTTCTCTATATCATCCTCGTCTTCAAACCACTCTTCATCTTCAAACCACTCTACAAAATACTTGTAGCAATCCTCTTCCATCTTCTTGAAACCACCCTCAAATTCGATAGTTTCCAAGGTATCTGTTTCCCTATACAAGTATGCCCATGTAGCATCACAAACAGCTTCATAGTCCTTTTTATCATCACTGGAAACCTTCACACCAACAAAATATGCCCCCTCGTCTTCAGCATCTGTATAAACAGGAACAACATAGTAATATTCATATCTGCGGTCTGTAATAGCACCATTTTGTTCTGTTGTGATTTCTTCTGTAGCAAAACGACCCAGAACCATATTTAATTCTGTTTTTACAGCCTTAACATCATTAATATCCTCCGGATAATCCTCATAAATATCTATCGGTTCGTTGAACGCAATAACAATATTCTTAAAATCTATAACGAAAAATACACCTGCGAAAAAAATCGCCAATATTGCAACATATCTAAAAAACTCTTTCATCTTTTATACCGCCTTTTCCTGTTCTTTGGTTAAAAATTCATGCGCCGCAATCATGTTATCTTCGTTGCGGAGCCAGAAATTATATGTATAGCCATTCTTATCATCAACCTGCAAAACATAATAGTAATATGTCATACCCTTTCTGGTCATTTCCACAACTAACGGTTTCATACTCTTAATGTCTTCTCTTTTACAGGCATTTGCTCTTAAAAGATAAAAACCGTCAGTTCCTACCAGCCAGTTTTCGGTAACAAAGAACGCATTATATCTTTTCTTCTTGGACGCATCTGCATATACAGGTCTGCCAACCTCTGCATCAATCTTGGCAATCTGATTCGTTAACGCATCGCCTTCCAAACCATAATACTTCTTCAAGTGCTTACCTAATCTTGCTTTTTCCAGATTCACCTGACGCAAATAAAACATGAAGCTAACTGCAACAATGGCAACCGTCCAGATAATCGAACCTAACAACATACCAAACTCTACTTCAGTGCCTGAAATACATCCCACAATTAAAAGCACCCCGAAAAAGCCATAAAAAACGGTTAATGCTAAAACGAAACCTTTTCCCAATCTATTAAAGTACTTGTTAATATTGGGGTACTTCTTAGAACCCAAATTCATAATACTTACTCCACTCCTTTTCACCAATTTTTCACATTTATTTTAACATATATTTACCAAAAAACAATAAATCTGCAAATTTTCTACATAATGACGGATTTTACTTTTTTTCCACCAGGTTATTTAGCCAAATTCCCTTCTTCACCAAAACAAAACCTACCACACACTTAATGATATCCACTAACTGACAAATCAAATACAACGGAATAATCGGCACTCCCGTGTATCTGCTGAGTACATATGCTACCGGAATATTCACACACCACACATATGCACTATCAAACAAGAAAGTAACCACCGTCTTTCCGCCGGAACGCAAAGTAAAGTAAGTCGCATGCATAAAACCATGCATAAACATACAACATGCCGATACTTGCATGAAAGCAGTCGCCAATCCTTTTACCGCATCCGTGGTGTTGTAAAGCATGGGGAAGAAAGGTGCAAATAGAACCAACAAACCGCCCATTACCAAGCAAGACATTACCGTAAGGGCAATCAACTTAATATCCGACTCTTTTGCTTCTTCCAATTTGCCGGCACCCAAAAGCTGGCCTATTACAATAGAAAGCGCATTTCCCATAGCAATAAACACTACATTGAACAAATTCGTAATGGTACTGGAAATATTCAGTGCTGCAACCGCATCCAGTCCGCGCATAGAATAACACTGCATCAGAGTAGCCATACCCACCGACCACATAATTTCATTCAACATAAGGGGCACGCCTTTTTTCAGAATATTACCAACCAAATGTCCCGGAATCTTTAGAGTTTCATAAGCGCCCTGAATAAAGGGTGCCTTTTCTACATGTTTATGTGTCCATACAATAACAATAATAGCCTGAATGTAACGGGAGATGACCGTAGCAATTGCAGCACCCACAACTCCCAGCGCCGGGAAGCCCAAATAACCAAAAATCAAGATAGCATTTAATACCAGATTAATCAAAACCGCCGCAATACCGGCCTTCATGGGAACTACGGTTTCACCGCACTCACGCAAGGTAGAACTATAAATTTGCTCCACGCCAAAAGGAAGCAAACCAATCATCATAACTTTCAAATAGTCCTTACCATATCCCAGCGCAGCCTGCAATGCTGCCTCATTCTGCTCTTCGCCATGGAGATACAATAAAATTAATTTCTCTCCCCAGAAAGCAAAAATCAAGAG
>JAZSPK010000004.1:0-38387 GCA_045537405.1 Acetatifactor sp.
CATCGAACATAATAGTCTTATCAAAATTGTATAAAATCTCTCTTACTATCTCCGTCAATCGCCACGTATTTCCCTTGTGTGGACCACCATTTATAATTAGTATTCTCATATCTTTCTCCTATCATTTGCAAAGACAAATTCAAATTTTCCTCTCTATTCGCCACGCTTCATTCAAAAAACAGCCTCTGCATAATACTCATTGAATATACAGAGGCCGACTTTTATCTTCTATTTTTTCTACAACCCGAAATATTGCGAAATGAGGTGTTTTCACTCATTCTTATCTGCTTGCAAGCGCTCCTGCAATATCTGCTTTCATATCAAGCACTGCTGCGCGGGAAGCATCTGCATATCCTGCATCGCCATAAGAAGCGTACTTCTCCTGCTGATATGCTGCGATAATTCCTCTGGAGGAATTTACAATTGCACCCAAACCATCCTCGTCAAAGAAATGTACCAAATCAGCACCCTTGCCACCCTGTGCACCGTAACCAGGTACCAAGATAAAGGACTTAGGCATTACCTTACGCAAAATCTTGCCCTGTTCGGGATAAGTAGCACCTACTACTGCACCGATGTAACTGTAGGAATCACCCATGTGGTCAGCGCCCCACTGTGCTACCTTTTCGCCTACATGCTCGTACAAAGGCTTGCCATCGATCAGACGATCCTGGAAATCTCCGCTGCTGGGGTTGGAAGTTTTTACCAAAATGAACAGACCCTTCTTCTCTTCCTTACAAACCTTTACGAAAGGAAGCACACTGTCTGCTCCCATATATGGATTAATGGTTAAGAAATCCTCATCAAAACCGTAATAAGAATTACTTCCTACCTGCACCTTACCCAAATGACCCACTGCGTAAGCTTCTGAAGTAGAACCGATATCTCCGCGCTTTGCATCGCCGATGACCACCAATCCTTTGCTTTTACAGTAATCCACTGTTTTCTTGAAAGCTACAAGTCCCGGAATACCAAACTGCTCATACATAGCAATCTGAGGCTTAACCGCAGGAATTAAATCATAAATCGCATCTACAATACCTTTGTTGTACTGCCAGATTGCCTCTGCAGCGCCTTCCAAAGTCTCACCATACTCTGCAAAGGCTTTGCTTTTAATATGCTCCGGAATAAACTTCATCATAGGGTCCAGACCTACTACGATAGGAGCATTTGTCTGCTTGATTTTTTCCACTAATTTGTTAATCATCGTTTCTTACCATCCTTTTCTCTATTTTCAATGTATAACTATAATAGAACCTCTATTTAATGTCAATCCTCGCTTTGGGGACTTTTTTCCAACCGTACGTTGACAAAACCGCTTAACGTGTTGACAAAAATTCATACTCTCTTCCTGCCAGCTCATCGTCCGGATAGGTAGCTAAATACTCTTTCATAAGCGTTGCCGCCTTTTCAAATTCCCCCAGATGCTCATAGGCTACAATCTCATTAAACAAAAGCACCTGCCTCACAGAAGGATCATCCTCATCCAAGCCTGCCTGGAAAGACTTAAGTGCCTCCTCATACTCTCCCTTGCGCGCTTCACAAAGCCCCAACTGGTTATAAACCCGGGCATCCTCACCCACCTTGGTTAAGTAAGAATTATACACGCTCTCCGCGTAATTGTAATCCCCTGTGGCCTCATAAGCTCTGCCTAAATAAAGGTAAGCCTCCACACCGCCTTCATTCTTAGCTTCCTCCAATGCTATATACGCCTTTTTATACTCTCCCATATAAAAAAGCATACGACCTTTTTCAAAATTACTCATGCCCTTTTCATAGGTCTGCAAAGCATCCGTCAAATACCCCTGTCCGCTATCCTTATATCCGCCGGCATCCATAACTTCATAAATATGTATGATACGTTCAAAGTTCTTGCCATCCATTTCCACAACCTTGTCCATATCTTCTTTTGCTTCTTCATACTTGCCTTGGTTTAATCTCACACTTCCCCGCAGGAATAATACCTCTACCTC
This sequence comes from Acetatifactor sp., assembly GCA_045537405.1. Lineage (GTDB taxonomy): Bacteria > Bacillota > Clostridia > Lachnospirales > Lachnospiraceae > Acetatifactor. The sequence continues at coordinate 1,974 of JAZSPK010000004.1, forward strand.
CTTAGGTCGCATAGCCAGAACTGCATTGTAGATTTCCTCTGCCTCTGCATACTGTCCGGTCTTAGTATAGACTGCTGCCAGATACAAGTTAATATCGTAATCCACTTCCTCTACGATACCATTGCTGTAACTTAACGCCTCCAGAAAGCATTCTTTGGCCTCTTCATACTTGGTCATGCCCATATAGGCAATTCCTCTGCCTCTGGCTAAAAGCTTCGCGTCTTCACCCTCATCCTCTGCTTCCACAAAGCACTCCAAAGCGGAAGTATAATCCAACTCAGCCACATACTTCATACCTTCAGCAATATTTTCGTTATCCTTTTTGCAGCCGGTCATGACTATCATTAAAAGGAAGCTATATAATATCATGAAAACTATTTTTCTTCTGTTCATTTTCGAACCCCTAAATCATACTCTCCTTCATAGGTAAACAACTACATATTCAGTATACCCTTTCCGGCTCTTAAGTGCAATCAAAAATGCACCAAATCCTTTATCACTTCCGACGCAATAATAAGCCCTGCAACCGAAGGTACAAAAGACACGGATCCCGGTGTTGCTCTCCTTGTTTCTTCCACATTACTTTCATAAGTAATCACAGGCTTTTGGGGTTCTTCCTTGGAATACAAAACTTTTAAGGAATCAACTCCCCTTGCCTTTAATTCCCTGCGCATTACCTTCGCCAACGGACATACACTGGTTTTATAAATATCTGCAATCTCCAAACGAGTGGGGTCTAATTTATTACCAGTTCCCATGCAACTGATAATAGGCACCCCTGCTTCCTTCGCCTGCATAACCAGCTGGATTTTGCCGGTTACTGTATCTATGGCATCCACCACATAAGAATATTCAGAAAAATCAAACTCTCCCGCAGTCTCCGGCAAATAAAAACATTGATACGCTTTCACTTTACACTGCGGATTAATGTCCCGGATTCTAGCTGCCATTACATCAACCTTTGCCTGTCCTATAACACTCTTGGTAGCAATAATCTGGCGATTCAGATTGGACTCACATACCACATCATTATCAATCAAATGAAGCGTACCAACACCGGCACGTACCAAGGCTTCTGTTACATAGCCTCCCACACCGCCAATTCCAAACACCGCCACTCGTGCATTCTTCAAAAGTTCTATGGCGTCCTCGCCCAAAAGCATGGCTGTTCTTGTAAACATTTCCTCCATGATTTTACCTCACCTGTTACTTTTCCATCCTACTTCTTACTCTACGGACAACACCTTATAATCCTGCGCTTCAATAGTCTGCTTTAAAAGATCTGCTTCTACCGCCTCATTCAACACTACCACTGCAATACCTTCCACATGGCTTACCTTTGCCTCTTCCACTTGAGGTAATGCCTCCAACACCTTCTTTACTCTTGCTTCACAATGAGGGCACATCATACCTTCAATTTTAATGGTTTTCTCCATGAGCTTTTCCTCCCTTTCCTGCTCTGTTTTTATCTTCGTTACCAGCTTTTTATCCTTTGATGCATCATAAATATCTATTAAGTTCAACCGCAAGGCATTGCTTACCACACAAAAACTGGACAAGCTCATGGCAGCGGCACCAAACATTGGGTTTAACTCCCAACCAAAGACCGGAATCCACACACCAGCTGCCAGCGGAATTCCGATAATATTATAAAAAAATGCCCAGAATAAATTCTGATGAATATTCTGAAGGGTCTTTCGTCCCAAGCGTATTGCCGCGGGCACATCCTTCATACGACTTTTCATCAATACTACATCCGCCGCGTCCATGGCGATATCCGTTCCGGCACCAATTGCGATTCCCAAATCCGCTCGGCTTAAAGCCGGGGCATCATTAATACCATCTCCTACCATGGAAACTTTTCCGGTCGTCTTTAACTTACGGACAACCGCCTCCTTGCCTTGAGGCAAAACACCTGCAATCACCTCGTCCACACCCACCTGTGCACCGATTGCTTTGGCAGTCCGTTCATTGTCTCCCGTAAGCATTACCACTCGAATGCCCATATTCTGCAATTCCTGTACCGCCTCTTTTGCATCCTCTTTTATCACATCCGCCACTGCAAGGATTCCCTGCAAAGCTTCATCCTTCGCAAAGAAGAGGGGTGTTTTCCCTTCTTTTGCAAATCCTCTTGCAAGTGCTCTCATGCTCTCAGGAATAGTTACTTTTTGTGAAATATAGGCTTCATTACCACCAAATATCTTATGATTATTCCATACAGCCTCCAGACCATTACCCGGCAAGACTTGAAAATCACTTACCTCCGGCACTTCCAAGGATAACTTGTCCACATATTCCATAATCGCTTTAGCCAAGGGATGCTCGCTTCTTTTTTCCAAAGCGCCTGCCATCTGTAACAACGCTTCTTTTGTACAAAAACTTGTATTGACCACATCGGTCACCTTGGGTGTTCCCTGTGTAATAGTTCCTGTTTTATCCAGTACAACCGTTTGAATACGTCCACTATTCTCCAGGGAAACCGCTGTTTTATACAATACTCCCGCTTTAGCACCCACACCGTTTCCAACCATAATGGCAACCGGTGTTGCCAACCCTAAAGCACAGGGACAACTAATAACCAAAACAGAAATGCCTCTTGCCAATGCATAGCCCACCGTTGCACCGGTTAACAGCCATACCAGCATAGTCAATAGGGCAATCCCTATAACCACCGGCACAAAAACACCGGAAACCTTGTCTGCAATCTTTGCAATGGGTGCCTTTGTAGCAGATACATCACTTACCATTTGAATAATCTTAGAGAAAGTGGTATCTTCTCCCACTCCGGAGGCTTCACAGCGCAAATAACCGGACTGATTGATAGTGGCTGCGCTCACCCTATCTCCCGGCAACTTGTCCACCGGAATACTTTCGCCGGTCAGTACAGACTCATTGACTGCACTACTTCCTTCTATGACTACTCCGTCCACCGGAATACTTTCTCCCGGTCTTACCACAAAAATATTCCCTATTTCCAACTGCTCCACCGGCACCGTTTGCTCCGCGCCGTTCACCCACAGAGTTGCCGTTTTGGGTGCCAGCTTCATTAAGCCCTTCAAGGCATCGGTGGTTTTACCCTTGGCTCTTGCCTCCAGCATTTTACCTACGGTAATCAGGGTTAAAATCATGGCTGCCGCCTCAAAATAAAACTCATGTAAATAATGTCTCGTCGAAATGACAGCACTGTCAAGTGACGCCCGCATCATTAACCCGAAGGCACAGGTGCTATAAACAAACGCTGCCCCGGAACCTAATGCTACCAAGGTATCCATATTGGGTGCTCTATGAAGAAGTCCCTTCCAGCCATTCACAAAGAAGCGATTATTTACCGCCATAACCGCCAGCGCCAGACACAACTGAAGCCCTCCGATAATAATCGGATTCTCTGCCATAAATCCGGGAACCGGCCAGTTCCACATTACATAACCCATGGAAAAATACATTAAAATGCCTGTAAGCACCAGAGATACCACCAAACGCTTGCGAAGCGCCGGTGTTTCCTTATCCTCCAATGCTTCTTCTGCACTATCTGCCTTCCTATCGGTTTTATTTTTCTCCGTAGCCCCGTATCCTGCTTCTTCTACTGCTTTAATAATATCGGCGGAAGATACTTCCCCTTCCACGCTCATGGAATTGGTTAAAAGACTTACCGAAACCGAGGTAACTCCTTCCACCTTGGAAACGGCCTTTTCTACCCGTGCACTACATGCCGCACAGCTCATGCCGGTTACTGCATATTGCTTCATTTCTTTTCCTCAAACAATCTTATATTTTAATCTTCATCCATTTACCTTTTTTGAATCGCACAGATGCCAATACCAGTCTGGAGAGCTGGTCTGCTACCACTCCCATCCAGATACCCACAATTCCCCAATTCATTACATAACAAAAGAAGAAGGAACCTGCCGTACGCATAATGGTTACACTAATCGTGGAAACAATAGCTGTAAACAAAGTATCACCTGCACCTCGCAAGCATCCCATATAAATCACCTGAGATACCTGAAGCACTACGATTAATGCAATCACACGCATAATACCTACACCAATATCCACAATTGCCTGCTCTTCAAAGAACATTCCATATAGCCAGCCTCCACCTACTAAATAGAGTCCTGCCAGCACCACGGAAATACATCCACCGATAAAACGGCAGATACTGCCATATTTCTTGGCAAGCTCCGGATTATTAGCCCCCAGACTATAACCAATCAAAGCTACCGCAGTGGATTGCAGACCATCTCCAAAGGAAAAGGACAAGCCCATAATATTCATTCCCACCTGATGAGCTGCCATGGCCTGAGTGCCTTGGGCTGCCGCCATCAGAGAAGTAGCCATAAAGCCAACTCGAAGCAAAATCTGCTCCGCAAAAACACTGTAGCCCACCTTTACAATATTGGTAAAAGCAGCAAATCCCGGTTTGATTTTCTCCTCTATAATATACCGCAAACTTACAAAAGTATCCCTGCCGCATACAGACAATACACTCATAATACAGGCTACCACTGTACCAAGTACCGTTGCCAATGCCGCACCACGAATTCCCAGTGCCGGAAAACCGAAACGCCCCTGAATCAACAGAAAATTAAAGATTACATTGACCGTATTTGCTACTAGATTGGTTCGCATGGTAATCTTGGTATTACCACAACCACGTTGTGCCGAATTTACGCCCATCTGGATACAGTTAAAAATCATACCGCCCATTATAATTCTGAAATAGGTTACTGCTCCCTCATGGGTATCCGGCTCAGAACCGCATAAATGTATAATAGGGTCTGCAAAAATTACCAACAAAGCACTGATAATGACTGCTGCTACCACGATAAATGTAAGCGCCGTCAAGAAAATCCTATTGGCGCCTTCCCTGTTTTGCTCACCTTTTCTTCTGGCTACCAAGGCAGATATGGAAACATTTACTGCAAAGAATAATGCCAGTCCCACAAACTTAGGCTGGGTGGTCAGTCCCACGCTTGCTACCGCTTCCGCACCCAGACCACTTACCATAAAAGAGTCCACCAAACCTACAAATGCTACAAAAAAAGATTCCAACATGGCAGGCCATGCAATTTTCAAAACGTCTTTTACCTGCTGTTTATCATACTTCATTTGACTTTTCGTCCTCTCATTCCTTACTCGTAAATCTAACTCCCAATAGTCCCAACAACATGACTGTAGGGAATATAAGCGCTACAATAATACCCATCTTCAAATCGCCTCCACAAGCATTTGCAACAAATCCAACCACACTGGGGCCGGAAGAACAACCCAAGTCTCCCGCCAATGCCATAAGGGCATACATAGCCGTTCCACCACCAGGCAATTTCACCGCCGCCACGCTAAAAGTACCCGGCCAGAAAATGCCTACGCTAAAGCCACATAACGCACAACCTAACAAACTAAACAAAGGATTACCCACTAATGCCGCCAATAAATAGCAACCAATACACAAAACTGCACTGGCCCTCATCACCTTTACTAAAGGTAATTTGTCACTATATTTACCATAAAGAGCCCTTGCGGTTCCCATTAACACAGCAAAAGCACAAGGTCCTGCCAAATCTCCCACGGTTTTGGAAACTTTCAAAGCAGACTCCGCAAAGGCGGACGCCCACTGACTCATGGCCTGTTCAGACGCCCCTGCACAAACCATCAGTACCACCAACAGCCAGAAGGTCTTTTGTCCAAGTAAGCCCTTCAACGAAAGCTTCTCATTCTCTGTCACAATAGGATAAATCGGTACTAACAAGAAATAAAAAATATTAAACAAGGGAACTAATGCCCATATAAAAGCCATGAGTTTCCAATTGGAAATGCCAAAGCAATGAAAAAACAGGGTTGACAATACCACTACCCCTACATGCCCCCAACAATAAAAAGAATGCAACAAACTCATTGCCGCCTCTTTTTTAGTAGTAGGACAGGCCTCTACTACCGGGCTGATCAAAACCTCCATGATTCCTCCGCCAATGGCATATAAAACCACGCAGACCATAACCCCCACGTAAGCATTACCCATAATTTCCGGAAGTACCGCCAGTCCCGTCAGACCTAATACTGCACAAAAATGCCCAAATACCAGACAAGGACGATATCCGATTCTGTCCACAACCTTTACCGCCAATAAATCCACCAATAATTGTACCAGGAAATTAAAGGTAGTAATTAATGTAATTTTATCCAGACTTAAGTTATAGTCTGTAGCAAAGGTAAGAAATAACAGGGGCACAAAATTATTTACAATAGCCTGTGTAATATATCCTATGTGGCAGGCATAAATAGTGTGATTATAATTTGCTTTTACTTTACTAAACATTTTTATTCTCCAAGCCAATTCTCGCATAATTTATTCCTGTAATGCCACAAATATATTCTCTCCCATATAAGAAATCAAAGCTTTGGCATAACACCACCGGCCTCTACCATTTAAATGAACGCCATCGGTCAACAAATACTCTGCGCTATTTTCCGGGGTAATGCCCAGCTTTGCATAATTATCCATACAAAGAACGCCCATCTCTTCTGCCACCTGTCTGGCTACTGTAACATACTCCTCCAGAACATATCCTCCTTCTCCGGTAGGACTCATTCCAAAATCATAAAAAGAAATCGGATTGGGGGTAGCCACAATAATCATGGCATTCGGATAAACATCCTTCAAATTCTCAATTCCGGTACGTAACGAACCGCCATAGGTACTCATATCCCACGGATTTTCCTTATTATCGGGCTCATATCCCTGAAAATAATCATTCAATCCGAAATTAATAACAAAGCACAAGTTTTTATCTGCGGAGGAAGTATTATGAAAAGCATTAATGCCATTTACCAGATTTTCTCCCGCCTCATAGTTTGTTGTTTGCCCCGTAATAAAACTTTCCGTAATCGCAGGAAAATAATACTCATCTTCTCCCGTATAGGAAGCTGCAATACCACCTTTCGCGCAATCAAATACCGTAGCCTTTGAAAAGCCTGCCACCACTTCCGGAACAGCACTGCTGGAATCTTCTAAGGCAATAATACTGTCGCCAAAGAAAACAATCTCCCAATTACTGAAATCAGGATAATCCGTAGGTTGCTTTTGTTCCTGCAAAACAAAGTTTTTCAGATAAGCCAATTCTCCCTGTATGCTTTCCGGATTTATCACAAACTTCTTATCACAAACCGTGGAAAGCAAAAAGAAATGTGCCATTTCTTCATTCAAGCAAAAATCATTAATATAATTACCTTCGTTACAAATCAGCCAATCCTGTGCTCCATAGAAAAACAGTACCACATTATCATAACCACTTAAAAGCTCCACTGTTTTTTGATAAACGATTATGCGTTCTTCTAACTCTGCTTCCGACAGGGTCATCCAATAATCTAATTTAGGAAAAGCCAAGGTAATCTCAAACTTCACACCACTGTTTTCCTCCAACAAGGGATAAAGATTTTCCTGTAAGCCGGTAAGCCATTTTTCTTCCTTATATGCCGCTTTTTTCCAAAGCAAGGCAGGGTCAAGTCCCAGATATACTACCAGTGGCGTCTTAGCTTCTGTGAACACAAGCTCCTTTAACCTTGCGAAATCTGCAAATCCCCGTAGCTTTCCCTGTAAACAAACCGTCTTTAATCCTCTGTAGGTCTCAAAATCCGCCTCAGCAAAAGTACTGATATCATACATGGAAGCAAAAACCGCCTGATACTCCTCCGTAGTTAAACGTGTCCGGTCCAATTCTGTTATGCCGCTTCTATTTATGTAATAGTATCCTGCAAGGCCTAATCCAAGACATAGCAAAACACTTATAATACTAATCAACCAAGTTTTCTTTTTCATTTCTTCTCCATCTCTAATGGTTTTTCAATTACCAAATAGGTATATCTGTAAAAAGGCATGTACACTTCCCTGATATTCCAATATTTTAAAAATTCTTCCCAGGAAAGTCTGCGATTAAAATATTCTTCCCTGCAATTAGTCAGACTCCACATAGAATCCGCAATAAAGATTTCCTTCTCATCATACCCAACAATCGGTACATAGTGTAACCAGTGCTTTCCCAGCTGGGTCTTTACCAGTGCAATTACCCGGTTGCCTTTACATAGCTCTGCCTTAAGAGTCTGCGGATTACCACTTCGAAAAGTCACCTTAAAACCCAAGCGTCGTAATCCTTTTCTCAAATTACGCGGGAGCACTGCCCCATTCCGCATTTTCCCGGGCATCCCGGCATACAACTGCTTCCCATCCGCCTCCATCCCGAAACTTCTGAGAACATGTGCCGATGAAAAACCGGAACATTCCGTGCTTCTCTGGAAATCCATACGATTCTTTACCTGTAACAAAAACCGTTCTGCTACAGGTTCTTTCCGTAAAGTCGGTTTAGGAAAACCCACAATAAGCCAGTCACAAATATTTGTTATAAGAATGGTAATAATCACAAAAAAAAGTATCCATTGAAACATTTTAACACCCCTGTATTTTTCACTACCGTACAGTATACCACATTTCTAATAATTTGACATCATCTGGTTACAATATTATAATGATTCCAAACATGATTAACATATAACAAAGGAAAAAGAAACATGATTGATTTTAAACCGGTCACTATAGAAGACAAAGAAATTTATCAAAAATTTTTAATGGATGGCGTAGAGCGCGGATGTGAATACACTTTTGCCAATATATATCTCTGGGGACGCCAGCAGGCCACTATTTTACATGACCATCTGGTACGCTTCTCCCAATTCAACCGTCGCAGTGTATATCCTTATCCCATCGGAGAAGGCGACAAAAAATCAGTTTTGGATGCGGTCATTGCCGATTCCAAAGAGCGTGGCATTCCCTGCCGAATAACAAGCATATACAAAGCCGAAAAGGAAACTTTAGAAAGCTTATACCCCGGCAAGTTCCGTTTTCACTGTGACAGGGATGGTTTTGACTATGTTTATGATATCAATAATTTAGCAGACCTTCCCGGCAGCAAATATCACAAGAAACGAAACCATTACAATCGCTTTAAAGAAAATTATGCAGGCTATACTACAACCTCCATCACGGAAGATAATCTTCTCATGGTTATGCAAATGGTAGAAAACTGGTACGAAACAAAGTTGCGGGAAAACCCCGACAGTGATTTCCACATGGAAAAGGTGGCCCTAAACAAAGCTTTACGCCACCTTAAAGAATTGGATATGGAAGGCTTACTTCTTTTACACGAGGGTAAAATTCTTGCACTTACTTTGGGTAGTAAGATGTCTCATGATACTTTTGATGTGCATTTTGAAAAAGCACAGGCCGATGTAAATGGTGCCTATGCCGCCATTAACTGCGAATTCGCCAAATACATCCGCGAAAAATACCCGGAAATCAAATTCCTGAATCGCGAAGAAGATATGGGAATTCAGGGATTGCGCACCGCCAAGGAGCGCTATTACCCTCATCACATGGTAGAAAAATACTGGGCCTGTCTTCTGGAGGACGAATATGAATATTAATCCGCCGGATATACAGCACATTCCTTTATTACGAAAGCTTTGGAAAGAAGCCTTTGGAGATACGGATGCCTTTCTGGATGCCTTCTTTACCACTGCATTTGCGCCGGAGCGTTGTCGTTGTGTGTTTGAAAATAACATACCGATAGCAACTCTTTACTGGTTTAATTGCGAATACGACGGGCAACCGGTGGCGTATCTCTATGCCATTGCCACTGCTGTTTCACATAGGGGTCAAGGCTTATGCAAACAACTGATGCAGGACACCCATAAATATTTAAAGAGCTTAGGCTACCTGGGCGCTTTGTTAGTCCCCGGCGAAAGCAGCCTTTTTGATTTTTACAAGCAATTAGGTTATACAACCACCTGCTATCTTCAAGAATTTACCTGTTCCGCAGAAGACCAAAACCTTTCCCTACGCTTAATTTCTTCCGGAGAGTACGCTTTCCTGCGAAGAAAATATCTTCCTGTGGGCAGTGTTATTCAGGAAGGTGAAAACCTAGCCTTTTTGCAAACCGAATGTAAATTTTATGCCGGCGAGGAATTCCTTCTTGCTGCCAAAATTACAGATAGTCATTTGTATGGCGCAGAACTTCTGGGAAATGCAGAGGTTGCTCCCGGCTTGGTTCACCACCTCGGATGTAATGACGGCACTTTCCGGTGTCCCGGTTCCGAAAAACCCTTTGCCATGTACCTGCCCTTTAACCCTACAAATAAAATAACACCCTCTTATTTGGGTTTTGCATTTGATTAATTATTTAAGGAAGCGTGATTCCTCGTAATATTTTTAAACACGAAAGAAGGAGACGAAACCATGCCTAATGATACCAGAAATAAAAAATTGATTTGGAACAATCTTTTTAAATGGATTGAGGATATTCCGCTTTCAACGGGTTTAACCTTATATCCACTCCAACTGGCCAATGCTATCAGAATTATCCATAACGATGCAGTTTTTATATTTGATGAAGTCGGTTGCGGTAAAACCATAAGCGCCGGAATAATGGCCAAAACTTTTCTTACGCAAAATTCAGCGCGGACAAATAAAGACATTTTGGTAATTACCACTAATACCGTTAAGGTTAACCAACAGTTTGAAGAGGATTGGAAAAAAATTGATGAGCAACTAAAGCCAACGGTTTTCAATAATCTTAAGAATTCGGACTTACGTATATTAAGCAAGGATAAAACGTGGGGACTTGTAATCATCGATGAAGCACATGAATTTAGTAATACAGATACCGAAAGATACAATAAAATAAAGAATGACTTGAGAGCTGAGAAAGTGGTGTTTCTAACTGCAACTCCTCTTCGTGGTGGAGGCAATTTTAATTTCTATAAAGAACTGGCCAATGCCATACTAAACAAAACTGATACTTACGAGGAAATAGACGAACTAAATATATCCTCCAATGACGATATCGAAGAACAAGAACTGATATGTGCAAAATTTGATCCCACGTATCCCATAACAAGATATTTTAAGGATACTGTGAGATATTTAGATATTCATGCAAAAAAAGAAAGAGCCCACAGAGTTATTCCGGAATTATGGGGAGCAAAAACTGATAAAACTGATGAAACTGATGAAACTCGTAAAATTCGCGAAACTCGCGAAATGATACTTGCAAGAAATATCGAAGAAAAACTCAAAGAAAATTGTAATAGCAAGTTTGTCATATTTGTCAGGTTCAAAAAAGAAGCCTTCTCCATAGCGGAAGCACTTAAAGAGAACATTACAACACCGTGTTGCATCAAAACGATCTTCTCAGACCAAAAAGAAGAACTAAAAAAATATAAAGAAGAGACTTCTGATCTGCCAACAGTGCTCATAGTAGGCTATCAGATTGGAGAAGCCGGAGTAAATCTTCCGGGATACGACCATGTAATTCACTGGCATATATCTTCGGATCCGGTTCGGCTTGAACAAAGATACGGACGTATCGACAGAATGACAAGCAGACACGAAAAAATACATAGTTGTTTTGTTATTCCGCAGTATTATGATTCAAATTATAGCAATTTGATTTCCGCAATTCATTACACCATGGACGAACTACTCACACGATTGCCGGCCAGAAATGTACTTCTTACAGAAAAAACTTTGGAACTGTATAAAGATAATTTTGATAAATCCTTAAACCAATATAAGAAAGAGTTGGAAAAAATAAAGGGAATAGACCTTAAACAATATTCTGGTGAGCAGTTGAAATATGCAATTAAAACTGCCGGTGAAAGTGAAAAGGATGATCTTAATTGCAAAGAATTGACTGAATTTATTAAAGATAAGGGTGATAATATAGCATGGGATGAGGATAAAGAAAATATCGATGTGCTACGAGAATGCATTCAAAATGAACTTGATAAGCAGATTCGAAGATTGGAAAAGAAAATCAGTAAGAATGATGATGGCGAATTCATAGACTCTTTTGCTGCAAAAATAAAGGATATTGAAAATAAATCGGACCAGATTTTCTATTCAACCGAGCCACGTAACCCGTTAACGCTTAACACAATAGATTCACAAAATTTGGGGTGTGCAAAATATATCCAGGAGAATGAAGACTACATATTATTACAGAAAATTGTCAAATTAAAGGATGCTATTCGTACTGTTTTGCATTACGCAGAAGAAGATACGCTATTTGCTTCTGAGCTATTCTTTAAAATCGGAGACATACATTCTTTTACCAACGAGCTTCCCGGATGGAAACCGGAGTCACTGGCATACAAGTACAAGAGATAAACATTTAGTTCATCTTCCCCTCTCGAAATATAGTATTTCTCAAAAATCCCTATAATGCCCCGACCAACCGGCCGGGGCATTACCTATTATCCAATATATCTTACTGTAACATTATTTCTCTCCGTCAGCGCACAGGGCAGAAGTTGTCCCTCTTCCTCCACATATTTCAGCTGACAAGTCTCATAAAAGCCCTCCTCATAGGCATATCCGTCACCGTCATCATCATAATATAAAAACTCTCCGTCAGCGCCTTTATATACGCAGATTTCCAGCCCATCCCTTAAGGCTGCAGTTGAAGGCGCAAACTCTGTTTTGGGCAATATGGCTCCGGCTTTCACAAACAGCGGTATTTTGTTTAAAGGTGCTTCCACAGTAATAGAGCCTCCCCCTTCAAAACATTCCTCCGTGTAGTAATCGTACCATTTTCCCTTCGGCAAATACATCTGTACAGTGGTATCTCTACATTCTATTTTCTCGGAATTTGCTTCATAATACATCGGTCTTGTTACCGGACAGACCATAAGGGAATCTCCAAACATATATTGATTCACAATTCCGCATGCCTCCTTATCTTCCGGATAATCAAAAGCTAAAAAGCGCATAAGAGAAGCATCTTTTAACCACACTTTGCCTACCATAGAATAAATATAGGGCATCAGTTCATAACGCATTCGATTAGCCGCTACCAATGCATCATAAAAGATTTCCCCTTCCTTGCCAAAATTCCAGAATTCTCTGTTACAATCTGTACCATGTCCACGGAATACAGGTAAAAAGCTTCCCCACTGATGCCAGCGAACAAACAATTCCCGATAACCCAGATCTTCCGTAGTCTTGTCATAATCCCCTTTCCAGTACCAGATTTCCCCTCTTTTTACAAAGAAGGCTCCAATATCCACCGTCCAGTAAGGATGTCCCGAAGCACAGAAACCGAGCCCCGCAGCTATTTGTCTGCGGAAAGTATCCCAGGACGCTGCAATATCTCCACTCCATAAAATAGTACCCAAGCGTTGTGCCCCTGTATAGCCGGAACGTGTCAATATAGTCACACGTTTATCCGGACAGTCCTTTTTCTGTTCCTCCCATATACCTAAAGCATGTACCAGTCCATAAGCATTTGTTAAGGTTGCATCAAAACGTTGGGCAGATTCCCTTTGGTACATTTCATATGCCCTGGCAGGTTCCGGTCTGTGCAATAGATTCCACTCCGGTGTAAAGGGTTCACAATTATCGCACCACCAGGCATCAATACCATGGGAAAATAATCCTTCTTTTGCATGCTTCCAATAAAGCTCTCTTGCCTCTTTTCGAAAAGCGTCATAAATATTGGTTCCGGGCAAAATATAGCCACGTTCACTATGTTCTTTATAATTTTCACAGCTTTCATCCATACTCGGCCAAATGGATATCATAAAATGATAATCCTGCTCATGCAACTTCTTCACCATTTCCGTAGGATTAGGAAATCTGGATTTATCAAAACTCTTCTGGCCCCATTTGCCATCCTCCCAGGAAAACCAGTCCAGAATAATACCATCAATTCCAATATTTTTGTCGCGATACCATTTTGCCACATGCTCAATTTCTTCCTGGGTCTCAAAACGTTCCTTGGACTGCAAATATCCAAACGCCCATTTGGGTAAAAGCGATGCCTTACCGGTCAAATGCCTGTAAGCACCAATAACGCCTTCCATACTCTCCGCTGCCAGAAAATAAAAATCCATTTCCGAATCAGCTTCCGTATAAATATAAGTTTCCATGCCGGCATCATTAAAAATATAGGGACTGTAAGTATCTGTCAAAAGACCGTATCCTTTAGTAGATACGAGTAAAGGAAGCGCAATTTTACGATTGGCCTGATGACCGTAAACTGTTTTTCCGCGAAGGTTACCATATCCCTCTTCATGCTGTCCCAAACCGTAAAGCGCCTCCTGATCATCAAACACCAAACGAAGCTTCGTGTGATAGGCGCTTCCGATTTCCTTAAGCTTGGCTTCTTTTACCACACTCTTCTCTCCGTCAGCAGTCTGAATTTTCTCTACCTCCTGCATCTCCTCCGAGAGAATTGTTTTGGTAAAACGCTCCAACTCCCGGCTTTCACTTTCTGCTTCCTTTAGCAGTAACCTGCCGTCTGCAGAGTAATATGAATAACCGGCAGTCTCTCGATTTACCCGCACCTGTACTTCGGCAGTATGCAAAACAATTTCTTTCTCTGTTTCATAGAAGTCCCACTTTGCCAAAGGTTTTGCAATTACACCGGGCTTTATAGCTTCTGAAAAAGCTTCGTCATAAGTATAACTTAATCTAATAATAGTATCTGTATAAGGCATAATCCGGTGAAGTGCCAGCTCTGATTTTAGATACAGCGCCTCTCCTCTACGTATTACCTCTGTTATTTTCCTGGACTTTTCCTTCCAAACAAAAAGCATCCTTTTTCCCTCCGCACATCTGAAATATTACCAAAAAAGCAGCACTGCTTTCGCAAACAGTACTGCTCCCTATAAGCTTACTCTTTATAAAATACATATTTATCCTTACCGGTACGCTTTGCCTGATACAATGCCACATCAGCCTTAGCATACAATTCATCCAACGTATCTCCGTGCTCCGGATACATACTAATACCGATACTGCCGGACATATCCATACCCGGATAATTGCTGCACACCTTACGCATAACGGATAACATCTCCTTAGCCTTCTTCTCGATAGTGGCAACTCCACCGGTATTTTTCATAAATGCAAAGAATTCATCGCCACCGATTCTTCCTACCACATCCGTTTCCCTGAAACAGTTTTTAATGGCTTTTGCCAAAACCATAAGGAATTCATCACCCTTTTGATGACCCAGGGTATCATTTAGGTTCTTAAAGTTATCTATATCCGTCATAAACAAGACATGATTCTTATCTCCCTCCTCTTCCAAGGTCTGACGAATATATTCCATACTGGTTTCACGGTTTAGAACCATGGTCATTTTATCCATTTTTGCCGCAAATACAAGTTCTGCTTCTTCTTTTTTCTGGGCATCAATATCCTTTGCAAAAAGCATTGCACACAAATGGCCGCTATCCACGTCCGTCATAAATTTCACACTATTTTTTACCCAACGAACAGAACCGTCGGTCATACGCCGCTCATATTCAAAAGAAAAACTAATCTTTCCACTGTTAAACTCCTTCAGCAAAGTCTCTCGAGTAAAATTCTGATAAAACGCTACCGCTTCATGTTCCTTATCCACAATCGCTTCCACCGCTGCTTCCGCAAGCTCCTCAACCGTCAAGCATGCCTGTATGGTACCTTCCCCAATTTCCTGACGTCTCTGGGTAATCACACGCCATGCATCCACATCAATATAAGATACCGCATAAGTATCCTCCGGAAGCTCGAACAAATACTTTAACTCCTGATGATATCTCTGGCGCGTAATATAAAATTGCGTAATATCCTTGGTAATACCTACCAAACCGATGGGTGTGCCCTGGGAATCCCGTAAAATATATTTTGAAGTAGTTGCATATCTGGCCTTGCCATTTTCGCCCAAAATAGGCTCATTATAATCAATCAAATCCTGACCTTTGGATAATAATTTATTATCATCGGCAATATATCGTTTTGCCAAAGAAGGCTCAAAAATCTCCGTATCGGTTCTTCCAATAATCTCCTCAACCGATTCCTTACCTGCCATTTTGGCAAACGGCAAAGATACCGCAACATATTTCCCATTGGCATCTTTCACAAATATCATATCTTTGGTACTTCCAATCAGCGCCTGAAAAGCAGCACCAATTATCAAATCCCGGAACTGTCCTTCGCTCATTTCTGCAACTCCCTCATTATACCCCAGTCATGTATAGACCAAAAACTACTACTCTTATAGTATATAATATATATATCCAAAATTCAACAGCCTATATTTTCCTTATTCATCAAAGCCTGCATATTCCTTCATCTGTAATGCGCCATAAAGTGCATATTTAGGCTTGTAGGTTATATTATAAAGCATAGGATTACGTTCTTTTCTCCAAGAAAGCTGGTCGGAAAATCCCCAGAAAGTCAGGGAATCCATCTTTACGGTACCTGCTTCTACTCTTGATAAAATACCATTAATCAAATTGTAGTAGAACTGTCCCTGTATCTTCAAATTCTCTTCTGTCGCAGGTTTAATCACCGGATAAGTTCCTAAACATACATCCAACTCAGTGAGACTAATCTTCAAGCCAAGAGTTGCCAATTTATCCATGGTAGCAAAATAATCTTCCAGACTATCTTCCGTATACAAATGGGCCTGGAAACCAATACCATCAATTAAATAGTTTCCTTCCTTATCCACCAGGGTCTGTACAAAATCATACAGTGCATCGGTTTTAAACTGCTCATTAAAGTCATTGTAATACAAATCAATATATTCCGGTGCATATTTATCCGCATAATAGAACGCGTACCACAAATAATCCTCACCAATGGTCTGCAACCACAAACTGTCACGCTTGGTACCATCATCCAACCATGCCTCATTTACTACATCATAAGCATAGAATAACTCCAAATATCCCAACTCATCCAGTTTCTCAAACGTCTGCTTAATGTAGCTTTCCATACGGGCAAGCATTACTTCCCTGCTTACCAATTCTCCCTTGGTATCAAAGTTCTCATAAAAAATCCAATTAGGAGTCTGACTGTGCCAAATAAGGGTATGACCGCGCATTACTTTATCATTGTTCTTGCACCACTCCATAAGTTCTACTGTCTTGGAGCCAAATTTTACCACTAAATCATCTGCCGCAATACTTTCTTTCTGGTCTAAAATATAATCCGGCTTCAAATGATTCTCAAAGGTAATACTGTTAAACTGCTCATTGATAATATTGGTACAAGCTTTCTTCGTAATCATACTATCGGAGAGGCAGGTCCCTGCCTTCATACCATACTGCGCAAAAAGACTCTGAAGAGTCTCTGTTACTACAATAGCTTCCTCCGTAGGTGCCGGGGTTGCAGCAGGTTCCGGGGTGGGTTCCGGTGCAGCAGTCGGCTCAGCTTCCTGCGTGGGTGTAGGTTGTTGCATATCATCCTTTTGACCTGAACAAGCTGCCATAGCAAATACCAAAAGCATACTAAGTAATCCTAATTTCCATTTCTTCATAACATTTTTCTCCTTTTACACAAAAAACGAATCCACTTTTACTTCATTATACTTACTTAAAATTATGTTTTCTTTGCATTTCTTGTGAATTTCTTAGCACATATTGCTATCTGTCATAGAGTATGTTATGTATAAAATAAGCAACCGGTTGCCTCGCATATCTGCCGGTTATATTCTAAACCAGGAGGTTCCTATGGAAATTTTATCTATCGTACCCTACCCCGCATCCATAAACTTAACCGGTGGACTGGCATCACCATATGCACCAGTTATTGAATACGAAGAGCAGGAGCTTTTGCCGGAAGAATATACTCTCACCATTACAAAGCAAAATATCCAAATCCGTGGCGATAAGGCAGGTATCTTTTACGGCAAACAAACCCTGAAGCAGTTACAAATGCAATATCCTGAGGGACTGCCTTGCCTGGAAATTAAAGACTCCCCTCGCTTTACATACCGTGGCTTCATGCTGGATTCCAGCAGACATTTTCTTCCCAAAGAGGATGTAGAAAAAATTATTGATGTGCTTGCGCTTTTTAAAATTAACAAGCTTCATTGGCATTTGATTGACGACCAGGGCTTTCGTGTAGAAATCAAAGCCTATCCCAGACTTACCGAAATAGGTGCTTTTCGTGGGCCTTCCCAATTTGGTTTAGTAGACGCCCATACAGGTAATGATGGTTTCTTTACACAGGAGGACATTCGAGAAATTGTTACCTATGCAAAGCAACGTATGATTGATATTATTCCGGAGATTGAAATTCCCGGCCACGAAAGTGCCATGCTGGCTGCATATCCGGAGGTGGGATGTTTCCCGGAAACCATACCCGTGGAAACCAAAGGCGGTATTTTTGACAAACTTATCTGTGCCGGTAAGGAGAATTCTTTTACCTTTATTACGGGAATTTTGGATGAACTCTGTGACCTGTTCCCCTATGAAATGATGCATATCGGCGGGGACGAAGCCTGCAAGCGTATCTGGAGAGAATGCTCCGACTGTCAACAGAAAATCAAAGAATTAGGACTAAAAGATGAAAACGCCCTACAACAATGGTTTGTGGTAAAAGTTCAGGAATACTTAAGTTCCAAAGGAAAAACTGCTATTGTGTGGAATGATTCCTTACGCGGTGAAAAATTACCCAAAGAATGTGTGGTACAAATGTGGATGGGGGATATTGATTTGATTACGGAATTTGCCTCTAGAGGAGGCAAAATTATCCAGTCTACCACAGAATGTCATTATTTAGATTATCCATACGCTATCTGGGACGTGCCAAAGATTTTAAATACGCCGGTTTGCCCGGACTTTTTACCGGAAGACACCATTATCGGTGTAGAATGTCCCTTATGGACCGAACGAGTTACCACTTTGGAACGTGCTTTCCACTTAATGCTCCCCCGCCTTCCTGCCATGGCTGAAACCGGTTGGACAAAGAAAACCTCCCGGGATAATGACAGTTTCTTGGAACGTTATTCCTACATTCATGATGCCTTACAGGCTGAAGGTATTTCCGGGGCTCCAAAGCAGTACTGGTCCATCTCCAGAGAACTTGCCAAGGAAGAAATGGATATTCACAATAAAACCTGGTTCACTCCGGAAAATATAGAAGAATTTAACAGGCAGAACGAAATGATGGCTATAGAAAGAGCCATATACGGAGATGAGAGGTGACCCCAAGGCCACCTCTCATTATTTTTCATTATTTTATTCCCCAACGCCACCCTCGTTTCATAATCGACAATAGGTAGTAAAAATACTCTGTTTTTCTACGCATGTAACAGTACTGGGCGTACCTTGTAAAAATAGGGATTTGAACCCTTATGCAGCCCGGCATATACCATCTGAGTGCAATTCATTCTCAATTGCGGGAGATCTTGTCCGCCTTATCAAACTACCAACTTAAATTAAATCAATTCCGTGGTCCAGTTCAGTTCCTGGATCTTTTCATCGGCTTCACGAAGTTCCTTGGAAAGCATATCCACTTCCTTCTGTATATCTGCCACTTCTATGGTACTCATAATCTTAATCTCTGTCTTGGAGTATCTGGCAACCTTCTCACTGGAACGGTCTAAGAAGCTACGCATAATACTGATTTTTTGCTTCAAACAATCTCTTTTTGCAATATAGTCTGTAAGCGTCTTGCCTTCATACTCAGTCACATTATTGGTATGGTTGATTCGGGCAATCAATTCCTCCAAACGCACAAAGTCCCTATTTAATTCCTCCAACAAAGCCTTCGGTTCTTCTGCAGGCTTTTCCCCTTCTTGAACCTTTGCGTTGTTATTCAATCGAATACCTAACTCTGCAATTCTTCTCTGTAAATCTGCTCTCTCTGAAAGCGCTGTTGCCAATTTCATAGTTTTATCCTCCTTAATATCTTTAAGTCAACTTTTTATATACTTTATAATGCATGGTCAAATAACAGGCAATGCCACCCAAAACATTGGATATGGGCTCCGCCATAATCAGTGTAACTACCGGGAAGGTTAACCCTACGCCGGTTAAAGCCATGCTGTTACCATCTTCTAAATGTCCCAGATAAATCCTATCCACTACATTATACAAAAGGTGCACTAATTGAGCAATAGTCAATGGAACCGCCTGGATAATAATACATTTCCAAACGGGACCTTTTGCAAAATCATTTTTTCGTAAATCCGGGCTTTTCTTTCCTTCTGTCAATTTCATATACGTTACCACTCAACTCAAAAAATAAAACAAAATTCCCACACTTAATGCAATGCCGGCCACCAAACCCAGCACACATGTGGTCACTGCAAAACGGTCGAATACTTTTCCCAATTTTTCATGTACCATCACATGGTAAACTTTGTCTGTCTGATACAATTTATTTTCTAATACTACTTCTTTGGGAAAAACACAGGGATATTCCCGCCCCTCGACCAAATAATAAGCCACTTGAAATTTACTTCCTTTAACATTGTCTGTCCGTAAAAAGGTGGCCGGCTTTCTCCGGCATCCCAACAAACATACCATACACCCCAAAAAAGCCAAGGCAAACAAGCCGGATATTATCCCCATAAAGGCAATCAGCCCCAATACAACAAAATTCAAACTGACATCTAAAATAAGACAAAACACAATAACTATGATTAAAAAAATCAACAGTTCCATCCGACTTTCTCCTTTCCGGATACTGTTTTTATTATAATCCTTTTCTTTAATATCTTCAAATAGAAAAAGGTATAAAGTCTAACTAAGACCTTACACCCTTTTTGCTTATTCTTTACTTTCGTAATCTCACAATTTCTGCCGGGCATTTATGCTGAGTACCCGGGCCATACTGGCAAGCCTGGCATCCAAAGCATTTGAAAAACTCTTTGTTCCCAATTACTGCATTTGCGAACTCCGGATCTGCCAAAATAGCTCTTGCCACATCCACTGTATCCACATATTCCTTTTCAATCAGATATATAATCTCTGCCGGTTCCTTTAATCCACCCACGCAGGAAACCGGCACGCGCCCGTTAAAATGCTCTTTGAAGAAAGCCCCCAGGCTTCGCACATCTTGAACCGCTTCATCCTTAAATGCTTTCAACCCATCCAAAGAGGACAATCCCGTAGACACCTGCAAATACTCACAGCCTGCCTTTACATACTCTTCCGCTACGGCAATGGCATCCTCCAAGTCCTTGTCATATCCCGAGGTGCGAATGGAAATCAAAAAGTCCGGACCGCAAGCTTCTCGTACTTGCTTCATAATCTCTGCACCAAAGCGTGCTCTGTTTTCTGCACTACCGCCATACTCGTCGGTTCTGAAATTTGTATTCGGAGACATAAACTGGTTAATCAAATAACCATGACAGCCATGAAGCTGCACACCATCGTAACCCGCTTCTTTGGCACGTACTGCCGCTTCCACAAAGGCTTTTTGCATTTCATGGATTTCTTCCACTGTCATCTCCACCGTGGTGTAATCTCCGTGAAATCCCTGGCGTATTATGGAAGAAGGTCCGATGGCCGGACCAAGCTCCGGATTGGCGGTATAACCTGTATGATTTAACTGAATAATCACTACGCAACCATACTCGTGACAACCTTCCGTAATTCTCTTGTGACCTTCAGTCTGTTCATCACACCAAAGGCCCATATGATTCCTACCAAATCTTCCGCCGGGAGTAACTGCTGTAGCCTCCACACAGATAAGTCCGCATCCACCCTTCGCTCTTTCCACATAATGCTCTACTAATTTATCCGTCACCAGACCCGAATCATCCGTAAAATCAAACTTTACGGTAGGTGCAAAGGTAATACGGTTTTTTAAAGTATGACTCCCTATTTTAATGGGTGTATCTACTTTTATCATGATTTTCTCCATCCCTTTATTATATTTCTCCCGCGAGGGAGCTTTCATTTTTCTCTTTAATTATTGCGAAAACGCAGGTGTCCAATACTGTTGGTTGTAAATATCGGTGAAACGATAGGTCACCAATACATTGCCGTCGCCTACATCCACGTTGCTGATGGTCATATCTTCCGTCACAATCATCTGCTCGCCAAGATAATAACTATCTAAATACTCACCCTCGTAAGAATAATAATCACATACAAAGTCCAAAGTATCGCCTATCTGAAGTTCTGACATACCTTTCGCTACGGTTTCGGTTTCGCCCTCCACATAATCCGTGCGGGCACCGGCAATATAACCGTAAGGATTTTCATTATCGAATACCAAAATCAGTTCTGCACGCTCTCCGTTCAAAAGCACGGGCACACTTCCGGTAATGGTATAATTCGTTCCGTCATCCACGGTATCAATGTAGTAATACGCTACCGGCTGTCCGTTAATTGCAAGCCAGGTACGGTCTGTTTCACCGATTAAGCGGCCACTTTCATCAAACTCAAATACATTGTCCAGACCTAAATCAATAAAGCCCAAACCATCATCATAGAACATATTCAGTTCCAAACTATGTACCAGACTCCACTGTTCTTCGCTTAACTGCAGCACCCTCTGGCCCTTGGTATTGGTACTCCATACAAGCGCATTGGCATCAAAATAATTCTCTGCCAGATACTCTGCCATAGTCTCCGTATCCATACCGCTTTCACTGAAGAATGCTGTATTATTTCTGTCAAAGCCTGCCATATTTCCTACCTGGCCAACCAAGAAACCACCAAGTAAGTCTGTAATAGCGTCTGTTCCACCGTAATTGCTCACCAAACCGCCGGAAGAACTTGTACTGCTACCGCTACCGCTAAGCAACGCACCAAGCAGTGAAGGTAATGCAGAAGAAGTACCGCCGGCTGATGCCTGACCGCCTACTTCTAAGCTTGCAAACTCCTGAATACAACGAGCATATTCTTCGTCCATACCGATTGCTTCATAGGTATCCACCACTGCATCCACGGAAGATGCCTTCTTGTAAGGGAAGTAAATGGACAAGCCGTAAGCATTGGTCATATTAGAGGAAGTACGGTTATACTTCACTGCACTAAGCAATGCTTCTGCTAATTCTTCACCTTCTTCGGTACCCATATTCTTTGCCAAATGTACTAAATCCACCTGGTCAATGGCAGTAGAGGCTGCAAATTCTCTGGTATTGAAACGTGCATCGGAAACCGTCTTGTATTCATTGTCCTGAATCAATTCGCTGGCGGATTTGGAAAAGGCCTTTAATTCCTCAGGTACAGTCATTTCCAACTCTGCCAAGTCCACTACGGACAAGGTAGTCTTCTGTCCTCTGCATTTTGCCGCACAGGTTTCCACAAAATCATCTACAATATTTTTACCAATATCCAAGGTTGACATAGAGGTATTCTTGCCAAGCTCTGTCAACCAGTCAGTATAGTACCAACCCACACCGGGCTCGGTTTCCTCGGAAGCAATTAAATAATCCGCATAAGGAGAAAGCATCAGTGCCGTCTCCAAAGTCGCCATGAGACAAGCATCAAAACCGATAAAATCAAAGGTTACGCCGGCTTTCTTTAACGCCTGATTAATCTCTGCCAAATCCATGGAACCGCTGGCTTTGTTCTTCTCATCATAACCATATCCACTGATAGAACCTCCGCCATGATCCCAGAAAATCAACTGATTACGATTAGCAGGGAAATTGGTATTACAATATTTAATAAAATCAACTAAAGTGTCGGGGTCAGTCATGGAAGCCTTGCCGGCATCCTTCTTTAAGACCTTCATCTTACCATCGGTAATCTGGTAAATCTGGTTCACACTGCTACTTACTACATTGTTCTGCCACTTGGTACATCCACCGGTAAATACAATCAAATTCACCTTATCGCCCAAATCAGCCGCTAACATTTCCTGCAAGTCAGAAGTACCCATACCGGAACGGGACTCTAAGTCTGTACCGCACATGTAAACCATAATGGTCACTTCATCCTTACCTTTACCTAAAATTTGGGTTCTCTTCGCACGAGCCTCGGAATCTACGGCTGTATTCAATCTGCCGGTATTGCTGCCAAGCTCCCAACCGGTACTGGTAGTTCCCGTATTAATCATGGCACCAAGCCCACCCAAAAGGTTACCCATACTATTATTTCCACCGATATTGGTTCCTGTATTGGAGCTGCTACTACTGCCGCCTCCGCCCAGCAATTCGCCTACAAGCGCAGACCCGATATCTCCGCTATCAGAAGAACCGCCACCCAAAAGCATGGGCAAAAGGGCTGTTAAACCGCCTCCACCTCCCAGAAGCGCCACAACCAGTACAATAATAAGTAGCATAGGGCTTTTGCCACCACCGGAAGCACGAGTTACATTGCCTGTATCATCATTATCGTATCCAAAGGAGCCTCCTGCTCCTCCTGTCCCCATGGGACCATTTCCACTTCCTACGGGACCGGTGCCCAAACCGCTACCGCGCCTTTTCACACCCTTACTGCCGCCTGTGACATTCTTTTCTCTTGACCTGGGTCTATTGCCTGCCATAATTTTTCTCCTCTTTCGCTTTAAAAATCTCGCTTTTCTTCCAACAAATATCCGAATATATGCATACCTAACTTCAGCACATCATGTCGAAGCAGGTTATTCTTTATGGTAACGTAATCATCGCTGATCACTTTTTCCACCAATTTTTCTGTCTCTTCCCTATCTAACACTACCGGATCCTTTTGCTCCAAGGACTCATAGCGCCTTGCCATTTCCTCATCAATCTCGCCATCATTAGCGACCACCACATCCAGTTTTCGCTTACCAAGGTATTGATTTATCAGTTTAATATGGTCTGAAACCTTAAAATCCTCCGTTTCTCCGGGCTGTGTCACCATATTGCAGGCATACATAATTTTGCCTTTGCTCCGATCAATAGCCTCCACAATTTCCTCACAAATCAGATTGGGGATAATACTGGTAAAGAGGCTTCCCATACTAAGTACAATCAAATCTGCCTCTTCCAAGGCTCTTATAGCCTCTTTGGTGGGCACGGGCTTATCCTTGTAGAAAACACGTTTCACCGGCTGATGATTCTCCGTAATATTATGTTCTCCTTCAATAATGCTGCCGTCGGCCATCTCTCCCATAAGGACTACATTATCTTCCGTCAAAGGAACTACTTTTCCCTTTAAATTGAACACCTTACTTAGGGCTTCGATACCATCGGACAAGTTACCGGTAATACCGGAGGACGCAGTTAACAAAAGGTTGCCTACCGTATGTCCATCCAATCCGCTGGTGGTATGAAAACGATAATTAAAAAGCTCCATTACCAAGGGCTCTGTCTCCGACAAAGCCACCAAAACTCTTCGTATATCACCAACCGCCGGAATACTGAATTCCTCACGTAATACCCCTGTACTTCTGCCATCATCACAAACCGATACAATGGCTGTCAAATCCAAGGGAAACTCTTTTAAACCTCGAAGGAGGGTTGATGACCCGGTTCCTCCGCCTAACACTACGACTTTTCGCTTCATAGCATACTCCTCGCAAATTTATATTTCGGACTTATTCTCCTATCATATAAGACATCCGCTTATATTATAACCGAAATTTTGAGTAAATCCTCATCCTTGGAGCTCTTTCCTGCCATTACTACAAACTCGCCCGGTTCCACAACCGTTTCACAATTTGCATTGATCAAAGCAAAATCTTCTTCCTGCAAAGTAATGCTTACTGTCTTCTTCTCACCGGGTGATAAAGTCACCTTATCAAAAGCAACCAGTTTTTTGCCTACAGTCATTACGGAAGAAACCACGTCGTGCACATAAATCTGTACGGTTTCTACACCTTCTCTGTCGCCGGTATTAGTCACCTCTACCTGCACTTTATAAGTATCCTTATCAAAAGTTAAATTCTCGAATGCAAAGGTGGTATAGCCCATACCTTCGCCAAAAACAAAGAGGGGCTCTGCCGGAAGGTCGCAGTACTTTCCGCCATGCCAGCCGGGAAGCTGGTTGTAGTACACCGGAAGCTGACCGGAATGTCTCGGGAAGGATATAGGCAGTCTTCCGCCGGGATTCAACTTACCAAACACGGCTTCTGCAATAGCCTGTCCGCCAAACATACCACCGTTAAAGCCACAAATTACTGCATCTGCCTGTTCTGCCACAGCACCCAGGCAAAGAGGCTTAGAAGCCACCAAAACGGTACATACCGGCTTGCCTGTCGCTTTCAATCCATAGAACAATTCTGTTTGACGTCCGGACAAATCAAGGTTCGCACGATCCTTAAATTCACCAAACTGGTCTATCATATCACCCACTACGTAAATGATTGCATCTGCGTCAGAAGCTGCTTTTATTGCCACATCCAAATCATCCTCTTTTGAAGGAAGAACAGAACAACCCTTCACATAAACAAATTCCATATTATTTTCTTTGCACAATGCCTCTACGCCTTCCTTCACTGTCACATAAGGACGTGTAGGCACACAGTCCGGCTTGGGCTGAGGATGGGTAAAATAGGTCCAATCTCCATACTGGGCACGTACATCATCCGCATTAGGTCCGATAAGTGCAATCTTCTTGCACTGCTTATTAAGAGGCAACATGTCCTTATTTCGCAGTAAGGTCACACTCTTTCTTGCCGCATCCAAAGAAGCTGCCAAATGCTCTTCACAAGAGAAACAGTCTGCCTTTCCGGTTTTCTCCGGCTTTTCAAAAAGCTCCATCTCATACTTAATGGTCAGAATATGAAGCACTGCCTCATCCACCGCAGAAATATCCACGGTACCCTTTTTCAGCGCAGAAAGCATAGCCTCATAGAAATCCAAGGTCACCATAATCATATCATTTCCGGCATTTACGGACATGATGGAAGCTTCTTCCATATCCTTAGCCACCTTCTGATTGCGAATAAGGCTCATGGTATTATCCCAGTCGGTAACTACGAAGCCTGCAAAGCCTAACTCATCACGTAAAATATCATGCATGATTTTACGGCTGGCAGTCAAAGGGGTACTGTCCGTAGAACCATAGGCCGTCATAATGGTAGCACATCCGGCCTCCACTGCCTTTTTGAAAGGAGGTAAAAATACCTCTCTTATTTTACGTTCTGTCACTTCGGAGTCACAGGCATCTCTCGCGCCCACTGCTTCTCCGTATCCTAAATAATGCTTCGCGCACGCAAGAATACGTTCGCCATCGCTTAAATCTTCTCCCTGATAGCCCTTGATAATGGCTGCCCCCAGTTCTCCGGAAAGATACGGGTCCTCACCAAAGGTTTCATTAATTCTACCCCAACGGGTATCACGTCCCAGACAAAGCACCGGCGAGAAAGTCCAATGCAAGCCATCGGTTGCCACTTCTCTAGCGGTTACCTCACCCATTTTCTCCACAATTTCTCTATCCCAGCTACAAGCCACAGCCAGCTGTGAAGGAAAAATAGTGGCATTCATATTCAAACCATGTCCGTGAATAGCGTCAATACCGAATATTACCGGAATTCCCAAGCGACTCTTCATAGCCGCTCTCTGGATTTCTCTCGCATCCTCACCCAACACATGTAAAAAGGAGCCTGCACCAATGGAAGCCCAACGAAGAGCCTCTTCCTTGCTCACATTTACATAAGAAACCTGAATCATCTGCGCCACTTTTTCTTCCGTGGTCATCTGTTTTAATAATTCTTTTGCCTTCAAAATAGCCTCTGCTTTTTTCATTTAAAATTCCTTCCCTTCTTTGCAATACATTCTGGGGTTATTATAATATATTGCGGTCATTTATTCAATGGAATTCCGCCAAATACAAAAGCCCCTCTCGAAAGTGTTTTATACTTCCTCGCGGGGCTGTTCTTCTTAATTCTCATTCATTCTCGCCAGCTTCGCTGCTTGGTCGGCTGCGATACATGCATCGATAATATCCTGGATATCACCATTCATAATTTTATCCAGTTTGTATAAGGTCAAATTGATTCTGTGGTCGGTTACACGTCCCTGGGGGAAGTTGTAGGTACGAATCTTCTCGGAACGGTCGCCGGTACCAATCTGGCTACGACGAAGCTCAGCTTCTGCATCATGACGCTGCTGCTGCTCGATATCGTACAGCTTCGCCTTCAACAATGCAAATGCTTTCGCCTTATTCTGCAGCTGTGACTTTTCAGTCTGGCTGTAAACCACAATACCCGTAGGGTAGTGGGTCAAACGTACTGCAGAGTCGGTGGTGTTGACACACTGTCCACCGTTACCGGACGCACGCATTACATCAATACGGATGTCTTTTTCATCGATAACAATATCAATATCCTCATCAACTTCGGGCATTACTGCTACGGAAATGGTAGAGGTGTGAATACGTCCGCCGCTTTCGGTTTCAGGCACACGCTGTACACGATGTACACCACTTTCGTACTTCATCTTGGAGTACGCCCCCTGCCCGGTAATCATGAACTGCACTTCCTTCATACCGCCGATACCGATATCATCCACGTTCATGGTCTCCACTTTCCAACGATGTCCTTCTGCATAGTGCACATACATACGATATACTTCTGCCGCAAAAAGTGCCGCCTCGTCTCCGCCCGCACCTGCACGGATTTCCACGATAACATTCTTCTCATCATTAGGATCCTTGGGCAGTAACAAAATCTTCAGCTCCTGCTCCAACTCCTCTACACGCTTCTTGCTGTCGTTTAATTCTTCCTTCAGCATTTCGCGCATTTCTTCATCGGATTCTTCCTCAAGCATCATCAAAGAATCCTCTATAGCCTGCTTACACTTCTTATATTCCTTGTAAGCCTCTACAATGGGGGTCAAATCACTCTGCTCCTTCATCAGTTTGCGGAAACGATCCTGATTGTTGGTAACAGTCGGTTCATTTAACTCGCCCATAATCTCTTCAAAACGGATTAACAAATCCTCCAACTTATCAAACATAACTTCCTCTTTCCGATGCCTCTTACAGCATCTCCTCAAACACTCTATTTACAAAGCTATCACTACTTTAATAAGCCACACACTACTCTGTCAAGTCCTGCATAGTCCTTTACCACTCGCACCTGACTAAAACCTGCTTCTGTAAGCAAAGCACTCACCTCTGCACCTTGGTCATGACCGATTTCAAAATACAGACGACCACCTTTGTTTAAGTACGCAGGTGCCACATCCACAATCTTTCTGTAAAAGAACAAACCATCCTCGAAACCATCTAATGCATTCATAGGTTCATGCTCCTTCACCTCCGGCATCAGCGTATCAATGACTGCTGTCCGGATATAAGGCGGGTTGGATACAATAATATCAAAGGTTCCTTCCACCTTTTCAAACAAATCACTCTCTATAAAAGCCGGACGTTTTTCTTCAACCAAGAGCCTACCGGCATTTTCTCTCGCCACTTCTAATGCCTTAGAAGAAATGTCCACACCAACGCCTTCACACCAGTTACTATAATGCAACAGGCTAATCAATATACAGCCGGAACCGGTACACATATCCAATATGCGACTATGCTCATGTTCATCCTTCATTACTTCTTCCACCAGGATTTCGGTATCCTGTCTCGGAATCAGCACATGTTCATTTACCTGAAATTCCAGTCCCATAAACTCCTGCACCCCGGTAATATGTTGCAAAGGAATTCTTGCTTTTCTGCGACTTATATACTCAAAATATTGTTCCTGCAAATCTTTCGTCACTTCCCGGTCGCCGTGCACCAGCAAATCGTTACGGGTCGTGCCACATACATATTCCAGAAGTAAACGGGCATCCCAAGCAGCCTCTTCCAAACCTGCTTCCGTAAGTAGTGTCTTACCCGTTTCATAACAGTCCTTGTAATTCATGAGGGTTCTTCTCCGTCAAACGCTTCCTCGTCAATATCCTCGTAAGCTTCTTCTCCTCCAAACTCATCCTCTTCGGACTCGTCTTCATCACCCATGTCCCACTTTACCTCAGACTCTTCTTCAGCATCATCCTCTGCATTCTCTGCATCTTCCTGATAACCAAAATTTTCCTTCAAATATTCCTTCCAGTCAAATACTGCTTCCACAGCCGCAATAGCAACTTCCACCATCTTGCGATCCGGCTCCTTGGTAGTCATACGCTGAATCAGCATGCCCGGTGCAGATAAAATACGCACGAAAATATTATTGCTTCTACCTGCCAAGCGAATGATTTCATAAGAAATACCTGCCACTACCGGCATCAATGCCACACGAAGCAATACCTTCAAAAACACATTATCCACACGGATAAAGAAGAATAAAATAATACTTACAAACATTACAAAAAACAGAAAACTGGTTCCGCAACGCTTATGCAATCTGGAGCTGCGCATAGCATTTCTTACCGTTAAAGTTTTTCCGCTTTCAATACAATTAATACATTTGTGCTCTGCACCATGATAACGGTACAATCTGCGAATATCCTTCATCAAACTGATAGCCCATACATACAGGATAAAAATTCCAATACGGATAACACCTTCAATAATAGCCAAAATAGAATCATTGCCCACCTTATCTGCTATCAAAGAAGATATAAAATAAGGCAACACAATAAAAATACCCACTGCCAATACAATGGACAAAATCATTACAAAGGTAGTAAGAAACTCTTCCGCCTTACCTTTAGTAACCTTATTTAAAAACTTATCAAACTTGGTTTCTTCTTCCTCTTCTTCATAAAAGCTGGCTGAATAATTCAAGCTCTTGGAACCCAAAACCAAAGAATCAATAAAGTTGAACACACCTCTCACAAAGGGAATCTTCTGAATTACATTCTCCTTTAAAATCCCCTGATAATTCTCTATTTCCACATCAATTTTGCCATCCGGCTTACGTACTGCCACGGCATATCGATCCTTATTTTTCATCATTACGCCTTCCAGAACAGCCTGACCGCCTACACCGGAATAGCACATTTTGTTCTTCTTTGCCATAAAAATCACCTTCACCTTAACAAATGACAAAACCACTTATCCCAATAGAGTATAAAAGGTTGCGATGGATAAACCGCAACCTTCTCATACAACTTATTAGTTTTTGATACCGTATTTCTTGTTGAACTTTTCAATACGTCCGTCAACTCTTGCTACCTTCTGCTGACCGGTGTAGAATGAATGACACTTAGAGCAAACTTCTACGTGAATCTCAGGTTTGGTAGAGCCGGTTACGAAAGTATTTCCACAGTTACAGGTTACAGTTGCCTGATAGTACTTAGGATGGATTCCTTCTCTCATGATTTTCACCTCTCTATATGTTTACGCGTTATAATTTTGTTCTCATCCACACTGCTTATGGAACCACAAACAGCGTTGCTATTGTAACATGAAAATATTGGGTTTGCAATAGTTTTTTTAAATAAATTTACTCTTTTTTACCAATGCTACAAATTCTTGATTATTTTTTGTACGAGCAAACATATTTAAAATATTATCCGTAGCTTCATCAGACTTCATACCGTTCAAAGCTCTACGCATGGTATTTACTGCTTCCAGCTCCTCTGCCGTCAAAAGCAAATGCTCATTTCTGGTGCTGGATTTCTTAATGTCGATAGCAGGGAAAATGCGTTTCTCAGACAACTTACGGTCCAGTACCATTTCCATGTTACCGGTACCCTTAAATTCTTCATATACCACATCATCCATTTTACTTCCGGTTTCTACCAAAGCAGTTGCAAGAATCGTCAGGCTACCACCCTCACGCATATTTCTTGCTGCACCAAAGAAACGCTTCGGCATATGTAGGGCTGCCGGGTCCAAACCACCGGAAAGAGTACGTCCGCTGGGGGGCACTACCTGGTTGTAAGCTCTGGTCAAACGGGTAATACTATCCAATAAGATTACTACATCCTTTTTATGCTCTACCAGACGCTTCGCACGCTCAATTACCATTTCGGAAACACGTTTATGATGTTCCGGCAATTCATCAAAAGTAGAGTAGATAACTTCTACATTCTCGCCTTCAATTGCTTCTTTGATATCCGTTACTTCTTCAGGACGTTCATCAATCAGCAAAATCAACATATGCATATGGGGATTGGTTCGTAAAATGGATTTGGCTGTTTCTTTTAACAAAGTTGTCTTACCGGCCTTCGGCGGTGATACAATCATACCACGCTGTCCCTTACCCACAGGGCTTAATAAATCCATAACACGCATAGCCACACTACAGCCCGGCGTCTCCATACGAATACGCTTGTCCGGGAAAATAGGGGTCATATCTTCAAAGGCCTTTCTCTTTGCAGATTCCTCCGGAGTATAACCGTTAATGGTCTTTAAGAATAATAATGCGCTGAACTTTTCCTGCTGAGTTTTGATTCTCTTATTTCCTACCAGAATATCACCGGTTTTTAATCCAAAACGACGAATCTGACTGGGTGCCACATATACGTCACTGTCACCGGGTAAATAGTTTGCACTACGAATAAATCCATAACCATCCGGCATTACTTCTAAAATACCGTTTGCTTCTTCTCCGCTATCCAGTTCTGCCGGATACATAGTGGAATCATAAGCATTATCTGCACGATAATTCTTAGGCTGCTCTGTAGCTTCCTTAGCAGGTACCGCCTCTTTAGCAGGGGCAGATTTCGCCTTATCCTTCTCATCTTCTGCAAGCATTGCTTCAACTACTTCAGACTTTTTCATGGTTGCCGCTCCTGCAATACCACGCACTTTTGCCAATTCCCTTAACTGTGCCAAAGCCAAAGATTCATACTTTTCTCTCATAGCTCCTCCTTACCACAAAATATTCATTTATAATCTATCGGGTATTTATATCAAAAGATATGCTATCGATGTGTATCAAAAAGATTTTCTCTCTCGTTACCGATTATATAACAGATGAGTCAAAATAGAAAGTATAAATTTTAATTTTTTATTATTACCTTGAAAAAAAGTACTACAACCATTAAAATAGTATCGTCGTAAGATCACTCAAAAAGATTGGAAAAGAGGAATGCCCATGACTACAAACGAAAAAGCATTATTATTACATGAAGAATGGAACGGCAAACTGGAAACCATCTCCAAAACTCCCGTAAAATCCAGAGAAGCCCTTTCCCTGGCATATACACCGGGTGTGGCAGAGCCCTGTAAGGTAATTGCACAGGATCCTGAAGCCGCATACAAATATACTATGAAGGCCAACACCGTTGCTGTTGTTTCCGACGGAAGTGCAGTTCTCGGTCTTGGAAATATCGGCCCTTATGCTGCCATGCCCGTTATGGAAGGCAAGGCTGTATTATTCAAAGAATTCGGCGGCGTAAACGCAGTGCCCATTTGTCTGGACACCCAGGATACAGAAGAAATTATCAAGGCTGTAACCTATTTAGCTCCCGGCTTCGGCGGCATTAATTTGGAAGATATTTCCGCTCCCAGATGCTTTGAAATCGAGGAACGTCTGAAAGCTACCCTGAATATCCCCGTATTCCATGATGACCAGCATGGTACTGCTATTGTGGTACTTGCAGGCATTATCAATGCTTTAAAGGTGGTAAACAAGAAAAAAGAAGACTGTAAGGTAGTTGTAAATGGTGCCGGTAGTGCAGGTGTTGCCATTACCAAGCTTTTACTGACCTACGGTTTCATCAATATTGTAATGTGCGATAAAGTCGGTATCCTTTCCAAATCCACAGAAGGATTAAACTGGATGCAGCAGAAAATGGTGGAGGTAACCAATCCCAATAATGAAACCGGCTTACTTGCTGACGCCATGAAAGGTGCTGATATTTTTGTAGGTGTTTCTGCGCCTAATATTGTTACTCCGGAAATGGTTTCTTCCATGAACAAGGATTCCATCCTTTTTGCCATGGCAAACCCTGTTCCCGAAATTATGCCTGATGTAGCAAAAGCTGCCGGAGCACGTGTTGTAGGCACCGGACGCAGTGACTTCCCCAATCAGGTCAATAATGTAGTGGCATTCCCCGGCATCTTTAAAGGTGCATTGGAAGGTCGTGCTACACAGATTACTGAGGAAATGAAATTGGCTGCTGCAAATGCTATTGCCGGATTGGTTCCTGCGGATAAATTGTGCGACGAAAACATTATGCCGGAAGCCTTTGACCCTCAAGTAGCGGAAGTCGTGGCTAACGCTGTAAAAGCGCATATTAAGTAAAATGACAAATACAAATTGGCATGGTAAGCCCTACTATTCTTTGGATGCTTACTGCAAAAACACCTTTCAACATAAATGTTACAAAATTGCATTGGACGCTGGATTTACTTGCCCCAACCGTGACGGAACCCTAGGAAACAGAGGCTGCATTTTTTGTAGTGCGGGCGGAAGCGGTGATTTCGCGGTAGGAGGAGCCTCTGTTGCAGAGCAAATACAGCAGGGCAAAGCCCTTTGGGGCGGAAAAAAGGTGGGCGAACATTTTATTGCTTACTTTCAAGCCTATACCAACACCTACGGTCCCCTGCCCTACTTAGAGAATACATATAGAGCTGCCTTGGAGCAGACCGATATTGTAGGTATCTCCATTGCCACACGACCGGATTGTCTGGGCGAGGACGTTCTGCAGTTATTAGACAAATTGCAGAACCAATATCCCCAGAAATTTATCTGGGTGGAGTTGGGGCTGCAAACCATTCACGAAGCTACTGCTAAATATATTCGCCGCGGTTATGAGCTTTCTTGCTTTGAAGAAGCTGTCCAGGACTTAAATCGCTATCAAATTCCTTGGATTGCGCATGTGATTTTAGGTCTTCCGGGTGAATCATCCGAAGCAGTTTATGAGACCATAACGTATCTTAATAAGAAAAAGCCCTTCGGAATAAAGCTTCAGCTTTTACACATACTTGCAGGCACTGACTTAGCCACGGATTACGAACAGGGATTATTTGAAGCTCTGACAAAAGAAGAATATTTAGAAATGCTAATGCACTCTCTGGAGCTTTTATCTCCGGAAATTGTGATACATCGCCTTACCGGTGATGGTCCAAAGGACCTTTTACTGGCTCCGCTATGGAGTCGCAACAAAAAAGATGTACTAAACTCTTTACACAGGGAAATGCGCCTACGAGGCACTTATCAAGGGAGATTATTTCATGCTACAAGACCCATTGACACTTTATAAATTAATCGTTTTATATATGCTAAATCGCGTCAGCTTTCCAATTACACCGGCACAGATTAGCGAATTTATTTTGGAAAAAGAATACACCAATTTTCTCACCTTACAGCAGGTTATCAGCGAATTAGCCGACGCAAATATGCTTCATACCCAGAACACCAATAATCGTACACTGTTAACGATTACGGAAGAAGGTCGTGAAACCCTTACTTTCTTTGAGAATCGTATCAGCGATACCATCAAGGAAGAAATTTTGGAGTTTTTCCGTTCTAAAGAATTTGAACTTTTAGACGAAATCTCCATCCAAAGCAATTATTACAAATCCACTTCCGGAGATTATGAAGCCCATTTGCTTGCCAAAGAACGGGGCATCAACTTAATTGAATTAAAACTTTCGGTTCCCGACAAAGAAACTGCCACTGCTATCTGTGATAACTGGCAGGAAAAAAATCAAGATATTTACCAGTATATAATAAAGCAGCTGTTCTAAGGAACAACTGCTTTTTCGTTACACGTATTTTTACCGTCACAGGCCGACTGTCACTCCACAGCCTCCGCTTTAATTTTCTTAAAATGCTCACGTATTTTCTGCTCGTAACCATTTCCCGTAGGTTTGTAAAATTCCTTGCCGGTAAGCTCATAGGGCAAATACTGCTGCTTCACATAATGGTTAGGATAGTCATGGGCATATTTGTATCCCGTACCATGTCCCAGTTTAGCAGCCCCTTTGTAATGGGCATCCTGCAAATGAGGCGGAATCGGCAGATTACCGCTTCTTTCCACTTCTGACAGAGCACCGAATATGGCCTCACAAGCCGCATTGCTTTTAGGCGCACATGCCACATAGGTTGCCGCCTGAGCTAAAATAATCTGTGCCTCCGGCATACCGATTCGCTCCACTGCCATGGAAGCATTGGTCGCCACCACAATGGCCTGGGGATCTGCATTGCCCACATCCTCCGATGCACAAATCATTATTCTTCTGGCTATAAAGGTAACGCTTTCTCCTGCATACAACATTCTGGCTAGGTAATACACCGCTGCATCCGGATCCGAACCACGCATACTCTTAATAAAAGCCGAAATGGTATCATAATGATTGTCGCCATTTTTATCATAGCGCACAGCGCGCTTCTGGATACATTCCTGCGCCACATCCAAGGTAATACGAATCTTACCGTCTTCACCACGGTTAGTAGTCATAATGCCCAGTTCAATAGCATTTAAGGCATGTCTTGCATCTCCGCCTGCTATATCTGCCAGAAAATCCAGCGCGTCCTCATCTATTACTGCATTATAGCTTCCCATACCTCTGTCCGTATCGTACACCGCCTTGCGAAGCAGCTCCTTTACTCCCTCCTTGGGAATGGGTTTTAATTCAAAAATAACCGAACGGGAAATCAACGCACTGTTCACTTCAAAATAAGGGTTTTCCGTCGTTGCACCAATTAAAATAATGGTTCCGTCTTCCACAAAAGGTAAGAGAAAGTCTTGCTGTCCTTTATTAAAACGATGAATTTCATCTATAAACAATATAGTTTTCTTTCCATACATTCCCTGTGTATCTTTCGCTTTATTTACCACTTCTTCCATATCCTTCTTACCGGCTACGGTAGCATTAATC
>JAZSPK010000026.1:0-90271 GCA_045537405.1 Acetatifactor sp.
CACAGAACGACATGGCTACGATCCGACTTCCTTTTATGATAATCATTACATTACGGAGGCACTGGCAGGCGGGGCAGATGGATATTTGCTCAAGGACAGTGCAGGAGATACCATTATTAAGGCGATACATCAGTTGTTGGCAGGACAAAGCGTACTGGCAGGAAAGGTGCTGGAAGCATTGACTAGGATGATGGCCGGACAGAACGGAAAGCGCGAGGCGGAAGACAAGACAGATGCCGCTGAGCAGAAGGCGACCGGTAAAAAAGCAGAGGAGCTTTCTGGAGCAAAGCTTCCCAAAGATTTAACCCCAAGAGAGTTGGAGATTTGCGGACTGCTTACCAAGGGTTATAGTAATGCGGAGCTGGCAAAGGAATTGTTTTTGGCAGAGGGTACGGTGAAGAATTATATGATGAACATCTATGATAAGTTCGATATTCATGACCGTACTGCACTGGTTTTATTCTTGAAAGATATCATAGCGTAAGTATGACTGAAGTCACAGGGAAAGAAATTTCTTTGTGACTTTTTTATGACTTTTGCTACTGTTTTGGGGTAGTAAGATTTGCTAGACTAAGGACAAAGGAAAAGAGAGGAGTAAGAAAGATGCAACGATTGAGTGCATGGGTTTATCTGAAAAATAATAAAAAGCGGGCGGCTATATTGATACTTAGCTTTGGTCTGTACTTTGTTCTACTGTATGGGGTGCAGTTCTTTATGCATCCTACTACTTATATGGATGAAGTAATTGCTGTGCAAGGAGCGGAACAAATACAGCGTGGCTACATAAACGGTTTGGAAAAATTGAATGAGGTCATGAATCTGGGGATGGATATGTCATTGTGGGAACCGGAACGTGAAGCAACCTATGAAGAACTGGTAGCAGAAATTAACAAAGGTACCGATAGATTTGCCCAGCTGTTACAAGAGGAGGGGACGGCAGAACATGTATTTATATGTAACAGCTATGGTATCTCTATCAATTCCTTTGGAGGTGACAGCTATTATAATGCACCTATGATGACTCAAGAGGAGCTTGTTACCTTTGTAGAGTATTTGGATTTAAAGATAAAAGAAGGACGACTGCCGGAAAAAACGGGAGAACTTCTTATGGACGAAAGAATGGCAAAAAACCAGGGTTTTTCAGTGGGAGATTATTTGTATGATCAGGAAACAAAGCTGGTAGGTATTGTAGAATATGATACTTATGTGGCAGCAGGGATTGACTATGAGGAAGAAAGATACCCAGACCGGAATATATACCTTCTGAGTAATGGTGCAATAGCGGATTTGAAGGAATATTTTGCTAAGTTTGGTGTTGAGGCCAATACGGAATCTTTTAGTACGATAGAGATTTATGCAGATAAGACAAATGCAATAAAAGAGGTGGAGAAGTTGGCGAAGGAGGTACAAGCACCTTTAAACGTTATGACCTATTCCATTGCCTTTGTGCTGGGACTTACAGTATTCTTTGTGTATCGACTGCATGTGCAGGACCGATATGCAGAGTGGTGCTTGTACCGTTCTCTGGGATATTCTGAAAAAGAGGTTTATTCCCTTGCATTCCGAGAGTTCGGAATTTGTATGGGGTTTAGTGTGGGATTGGCAGTTGTGATCTCCGTGGTGCTTTGTCTGATAGGTGCAGCAGTGATGCGAAGCAAGGGGATGTTTTATGAATATTTGTTGCCGGATGTGCTGTTACAGATTCTGGGAATTGGTACACTGCTTGCAGGTGTGATGCAGATACCGGTAGTGGTAGCCATGAGAAAGGTTAAAACCATCGATGCTATGGAGGAGGAGTAAGATGTTTGAAGTAAGTCATTTGAATTTAATATATGATATGGACAAGGAAGAAAAGGTATGTGCGGTAAATGATGTAACTCTTACCTTGCCGGACTCGGGATTAATTGGAATCATCGGACCCTCCGGTAGCGGAAAATCCTCGCTAATGTACTGCCTTTCTACACTAAAGAAGGCTACTAGTGGAGATATTGTTTATAACGGTAAGAATTATAAGGAACTTAGTGGCAAGGAACTGGAAAGACTGCGCAGAGAGCAGTTTGGCTTTGTGTTTCAGCATCATTTTCTGGTAGGTTATATGAGTGCTATGGATAATGTAATGGTGGCAGCCAAGGAGAATACTTCGGAGACGAAGAAAAGAGCAGAAGAACTTTTGCAACAGCTTCGTATTAAGCCTACGGAAAGCAAGAAAAAGCCTAAACAGTTATCCGGTGGTCAGAGACAACGCTGCGCTATTGCCAGAGCTTTGATTAACGAGCCGAAAGTATTGTTTGCGGATGAACCCACTGCATCCTTAGACCATGAAAATGCTTTCCGTGTGATGCATTTTCTGAAGGAGTATGCTAAGGAACATTTGGTAATAGTCATTACTCATGACCATTCTATCTTAGAGGGAGCAGACCGTGTTATTGAAATTTGGGATGGCGAGATTTCCACAAAGGAGGCGGTAGGATGAAACCCTTTCAGGCATTATATTTTGTTCGCCATAATCTGTCTAGGGTAATGACGGTGTTTATCATGATTGCTTTGACAGGCCTGTTGTATGTGGGAGGAAGTTATTTGTCCAATATTGAAGTAGAGTTTCTAAAGGTACTGGACAGGCAGCGGGATTTTGCTTATGTGAACCTGGTGGCAAGCGGTGAAGAAGATGAAAAAGAAGAGTTTTTGGAAGAAGTCAGACAGGATGAATCCTTACGAATCTTTCCGGTGGGAGGAAATCATTTTCAATTTCCTACAGTGCTTACCTTTGAAAATGGAACTGACGCATTCAGCTACACAGTAGAAGACTTTCTGTGGGTGAATGAACGAACCGGGTGGGTGGAAGATACTGGTTTGGTGGAGGATAACACTTTGTTTTTGACCGAGAGATATGCTGAATATCTGGACTTGAGGGACGGGGACCTGTTTACGGAAAACAGGGAGGAGATTACGTTTTATTATGGGGAACGGCCCTATACCGTACGCCTTATGAGGGGGGACGAGTTCGCAGCCTGCTTGGTGGCGGAGGATTCCGCAGACAATGAATTTTATCTTCTGACTTGGAGTGATAAGGGCGATGAGGAAGGCTTCCGAAAGAGCTTGACTCAGTTGAAGGAAAAATACGGAGATTTGCAGATTTCAAGCTATGAGGAGCTTTATGAGCGTGGTAAGGAAATCTTTATGGTTAACAGTGTGATATTTATAAGCATCATCATAGTGGTGACCTGTGTGTTCTTTATCACCATCAATGCAGTATTGGTAGGAATTTATGACAAACGTAAGTCGGAGTTTCAGATTTATGAGAGTATCGGCATCCCGAAGAGCAAGATTTGCCGGAAGGTAGTGGGTGAGTTGGTAATCATGAGCGGTGTAGGCATGGTGCTTGGTCTGGTTCTTGCCTTTGGAGCCATTACTTTGCTGAATGTCTTCCTATTTGCCAAAGATGGTTTGCATTTATATTATTATCATCCCTGGGCTTTGGGCTCCTGGTTGATCTGCAATGCCATGATTTTGATTCCCAGTATTTTACTGAGGCTTCGGGCTATTGATAAGAGTAGTGGGGAAGTATAAAAGAAAATGCAACTGATCGTGCGGTCTGAAGTATCTATATGAAAAAGTTTGCCGGGAGAATCTCTTTTTCAGTAGGCGGGGTATCCTGTGGCAAACTTTTTTGTTCTATCCGGATGTTACATTATGCTATTGGGGTGCTATTTCGGTATTACAGCGGACTAGTTTGGACTTTTTACTGTTTTGCACCGCTGGAAATGGAGGGATGGAGTGTGGTGAGCGGACACAAAGGCTGGTTTTAGTGGAATGCACCGCTGGAAATGGTGTGGGGAACTGAGTGGTGCGGACGCAATTGGTTATTTTGCGAAAATGCACCGCTGAGATTTGAAAGATGGAACTTTTGGAGCGGACGAAAAGACTGATTTTGAAGGAATGCACCGCTATTTGTGCATGTGGCACAAACTATTATCCCATAGACCACCATAAGAGAAAACGCATAAAATGTAAAAGCAAAAACTTGCCAATTCAACTCAAAATCATGATATCATAAATAGCACAGAAATCTAGGAGCACTTTCCTGACAAAATTGCGCAAGCTGGGAAATGTAAGGATAAAATATCACCCTTATAATAGGCATTGACAGGAGGAAGAAAGCATGGAGTGGATAGCAACTTTACAGCGGGCAATTGATTATATGGAAGAACATCTGATGGAGGAAATCAATTACGAGGATGTGGCAGAGTCTGTACATATTTCAAGCTATGAATTTCACAGAGCCTTTAGTTTCCTGGCCGGGATGACTGCCAATACCTATATTCGAAATAGGAGATTGTCTTTAGCAGGAAAGGAAATCATGGAAACAGATGCCAAAATA
Organism: Acetatifactor sp.; assembly: GCA_045537405.1. Classification (GTDB taxonomy): domain Bacteria; phylum Bacillota; class Clostridia; order Lachnospirales; family Lachnospiraceae; genus Acetatifactor. The sequence goes on from JAZSPK010000026.1 coordinate 4,379, forward strand.
ACGGACATAGCCTTAAAGTATGGTTACGATACCCCGGAGAGCTTTACCAAGGCCTTTACCAGATTTCATGGTGTTGCGCCTAGATATGCCCGGGAAGAGTCGGCCAAGCTTACGCTTTTCAATCCTCTTGCCATTAAAATAACTGTGGAAGGTGGTAAGAGTATGGATTACAGAATAGTACAAACAAAGGAACAGAAATTTATCGCAGTGGTTAAAAAATTCCCCAATGAAATTATTAATGATGACGACAATCATGATGTTTCTGATTTTTGGGGAGAATGTCATGCAAAGAATCTGGTAGAGCCTCTTCGTAAGCTGCGACCGGAGGGAAAGAAGGACTTATATGGCTTGTGTACACCCGCAAAGGAAGACGAAGGTACATTTGCATATGGAATCGGAGTTTTAATGGATGAGGAAACAACCGAGTTTGACCTTGCAGAAATGGAAAAGGCAGGTTATAACATTTGGGATGTAAAACCGGGAACTTACGTGGTTTTTGACTGTATGGGTGAGGACGGAGATTGTATAACGGAAACCTGGTCTAAGTTCTACAAGGAGTTCCTGCCACAGATGGGTTATGAAGCGGACGAAAAAACGGACTATGAAATTTATTTTGAGCGTGGAAGAGAAGGTCTGTTTTGTGAGCTTTGGATACCGGTGAAGAAGGTAGTTGAATAGGACGCAACAGAAAGTTGCTATACAGAAAGGAGGCCCTTTGCTATGATATCCTTAAAAGAAGGAGGTACATAGCATGGGGCATATTTTGGTTGAAATAGGAAAACGAATTGCGGAGAGCAGACGAAGTCTGGAGTTCACACAGGAGGAATTAGCTAATCGCCTCGGTGTAACACCACAGGCTCTCAGCAAGTGGGAAAAGGGCGCAAGTAGTCCCGATTTGGAGATGCTGACATCATTATGTGATATTTTGGAAGTAAGTGCGGACTATCTGGTGGGGAAGAAGAAAGCTATTGTAGAGAATGGGAATCTTCTTCAACAGGATGAGATATGGAAGCATTTGTGGGATGGATATCAACCCTTGGAGCTGGTGTTTGGAAGTGATGTAGTTCCGGTGTTCATGGAGAAGGACTTTCGGGAAGAAATTGTTCGAATAAGAATGGAACTGGCGAAGGAAGGTATTTTAATGCCTCTAGTTAGAGTAATGGATCATCCTATGTTGAAGCCTAAGGAAGTAATGATACTTGCATATCAGAATATCCTGTATGAAGAGGAGCTTCAGGGTATAGATGAGGAGACTTTGGAACATCTTATAGAAGTATTGCGAACCACTGTGCGTCAGCGCTATGCAGAAATATTGAATGTAGATATCATCAAGGATTTGGTAGAAAATTTGAAGGGGATTTATCCGGCGCTAATTGATGGAATTGTTCCGCAGAAACTGTCCTATGGATTGATTTTGGATGTAACCAGAGGTATCTTAAAGCGTGGGAATGGGATGATATATTTTCCTAAAGTGTTGGAGTTATTAGAGCACGAAATTCGAGAGAAGGAAGGAACTAACGTTGCGGAGTTTATAGGGACAGTGGCAAAGCAGTTGGAAAGAGAAGATAATTTTTATGTGGTAATGGGAAGAAGAGTGGGGGGCAAGTAGATGTATTTTATATTTTTATTCTAAAATAATAAAAACGATTGAAAAACTATTATAATATGCGTATAATAATATTGTGTGGGCGAAGCAATATTATTGTACGCTTTTTCTATATAATATCTTATCTCATGACGGCCGATAGGCAGTTCAAAAAGTATCTGCATTTAATCATGCGAGTATTCAAATCAATTAATTATTTGAAAGAAAACCTATACAATTTCATTTGGAAGGGGTGAGGAGAAGTAAATATTATCTTTTATATGTTTTGCATAGAAAAACTTGACGAATGAAAGGAGGAAAGCCTATAATATACCTATAGAAAGGGGAGTAACCCCATTTTTCAAAAACACTTGACAAATCCCCACCCCATGGTTATATTCATAAATATATAAGGTATTGCGATGAGGAAGAGGAGTACGGATTACCCCTTATCAGAGAGAGCCCCGGATAGTGCTGCGAGGTGGCTTTAAGGAAGGGATGCGGAAGGTAGCTTCTGAGCAGGAGTTCTGAAAAAACATGTGAAGTAGTAGGAGTTCCCGATTTATCCCCGTTAACGGATAGGACTTTGATGGAAGTCGCTGAGGTAGCATATGCTACGAACAAAGGTGGTACCGCGTTATTGACGCCCTTTGCTGATAGATGATATCGGCAAAGGGCTTTTTGCGTGCATAAGCAGAGTCAGACACCTGTATAAGCAGATAGCATGCTTGCATGGCTGGCGGCTTATACAGGTATCTGACGAGTAACACGAACGAGGAACACCGCAAGGTGTTTCGAGTCTGCTTAGGCACGTATGAGTACGTTTGAATAAGAAAGGAGAAAACTATGAGCAAAGAATTAGCAAAAACCTATGACCCTCAGGGCATAGAAGACAGATTGTATGCAAAGTGGCTGGAGAAGAAGTATTTCCATGCTGAAGTTGACAGAACTAAGAAACCTTTTACAATTGTAATTCCCCCGCCAAACATTACCGGTCAGTTGCACATGGGACATGCTTTGGACAATACCATGCAGGATATTCTCATTCGTTTCAAGAGAATGCAGGGCTACAATGCTCTTTGGCAGCCCGGTACAGACCATGCAAGTATTGCAACCGAGGTTAAGATTATCGAGAAGTTAAAAGAAGAAGGTATCGACAAATGGGAGCTTGGCCGTGAGAAATTCCTGGAGAGAGCTTGGGAGTGGAAGAAAGAGTACGGCGGACGTATTATTTCTCAGTTAAAGAAGCTGGGGTCCTCCTGTGATTGGGACAGAGAGCGTTTCACTATGGACGAAGGCTGTAACAGAGCAGTTACGGAAGTTTTCGTAAAGATGCATGAAAAAGGCTATATTTACAAGGGCGCACGTATTATCAACTGGTGTCCTGTTTGTAATACTTCTATCTCTGATGCAGAGGTAGTTTATGAGGAGCAGGCCGGTCATTTCTGGCATATTAAGTACCCCCTCATGAACGATGACGGTACCCCCAGTACCACAGAATTTTTGACCTTTGCAACAACTAGACCGGAGACCATGCTGGGTGATACCGCAGTAGCGATTCATCCCGATGATGAAAGATATCAGCATTTAATCGGCAAGAGTGTAATGCTTCCTCTCATGAATAGAGTAATCCCCATCGTAACAGATACCTATGTAGATATGGAATTCGGTACCGGTGTTGTTAAGATTACCCCTGCTCATGACCCTAACGACTTTGAGGTGGGTAAGAGACATGATTTGCCTATTATCAACGTAATGAATGATGATGCTACCATTAACAAGAATGGTGGTAAGTTTGAAGGCATGGCTCGTTATGAAGCTCGTAAGGCTATCGTAGAAGAGCTGGATGCTATGGGACTTCTTGTAAAGATTGAAGACCATGCACATAATGTAGGTACCCATGACCGATGCAAGACCACTATTGAGCCATTGGTAAAAGAACAGTGGTTCGTAAAAATGGATGAGTTGATTAAGCCTGCAGTAGAAGCAGTTAAGACCGGCGATATCAAGCTGATTCCGGAAAGAATGGAAAAGACCTACTACAACTGGACCGACAATATCCGCGACTGGTGTATCAGCCGTCAGCTTTGGTGGGGACACAGAATCCCTGCGTACTACTGTGACGAGTGTGGCGAAGTAACCGTTGCAAAAGAAGAAGTAACTGTTTGTCCTAAGTGTGGCTGCACACATTTGACACAGGATCCGGATACTTTGGATACCTGGTTCTCTTCTGCATTGTGGCCTTTTGAGACCTTAGGCTGGCCGGACAAGACCGAGGATTTGGATTACTTCTATCCTACGGACGTATTGGTAACCGGTTATGATATTATTTTCTTCTGGGTTATCCGTATGATTTTCTCAGGCTTTGAACAGATGGGCAAGAAGCCTTTCTCTACCGTATTGTTCCACGGTTTGGTTCGTGACAGTAAGGGACAAAAAATGTCAAAGTCTTTGGGTAATGGTATTGACCCGCTGGAGATTATTGAACAGTATGGTGCAGATGCACTTCGTCTGACTTTAATTACCGGTAATGCACCGGGTAATGATATGCGTTTCTACTACGAAAGAGTAGAAAACAGCCGTAACTTTGCAAACAAGGTTTGGAACGCTTCCCGTTTCATCATGATGAATATGGAAGGCAAGAATGTAACTACTCCTGCGGCAGAGGAACTGGCACCTGTAGATAAGTGGATTCTTTCCAAGTTAAATACCTTGGTAAAGGATGTAACGGACAATATGGAAAGCTTCGAACTGGGTATTGCAGTACAGAAGGTTTACGACTTCATCTGGGATGAATTCTGTGACTGGTATATTGAAATGGTTAAGCCACGTCTGTACAATTCTGATGATGCAGTAAGCCAGAATGCAGCATTATGGACCTTAAAGACCGTTCTTTTGGATGCTTTGAAATTATTACATCCTTATATGCCTTTCATTTCTGAGGAAATTTTCTGTACATTGCAGAGTGAAGAAGAGTCCATTATGATCAGCAAATGGCCTGAATTTACTGCAGACAGAAGTTTTGCAAAGGAAGAAAAGGATATTGAAATCATCAAGGAAGCGGTTCGCGGTATCCGTAACATCCGTAGCGAAATGAACGTAGCACCCAGCCGTAAGGCAATGTGTATCGTAGTAAGTGAAAGCGAAGATATTCGAGGTACCTTTACTGAAGGTAAGCTTTTCTTTGCATCTTTGGCTTATGCAAACGAAGTGCTGATTCAGGCTGACAAGAAAGGTATTGCACAGGATGCAGTATCCGTAGTAATTCCCGGTGCGGTTATTTATATTCCTTTTGCTGAATTGGTTGATATTGCGCAGGAAATCGAACGTTTACAGAAAGAAGAGAAGCGCCTTCAGGGCGAGCTTGCCCGTGTAAACGGAATGCTTTCTAACGAGAAGTTCGTTTCCAAGGCACCTGCAGCTAAGATTGAAGAGGAAAAAGCTAAGCTTGCAAAATACACCCAGATGATGGAACAGGTAAAAGAAAGACTGGCACAGTTGCAGTAAGGGCGGAAATGGCTCCGGGGGATACCGGTCTCTGTGTACCTATGAGCATGGACTTGCAACTGTCAGAAGTGTTTGCGGCTTCGGAGACTGTTGCACTAAGGATTTACAAAGCCGCTAAAAGCATTCCGCAAAATCCTTAACTCGCTTTGCTCAAACAAGCGGATTTTGCGGAATAACGCAACTTTTTAAATCCTAAGAGCAACTAAGCCTCCTGCAGATGACAAAACTTCCGACAGTTGCAACCCCACGCCCGATGTGACTGCATCGGCCCGGTATCCCCCGAAGCCCACCACCTACTGCAACTGAAAAAAGATAATCGCACGGCGAAAAGCGCAATTGTCGTATGTTCCATGCGATTATCGATAAGTAAGAATCCGGTGCTATACTTGTCACTAATTACAACGTTGAAAAAGACAGGCGACGCAAGACTGTATGATGACGGCGGACATGCTTGTATGTCCGGCCGGAAGCATACGGGATAAGGAGAATGTTTTTTCACCGGTGTGAGCGTGACAGGTATAGTGACGGATTCGTATATTAGGAGTACCCTCATGGAGAAACGAACAATCAGTTCCTACGACGAGGCCGTGGATTATATCTTCAACGTGCCTCGCTTTACAAAAAAGAATACCATGGCCGATACAAAGGCCTTTTTAGAGCAACTGGGGAATCCGGACCGGGACCTGAAAATCATTCATGTGGCAGGTACCAATGGGAAGGGTTCTGTTTGTGCGTATATGCGCAGTGTTTTAGAGACTGCCGGTAAGCGTGTGGCAGTGTTTACCTCTCCACATCTGGTGGATGTGAGAGAAAGATTTATGATAGATGGTGAAATGATTAGTAAGAAGGCTTTTTATGAGGCTTTCCAAATCATTTACAATCAACTAAATTGGGAAGAACTGGAGGCAGGGGAAGGTTATCACCCCACCTTCTTTGAATATATGTTTTTTATTGCTATGCTGGTGTTTAAAGACGCTACACCGGATTATTGTATTTTAGAAACCGGCTTGGGCGGCAGATTGGATGCCACTAATGCCGTATCGCGTAAGGAGCTTAGTGTAATTACCAGCTTAAGCTTGGAGCATACGGAATATCTGGGGGATACCCTGGAGGCAATAGCCGGAGAAAAGGCAGGGATTATTGCGGAGCATACACCGGTGGTTTTTTGGGATACTTCGAAGGAAACCACAAGTGTAATTGTGGAAAAAGCAAAACAATTGTCGGCACAGTGTTATCCGGTGTCGAAATACGACTATACATTCTTGAATTTTAAGAATAAAAGCATTGATTTTTCTTATATTTCTAGCTACAATTATAATATTAGGATAGATTTACATACCATTGCCCGATATCAAGTAGAGAACAGTACCTTGGCTCTTCGAGCCATAGAGGTATTGGATACCAAGAGACAGATTGATATCCAGTCGAAAAAGCAGGGGATAGAGAATTGTTTCTGGGCAGGCAGAATGGAAGAGGTGCTGCCACAGGTGTATGTGGATGGTGCTCATAATGCGGACGGTATCAGGGTGTTTTTGGAAACCGTGAGTCAGGATGGATGTGACCACAGGCGTAAATTATTATTCAGCGTGGTTTCAGATAAGGATTATGAGACTATGTTAAGAAAGCTGGCCGGTTCGGGACTATTTGAAGAGATTGCGCTTGCACGCTTGGAGAATTACCGAGGGGCATCCATTGAAGTAATGGAACAAAGTTTGAAAAGGATTTCGGACGTTAAAATTGTGTGCTTTGAGCGGGTGCAGGAGGCGTTAACCGCAGTATTGGCAAACAAGAAGGAAGAAGAACGTATATATATTGTGGGCTCCCTGTATTTGGTGGGAGAAATAAAGGAGTACTTAAGCTATGATTAATTTTGAAGAAGAGTTGAAGAAATTTCATCCGAGTCCGGAAATAGAAGATGTATCAGAAATCATTTACAATCAGGACATTACTGATGTGGCAGATGTTTTGGTGAAGATGATTGTTGAAGAAAAGGCAGAAACAGAACAACAGTAAGCGGTAGTGTCAGGAGGAATATATGTATTGTTATAATTGCGGCTGCCGTTTATCGGAACATGATTTTTGCACGTCCTGCGGTGTGGATGTGGCCAGGTACAAGAAAATTATTTATGCATCCAATGCGTATTATAATGAGGGGCTTGCCAAGGCAAAGGTCAGAGATTTATCAGGTGCGGTTACCAGTTTAAAGCAGTGTTTAAAGTTTAATAAAAATAATGTAGAAGCACGTAACCTGTTAGGGTTGGTGTATTTTGAAATGGGTGAGGCAGTTCCTGCACTCTGCGAGTGGGTTATCAGCAAGAATCTGAAGCCAGAGAAAAATATAGCAGATGATTATATGAATATGGTTCAGTCCAGTGCTTCTCAGTTGGAAAATATCAGACAGGTGACTAAGAAGTTTAATCAGGCACTTGTATATTGTCAGCAGGAAAGCAAGGATTTGGCATTGATTCAGCTTAGAAAAGTTTTGTCTATGAATCCGAAGTTTATTCGTGCACATCAGTTGCTGGCTCTTTTATATATGGACATGGAGCAGTGGGAAAAGGCAAAGCGTGAATTGACCAAGTGTTTGAATATGGACCGTAATAATACCATGACACTTACCTATATGCAGGAAGTGGAGCGCATGCTGAATCCGGAAGAAGGTGGTCGACCTAAGAAGAAGCAGGAGGATGCTATCCGTTATCAGAGTGATAATGAAGTGATTATCCAGCCCATTGGTATTAAAGAAGCAAAGCGTAGTGGCGCCGGTACATTATTAAATATTGGTATTGGTTTGTTAATCGGTGCGGCAGCAGTGTATTTTTTGGTGGTTCCCGCAGTACGTACCAATGAGCGACTGGCAGCTCAGGAGCAGGTGACAAATATCGGAAACCAGCTTGCAGTTAAGGATACCAGCATTAAAGAGTTGGAGAATGAGTTAAAGGATTTGAAGAATAGTCAAAAGGACCTTCAGGGTCAGTTGGAAGGTTATGAGGGAACGGATGAAATTCTGGCAAGTACCGAGGAATTAATAAATACTGCAACCTTTTATTTGGCAGCAGGAGATATTTATCAGGTATCGGATGACTTGGCTAGAATCAAGGAAAGTGTAGTTATGGAGGAGACCTCCAATGCATTCCGTAATTTGTATAACGGTTTGTTTACAGCGCTTACACCGCAAATAGTGGACAAGGGTTACACAGAAGGCTTTGCTGCATATAACAGTGGCAATATGGAATCCACTATTTCCTTGCTTTCCAGAGTGGTACGACATGACGAACAGCATGCAACGGCTTGGTTCTATTTGGGACGTGCACATCACCGTTTGGAACACTATGATGAAGCTCTTGAAATATACAAAAAGGTTACAGAGTTGGCACCCGGAACAATTGAAGCCAGGGATGCCCAAACCTATATTAACAGAATTACAGAAAACCAATAAATACACAAAGTACAGAAGACAAGGACATGTAGGAAACTACATGTCCTTTCCTATTTTGTGAAAAGGAGGGAAAAGTATGGAAGAATTTCAGGTGGTGGACAATTGTCTCATGGTAAAGCTGCCGGAGGAGGTGGACCATTATAGGACATCTTATATTTGCGAAAAGGCAGATCATTTTATAGTAAACGGGAAGGTGGATCACGTGGCGTTTGATTTTGGGACTACAAAGTTTATGGATTCGTCAGGTATCGGATTGATTATGGGGCGCTACAAAAAAATACATTGTGTTGGCGGTAAGGTTTTTGTATTACATCCAGACAAGCAGATTAAAAGGATGCTTGTCCTGGCGGGAATTCATAATCTTATAGAAATAATGGAATAGGGTGGAAGAAAAATGAACAATGAAATGAAGATGGAGTTTGATGCAGTTTCGGTGAATGAAGGCTTTGCAAGACTGGCAGTGGCAGCATTTATTGCCTCTATGAATCCTACCATGGAGGAATTGGGAGATATCAAAACGGCGGTATCAGAGGCGGTTACAAATGCCATTATCCATGGTTATGAGAATTGGTATGGGTATGGTAAGCATGGGGACAAGGTTCCGGCGTATGTGACAATACATCCCGGGAAAATATATATGCATTGCAAAATTGAGGGGACCATGCTATACATAGAAATTCAGGATAAAGGGAAAGGAATTGCAGATATAGAAAAGGCCATGGAACCCTTGTACACTACCAGACCGGAGTTTAATCGTTCCGGCATGGGTTTTGCTTTTATGGAAGCCTTTATGGATGATTTGGAGGTTATTAGTGAGCCGGGAACGGGAACGCTTATAAAAATGCAGAAAAAAATCGGAGTCGGTTCCTGGATTGAGGCTTGTTAGGTGGTGACCGGATGGAAGAAACTACGGTACTCATTGCAAAATCACAACAGGGAGATAAATATGCGAGAGAAGTACTGATAGAGAAAAATCTGGGTCTGGTGCACGCTATTGTGCGGCGTTTCCTGGGAAGAGGCGTGGAGCAGGAGGATTTGTTTCAAATAGGTACCATTGGTCTTATGAAGGCCATAGACCATTTTGATTTAAACTATGAGGTGAAATTCTCCACCTATGCGGTTCCTCTTATTAGCGGGGAGATTAAACGCTTTCTGCGGGATGACGGATCGGTAAAGGTATCCAGAACTCTGAAGGAGCACGGACTTAAGGTGGCGTTATCCAGGCAAAGATTACAGGGAAGCCTGGGACGAGAGCCGACTTTGCAGGAAATAGCAAGAGAAACCGGCTTGACCTCAGAAGAAATTTTGGCGGCAACGGAGGCAGATTACCATGTGGAGTCCATTTATGCCCCTATGTATCAAAAGGATGGCAACGAGGTGCTGCTTATGGATACATTAGGACAGGAGGATAAGGAAAAGGAGGACTTTTTAAATCATTTGCTATTACAACAACTGCTGGGAGGACTAAACGAAACAGAGGGTCAGTTAATACGGATGAGATATTTTCAGGATAAGACCCAGACAGAAGTTGCCGGGTATATGGGAATCAGTCAGGTACAGGTAAGCCGAATGGAAAAAAGGATACTGCTTGCCATGCGGGCTAAGGTGCAGGAAAAGATTTGTTAAGATTTTATAAAGTACTTTCCAATTTGGTCTTTTTCCTTTATAGTAGAATTGTGGGTTTTGTTTTAGAAGGGAAAGGTATACGGATGGAAGAGAGAAACGAAATGAATTTAGATGAGATGGAGCAGGATACACTGGCACAGCTTAGAGAACAAAGACGTCAGAAGAAGAGAAAAAATTCAGTTACTTTGGCTGTGGTGGGTTGTACGGTACTGTTGCTTACCCTGCTTACCGGTAGTGTATTTTTATACTTGTGGTGGGATAAATCCTTGCAGGAAGAAGAAGCGAAGCAGGCCGCTAATATGAATGCGGAAACCGTGAACTCTGAGGATTTATATTCTAAGGAAGAGTTGGCCGATTATATTGAAGAGGTTAAGGAACAGGCACGTCAGGAAGGCGCACAGGAAGTATTGCTGGAGTTAGAGGAAGGGATTAACAGTAGTACCGGATTAGTAGGCGTACTGCGTGATCTGTATGATGATAAATTAGTGGTGGCAAGTAACGGTAAGTATCATTTCATACCCATCAATCCCAATATGAAGCAGCATTCTTATGTAACGGAGGAGTTAGCCTTTTTGTCCGACGGCTCATTGGAATATATTAAAGACGGTCAGGTGATTTCCCATAAGGGTATTGATGTATCCAAGCATCAGGGCGAAATTGATTGGGCTAAGGTAGCAGCAGACGGTGTAGAGTTTGCGTTTATTCGTGTGGGTAATCGTGGCTACGGTACAGGCGCTATTGTGGAGGATGCACAGTTTGAGGCCAATATTAAGGGTGCAATTTCCAATGGAATTCAGGTAGGTGTTTACTTCTTTTCACAGGCTATTAATGAAGAGGAAGCCATGGATGAAGCCCAATTCGTTTTAGAAAAAATTGCGCCTTACAAGGTGCAGTGTCCTATTGTTATTGATGTGGAGAAGGTGTCTGACAGTGAAGCCAGAATGAACCAAATCAGTTTGGAGCAGAGAACCTCCAATACGCTGGTTTTCTTGGAAACAGTAGAGGCTGCGGGCTATGAGGTTATGCTTTATCACAATATGGAGATGGGAACCTTAATGCTGGATATGGAACAGTTTGAAGATTACGGCAAATGGTTTGCATATTACAATAAAGAGATTTATTATCCTTATGCATTTGATGTATGGCAGTATTCGGACAAAGGAAAGGTGGACGGTATTTCCGGTGATGTGGATTTGAATATTTCCTTTAAATTGTGGGATTAAGAAAAGACAACCACTTTTGTATGATGAAAAATCATGCAAAGGTGGTTTTTTATGCATATTTTTCACGCAAATGCTCACAATAGAAGAAAAATTAAAAGGTGAAAAAGCGTGAAAGAAACAGTAGTTTATTTAAAGTGCAAAATGGATGTGGAAACTCCGGAAGCAGATGTGTTTTTGAAGGATGTAGCTACCTTGGAATGTAATGACATTAAGGTTTTGGAAAAGTGCAAAGAAATCAAGGTATATTCTTTTGAGGGCGAGCAGAAGCGTGTAGTGGTTAGTTCTCTAAGACTGATTGGTTTGATTTGTAGTGTTTGTCCGGATGTGTTTGTTCAGTCCGTGGGAGAAAGTGATGTGCTGATAGAGAAAGTAAAAGTAGATGCGAAGAAAGGTGTGAGAGGCTGGTTAAAGACCTTACTGGTCAGTCTAATATGCTTTTTCGGAACGGCAGCCACATTGGTAGCTTATAATACAGATGTAGGTGTCAGGGATATTTTTGAAGAAGTGTATGAGGTGTTTATGGACAAACCGCCCGGACCTGTAAATGTGCTGGAAATCACTTATTCCATAGGGTTGGCGCTTGGAATTATCGTGTTCTATAATCATGTGGGCAGACGAAGGATTACTTCCGATCCTACCCCCATAGAAGTTTCCATGAGAAGCTATGAAAGGGAAGTGAATCAGGCGCTGATAGAGACTGCGGACAGACAAGGAGAGGAAGTGGATGTTTAAGCTATTGTTTCTGGGAGCGTGTGGAATTTGTTTTGGTATATTAACAGCGGCAGGTGTGTTTACGGTTCTCAGTGCGGTTTCGTTAGTTCCAAGACTCATAGGAAAAACCCACTCTGCTAAACATATTATTTTGTATGAAAATATGATTGTTTTGGGAACCACTGTGGGAGGTTTGTTCAGTGTGTTTGCTGACAGAGTGCACATTGGAGATTTTGTGTTGGAAACGCTGTGGATTCCGGAAAATATCTGGGTGGGATCTGTAAATGTTTTTCTGACCGTGGCGGGACTTTGCAGTGGTGTATTAACCGGCTGTCTGGCACTGGCCATTGCAGAAATGCTGGATAGCATACCGATTTTTACCAGAAGAGTGGCGTTCAGGCATGGATTAGGCATTGTAATACTTTGCATGGCAGCAGCAAAAGTTTTAGGGTCGCTCTTTTATTTTTATAATATTTATTCGGGATAAGTATATCGGTGGCGTAATTTGAGATAACAGAATTATTGTGGAAAGGATTATTTTATGGAAAAGAAGGTAGAAAAAAGCATGGAAATGAAGCAAAAAGAATATGCAGACTATGTAAAGTCAGTCACTCCTACTCATAATTTGGGATTGCAGATGTTGAAAGCATTTTTGGTAGGAGGAATTATTTGTACCATTGGAGAGTGGATTTTAAACTACCTGACAGGCACCCTGGGAATGGAGCAGGAAATTGCAGGAAGTTGGTGCTCTCTGATTTTGGTACTGGTAGCAGTGTTGTTAACCGGCTTAAATATTTATCCCCGTATTGTAAAATGGGGAGGGGCAGGCGCATTGGTTCCTATTACCGGCTTTGCGAATTCCGTTGCAGCTCCCGCAATTGAATACCAGGCGGAAGGTCAGGTTTTTGGTATCGGTTGCAAGATATTTACCATTGCCGGACCGGTGATCTTGTATGGTATTTTCACTAGTTGGGTTTTGGGAGTGCTTTATTGGATTGGCGGAATGTAGTGAATATAGTACGCTTTTGGAATTTGTCGAAATGTGCGATTTTTAATATTTACCAAAGAAATTAATTTGATTATAGTGGTAATATTTTGAGCATTTGTAGCATGGGGAATGTTGTTAATAAGAATTGATAAAAGCAAAATGTTTGAAAAAAGCAAATAGACTGCAAAATAAACACGGTACTAAGGTGCTAAAAATAGCAATATTTGGGCAGTAGATAGCAACGAATGAAAAGAAAAACTTGATTTTTAGAGTGGCATATCGGATAATGGATTATTATAACATGGAGGTACGACTATGAAGAGAAGGATTAAGCAAATTCTCACGACACTTCTGGCGGCAGTGCTGGTAGTGACGTCTGTGGACTTATCAACATTAAGGGTACAGGCGGCTGAGGAGGCAAAAACCTACAACTTTAATCAGTTAACCGAAGCAGGAACTGTAAGGGAGACAGTATCTGCATCAGGAGCTTTGGAGCTTACGCTTGCTACAAAGTATAGCGAAGCGAAATATGCCCTTCCGGCTGGAGTGGATGCTTCAAAGATTACTGATATTAAGTTGAATGTAGACACGACAAACAGTTTGGCGATTAAGGTCTATACTACGGGATGGGTAGAGTCCGGTGTAACCAATTATTGGAGTGCTTCTCCCCAAACCATTACCGACGAAATCAGAAGTGCAGGAATCGTCGGTATCGGTATTATGAATTGTACGGACCCGGAGGAATCAAGAACCTTCAATGTTTCGTCCGTAACAATTTACACTACTGAGGACACAGAAGGAACGGAGTATAATTTCAATCAGTTTAAGAGTAATAGTTATATCAAGACCATTTCAAGTGCGGGTCAGTTAGACGTTACTTTTAATTCCAATTATGCGGAGTTGAAGTACGCTCTTCCCGCTGAGATTGATGATACAACCCTTCAAAGTATTGTGTTGAATAAGGTTGGAGATGTTAATCATCTGGGATATAAGCTGTATACAGATACTAATGGCTGGAATAGTGATGCACGTACTGTGTATTGGAATGATACTTTAGAGATATCAGATGCAGAGCGTGCGGCAGGTATTACAGGTATTGGTATTATGCTTGCAGTAGATACCAGTTCAGAAGGTTGGGAGAGTAATGTTCCGAAGAGTTATTCTTTTAGCGGAATTACTTTTAATGTGGATGTACCGGCAGTAGCAACAGAAAAATATTATACCTTTAAAGATATGACCAACAGCGGTGGCTGGGGCTACAGTACCTTTGAAAACAGCAAGGGCGGTTTATATGCATGCTACTCCAGCCAGTATGGCGAGGCAAAGTATGATTTGCCTGCAGGAATTGAGCTTGCAACCTTAGAAAAGATTACCTTGGATGTAACCGAAGGTAAGGCAAGTGATATGTACTTAAAGCTGTACGTGGATGGAACCAATGTGCAGGAAGGTGGCGGAACCTCCATTGAAGTCAGTGCGGATACTGCAACAGCTTTGGCAAGTGCAACCAAGGTTACTCTTGGAATTCAGAGCAATGCATCTACAGTGGCAGGTTATAAGATTAATAACGTGCTTATTAAGGCAGTACAGGAAAACGGTACTGAAACCGCGCCTGACACTGCAGATAGTGCAGCAGATAAGGCATATACATTTAATGATATTACAGATAATGGAACAGGTTATGGATATACCAAGGAAGTGTCAACAGAAGGTAAATTATCCATTTCCTTTAACGGACAGTATCAGGAAGCAAGATATGATTTGCCGGCAGCGGTAGATAAGACAAGCTTACAGGGCCTTGTGGTGAATGTATCCGGAGGAACGGCTTCCGACCTTGCAATTAAATTAATGGCAGATGGTACGGTGGTTCAGACTGTATATTCACCGGTATTGATGCTTTCTGCAGAAAGTGTAGCAGCAGTGGCAGCAGCTACTTCCGTAAGTGTTGCTATTATGAATAATGCAGCTGGAGCAGCAGATTATGTATTCGATAGTATTACCTTTAGAGGTGTACATATAGAAGAAGGTGCAGTAGACAGATATTACACCTTTAAAGATATGACCAACAGCGGTGGCTGGGGTTACAGTACCTTTGAAAACAGCAAGGGTGGTTTATATGCATGCTACTCAAGCCAGTACGGTGAAGCAAAGTATGATTTGCCTGCAGGAATTGAGCTGGCAACCTTGGAAAAAATCACTTTGGATGTAACCGAAGGAAATGCAAGTGATATGTACTTAAAGCTGTACGTGGATGGAACTAATGTGCAGGAAGGTGGCGGAACCTCCATTGAAGTCAGTGCGGATACTGCAACTGCCTTGGCAAGTGCGACCACAGTTACTTTAGGAATCCAGAGTAATTCATCAGCAGTAGCAGGATATAAGATTAACAATATCCTTATTACAGCGAAGCAGACCGGTGGTGCAGAAACAGCGCCGGATACAGCAGATGGTGCAACAGATAAGGCATATACATTTAATGACATTACAGATAATGGAACAGGCTATGGATATACCAAGGAATTGTCAACAGAAGGTAAGTTATCCATTTCCTTTAACGGACAGTATCAGGAAGCAAGATACGATTTACCCGCAGCAGTAGATAAGACAAGCTTACAGGGGCTTGTGGTGAATGTATCCGGAGGAACTGCATCCAATCTTGCGATTAAGTTAATGGCAGATGGTACGGTGGTTCAGACCGTATATTCACCGGTATTGATGCTTTCTGCGGAAAGTGCAGCAGCAGTGGCAGCAGCCTCTTCCGTAAGCGTAGCAATCATGAATAATGCAGCTGAAGCAGCAGATTATGTATTTGATAGTATTACCTTCAGAGGTGTACATAGTACTACCGGAGAAGGTGGCGGAGAAGGTGGTGAACCTTTGGAAGCACAGTACACCTTTGCAGATGTAAAGACGGATGTGGCAGCATATAATGCGTCAGTTACTGTGGATGCAAATGGTGTAGCAACGATTGACTTTAGTGCAAATTATGGACAGATAGCATTTACTTTCCCTGCGGATTTGGATACTTCTTTGATTACTTCACTTACATTGGTGGGTGAAGATGTTAGCGGATTGGCATTAAAGGTTTATGCTGATGAAACCTTCACAGACTTTGATGGACAGGAAAAGGTTGAGTACAGCAGCACCATGAGTATTAACACTTCGCTGACAGGTACTTTGAATTACTTTGTAATCATGAATACCTCCGGCGATGCGAAGACTTATAAATTGGCAGGCTTTGATACCACTGTTGCAGAAGCAGAAGTGGAAACCTATGAGCTTACCTATAATGCAGGTTCCGGCGAAAATGATTTGGTATTTTTATCAACTGTAGGCAGTGCAACGCAGGTTTTGGAAGGCAATGCACACAGCCTGACATTTGCAATTTACAACAGTGATGAAGTTAAGTTTACGATTCCTGAATTGATTAATATGGAGAAGTGCGTAAGCATTACAGTAAAAGTTGCAGACCAGGTGGGTCCTATGAACTATTACTTCTATTCAGGAAGTACTAAGTTGGGACAGAAGTATTATAATCCTGAAAATGCTGATAATCAGCATGTGCTTGAATTTAATCCGAAATTGACCGGCAAGATGGATACATTGGGTGTTCAGCTGGGTGGTAATGAAGCAACAGAAGGTGCAAAGATTAAGATTCTCAGTGTAACCTTTGTTATGGAAGGAAAGAAACCTGTAGAAGCACCTACGGATGGTATTTATACCTATGCACACTTTACGGAACCGGAAGTAAGTGAAGGCACTACGGTTGAAGTAGAGGAAGAAACTTATGTAGCATCCATCGATTTTGCAGCAGCAGGTGATAGCGTTACCTTACCTGTTCCGGATGCAATTGATGTGAATCATTTGGTATCCATTAATATGCTGGCTGAGGGTGCTGAAAATGTAAAGATTGTGCTGCTTGATAAGAATGGTAAAGAAATCGACTCTGCTACAGCAAGCAGCATTGAAACAAAATGTAATCCGGAAATTGCTTTTGTTCAGTTGGTAGCAACTGATGCTACAAGCTTTGAATTGACCGGTATTGAATTTGTTGTAGACGAAAATGCCTTTGAAGCAATTGTTTTGAACGGCTATTTCTCAAGAGAAGATACCAGTATGTGGAGTGCAGCCCTTTGGGGAACCGTGGACGGAACCGAAGAAGGAGCTTCTACTACAATTACTACTGCAACAAGTGATACACCGATTGGTGATGATATATATACCTATGGTGTGTTAAGCAGACGTAGCAGTCCTTATGTGTGCTTCGCACAGGATATTACGGAACGTGTAACTCCCGGAAAAACCTATACCTACAGTTTCTGGGCAAAACTTTCTGAGGATTATGTGGGTGCACCTGCAAATCAAAGAGAAATCTCATTTGCTCCTTACTATTTGGATGCAGATGGAATCGCACAGTATGGCTTGGTGCCGGAGGGTACTACCATAATGTCGCTTGAACCGGGCGTATGGGCTAAATTTACGGGAAAAGTAACGGTACCTGCTAATGCTACAGGATTTATTATTCGAATTGTAGAACAGGGAACCAATTACGGAAGCGGTGATTGTGTTCTTGGTTCCTATGCTGTGGCAGGTGTAGTAATGGAGGAAGCAGCAGCTTCTTCAGGAACAACTACTTCGAATGTATTTAATCCTGCCTCACAGGAAATTAAGTATTCCGTAACTTATGAGGCGGAGGAACTTGTTATTGAGTCTTCTTACGGAGTAGAGGCGACAGAGGAGAATGATAGCGTACAGCTGAAATATAACGGTAATTACGGAGAAGCAAGATTCAAGCTTCCCAGAAGCTTAGATATGTCTAAGATTGTTTATATTGAAGTGAACGTGAAAGACCAGAACACTCCTATTGCAGTAAAATTATACAAAAAGGGACAGAATGAGTGGGTATCTTATTACAACCAATATCAGAAAACCTATAAGGTGATTCCTTATAATGTAGGTGATATTAATGCATTTGGTATTATGTGTCTGACATTGTTTGATGGTGCTTACGCAAATGTGGATAGCATTACCTTCCATTTGACAGAGGAGCCGGCTCCTTTACCTGTATATAATGACATCGTTCTCAATGGAAACTTTGACATTGAAGATTTGGCAGATGAGTGGAAAGCATCAATCTGGGGTGATGGTGTAACCATTACACAGAAGGTAAGTAATAAGCCTATTTACGGTAATGTTTATACCTATGGTTCTTATTCCAGAAGAACATCACCATACCAGTGCTTTGCACAGGATATTACAGACAGAGTAGAAGCAGGAGAAACCTATACATTCTCCTTCTGGGCAAGATTGTCCTCAGATTAT
The DNA here is from genome assembly GCA_045537405.1 of Acetatifactor sp. Taxonomy (GTDB): domain Bacteria; phylum Bacillota; class Clostridia; order Lachnospirales; family Lachnospiraceae; genus Acetatifactor. The sequence goes on from JAZSPK010000026.1 coordinate 22,777, forward strand.
GCAGGCGCACCTGCAAATCAAAGAGTTGTGGAATTTGCACCTTATACGGTGGATAAAGATGGCAACCCTGATTATAATCCTAAATTGGAAGGAACCTTTAAGCAGACTTTGGAGCCGGGTGTGTGGACCAAGTTTGAGGGTACCTTCAAGGTATACAATGCAAATGGTATTGGTCAGGTTATTATTCGTCTCCTTGAACAGGGTACAAACTATGGACAGGGCGATTGCGTAATGGGCGGATATGACGTTACAGGTGTAGTGATGGAAAAATATATTCCTGAACCCCCTTCAATTGACGAAGAAGTTCCTGATTTATGGAAATCTCTGGAAGAAGATTTTGGCGATGACTTTATGACCGGTACTGCAGTTACATTAAGTGAAATTGAAGATATCGGTGTGGAAATGCTTATCGGAAAGCATTTTAATGCAGTGACAATCGGTAATGAATTGAAGCCCGATGCATTGTTTGGTTATAGTAATGGTAGTCATACTAAATTGCAGACGATTACCTTTAATGGACAGAGTTTAGTAGTTCCCACACTGGATTATTCCAGAGCAGAAGAGGTTTTGGATGAGATTCTTAAGTGGAATGCTGCAAATCCGGATAATCAGATAAAGGTGAAAGGTCATGTACTTGTATGGCATGCACAGACACCGGAATGGTTCTTCCGTGAAGGCTATATTGTTAAGACGAAAGCGGATGGTACACCTAACTATGTAAGTCCGGAAGAAATGAACTTACGTCTTGAGTGGTACACTAAGACGGTATTAGAGCATTTCTTAGGTGAAAGCAGCCCGTATAAAGATTTGTTCTATGCATGGGATGTTGTAAACGAAGCAGTTGGTGATGGAACCGGTACCTATCGTACCAATAAGGTATCTTCTTCAGAAACACCGGATGCAGATACTCATGGTTCAAACTCCAGCTGGTGGGCAGTATACCAGAGTAATGAGTACATTATTAATGCATTTAAGTACGCAAATATGTATGCACCTGCTCATATTGAGTTGTATTACAATGATTACAACGAATGTGACAATAGTAAGGTAAAGGGTATTGTACAGTTGCTTACAGATGTAAAGGCGGCAGAAGGTACCAGAATTGATGGTATGGGTATGCAGGGCCATTACAATATGTTTAATCCTTCCACAAAGGGAATTGAAGCTGCTATTCGTGCATATACCGCTGTTGTTGATAAAGTGGTATTTTCAGAGCTTGATTTGAAGGCTAGTGGAGATATTTCTTCTGAAACAGGTCTTAAGAGTGAGTATTTGACACAGGCAGAAAGATATCATGATATTTATCAGTTGCTTTTGAAGTTACATAAAGAAGGTATTAATATTGGCGGTATTACCTGGTGGGGAACCGTGGATCATCATTCCTGGTTACAGTCATCTTCTAACGTAGGTGGCGGTGCTGATGGAACAATGACACATTGTCCGTTGTTGTTTGATACTAACTACAAGGTGAAACCTGCTTACTGGGCGTTTGTTGATTATACTATGGTTGATCCGGATTGGGTACCTGAAGAGGAGGAAACCAAGGATGAGACCAAGGAAGATGGAAAGGATGAACAGCCTGTAGAGAAGGACGAACCTGCAGTGGAAGACACAAAGACAGAAGATTCTGCGACAGCAGATGATTCAAAAGAGGATGCAGAAAAAACAGATGGACCTGCAAAAGATAAGAAAGAAGAAAAATCTAATGCGTTGCCTATAGCAGTAGGTGGTGGTGTTGGTGTACTCGCAATTGCAGGCGGAATCTTTGCATTCCTTAAGAAAAGAAAAAAATAGAAAGTAAGTTAGCCAAAGGCGGGAGATAACACTCCCGCCCTTTTGGTGAAATAAAAAGTTGAGCTTGCAATCCCCATTTAAAAGGTGGATAATGGAGCTATACATTTAAAGAAATGGAGAAAGGGTATGAAAAAACTATTTATGTATTTGTTGTGCGGCGTACTGGTTCTGTCCGGCTTGTGTGGCTGCGCAGGACAGAAGCAGGGAGAAAATACCAATGTTCAGGCAACACCTGTACCGGGGGGAACAGATGAAACACCTGATACTACAGAACCCGAGGCTACACCGGCACCTACGGAGGATCCTTATGAGGTAAGGGCACAGGAGCGAAGAGAAGAAATGATGAATTATGTACCGGGACCTATGCAGGATATAACTTCCATGGAATTGGTCAGCAACATGAAAATCGGTTGGAATCTGGGTAATACAATGGATGCAACCGGGGGAAAAGGCCTCTCTAGTGAAACCTCCTGGGGAGCACCTGTAACGACTCAGGAAATGATTGATGAAGTATTGGCACAGGGATTTAATGTAATCCGTATTCCAATTACCTGGCAGGGACATTTTGGAGAGGGACCGGATTATATCATTGATGAAGAGTGGCTTAATCGTGTGCAGGAGATAGTGGACTACGCATATTACAGAGGAGCATATGTTATTATCAATATGCACCATGAAGATTGGCATTTTCCCTCTGAAGAAAACAAGGAAGCAGCATCTGAGATTTTAAGAGCACTTTGGACACAGATTGCTAATCGTTTTATTGATTATAACGAGCGTTTGATTTTTGAAGGTTTGAATGAGCCACGTAAAAAAGGTACCGAGTGGGAATGGAATGGTGGTGACGCGGAAGGACAAGCAGTTGTTAATCATTTTATGCAGGTATTTGTGGATACGGTACGTGCAACCGGTGGAAACAACGAGCTTCGCCACTTGATGATTTGTGGCTATGCGGCATCCAGTTCGGAAATGCCCATGAGAGCTATTGAAATTCCGGACGATGATAAAATCATTGTTTCCGTACATGCTTATACGCCTTATGATTTTGCACTGAATACGACCGGTACTTCAGAGTGGAAATACACTACGGAAATTGATCAGTTAATGGCCAAGATAAATATTATTTTTGTAAGTAAAGGTATTCCGGTTATTATTGGTGAGTTTGGAGCTCTAAACAAAGATAATGAACAAGACCGTGCAACCTGGGCAAAGGTATATCTGACAACGGCAGTTAATGCAGATATTCCTTGTGTTTGGTGGGACAATAGTGCATTTAACGGAAGCGGAGAAAACTTCGGTTTAATTGATCGTAAGAAATTAACCTGGCCATATCCTGATTTGCTGAGAGCACTTTTGGATAATGCAGGAGTAGAATAAAAGATTTGAAAATAAGACCCCGGTTTTTGCCTGTGGGCGCATATATAACCTATTCGGACCCGCTTTCGCTTGTGAACAAGAGAACGTCCGGCGACGTTCTCTGTAGCAGCACTAGACTCGTGAAAAACCTCACAGCGATGTTTTTTATCGCAGAGTGCTGACGTCATTCAGGGTTACCTCATTAGGTTATATATGCGCCCACAGGCGAAGCCGGGGGTTTTGTTTTATTCGTAGTGTAAATGAGTATGGAAAGGGGCCAGAGGTAAACCATTTTTACCAAAGAGGGTTACCTCGGCATAGTCCGTCCAAAAGTATCGTGCCTGATGGGGGGTGGGTACTTCCGGGCAGGTTAGTACAATAGTATTATCATGAAACTCAGCGTGTGCAGGATGAAAGATGCCATCTTCCCCGGCCAGTTCGAAACCATTTAGGGTATCAGTAGTGGTATGAAAGCCTTCCTCTGCATACTGAAACTGAAGTGACATCTGATTTTCTTTTATCAAATAATCCTGCAAAATCGGTCCATAGACTTGTGATTCCGATAATGCCTGATACACATGGAAAAGAGCCTGCAGAGCCAGGCGCCGACCCACTTCTTTTTTGTGGATGGGGTGAATATTATTGTATTCTCCCTGGTCCAAGGCTACGGCAATACCAGTTACAATCCCTTCCTGATGAAGCTGCATCTGTGCCTGGCGTATAGGGCACCATTTATCCATAACGGTATCGCTTAGATAGTGGTGAATGGGGAGTTGCACACAGAGGAAGGGAAGCTCCTTATCCTGAAAATCCCTGCGCCATACCTGTATCATATTTTTGAAGAGATGATAGTAGGTATAAGGTCTGTGGTCATCGCTTTCACCCTGATAGTAAATAACACCGCCCAGGGTGTAGGGAACCACTCTTTGTAGCATGGTTTCGTATAGTCCGCAGGGTCGGAATTCGTGCTTGGGTCCCATGGGACCGGGCCAGCGGCAAATACCTACCACAGCCTGGGCTTCATCCCAGGTTGCAGTGGGGTGCTCAGCGTAAAAAGCATCCATTCGGGGCTGCCAGTCGGCGTGCCATACAAAGTAATCTTCTCTTTCTTTTTCATATTCTTCGGGACTTTGCTTTTGTAAAATCTCTTCATATTCATCCCAGTAAATACGGGTATCTTTATGCGAGAGCAGATTTTCCTTATCCTGCCAAGCGCAAGCAGAGGTGCCGCCCCAGTTACAGCCGATAATTCCTATGGTTACATCTAAGGCCTGCGACAACTTGTCTGCAAAATAATAGCCTACTGCGGACCAGATTTTCAGATTTTCATCAGAGGGTAGCATCCAGTGGTTGTCCTGTTCTATGCGGTCAAAATCTTCTCCTTTAAAGGCCTGCTGAGGCACCTGGAAAAATCGGACCTTGGATTTTAAAGCCTGTTCCATAGCTTCTTTACCGTCGCCGTCCTGTTCTAATTTGTATTCCATATTGGATTGTCCGCCTGCAAGCCAGACTTCACCAATCATAATATCTTCTAAACAAACAGCAAGCGTATTATCATCAAAGACTTCTAAAACGTAGGGGCCACCTGCTTCCAGGGGCGGTAATTCCACGGACCATTTGCAATGAAGAGAGGTGGTTTGAACCATTTGATTATTCAAACGGACCGTAATTGTTATATTGTCAGGAGCACTACCCCAGATACGAATGGGTTTGCCCTGTTGTAACACACAATGGTCAGAAAAAACGGATGCGCAGCGAAGCTTGGACATAAGTACCTCCTATAATCAGTAAATTATATAGTCATTATACTATTTCTGACAGAAAATGTTAAGAGTGCGGGAGGAGTATAACAATTTTAAAGTAGCAATTGAACGTGCTTCGTGCTAAAATATAGGCAATGTGCAGGTAAACAAGGTGGGAGAAGAAAAATGTTACCAAAAGAGTTTGTAGAGCGTATGCAGAAAATGCTGGGAGAGGAATATCCGGCATTTGAAAAAAGCTATGAAAAAGAGAAATTCCAGGCCCTTAGAGTAAATACTTTAAAGGGGAGTAAAGCGGAGTTGGCTAAAAAAAGTCCGTTTTCTTTAAAGCAGGTTCCTTGGGAGGAGAATGGTTTTTATTATGCTTCGTCTGATACCCCCGGAAAACATCCTTATCATGAGGCGGGAGTGTATTACATTCAGGAGCCTTCTGCTATGGCACCGGTGCCTTTTTTGGAGGTGAGACCGGGAGATAGAGTACTGGATTTGTGTGCCGCACCCGGCGGTAAAAGCACCCAAATCGGTGTGGCTTTAAAGGGAGAGGGAATTCTTATTAGTAATGAAATTCATCCTGCCAGAGCAAAGATTTTATCTGAAAATGTGGAACGTATGGGAATACGCAACGCCTTGGTTACCAATGAAACGCCGGAGAAGCTGGCGGATATTTTTGCGGAATACTTTGATAAAATTTTAGTGGATGCGCCCTGTTCCGGCGAAGGAATGTTTCGTAAGAATGAAGAGGCTAAGAATGAATGGAGTCTTGAAAACGTACAATTGTGTGCGAACAGACAGGATGGAATATTAGAATGTGCGGCAGGAATGCTTCGGCCGGGTGGAAGGATTGTATATTCGACTTGTACCTTTGCGTCCGCAGAGAATGAGGGCAGTATAGCAAGATTCTTGGAGAGACATCCGGAGTTTGCAATAGTATCCGTTCCGGTACCGGAAGGGTTCTCGAAGGGAGAAGCGGTTTGGGCAGAAGCTGAAGTACAAACCGGTAAAATAAGCATGGCAGATAAGACACAGTTAGAAAACACCTTGCGTATCTGGCCCCATAAGGTGGACGGAGAGGGGCATTTTCTGGCGGTGCTGCAAAAAGAAGGAAATACAGAGCAAGCTGCACAAGGTTATTCTCGGTATGGATTACAGAAGGGCTTGAAAGAGAAGGATTGTAAGGAACTTTTGGAATTTTGGCAAGAAAATATCAATATTAAGTTGGAGGGTGTATTACTGAAATTTGGGGACCAGATTTACCTGGGACCTGTGGGAATGCCTTCCGTAGAACGTTTGAAGGTACTTAGGCCGGGATTACATTTGGGGACCTTAAAGAAAAATCGTTTTGAACCTTCTCATGCCTTGGCTTTGGCGCTTAGACCGGAGGAGGTTAAGAATTGCTATTCCTTAACCTTGGAAGATAACAGAGCAGGTGCGTTTATCGGAGGACAGACCTTTGCCGTAAATCAGGAGAAGGGTTGGCATTTGATTACCGTGGACGGATACAGTTTGGGGTGGGGAAAGGCAGCCGGAGGTATTATGAAAAATCATTATCCCAAGGGTCTTAGAAAGTTTTAATTTTTCGGGAAATTTCAAATTCCTCTTCTCATATCTTGTAAAAAATGATATGATATTTTAATGAGGTGGAGTTTATCTGCCTAGTATGAAAGGGTATATAGTATGGACAAGATTATTTTAACAGGTGACAGACCTACCGGAAGATTGCATATCGGTCATTATGTAGGCTCTTTGAAAAGAAGAGTGGAGTTGCAGAATTCCGGCGAATATAAGAAAACATTTATTATGATTGCTGACGCACAGGCACTTACGGACAATTTTGATAATCCGGAAAAGATTCGTGAGAATATTATAGAGGTGGCGCTGGATTATCTGGCTTGCGGTTTGGATCCGGCTAAATCTACTATTTTTATTCAGTCTCAGATACCAGAGCTTTGTGAATTGTCGTTCTATTATATGAACTTGGTAACCGTATCACGCTTGCAGCGTAATCCTACCGTAAAGAGTGAAATTCAAATGCGTAATTTTGAAACCAGTATCCCTGTGGGATTCTTCACTTATCCTATCAGCCAGGCGGCAGATATTACAGCCTTTAAAGCGACTACTGTACCGGTAGGTGTGGATCAGCTTCCCATGATTGAACAGACCAAGGAAATCGTTCATAAGTTTAATACCACCTACAAGGAAGTATTGGTTGACCCTCAGGCGCTTCTTCCAAGCAATGATGCATGTTTGCGCTTGCCGGGTGTAGATGGTAAAGCAAAGATGAGTAAATCCTTAGGTAACTGTATTTATTTGGCAGATACTGCAGATGATGTAAATACAGCCATTATGAAAAAAATGTACACGGATCCCTTACACATTCGTAAAGAGGATCCGGGACATCTGGAAGGAAATATGGTGTTTACCTATTTGGATGCCTTCTGTAAGGAGGAGCATTTTGAAAGATATCTTCCGGCTTATGCAAATCTGGATGAACTTAAGGAGCATTATACCAGAGGTGGTTTAGGAGATGTGATTACCAAGAGATTCTTAAATAATGTTCTTCAGGAAGAATTAGAACCCATTCGTCAGCGCAGAAAAGAATGGGAAAAAGATATTCCGGCAGTTTATGATATTTTGAAGAAGGGTAGCGAAACAGCTCGTGAAGTTGCAGCCCAGACCTTGTCAGAGGTTAAGAGTGCAATGCGCATCAATTATTTTGAGGATGAAGAGCTGATTAGAGCACAGGCAGCAAAATATGAGGCTTAATCGAGAAAATTATGAAAAGGAATTAAATAACCCCATGTATATTGCCATTGGCAGTGTTGTGTTTCTTTTGGTGGTGGTATTGTTCTGTGTGATTGTTTGGAATGTGACCCATTCCAAGAGTGATGATTTGGTGATCCAGAACAATACACAGAAGGAAGAAGAACAGGAACCTGTGGACGAAATCCCGGTTGTAACTGCAACACCGGAACCGGAGCCTACGCCCGATCCGGAATCAGCGGCATTGGAAAAACTGATTGCAGAAAAGTCTAATGACCAGGGTGTAGTCTTTACAGAAACCAGGGATATGGTTACAGCTGTTGGTGTTACTAATTTGCGTAGCGAACCCAGTACGGACAGAAAACAGGAAACGGTTGTTACACAGTTAAACAATGGTGAGTATTTGTTGCGTGTTGGTTATAATGAAGTAGTAGGCTGGTCTAAACTGGTATATAATGATACCATTGTTTATGCATCTACCAACTATCTGGTGGTTTCAGAAGAAACAGAGGAATAATAAATTAAACTCCTTTCGGGCATACTAGAAAAAAATGTATGCCAGGAAAGGAGTTTTTTTGTATGAATAAACGCGTGGGAAGAGCCAGTATCTTACTGGGAGAGGAAGTATATATTGAGGAAAGTGCCAGTGTGGTAGGAACGAAAGAGGGGGAAGGACCTTTAGGAGGACTGTTTGACAGGGTTGGAACGGACGATATGTTTGAAGCCAATACCTGGGAGGAGGCAGAGAGTACTTTGCAAAAGGAAGCAGTGTATCTGGCATTAAAAAAGGCCGGAAAAACACCGGGGGATATTCAGTTTATGTTTGCGGGGGATTTGTTGGGGCAATCTACAGCAAGCTCTTTTGGAATTAAATCCTTTGAAATACCGTTTTTTGGACTGTATGGTGCCTGTTCTACCTGTGGAGAAAGTTTATCTTTGGGTGCTTTAACTGTTGCGGCAGGTTATGCGGACCATGTAATATGTGTTACCTCCAGCCATTTTGCCAGTGCGGAGAAGGAGTTTCGTTTCCCTTTAGAATATGGTAATCAACGCCCTTTATCCGCTACCTGGACAGTAACGGGAAGCGGTGCATTTGTCCTGACGAATAAAAAAAGTGAGAGCTGTAAGGCAAGAATCACCGGTACCACCACAGGCATTATCACGGACTTCGGATTGAAGGATTCTATGAATATGGGACCTTGTATGGCCCCGGCAGCCGCTTCTACTCTAGAAAGACATTTTCGGGATTTTGGAACTACTCCAAAAGATTACGACCATATTATTACAGGCGATTTGGGGAGCGTTGGACAGACCGTGCTGTTGGATTTACTTCGTACCAAGGGGTATGATATTGCGAAGCAGCATTTAGACTGCGGAATGATGATTTATGATGCTCAGACTCAAGATACTCATGCCGGAGGCAGTGGCTGCGGATGTAGTGCGGTGACTTTATCCGCTCATATACTGAGACAACTAGCGGACAAGAGCTGGAAAAAAGTGCTGTTTTTGCCCACCGGTGCACTGCTTAGCAAAACCAGTTTTAATGAGGGCAGGACGGTTCCGGGAATTGCGCATGCTCTGGTATTGGAAGCGTTATAAGAGGTAGAAAAGCCCTTGCAAAGCCCCGCGTCTTTTAGTAAAATATTCCTTGTGTAAATGATTTTACAGGAAAGGAGTACCGGTATGAGAATCTTAGAGTTTAAGATGGAAAGGCAGGGATTGCTTGAGGAAGGACAGGAGGTAACGGTAACAGAAGGATTGCTTCCCAGTAATTATTATTATACCATAGACCCGTCCCTTGCCATGTCAGCAAATATTCCTTTTCGCTATCGGTTGAAATCTAAAACCGGTGTAGTAAAAGCCATTGCACAGAATCCCCGGGGATTTTATGTGACGGTAGAGTTTGACGAGCCTGAGGTAGATTATACAAAATAGAAAAGAGGAAAAACTATGTTAAAGAAAGTTGCAACAGATAAGGCTCCCGCAGCCATTGGTCCCTATTCCCAGGGAATTATTGTTGAAAAGATGTTGTATTCATCCGGTCAGATTGCACTGGACCCGGTAAGTGGCGAAGTGGTGGGGAATACCATTGAAGAACAGACCGAGCAGGTTATGAAGAACTTGGGGGCGATTTTAGAGGCAGCAGGTGCAGATTATACCCAAGTGGTGAAAACCACCTGTTTTCTGGCGGATATGGGTGATTTTGCGGCATTTAACCAGATTTATGCCAAGTACTTTACAGAGAAGCCCGCAAGAAGTTGTGTGGCGGTGAAAACATTGCCTAAAAATGTATTGTGTGAGGTAGAAGTAATCGCTTACTTAGGATAAATATTATGAATATAAAAACCAAAAGAAATTCCTTTTTACTTTTTTTGACTGCTTGTATCTGGGGACTTGCGTTTGTGTCCCAGAGTAAGGGTATGGAATATATGGACCCCTTTACCTTTAACGGTGTCCGTTCCTTATTGGGAGCGGGTTCCTTATTGGTATTTTTGCTTGTCCGTTCCAAACTTACAGGAAAGTCCTTAAAAGCTTTAGATTGGAAATTAACTATAAAAGCAGGGATTCTCTGCGGCATTGCATTAACTGTGGCTACTACGGTGCAACAATTCGGAATTGTTTATACGACCGTTGGAAAGGCCGGGTTTATTACTACACTGTATATAATCTTTGTACCTATGGCAGGTGTCCTGTTTCGCAAAAGAGTACCCTTTGTAGTATGGATTGCAGCGGTAATGGCGGCAGTCGGAATGTACCTTTTATGTATGACGGAGAGCTTTGCGGTTAATATGGGAGATGTATTGGTCTTTTTATGTGCTATTTTTTTTACGGCGCACATTATGATTATTGATTACTATTCCCCTAAAACCGACGGAGTGGTGATTTCCTTTATACAATTTTTGATGTGTGGCATTTTGTGTACAGTATGTGCTTTTATCTGGGGAGAACCTGCGTGGAGTCAGATTACAAGTGGTGCAGGTATGCTCTTGTATGCGGGCGTTATGTCCTGTGGTGTGGCATATACCTTACAGATTGTAGGACAGAATGGAGTCAATCCTACGGTGGCTGCGTTGCTTCTTAGTTTGGAATCCGTTGTGGCTACAGTGGCAGGCTTTGTGGCTTATAAGCTGGGCTTTTTAGCTACGGATCAGTCCATGACTCTGCGCCAGATTTTAGGCTGCATCATTGTTTTTGCGGCGGTGATATTGGTGCAATTACCAACGGAATGGTTCCAGAGAAAGAAGAAGTAGTGGTATATTATTCAAGCTTTTGTAAACACTAAAAATATGTCAGGAAACGGCAGCAGTAGTGTGAAAGGAGTTTGAAGAATGGAATATGTGATTGCTTTTTTAGTAGGGGGCGCTATCTGTGCATTGGTGCAGATATTATTGGAAAAGACAAAATTAATGCCCGGGCGTGTCATGGTACTCTTGGTAGTAACCGGTACGGTAATCAGCTTCTTTGGATGGTATAAGCCTTTTGTGGAGTGGGCAGGAGCAGGTGCCAGTGTTCCGCTTTTGGGATTTGGTCATGTGCTTATGGAAGGCGTAAAGGAAGCTGTGGATGAACAGGGATTTTTGGGTTTGTTTACAGGTGGTTTTAAGGCAGGAGCAGTGGGCTGTGCGGCAGCACTGATTTTCGGATATCTTGCCAGTCTGTTTTTTAAACCTAAGATGAAAAAATAAATATGCAAAAACGAAAGGATGAAAACATGGAAAATACGATTCAGAAGTTTACCACAAGAAAGGCTGTTGCAATTATATTGATGCTTTTAGCATTTGTCATGCTGAATATGAGCTGGTTAAAGGTGGATGGAGAAACCTTGGAGGAAGTAGAGGAATTGGCAGCTGACTTTGAGGAAGAAATGGAGTTCATAGAAGATGTTTATGGAGAGGATTTGGAAGAAGCACTGGAAGATCTGGGCTATTCCAAAAAAGAAGTGAAAAATATGACCAAGGCAGTACGAGGAACCGAAAAAATGGTGGAGACCTTGGAGAAAGGACGCTATTCCGGATGGTCCGCAATTAGCTTGTTTAAGGCGGTTACAGATATGAAGCCTGCTATGACAGAAGGAATTGATGGTTCCACGGACCCGGAAGCAGCAGCAAATTTTATCATTATCCAGGTGGTAATGGGCTGCATAGTTGCTGTTTTTGCTTTAATCGGTTTGCTTATGATTTTGGCAATCGTTGCTCATATAAAGGATAAGAATTCCCTTGGTGTAGGTGCAACAGTTTTGTCTTCTTTGTCGGCGGTTCTTTTGGGCTTCTTTGCATTGGTAATGCGTGTGGGAACAGAAGAACCCGGTAACGGAGCAACCTTGGCTTTGATTTTGACGCCTGTATTTGCTATTGCATCTTGTATTGCATGGGCAAATGCAAGAAAATACCGTCCCCAAAAGGAAGACGGTACATACCAAAACTTATTACAATAATTCGTAAGCGATTTCCTGCTTGTTTAGAAATTGTTGAAGGGCTTTGTCCCAAATTACATCGGGCTCTTGGCTCATGACAAAAGTATGATAGGAACTTCCGGTAGTTAGTACTGCTTGAGTGCCATCGTATTTTATCGTGAGTACAAGGGCCTTTATTTGTTCCGGAGGCAGTGAGCAGTTACCGGTAGCAAGAAGCTTTCCTACAATTTCCGGTTTTAAGTGTAAGACAAACTTGAAAAATAAAGGAGTGCGCTTGCCTTTAAACAGGTTAAAACAGAGGGTTTTCATGTCCTTCCAGAGAGCGAAATCGTAGGGCGGAAGCTCTTTGGCATCAATTTCTTCGCCGGAGAAAAAGGCTTTATTAATGTGTCCATCTATTTGGTAGGTATTGGAGGTAGAAATAAGTGCTTCCTCCAAAAGAAAATTATCAAAGGTATCTGCTACCAACAGATGATTCATAAAGGATTTCATGGAATTGATTTTTAGTGCCAGCATAAAGGTTCCTTTCCTTATTATTCATCACGATATTGATTCAAAATGTCCCCAAATGAGCGACGACTTACGCCCTGTAATAAAAAGCTTCGACCATCTGTCATTTGTACCTGCAAAAGACCTACTTTTACCACATAACGGGCATTTACAAGTGTCTTTCCGTTAGGAGCTAAAAAGCGGTGAAAACTTTTCCACTGGTCAAATAAATTGCTGATATTAGTAACCAGCTTGACGGTACGACCATCCGTTAAGGTAACAATCATTCGATTGCCCTTTTCAACAGCATATAGAATCCTATCTTCCGTTACGTAAAAAGTTTCTTTTTCATCACGAAGTTCAATGCGGCTTACGGCCTCGGATTTTACCTTTTCAGCATAATCCAAAGAAGCAATGAAATCGTCTGGCCGAAGGGGCTTGTCCAGAAAGAATACATTTTCGGGAAAACTCTGTTTGCGGTAGTCCACCTTGGAGCAACACATGTAAATGGGTGCATGAACTCCGGCTGCTATTAGCTTAAGGGCTATTTGTTGCCCGTGGGTTTCTGCATCCTGACACATATCAATATAAAAAATATCATATTGCAGGGGCTTGGTAAGCAGAGCCTGTTCATTGCCGTAGGAATCCACAAACAGACCCTCCGTAATTTTTGCACGGCGGTCGGATTCCCTACCCAATAATCGTTCGGTTTGTTTGCGGTCGGCGATATTATCATCACATACTGCTACATGCATGGAAGTTCTCCTTTGTGTAAGGGTCGATAGTTACTATCTAATATTATAAAGAGAGTTACGGATGATGTAAAGGGTAAAGCAGTACAAAAAAGTGGGTGCTGATTTATCTCAACACCCACAAAAAATTATGTTGTTAAATTAACTGCAATTGCCAACTGGATAAAGAATATCAAAGGCATTCCTACCACAAAGTACCAATGCTTGGTTTTATGGTGGAAATGGTACATTCCCAATATGGAGCCCACACTTCCGCCCAAAATAGCGATGGAAAACAGGGTGGCTTCCGGAATGCGCCAGGCGTGCTTTTTGGCTTTGGCCTTATCCATTCCCATGGAAACATATCCGATAATCGTCATTACCAAAAAGTAGACAATCAGCAAAATGATTATGGTATCCGACATTATTTATTCTCTACTTCCTGCATCTTCATAGCACGAACCTTGCATGATAAACCGAAGAGGTTGATGAAACCTTCTGCATCATGGTGGTCATACAAATCACCGGTGGTGAAGGAAGCGATGCTTTCATTGTATAAAGAGTAAGGAGAAGTAGTGCCGGCCTTGATGATGTTACCCTTGTAGAGTTTAAACTTAACTTCACCGGTTACATATTCCTGAGTCTTTTCGATAAATGCCTGGATTGCTTCACGCTTAGGGGTGAACCATTTTCCTTCGTATACTAAATCAGCAAACTTGTTGCCCATTTCTTTCTTTAAGGTGTAGGTGTCACGGTCAAGGATTAATTCCTCTAACTGCTGATGAGCTTCCATCAAAATGGTCCCGCCGGGAGTTTCATATACACCACGGAACTTCATACCTACTACACGGTTCTCTACGATGTCGATGATGCCGATACCATGCTTGCCGCCTAATTCATTCAAGGTACGAACCACATCAGAGTACTTCATAGCCTTGCCGTTTACGGAAGTAGGAATACCCTTTTCAAAGGTCATGGTTACATATTCGCCCTCATCGGGTGCCTTTTCAGGAGTTACACCGAGAACTAATAAATGATCGAAGTTAGGTTCGTTTGCAGGATCTTCTAATTCCAGACCTTCGTGGCTGATATGCCAGAGGTTACGGTCGCGGCTGTAAGAGGTGTCTGCTGAGAAGGGAAGGTCAATACCATGTGCCTTACAGTATTCGATTTCAGATTCACGGGAATCCATGGTCCACTTGTCATTTCTCCAAGCAGCGATAATCTTCAAATCGGGTGCCAAAGCTTTGATACCAAGTTCGAAACGAATCTGGTCATTACCCTTACCGGTAGCACCGTGACAGATTGCTACAGCGCCTTCCTTACGAGCGATTTCAACTAATTTCTTTGCGATTAAAGGACGAGCCATGGAAGTACCCAGTAAGTACTTGTTTTCGTAAATAGCGTTTGCCTGTACGCAGGGAGATACATATTCATCACAGAATTCATCAATTACATCCAGGATGTATAATTTTTCTGCACCACAGAACTTTGCTCTTTCGTCCAAACCATCCAATTCTTCTGCCTGTCCGCAGTCGATACATACACAAACTACTTCGTAATCAAAGTTCTCCTTTAACCAAGGAATGATAGCAGTGGTATCAAGACCACCGGAGTACGCTAAAATAACTTTTTCTTTCATAAAAAAATACCCTTGCCTTTCATATTTTGTAACTATTCAGAGCCATGCAGCTTTAAGAAAGCAGAATCGGTAAGTTTACTTACAGAGGGCTGTTTTCTTAAAGCTATATGGCGAGAAGCACACATGAGCAAAAGAGGAGCCTCGTAGAGGCGCTTTTGCGAATGGGGGCTCTGAATAGTTACACTATACAACATTTCTCCACGGAATGCAAGGGTAAAATATGCATAATTTGTTTTTAAAAATACAGCCCAAACCTTTAAATATGCACATAATTGTATAAATTCATGAATATGCTTGAATAAAAATACATAATATACAAAAGTTTATGCAGTCGGAAGACACTTATATAAGAGGGAACTTCACAATGGCAATAAACATATCTGCATCCGTTTCCACATGAAAGGTTCCTCCACAGGCTTCGGTAAAGCTTTGTACAATGGAAAGTCCTAAGCCACTGCCTTCTGTGGTGCGGGAAGCATCAGCTCTTACAAAACGTTCTACGATCTTTTGGGTATCAAAGTCAAGTTCCTGTTTGGAGGTGTTCTTTATTTTGGCGCAGGCAAAATCATTTTCTTTGTATACGTACACATGAATACGCGAACCACTTAAAGAATACTGAAGGGCATTCACAAGGAGGTTTTGAAATACACGATAAAGCTTTTCTCCATCCGCCAAAAGGGGGAGGGGCTCTTCGGTTATGTAAGTTTTTAGACTAAGGGAGCTTTCCTGAATGCGCTCATCCATGTCTGCAAGGGTTTGTTCTATCAATTTGCCCAAATCCAGTTCTGCCAAATCCACGGGAAGATTTCCGCTGGTAGCTTTGGAAATTTCAAAAACATCTTGTACCATTTTTTTCAGACGGTAAGCTTTATCGCGAAGAGCGTGTGCATATTCGTCGCAGGGTTTCTCCAGATTTTCCTCACAAAGCAAATCCGCATAGTTAATTATAGAAGTTAGCGGCGTCTTCAAATCATGGGATACATTGGTAATCAAATCCACACGCATCTGGTTGGAACGATTGCGCTCGTCGATGGCGGTTTCAATACCGTCTTCAATATTGTTTAGCGCTTCTCCGGCTTCTTTTAACAGAGAATGTTTACTTAGGGAAAGAGGTTCGCTTTCCTGGCCTGCCTGCAGTAAGGAAAGCTTGTCGGTTAAAGCTCCGGTGTCCCGGATGAATTTATAAAGGAGGAGGCTGACCATGAATAAAAGTGCCCCCAACGCTACCAATACCCAGCCCTGTACAAATCGGATACGTGTGGCCTCTATATCTACACGAAAGCTGGAAATTATTAAGTGGCTGTGGGAATTATGTCTTATTAAATAGTATCCCACAGCTATCATAACAAAAGAGGAAAGTACTATCCAAAACTGCAGAAGGAGAGCCTTACGCTTCCAGACAACCTTAGTAAAAAATTTGCATATATAACGCCC
This sequence comes from Acetatifactor sp., assembly GCA_045537405.1. Lineage (GTDB taxonomy): Bacteria > Bacillota > Clostridia > Lachnospirales > Lachnospiraceae > Acetatifactor. Next base: position 39,157 of record JAZSPK010000026.1, read on the forward strand.
GATTCCAAAGAGGAAGGAATTACGCAGGGAAGTAATTTGTTGCTCACGGAAAGCAATCCAAAATAAATATAGGAATAGGGCAAATATAGGGTAGAAATACAAATATCTGCTTGCCACAATGCGCCAGTGGATGACACCGTTAAAATGCCATAGATGCAAATTAAAACATATAATTCCTAAAGCAATAAGAGGGAGTAGCTTCAATTCAAAAGGAAGTTTTAGCATTTTATTTGCATACGCCTCCTTAGCTGCGGTAGCGGCTTTACCTGTAAACAGGCAAAGAGGGGCAAATAAAATAAAAACAATACAACTGATTAGAGCGGCCCATAAAATGTTGGCGTACCCTTTTGCTTTGGTATCCAACTGTTTCAGATAATAGCTCTCGTAGGTGCCGGTATCCTTTACGGCAATCATAATGCGGATGTTGGATGCTACATTAGGATTGGGCATATAATGTGCCTGATAGTATTGTTCGGAAAAAGAAGTGATCATGATTTGCTCTTTTTCCGGTTCAGGTATTGCTGTTTGGTCAAAGAAGATTAACATGTCTGCAGGACCATCCCAATAAGCACAAAGTAGTACATCCTCCGGTAACAATAAATGATTGTCATATTCTGAAAAGAGGGGATAGGTTATGTTCTTAATAAACATGCTTTTTGTCGCAGTATAATTTTCCGTGTAAGTAATGTAATATATTAAATCGTTCTCGCCCAGGGATGCGGCTTTTTCAAAGGCAACCTTGGCTTCTGAAGAAGCTTCTTCAGAATAAGACCCCGAAAAAGGATAACCCATATCGTCTGCAATGCCGCACAGGTTTATGGCTGCCTGGGTGTATAATTCACTGATGTATTCACGAAATTCTGTCAGGTAATAGATGTTCCCGGTAAGGGTCTTATATCCCTCCTGTTTTAAGTTCTGAAAAGCTTCCCGTCCGAGAATTACTGTTGCCATCAAGGTAAAGAATGCGCAAAAAGTAATTACCCGATAAATAAATGCTCTTATTATTTTACTTTGCTTCAAATTTGTATCCAATTCCCCACACCACCTTTAAATACTCCGGTTCTCCCGGGTTGATTTCTATCTTTTCACGAATGCGCCTGATATGTACCATTACAGTTTTTTCACCATTGTATGCAATGGGCTCCTTCCAGACATTAGAGTATATTTCTTCCGCAGAGAAGATACGGCCCGGATTACGCATCAGCAGTTCCAAAATTTTTGTTTCCGTTGAGGTTAACTTTATGGGTTCACCGTCAGCAGTCAGGGTACGCGCCGTAAAGTCAAAGCAGAGACGTCCAACGCGTATTTCGTTGGAAACCGTATTGTGAATACCGCCTAATTGCATATAGCGGCGTAACTGACTTTTTACTCTTGCCAGAACCTCTTTGTATTGAAAGGGCTTTGTAATATAATCGTCCGCCCCAATGGAAAGTCCCAAAATCTTGTCCGACTCTTCAGATTTGGCGGACATAACTAAAATGGGAATATTTTGATGTTCACGGATTTTCAGAATGGCAGAGAAGCCATCCATTTGAGGCATCATAATATCTAAGAGAATGCAATGGATTCTTTCTCGTTCCAAGACTTGCAGAGCTTCCATCCCATTATAAGCACAGAATACCTGATAGCCTTCTCGGGTTAAATGTATTTTTAATGCATTCACAATATCCTTGTCGTCGTCTACCACCAAAAGGTTTGCATTTTCCATAAATGATAGTCTCCTTGTACATGAGTCTTATAATATTACTATAACAGATATTTCTTACAAAAAAAGACTTATATTTCTTACAAATTTCTTAAGAAATGTCCGGGGGCGCTTATTTGTACCCTTTATATATTCCAAAGGACAATTGGGAGCATAACATCCTATCGCAGGACGCTTCCGCTCCGTGAAAGAACGCAACGGACGCTAAGCTCGAAAAGACCTCGAGCGATGTTTTTTATCGCATAGTGCCGGCGTTTTTCAAGGCCTTGCTCATAGGAAATTATGTTCCCAATTGTCCTTGTTGTACGTAATTGAAAAGGTACAAATAAGCGAAATGAGTGTAATAATATAAGTTTTTATGCATGGAACAGGCATAAAAACTAAAAAACATGCATAAAATCACAAAAACACTTGCAAAATATTCAAAGTGGATGTATGATTATGCAATCAACTTATATAAAGAAGAAGTTTCTTTGAAAAAGAGTTGAGTTTTTGGAGAAGAAAGAGTATAGTAATTATGTATGCTTTACAATGGGTAAAGTGTGGAGTTAGGAATGGAGAGTGGACGAGATGAGTAAGAAAATGAAGATTTTTATTGATGGTAGTGAAGGAACTACCGGACTTAGAATATATGAGCGTTTTCAGGGAAGAGACGACATTGAACTTTTAAAGATTGATTCCGAGCTTCGAAAGGATGTTAATGAGAGAAAGCGTTTGATTAATGAATCGGATGTGACCTTCCTTTGTTTGCCGGATGCAGCGTCCAAGGAATCTGTTTCTTTGGTAGAAAATGAAAATGTAGTAATTATTGATGCGTCCACTGCTCACAGAACAGAACCTGACTGGGCATATGGTTTCCCGGAATTGTCAGAGGGACATAGAGATAAAATCAAAAACGGTAAGAGAATTGCTGTGCCGGGGTGTTATGCAACAGGTTTTATATCTTTGGTGTACCCCATGATTGCACAGGGAATTATGCCGGCGGATTATCCGGTAAGTGCATTTGGACTTTCCGGTTATAGTGGAGCGGGTAAGAAGGTGATTGCAGCTTATGAGGCGCAGGAGAGACCGGTGGATTTTGATGCGCCCAGAGAATATGCGTTGACACAATCTCACAAGCATTTAAAGGAAATGAAGGCCATTACCGGTTTGGCAAAGGAGCCTCTGTTTTCCCCTATTATTTGCGATTATTACAGCGGTATGGTAATGTCCGTGCCGGTGTATACGGATATGTTGCAGAAAGCAAAGACACCGGAAGAAATTCACAAAATGTTCAGTGAGTTTTATGCGGGAGAAAAATTTGTAAAGGTAATGCCTTTGGATGCCGAGGCGGGCGAAGGCAATATGTTGGCAGGAAATGGTTGTTCCGGTTGGGATGGTCTGAAGATATTTATTACCGGAAATGAAGATAGAGTGGTTCTTTCTTCCCAGTTTGATAATTTGGGAAAAGGTGCTTCCGGTGCAGCAATCCAGTGCTTAAATATTGTAATGGGTTGTGAAGAGGATAAAGGATTACAGTTATAAAGAAAACGAAAGAGGAATGGCGTGAAAAGTTATCAAATCAAAACCATGACAATTGAAGATTACGAAGGGTTGTATGCCTTGTGGATGACCATACACGGTTTTGGAATTCGGAGTGTGGACGATTCCAAAGAAGGTGTGGAAATGTTCCTAAAAAGAAATCCTTCCACCAGCGTGGTGGCGGTTTCTGAAAAGGGTGAAATCGTGGGAGGTATTCTTTGCGGACATGATGGCAGAAGAGGTTGCTTGTACCATGTGTGCGTGCGAGAAGATTATCGAAGGTTGGGTATCGGCAAGGAAATGGTAGTGCATTGTATGAATGCATTGAAGGCTGAGAAAATCAATAAGGTAAGCCTAATAGCTTTTACGGCAAATGATATTGGAAATGCTTTTTGGAACACCATCGGATGGACCAAGAGAGAAGATTTGAACTATTATGATTTCACTTTAAATGAGGCGAATATTACGGCCTTTAATAAATAGGAGGAGCTGGACATGAAAGAAATTGCAGGTGGCGTAACAGCAGCAAAAGGGTTTGAAGCAGCCGGCACAGAAGCGGCAGTGAAATATAAAAATCGTAAGGATATGGCATTGGTGTACAGTACCGCGCCCTGTAAGGTAGCAGGTACCTTTACCACAAATGTAGTAAAGGCAGCACCGGTAATCTGGGATAAGCAGGTGGTGGAAACCTCCGCATTTGCACAGGCAGTAGTAGTAAACTCCGGCATTGCAAATGCTTGTACGGGTAAGCCGGGAATGGATTGTTGTATGGCAGAGGCTGAGCATGCAGGAAAGCTTTTGGGAATTCCCGCAGATGCTGTATTGGTAGCATCCACCGGTGTTATCGGTATGCAGATGCCGGTAGACAGACTTTGTGCAGGTATTGATAAATTGGTAGCAGCCAAGGAGGCAACTTTAGAAGCAGGTTTGGATGCGGCAAAGGCGATTATGACTACCGATACCGTACATAAGCAGATTGCTGTTTCCTTTGAATTAGATGGCAAAACAGTAACGGTGGGCGGTATGTGTAAGGGTTCCGGTATGATTCACCCTAATATGTGTACCATGCTTGGATTTGTCACCACGGACGTGAATATTTCCAAGGAAATGTTACAGAAGGCAGTATCTGCCAGCGTGGAAGATTCCTTCAATATGATTTCCGTAGATGGAGATACCTCCACAAACGATACCCTTTTGGTATTGGCAAACGGTTTGGCAGGCAATGAAGAAATTAACGCAGAAGGCGTAGCTTATGATGCATTCTGCGAAGCATTAAATTATATCACTATGTATTTGGCAAAGAAAATGGCAGGTGACGGTGAAGGAGCAACCGCTTTGTTTGAATGCCAGGTGGTAGGCGCTGATACCGTAAAGAATGCAAAAACTTTGGCAAAGTCCGTAATTTGCTCTTCCCTTTCTAAAGCAGCAATCTTCGGACATGATGCAAACTTCGGCCGTTTCCTTTGTGCGCTGGGCTACAGCGGTGTTCAGTTTGACCCTGAAAATGTAGATTTATATTTCCAGAGCAAGTCCGGACGTATTCATATTTTCGGCGAAGGCATTGCAAAGGATTACAGTGAAGAAGAAGCAACCAAAATTCTCTCCGACGAGGAAGTGACCATTTTCGTAGATATGCACATGGGCGAGGCTGCTGCTACCGCCTGGGGCTGCGACTTAAGCTACGATTATGTTAAGATAAACGCTGACTACCGTTCGTAAGCACGAGTGAGCACGTAAGTGCGAGTTTGCGAGTACGTTCATAAAAGAAAGGAACTCCATCATGGAAAAAAATATCGAAAAATACTTACAAAAAGCAGAAGTGCTTATTGAAGCGCTTCCCTATATTCAGAAATTTAACAGAAAGATTATCGTTGTAAAATACGGCGGAAGTGCCATGAGCAACGAAGAACTTCAGAAAAACGTTATTAAAGACGTAACCTTACTGAAATTGGTAGGCTTTAAGCCCATCATTGTACATGGTGGCGGTAAAGCCATCAGCAGCTGGGTAAGCAAAGTAGGCAAACAGGCTGAATTTGTGAACGGTTTGCGCGTAACCGATGCAGAAACCATGGAAATTGCGGAAATGGTTTTGGGAAGAGTAAATAAGAGTTTAGTATCCATGGTACAGGAGCTGGGTGTAAAAGCAGTTGGTATCAGCGGAAAAGACGGCGGTCTTTTGAAGGTTGATAAGAAATACTCTAATGGCCAGGATATCGGTTTTGTAGGCGATATCAAGGAAGTGGATGCGAAGATTTTGTACGATTTGCTGGAGAATGATTTCCTTCCCATCGTGGCACCGGTTGGTATGGATGATAATTTTGACACCTATAATATCAATGCGGATGATGCGGCATGTGCTATTGCTAAGGCAGTTGGCGCCGACAAGTTGGTATTCCTTACCGACGTGGAAGGTCTGTATCGTGACTTTGAAGATAAGTCCACCTTTATTTCCAGATTGACTGCAACAGAGGCTGATGAGCTTATTAACAGCGGAATTATTGGTGGTGGTATGTTACCGAAGCTGGGTAACTGTACTTCTGCGGTAAAGAATGGTGTAAGCCGCGTGCATATTTTGGATGGACGTATTCCCCATTGCCTGCTTTTGGAAATCTTCACCAATCATGGTGTGGGTACCGCAATTATTAAGGATGAAGAAGGCGCACAGCATTAATGATGTGCAAAGGTCGCGTTGGCGACAGATTGAGAGGTCGTAACAATGAACATGAAAGAATATATTGATGAGGCGGAAAAAGCCTTATTACATACCTATAACAGATACCAGGTAGTGCTGGATAAAGGTGATGGTGTGTACCTGTATGATACGGAAGGAAAGAAATATCTGGACTTTATGGCCGGTATTGCAGTATTTGCCTTAGGCTATAATAATGCAGATTATAATGACGCGTTGAAAAGCCAGATTGACAAGCTGATTCACACCTCCAATTATTTTTATAATGTACCTGCCATAGAAGCAGCAAAGAAGCTTACAAAGGCAGCAGGAATGGATAGAGTGTTCTTCACAAACTCCGGTGCGGAGGCTGTGGAAGGGGCTTTAAAGGCAGCGGTGAAGTATGCATATTTGAAGGATGGTTGCAATGACCATGAGATTATTGCTATGAATCATTCTTTCCACGGACGTACCATGGGTGCATTGTCTGTAACCGGCAATCCTAAGTACAGAGAAGCCTTTGAACCTTTGGCAGGCATTGTGAAGTTTGCCGAGTTTAATGATTTTGCCAGTGTAGAAGCCCTTGTAAATGACAAGACCTGTGCCATTATTATGGAGACCGTGCAGGGCGAGGGCGGTATTTATCCGGCAGAGGCAGAGTTCTTGCAAAAGGTACGTGCTCTTTGTGATGAGAAGGATATTCTGCTTATCTTGGATGAAATCCAGTGTGGTATGGGTAGAACCGGTACTATGTTTGCATGGCAGCGTTACGGGGTAAGACCGGACATTATGACCAGTGCAAAGGCATTAACTTGCGGTGTACCCGGTGGTGCATTCTTAATGACCGAGAAAGTAGCACAGAAGTCCCTGGTAGCAGGAGATCACGGAACCACCTACGGTGGAAATCCTTTGGCGGCTATTGCCACTTCAAAGGTGTTTGATTTGTATGAAGAATTAAAGGTACTTGAAAATGTAAAGGATGTAGCGCCTTATTTGGAAAGTAAGCTGGAGCAGTTGGCAGAAAAATATGACTGTATCGAAACCAGACGTGGTGTAGGCTTAATGCAGGGCCTTGTGTTTAATAAGCCGGTTGGTCCTGTTATAGCAAAGGCCATGGAAAAAGGTTTGATACTGATCAATGCAGGTACCAATATTATTCGTTTTGTGCCGGCTTTGGTTATTTCCAAGGAAAATGTAGATGAAATGGTTGCTATTTTAGAGAGTTGTTTGAGCGAGTAAGGTAGAAGGTAAAATGCATTTAAGAACAAAACTTTTAACAGTATTTATTCTGCTTCTGGCAGTGGCGGGCTTGTTTGTATTGAGTACAAAGAATCCCTTTGTAGACTCAGGGGAAGCGGACGATGTGGTAAACCTGGTTGAAGAAAAGGATACCATTTATTTTTGGTATTCCGATGACACTATGTCGGATTATATTAACAGTGCAGCGGTAGTTTTCGGTGAAAAGTATGACGTGCGTGTTATGCCTCAATTAGTGTCCGGCAGAGAGTATTTGGAAGCCATTAATTCAGCTACCATGCAGGGAGATTTGGCACCGGACGCTTATTTGATTACCAATGAAACTTTAGAGAAGGCTTATTTGTCCGGTTTGGCAGCAGAAGTTGACAGTGAGGAAAATAAAGTAATCAATGAACAGAATTTTCCCAAGGCAGCTCTGGATGCGGTAACCTATAAAGGAAAGAAGATTGCATACCCCCTTTCTTATGAAACTACGGTTATGCTTTATAATGAATCCTTTTTATATGAGTGGGCATTACAGCAGGTAAAGAATGAAGCAAAGGAATTGGGCGTAAATTATGACGGAGATACTTTGCTGCAGAAGAGGGATGAATTAATGCTGACAGCAGTGCCCGACACCATAGACCAGCTGTTGACCGTCAGTGATTCTTTTGATCCGCCTGAGAGTGTAGAGTGCATTTTCAAATGGGACGTTTCGGATATTTTTTATAACTATCATTTCGTTGGCAATTATATGGTAGTAGGCGGTGATTGCGGAGATGATAAAAACAATATTAATATTAACAACCCGGAAACAATACAGTGTTTAGAGGTATATAAGGCATTAAATCAGTTCTTCTATATTGAATCGGATTCCGTAACCTATGAATCGGTAATTGAAGATTTTCTGGCGGGTAGAATCGTGTTCACCATCGTGACCTCTGATGTTGTGGCAACCTTAGAAGAGGCGGAGATGGCAGAAACATTCCCTTATTCCTATGGAATGACCCTGGTGCCGGATCCGACGGAAGTGTTTTCGGGACGTTCCCTGTCGGTAACCAATACTGTTGCCGTAAACGGCTATTCAGCAAATAAAGATTTAGCAAACCAATTTGCAGCCTTTTTGGCAACGGAGTATGCAGGCGAATTGTATGCTCGAACGGGAAAACTTGCAGCTAACAAAAACTATAATACGGACCATCCGTTACTTCAGGTGTTTGCACAGGCATATGCAGAGAGTATTCCTTTAAATAAGATGATGGAAACCAGTAATTTATGGATACAGTTGGAAATTCTGTTTTCGCAAGTTTGGAACGGAGGAGATGTTTCTGCATTGGTAGCTGAGTTGGAACAGCAATTGGAATCGCAGATTATAAAAGAATAAGACACATAAAAGACCAATCAGGAGGATATCCTATTATTAGTATTTCAAATAAAGGAGATTTCTTATGATTGGTTTTTTAATAGCATTGTTGTCAGGGGCACTGATGAGTATTCAGGGAGTTTTTAATACGGAGGTTACCAAGTCGTCTACTATATGGGCGGCAAATGTATTTGTGCAATTTACAGCCTTGTGTGTATGTTTGGGTGCATGGCTTATATCGGACAGAAGTTCCCTGATGGCACCGTTAAAGGTAGAACCCAAATATATGTTACTGGGTGGAGCCATCGGAGCATTTATCACTTATACAGTAATTAAGAGTATGGAAACTTTGGGACCGGCTAAGGCGGTTATGTTGATTGTAGTTGCACAATTGGCGGTGGCCTATCTTATTGAATTGTTTGGGCTTTTCGGCGTGGAGAAGCAGCCTTGGGAGTGGAGAAAGGCCATTGGAATGGCACTTGCCATTCTCGGTATTGTGATTTTTAAATGGAGGTCATAAAATACTTGCAGATTTAAAATAACTATTTTAGAATAAGAATATCAGCATAGAGAGGCATTCCGATTACCGAAAGGGAAAGGAACTATGATGAAAATACAAAATAGATGGTTGTGGCTTGCAATAATGATGCTGGTTTCTTTGGGAGCTTGCGGGGAACAGACGGATTTGGAATTTGTTTCCCCTAAGGAAACTGAGGATACATATAATCAGAAGGAAATGCTCCGGGAACTGCCGGAGATAATGGTGTACGTCTGTGGTGCAGTAGCAATACCGGGAGTATATTCCCTGACCGAGAAGGACAGGGTGGTGGATGCAATTACTCTGGCAGGTGGTGTAACAGAGCAGGCAGCAGAGGAGTATCTTAATTTGGCAGCATTTCTGCAGGATGGGCAAAAGCTTTATGTGCCCACAGTAGAGGAAGTGCGCCTGTGGGAGACAGAAGAAAAGCAGAAGCTGGTAAATATTAATACGGCAGATGTGGAAAGTTTATGTACCTTGCCCGGCATAGGTGAAAGTAAAGCCAGAGATATTATTACTTATCGGGAAAAACAGGGAAGCTTTGAACAGGTGGAAGATATTATGAAGGTTCCCGGCATTAAGGAATATTTGTTTCTGAAAATTGAGGACTATATTACGATAGAATGAAGAAAGGCTAAAGCATTATGGCAACAAAAAAAGTTTTGGTAGTGGATGATGAGAAACTGATTGTAAAAGGAATCCGTTTTAGTTTGGAACAGGATGATATGCAAGTGGATTGTGCGTATGATGGTGAGGAAGCATTGGAATATGTGCAGAATAACAAGTACGATATTATTCTTTTGGATGTAATGCTCCCCAAATTAACAGGTTTTGAAGTGTGCCAGCAGATTCGTGAATTTTCCAATGTACCCATTATTATGTTGACGGCAAAGGGGGATGACATGGATAAGATTCTGGGTCTGGAATATGGCGCAGATGATTATATTACCAAGCCCTTCAATATTTTGGAGGTAAAAGCCAGAATGAAAGCCATTTTGCGTCGTATGGAGCCGAAAAAGGTAACAACGGAGGAAATCAAGGAAATTCATAGCGGGGATGTACGTTTGGAATGTGCCGGCAGAAGATGCTTTATTAAGGGCAAGGAAGTAGGACTAACCGCAAAAGAGTTTGAAGTGTTGGAATTTTTAATGATGAATCCGGATAAGGTATATAGTAGAGAGGAATTATTAAAAACTGTATGGGGAGCAGAGTATCCGGGAGATGTGCGGACGGTGGACGTGCATATTCGAAGATTGCGTGAAAAGGTGGAGGATAACCCGGGAGAACCTAAGTACGTGCACACCAAATGGGGAGTAGGATATTATTTTTACAATGAATAGGAAAGATTTCAAAGGTCGATTTTTGAGTTTTCGTAGTTTGAGGACCAGAATTTTTATCATTATTTTGCTGGTGGGTGTTATACCGAGTATTTTGTTGCATTACGGTATTGTAAAGAATTATGAAGATCGTGCAGTACAATACCGGATGCAAAATGTGCAAAATCAATTAAAAATTTTGGCGAATCATTTAATTATTGAAGACTATCTCAATGCGCCTTCTTCGAAGGTAATCAATGCCGAGCTGGAGATGTTGTCCAATCTGTATGATGGACGCGTTATGATTATCACCGGCAATTTCAATGTTTTAAAAGACACATATGGACTAAGCGAGAAGAAAACCATTATTTCTGAAGAAATTGTGAGAAGCTTTAGGGGGGAGAGTATAGCCAAATATGATGCAAAAAATGGCTATATTGAGATTACTACGCCCATTATTGATACAATTTCTGCTAATGAGAATATGACGCCGACAGATAATGTGGGTGAAAATAATAGTGGAAAAATGATAAAAGGAGTTATGTTAACCAGTGTTTCTACGGATTATATAACTGCCACTATGGATATTTTGAGTCGTAAGGCAATTATTATGGAGACCATTATGGTTACCATCGTATTTGCGTTGGCGTTAATTTTATCTTCCGTTTTGACAAAACCTTTTGGTAGGGTTACGAAAGCGATTAATGAAGTCAAAGCCGGTTACAGTAATGAACCCATATCCGTACCGGATTTGGCAGAAACGGTGCATATTGTAGATGCTTTCAATCAATTGTTGGAGCGCATGAAAATATTGGATGATTCCCGCCAGGAATTTGTATCCAATGTGTCTCATGAACTTAAAACACCCTTGACCTCCATGAAGGTTTTGGCAGATGCATTATTAATGCAGGAGGGCGCACCGGAGGAATTGTACAAGGAGTTTCTGGGGGATATTGTATCAGAGATTGACAGAGAGAACCAAATTATTACGGACCTGTTGGCCTTGGTGAAGCTGGATAAAAAAGCCAAGGAGCTTAGTATTTCCCAGGTGGATATTAATGAGCTGACAGAGCTTATTTTAAAACGTTTACGACCCATAGCCAGAAAGCGTGATATTGAGTTGGTTTATGAAAGTATTCGACCGGTAGTGGCAGAGGTTGATGAAGTAAAGATGACCTTGATTATGTCCAATCTGGTGGACAATGCTATAAAATATAATAATGAGCATGGTTGGGTAAAGGTTGTGGTGGATGCAGACCACCAATATTTTACCTTTGAAGTCAGTGATTCCGGTATGGGTATTCCGGAGGAGTCCCTGGCACGAATTTACGAGCGTTTTTACAGGGTAGACAAGTCCCACTCCAGAGAAATTGGCGGAACCGGGTTGGGTCTTGCTATTACTAAGGATGCCGTTTTGGCACACAGGGGCTTTATTACCGTAACCAGTAAAGAAGGGGAGGGTACCTGCTTTACGGTTAAAATGCCATTGAATCATATTGCGCAACAATAGTTGTTGGGGGATTAGTATGAAAAGAGGATTTATTTTATTAGGTGTTATATGCTTGTTGTTTGGACTAACGGCATGTCAAAAAGAAGAGCCCGCAGAGGATGCAATGTCTGTTTACTATGTGAATCATTCGGAAACGAAGTTGGAGAAACATACATATTCGTTGCAGGCAACAGAGACAGAAGCACAGTTAGAGGAATTATTTACGGCATTAAGTACCGTATCTTTGAAACAGGAATATAAAGCACCCCTTATGTATGGATTTTCCATTCTGTCTTATGAACTGAATGATGAGAAGTTAATGCTTCATATGGACGAAAAATACAAAGAGTTATCGGTAATTCAAGAGGTTTTGGTGCGTGCGGCAATCGTAAGAACTTTGACCCAATTGCCGGAGGTGAGCTTTGTGGCAATTCGAATTAATGATGAGCCTTTATATGATGCTACGGGTAAGATGGTAGGCTGGATGAATGCGGACCAATTTATCGAAAATGCGGGGAATGAAATTAATACTTATCAGGAAGTACAGCTTAAGTTATATTTTGCAAATACAAACGGGGATGGGTTAATTGAAACTACTCGAACCAAAGAATATAACACCAATATTTCGCTGGAAAAGTTGATAGTGGAGGAGTTGATTAAGGGCCCCAACGGAAACGGGATTTTCCCTACGCTCAATCCGGATACCAAGGTGGCAAATGTAACGGTAAAGGATAATATTTGTTATGTAAACTTAGATGAAAATTTCCTGACACAAATATATCCGGTAAGTCCGGAGGTTACCATTTACTCCATAGTGAATTCCTTGACAAGCTTAAGTAATGTGAATAAGGTACAAATCTTATTAAACGGAGAGACGGATTTGTTGTATCGGGAAAAGTTGGATTTAGGTACCTATTTTGAGAGAAATATGGATATCATAACAATACTTGAATAGTATGAGAAAGGAGTACAATGCGCAGACCCTTATTGTTTCTGTGTGTTCTGCTGTTTGCTTTTATTGCGTTGGGTATGCAAATATTAAAGCCACCGCCGTGGGAGGGGAAAACGCTCCTGCGGGGGGAGGAAGTAATGTTAAGCGGACAGGTCTATGACAAAGAATATCGAGAATATGAGAACGGTCGGGTTCTCATTCTGTTTTTAAAATCTGTGACAAGTCAAAATTCTGATTTTAATTCCAAAGAGAAAATACGATGTGAGATACCTATTCAGACATTGCCAACTTCAGAGGAGGGGAATGTTTATTTGCCATGCTTGGGAGAACGAGTTTTAATCAAAGGAAATTGGCAGGAATTTTCCAAAGCTACAAATCCGGGAGAATTTGATTTGGCAAGATATTACGGGATAGAAAGGATTGTGGGGGGAGTGACGGATGTAGAAGTGCTTCAGTCCGGGACTTCTTATTGGTGGTTACGGGAAACATTGTTCCAATGCAAGCTGAGATGGACAAAAAACTTATATGCGGCATTTGAACCCAAAGAGGCGTCCATTTTAGCAAAGATGCTTTTAGGAGAAGGTGGATTGGATGCGGAAATTCGAGATTTGTATCAAAGCGCGGGGATTGCTCACATTTTAAGTATTTCGGGTTTGCATATCAGTATGATTGGAATGGGGTTGTACTATTTACTGAGAAGGTGCGGCATGGGACTCAGAGGAGCGGCGCTGTCGGGTGGAATTGTAATCATTCTCTATGGGATGCTTACGGGCTTTAGGATTTCGGCCTGTAGGGCCATAGGGATGTATTTGATACATATGTTGGGGGAAATATGGAGGAGAACCTACGATATGTTAACTGCCATGGGCGTGTTATGTATATTGATGTTGGTAGGAAATCCTCGTCTGGTGTATCATAGCGGGTATTTGCTATCCTTCTCTTCTGTTTGCGGTGTGGGACTGCTGGCACCTTTATTGCAGGTTAGGGTGCCCCTTTTGCAAGTAAGACCTTATGATAAAAAAGTGCTTCGGTGGTTGAAAAGGTTTTTGGAAAAAATGTGGAAGGGTTTTTCTCTAAGTTTATCGGTTACCTTATTTACACTTCCTATTCAATTATATTTTTTCTACAAAGTTCCGGTATATTCGGTATTTCTTAATCTCTTGGTAATCCCTTTTGTGAGTGTTGTGATGGTATTAGGGTTTGCAATTATGTTTTTCCCTATGTTGATGTTTTTAAGTCCTGTGGAAACCGGCATATTCGCATGGTTTGAATGGTTATGCATGGTTTTTCAGAAAATACCGGGGCATACGTGGCTTACCGGAAAGCCGGATATTTGGAAGGTTCTAGTATATTATATCTTGTTATTGGGTTTGATTTTGGGCACAAAGAGAATTCGTAAGAGATATTGTTACGGAGGCTTTCTTGTCTTGGTGTTATTTGTAGGGATTCGGTGGAATCGTGCTTCGCAAATCACCTTTTTAGATGTAGGACAGGGAGATTGTGTAGTAGTGGAAACAAGAGAAGGACAATGCTTTTTGTTTGATTGTGGCAGTAGCAGTAAAAGTAATGTGGGGGAGAAGATTTTGATTCCTTTTTTGCAATATCAGGGCTTGGGAAAGGTGGATGGGATCTTTTTATCACATGCGGATGCAGATCATACGAATGGGGTGTTACAGATGTTACAGGCCGAGGCGGTGAAGGTTGGTAAAATATTTTTGCCGGATTATGAGGGCGCAGAGGAGGAGTTTTCGGCGCTTCTTGAGTTTGTGTCTGAGGAACAGGTAGCTTATGTGTTTGCGGGTATGCGGCTGGAGGAAGAAGCTTTGATTTTAACTTGCTTACATCCGGAAAAATATTATCAAGCCGTGGACGATAATGAAGCTTCTGCCTGCTATTTATTGGAACTGGAGGGTAGGAGGGTATTGTTTACGGGAGATGTATCTGAGGAGCGGGAAGAGGTGTTGCTGAAAGCGTGGGAACGACAAGGTGATGTATCTGTGGATGTGTTAAAAGTGGCACATCATGGTTCTCGGTTTTCCACCTCGGCGGAATTTCTGGAAGAAATTAAACCTGGGGTGGCTGTGATTTCCTGTGGAAGAAACAATCTGTACGGGCATCCCCATGTAGAAGTTTTGGAACGCCTTGAGGAAGTGGGAAGTGAGATACATATTACAGCGGAGCAAGGAGCGGTGATTATTAAGTAGAAAAGGAGGATTGTTGAAGGAATTCTTAAGAAAACTATTTTGTTAAGGGATGAAAAGCAAAAATATGTTGCTATTGTCCGGCTAAACGCCTAAAATAGAAAGTAGAACCTAAATGTAATGTTTCCGTACTGCTTAGGCAATGAGTATGTAAAGAAATGGAGCACCATATGAGTGATGCGGCAAAAAGAAAAGATGAAATATCCGTATATATTGAAGACCAGGAATATATGGCCAATACTTATGTAATGAAGTGTTTTTCGGTCATGATGGGCTTATACACACTTACGGTTGTATTGAATTTGTTAAATATATTTATCGTGGATACTAAAGTGATGCTCGGGGGGTATATTCCGTCTGTTTTGATTTTTGTAGCAGTGTGGTTTATTACAAGGAAAATATCTTTGTCTTACAGAAGAACGAAATATTTCATTTTGGGAAGTGTTATTGCAGTGTTTACCATAATTGGAGTTTCCATGACATATCATGCAGTATTACTTTCCATGCTTCCATTTGTTTATGCAACCCTGTATTCTTCGAAAAAAGTAATGAAGTATGTATATATTTTATCGGTGTTTAGTACGATTGTGATTGTGTATGGTGGTTATTATTTCGGTGTAAGTGATGCGAATATGGTACTGTTGACCACCAGTAGATTACAGAATCATGTGGTGGATGGACATTATGCGTTGACGCAGATTAATCCTAATCCGGTGGTAAATCTGGGACTTTTCTTTGTGCTACCGCGATGCCTGATTTACATAGCACTGGCTGCGGTATGTAGTAGTTTGTATAAGGTGTTAAGTGGTAGCTTGGAAAAGGCGAAACTTACCGAGGAATTGAAAAAGGCAAAAGAAGAAGCTGAAGAGGCGAATCGGGCGAAATCCCAGTTTTTAGCAAAGATGTCTCATGAAATTCGTACACCGGTTAATGCCGTGTTGGGTATGAATGAAATTATTTTGCGAGAGAGTACAGAGGAGAATATTCGCAAGTATGCAGAAGATGTAAAGGATTCCTCGGTAGCTCTTTTAGGTATTATTAATGAGATTTTGGATTCCTCTAAAGTAGAGTCCGGTATTGTGGAGATTGTAGAGGCTGAATATGAAATCGGAAGCATGTTGAACGACTTGTACAATATGATTAGTATCAGGGCGAAGGAAAAAGGATTGGAACTGATATTTGATATTGCACAGGATATTCCCAGAGAATATTATGGAGATGACAGGCGGATACGCCAGATATTGATTAATCTTCTGACTAATGCGGTGAAATATACGGACAAGGGTTATGTGACATTGAAGTTGGATTGCAGTGTGGATGGAGATACTGCGATTATGCACTATTGTATAAAGGATACGGGTATTGGTATTAAGGAAGAAGATATTGGACGAATTTATAATGCGTTTCAGCGTTTTGATATAACCAGAAATCGTAATGTAGAGGGTACCGGACTTGGCATGAACATTGTGCAACAGTTCCTGAAGCTTATGGGTAGTGAACTTTGTATTCGGAGCGAGTACGAAAAAGGAACGGAGTTTGCGTTCGATATTGTGCAGAAGGTGGTAAATGCGGAAACCTTAGGGGATATGAAGGAAAGGCTTTATCGAGTGGCAGAAAGCAAAGGATATAGCAGTAGATATACCGCACCCAAAGCAAGAGTTTTGGTAGTGGATGATAATTTGATGAACCGTAAGGTGGTCAGAGGATTATTAAGGCAAAGTGGGATGCAGATTTTTGAGGCTGCCGGTGGAAAAGAATGTTTACAACTTTTAAGAGAATACTCTTTTGATATAATCTTTCTGGACCACATGATGCCGGATATGGATGGTATTGAAACTTTCCGCAAAATGCAGGAGGAGGAACTGGGTGAAGGGATACCGATTATTATGCTTACAGCCAATGCCATTGTAGGAAGCAGAGAAAGATATTTGAAGGAAGGTTTTCATGATTTTCTGTCTAAGCCCATCATCCCTGAGAAACTGGACAAGATTGTTATGCAGTATCTGCCGGAAGAGTTGATTCAGATAAATGAGGCAATGGAAAATAAAGTGGAAGCGTTGAAGGAGGAAAGTGAAATGGATGTATTACGAAATAAATTTCCTGAAATAGATTTTGAAAAAGGTTTGGCAAACTGTGGCGGAGAGGAAGAATTTTATTTGGAAATCTTCGATGATTATACGCATTTGCCCATAAAGAGGGAGTTGGAAGAATTATTAGCCAAGGGAGATTTTAAGAACTATTGTGTTGCCATTCATGGTTTTAAGAGTAATTCCTATGCGATTGGTGCAAAAGCTTTGGGAGATTTGGCATTTGAAATGGAGAAAATGACCAGAGAAGGTATGCCGGATAATCTTGCAGAGTATCAGGAAAAATTATTTGAGCAATACGATAGATATTGCCAGCAGTAGAGCGAGAGAATAAGTTTATGCAACGTATAAATAATGATATAAAAAGCGGAAGCTTCCAGCCGGTCTATTTGTTGTATGGGGAGGAACGCTACCTGATAAAACAGTATAAGGATAAGCTGAAAAAGGCCCTATGTGCGCCGGAAGATAATATGAACAATCATTATTTCGAGGGCAAGGGGATTAATGTGGGAGAGGTCATTGATTTGGCGGAGACCATGCCCTTCTTTGCGGACCGGAAGGTGATTTTTTTGGAAAACAGCGGATATCTGAAGTCGGGTGGAGAGCAATTGGCGGAGTATATTGGGGAACAAAATGAAACTACCGTGCTGATTTTTGCGGAAACCGAGGTGGATAAGCGAAGTAAGCTATTTAAAGCCATTCAGTCTAACGGCTGTGCAGTGGAGTTTTCGGCACAGGATGAAAATACCCTGAAACAATGGGTTGCAGGGATTTTGCGCAAGGAAGGGAAAAAGATTACAGAGAATACGGCCCAATTATTCCTAAGTAAAACCGGAACGGATATGGAGAATATTCATTGCGAATTGGAAAAGCTTATCTGCTATTGTATGGATAGGGAAGTGGTGACGGCAGAGGATGTGGAAACCATTTGTACGACCAGAGTTACAAGTCATATTTTTGATATGGTGGATGCTATTGCGGACAAGAAGCAGGCTAAGGCATTACAATTGTATTATGATTTATTGGCATTAAAGGAACCTCCCATGAGGATTTTGTTTCTGATTGCCAGACAGTGTAATATTCTGCTTCAGATTAAGTCCATGAAGA
The DNA here is from genome assembly GCA_045537405.1 of Acetatifactor sp. GTDB lineage: Bacteria > Bacillota > Clostridia > Lachnospirales > Lachnospiraceae > Acetatifactor. Next base: position 57,340 of record JAZSPK010000026.1, read on the forward strand.
GTAGAGGTTATAGTAATAAGGAGATGACCTCAAGTATCGGCGTTCCACCGTTTGCTGTAAATAAGTACTTGGCACAGGCGGCGAAGTTTAAAACGCCTGTTTTAAAAAGGGCGGTTGCTAAATGTGTGGAAGCAGAAGAAGCGGTAAAAACCGGTAGAATGAATGATGTGATGAGTGTAGAAATATTAATAATGAGCGTGTTTGAGGAAGAGCCTGTGGAGTAAATCCACAGACTCTTTTTTGAGGGAGGTTTTTGGGACTAATACATGTGCTATCCTTTGTTCAACAACAGAGAATCAAAAAATAAGTGGTTTGACGAGGAGGAAATATAAATGAGCAGAGTAGCAAGAAGAAATCCTAGAGAAAAAATGGTAAAGGAAGTTTTGTTTGTAATTTTTACTTTTGCAGTAAGTATGATAATAGCCTTTTTTGTAAGAGGAACGGTAGTAAGTCAGACAGATGGAAATATTACAGTGGATGAAAAGTGTTTTCCTTTGCTGGAAGAAGAGTATGTGGAGGAAATCAAGGCACTTCTTAATGAGCTGGGATATGAAAACAGTGGTGTGAATCTTACCATGGTAACAGACGGAGCGGGAAACAGAAGTTATCAGGTGAAGCTTCATCATAAAAGAATCAGCCGCCTTAGTGAAGAAGAGAAGGAAATGCTTTTTGCAACCATAGAAGACATGGCATTTCAGGTGGTAGGATGTGAGTTTGAAATCAGTTTGTTGTAAGAAATTTCACATGACAATTTGCTCAAAACAAGGTATACTTATATATCATAGTTAGTCGGAGGCAGGAGTATGAGAAGTATACCGAGAGCACAGGAAGTTTATAAGCATTTCAAGGGAAATGTATATCAGATAATTACCATAGCAGAGCATTCGGAAAATGGAGAGAAAATGGTGATTTACCAAGCTATGTACGGAGATTTTAAGGTTTACGCCAGACCTCTTGCCATGTTTATGGAGAAAGTGGACAAACAGAAGTATCCGGAGGTAAAGCAGGAGTATCGCTTTGAGAAGACGGAACGGGCAGAGGCTGTGTATGAGGAAACGACAGAAGTTTTGCAGGCGGTAAAGGAAGTATGTGAACCAGTGTTGCAAGAGCAGAAAGTGGCACAGAAGGTGCCGGAAGAAGTACAACAGACAGAGGATACAACGGAGGAAGAGTTACATTTGGATCCCCTTCTTTTAGACTTTTTGGATGCAGATACCTATGAAGAGAAGTTGAATATTCTGGCAGCGTTACATCCCAGAATTACGGATGATATGATTACCACCATGGCAATTGCCAGTGATGTGGAGGTGGCAGAGGGTAATTTGGAAGTACGTTACAATCAGTTGAAAAATTGTTTGCTTACTCTTGACCGCTATGAAATTAATCGTATGAGATAGAGAGGGATTTGCGAAAAGAAAAAGGGCGAAATTATGATATATGAGAATATCGTGCAGGGGACATTTCTGGAACGTCTCAATCGTTTCGTGGCTTATGTGGAGCTGGCAGGAAAAAGAGAAACGGTGCATGTGAAGAACACCGGACGCTGCAAGGAACTATTGCAACCGGGTGCCACGGTGTATTTGGAGAAGAGCTTAAACCCTAATAGAAAAACAGCCTATGATTTAATTGCTGTACAAAAAGGGGAACGATTAATAAATATGGATTCACAGATACCCAACAAGGTGGTGGAAGAGTGGCTTTGGAAAAAGGAACTTTTTCATGACCTTGTTTTGGTACGTCCGGAAACCCAATACGGTAAGTCCAGGTTTGATTTTTATCTGGAGACCCAAGAAGATAAAATCTTTATGGAGGTAAAGGGAGTTACCTTGGAGGAAGACGGCGTGGTACGTTTTCCGGATGCACCTTCCGAACGGGCAGTGAAGCATGTGGAGGAGTTAATACAAGCATGTGAAGAAGGTTATAAAGCATATATATTATTTGTGATACAAATGAAGGATGTAAAATATTTTGCTCCAAACGAGGATACTCATCCGGAATTTGCAGATGCTTTGAGAAAGGCAGCGGAGGCGGGTGTTAAAATACTTGCTTATGATTGTGATGTAACGAAAGAGGAAATTACATTGGCGGAACCGGTGGAAGTATGTTTATCTTTGGAAAATCTTAAGGAAAATTTTAGAAAAGGAGACCTTTCCTTTATTTCAAAGCCACTATTAAAGTGGTATGATGATTGCAGGCGTATTTTGCCATGGAGAGAGGATCCGACTCCGTATCATGTGTGGGTTTCGGAGATAATGCTACAGCAGACCAGAGTGGAAGCGGTAAAACCTTATTACAGACGTTTTCTGGAGAACCTGTCGGATATAAAGAGCTTGGCAGAGGCCCCGGAGGAGCTTCTTTTAAAGCTTTGGGAAGGTTTGGGCTATTATAACCGTGTACGTAATATGCAAAAAGCGGCCCTACAAGTAATGGAGGAATATCAGGGGGAAATGCCCGGGGAATATTCTAAGCTGCTTGATTTAAAGGGAATCGGAAGTTATACGGCGGGAGCCATAGCGTCGATTGCATTCGGGCAGGCAGTGCCCGCTGTGGATGGAAATGTGCTGCGAGTGATTGCCAGATACCGTATGGACGATGCTCTGATCAGCGATGCCAAGGTTAAGCAAAGGGTGGAGCAGGAGCTTGCGCAGGTTATGTCAAAAGCACGCCCCGGAGATTTCAACCAAGCCATGATGGAGCTGGGAGCCATGGTGTGTGTACCAAATGGGGCGCCTCACTGTGAGGAATGTCCTTTGCGGGAAGGATGTAAAGCATACCATGAGAACTGCACCTTGGAATATCCCAAGAAAGCAGCTAAAAAGGAAAGGACTATCGAAAAGAAGACCATTTTGATTATTCAGGATGCGGATAGGGCAGCCTTGCATAAGCGGGACCAAAAGGGACTGCTTGCGGGTATGTATGAGTTTCCCAATTTGGAGGGGCATCTTACCGGAGAGCAGGTGATTGCCTATTTGGCAGAAAATGGTTTGCAGTCTCTGCATATTAAACAGTTGCAGGGCAGTAAGCATATTTTCAGTCATAAGGAGTGGCATATGATAGGCTATGCCATCCGAGTGGATGAACTGGCACCCAAGTCGGTAACGGAGAGTACGAAAGATTGGATTTTTGTGGAACCCACTCGCACAGAAAAAGAATACCCCATTCCGTCGGCATTTGCGGCCTATGTTCCCTATTTAAACATTAAATTGAGCAAAGATAATTTTGATTGAGGAGAAAAAAATGAAACTATTATCTATAGCGATTCCCTGCTATAACTCGGAAAGATATATGAGGAAGTGTATCGAATCCCTGTTGGTGGGCGGGGAGGATGTGGAGATTATCATTGTAAATGATGGTTCTACCAAAGATAGAACAGCAGAGATTGCGGATGAATATGCAGCTATGTATCCCACTATTGTAAAAGCTATTCATAAGGAAAACGGCGGCCATGGCTCTGCGGTAAATGCAGGAATTGCAGCGGCAAGCGGTTTGTACTTTAAGGTGGTGGACAGTGATGACTGGGTAAAGGAATCTTCTTACAAGAAGGTATTAGAAACTCTTCGTGAGCTAACCGGTGGTGCTACCACGCTGGATATGTTGATTTGTAATTACGTTTATGACAAAGAGGGCGAGAAAAAGAAGAAGGTGATGCATTATCGTCATATTCTGCCGGTGGGCGAGTTGTTTAGTTGGGAGGACTGTAATCGTTTCTTCAAGGGGCATTATATTTTGATGCATTCCGTGATTTATCGTACCAAACTTCTTAGAGAGTGCAGGGTACAATTGCCTGAGCATACTTTTTATGTAGATAATATTTACGCTTTTGAGCCTATGCCTTTTGTGAAGACCATGTATTATCTGGATGAGAATTTTTACAGATACTACATTGGCAGAGAGGACCAATCCGTAAACGAGGCCATTATGATTTCCAGAATCGACCAGCAGATTAAGGTAAACAAAATTATGGTGGATTATTATGTGGAACATCAGGCGGATATTAAGAAAAACAGGCGTCTGGACCAGTACATGAAAAACTATTTGGAGATTGTGACCACAGTATCCTCCGTGCTGGCACTTCGTTCCGAAACAGAGGAGAATCTGGAAAAGAAAAAAGAACTGTGGAAGTATATTAAATCAGCAGATAGGTGTTTATACAACTGGATGCGCAGAGGTATTTTGGGAAATGTAATGAACCTGCCGGGAAAGCCGGGACGCAAGGTTTCCGTGAATGCGTATCGAATTGCTCAGAAGTTTTTTAAATTTAACTAGGATTTCAATAAAGAACAGCATGACCGGTTGGTCATGCTGTTTTATGTTTGCGTCTGTGTGAAGTATTGATATGTGGATGTTTATGTCCGCCGTAAATAGGTATGTATACAAGGAAGGCTAAAATAACTGCGCCAAATAAATCCAATACGGAGTGCTGTTTAATCAACACAGTGGATAAAATAATGGACACGCTTAAAATCAAAGAACCAAAACGCAATGCCCGGTATTTTCTAAGAGCCTCACATTTGGCAATTCCCAAATGTGCAGCAATGGAATTGTACACATGAATGCTTGGGAAAATATTGGTGGAAGTATCGGTAAGATACAAACCGGCGATCAAATCCGTAAAAACATTATCTCTTGGCATTACCTGAGGTCTCAAATGATGACCGTTGGGGAAAAGGGTGGAAATAAGCAAAAAGAGTGTCATTCCAACAGCCATAAAGACACAACACCTTATGTAACTTTTTTGATCCATGAAAAACAGTAACACGATGACTGCGACCACATAGGCAAACCACAGTAAATAGGGGATAATAAATACTTCACAAAAGGGGATAACATCGTCTAAAGGATGATATATGACCCTATAATGTTTTGTTACTGTATCTTCCAAATGCCAAAACCAGGGAAAGTATATGCAAGTATACAAAAGGGCCGGTAGGGCAAGCCAGTATTTCTTCACAAATTGTTTCAATTTCTCCATAGTTTCAAAACTCCTCACGCTGTACGCAAAGAAGAGTATAGCAAAACCATATTAGAAAACAAGGACTTTTAGAAAATTTTAATGATTCTTTAGAATTTAATAACGTATCTTTAGCGCTTTTTCCAAACAGGTGACGTAAGCATTGTCTGTCATACGCAGAATTTCGCCGTCCGTTTGAAGCCATACAGGTGCGGAGGTTTTGATTCGTATGGTTTTTGCCCTATGGGAGTTAATTCCGGGGAAGGCTAAATGCTTGCCGAAAAAGGCAGTCGGAAGTACCAAAAGGATAAGCCATTTGGGCATTACGGTGGCCGCACAGCAAATATCAAAAATACCATCATTATCTACAGCGTCCGGACAAAACATAAATCCGCCGCCTTCATAACGGTGTATCATATTTGCGGCAAACAAAAAGTTGGGAATGGTGAGGCTTTGTTTGTCATCCATAGTGATTTTGCAGGAAACAACCTTGGCTGTCAGTAGCTGTTTCACAGCAATGGCAAGGTAAGCAAGCTTGCCCAGACCGATGCGGTTAAACGCCTTTTTAAAGGCAGACCGATTGGTTTCCTCACAAACGGCTGAATCAAAGCCCATGCCACAACAGTTAGCATAGTATCTACTGACTCCATCGGCAAAGGTAACGCAACCCACATCCATTTGATGCAGGGTGCCGGTCCCAAAGGCTCTTTCCGTAGCTTCTCTGGTGTCCTTGGAAATCTTTAAGTCTCTGGCCAAATCATTGCTGGAGCCCGTGGGAATATAGCCTAAAATCACCGCAGAAAAGTCCCGGATACCCTGCAGGGTTTCATTGAAGGTGCCGTCGCCGCCCAATACCACCAATTGTACGGGTGCTTCAGGCGTGCCCATGGCAGATATTTCCTTAGCCAAAGTGGTGACTTCGCCCGGTTTAGTAGAAAAGTGAGAACAGTACTCAATATGTTGTTCTGATAAATAAGGTTTAATAATGTTGTCCCAAAGCTTACGTCCTTTGCCGGAGCGGGAAGCCGGGTTAATAATAACATGGTACATAGTATTTTCCTTTTTCGTAAGTGTTGAGTTTATCATAGCAAATAACTTTGGGAAAAACAATATCTTGCAATCTCCCTAAACTATGTTATAATAATAACGAATTTAATGCGTTAAAGTACACAAGGAGGATTATCATGTATTCATTAGATGAAGTAATGAAGGTTGACGCCGAAGTCGCACAGGCGATTGTAGACGAACAGAACAGACAGAACAGTCATATTGAGTTGATTGCTTCTGAAAACTGGGTAAGCAAGGCTGTTATGGCAGCTATGGGAAGTGTTCTTACCAATAAATATGCAGAAGGTTATCCGGCTAAGAGATATTACGGCGGATGTGATTGTGTAGACGTTGTAGAAAACCTTGCTATTGAGAGAGCAAAGGAATTGTTTGGTTGCGATTATGCAAACGTACAGCCTCACTCAGGCGCGCAGGCTAACATGGCAGTGCAGTTTGCAGTATGCCAGCCCGGCGATACCATTATGGGTATGAACTTAGACCATGGCGGACATTTAACACATGGTTCACCGGTTAATATGTCAGGTAAGTATTTCAACATCGTTCCTTATGGCGTAAATGATGATGGTTTCCTTGATTATGATAAGATGAGAGAACTTGCTTTAGAGTGCAAGCCTAAGCTCATCATTGCAGGTGCGTCAGCATATGCTCGTACCATTGATTTCAAGAAGTTCCGTGAAGTGGCTGACGAAGTTGGTGCAGTACTCATGGTTGATATGGCGCATATTGCAGGTTTGGTGGCAGCAGGTCTTCATCCAAGCCCCATCCCTTACGCAGATGTAGTTACCACTACTACCCACAAGACCTTACGCGGACCTCGTGGTGGTTTGATTCTTTGCAACAAGGAAGCAGCTGAGAAGTTCAACTTCAACAAGGCTATCTTCCCCGGCATCCAGGGTGGTCCTTTGATGCATGTTATCGCTGCAAAGGCAGTATGCTTCAAGGAAGCTTTAAGCGACGAGTTCAAGGCATACCAGAAGGGTATCGTGGACAACGCACAGGCTCTTTGCAAGGGCTTAATGGACAGAGGTATCAAGATTGTTTCCGGTGGTACCGACAATCACTTAATGTTGGTGGACTTAACCAACTATGATTTGACCGGTAAGGCGGTTGAGAAGTTGCTTGACAGTGCACATATTACCTGTAACAAGAACACCATCCCTAACGATCCTAAGTCTCCTTTCGTAACCAGTGGTGTACGTTTGGGAACTCCTGCAGTAACCTCCCGTGGTATGAATACCGAGGATATGGACAAGATTGCAGAAGCTATCGCAATGTTAATCAAGGGTGGCGAGGAAAAGGTACCTGAAGCAAGAGCAATTGTACAGGCTTTGACCGATAAGTATCCTTTGAACTAATTTGAATAATTAATGATTTTAAACCGCTCGTGGCAGTAGTTGGTACTATTGCCTAGGGCGGTTTTTAAATTGTATGGAAAATTATACAAAATTCCTATTGCATTTCTTTAGACGACATGCTATCATATCCACCATGAACAGACAATTGTCCGCGACAGAGAAACAAACAAGGAGTTTGTAAGGCATGGTGCCACCGGATATTTTGTCAGTGAGGTGTAGAAGATGAAAGAGGCGACCAAGTATTATCTGGTGCGTAAAAAAGCGGTGCCGGAGGTTCTGTTAAAGGTAGTAGAGGCCAAGGAGCTTTTAGAAACCGAGAAGGTTTCCAGTGTGCAGGAGGCAACGGATGCGGTGGGTATCAGCCGCAGCTCCTTTTATAAGTACAAGGATGATATTTTAGAGTTCCATGATCATGCGCAGGGTACAACCATTACGCTGACCTTTCAGATGGATGATGAGCCGGGGCTTTTGTCGGATGTACTGAAGATTATCGCAGATTTTCGTGGAAATATCCTGACCATCCATCAGAGTATTCCCATCAACGGTGTGGCATCCTTAAGCATTACCGTGCAGATACTCGAAAACACCGGAGATATCTCCGCTATGGTTGAGGAGATGGAAAACCAAAAGGGTATGCACCACGTTAAAATATTAGCAAAAGAATAGTGAGGAAAAGAAAATGATTCATGTAGCAGTGTTAGGATATGGTACCGTAGGTAGCGGTGTAGTAGAGGTGATTGAGAGCAATAAGGCTCTTATTAATAAAAGAGCAGGGGAAGAACTGAATGTAAAGTATATTCTGGATTTGAGAGATTTCCCCGGGGATCCCTATGAAAACAAGGTGGTTCATGATGTAGACATCATTATGAATGACCCTGAAGTAAGCATTGTGTGCGAAACCATGGGTGGTGTAAGAGCGGCGTATGAGTTTACCAAGAAGGCGTTATCAAAGGGTAAGAATGTTTGTACCTCCAATAAGGAAATGGTAGCAAAGTACGGTCCGGAAATGCTTCAGCTGGCGAAGGAAAATAACTGTAACTACTTGTTTGAGGCAAGTGTGGGCGGCGGTATTCCTATTATTCGTCCTATCAATGAAGCGCTTACCGCAGAGAAGCTGGAAACGATTACCGGTATTTTGAACGGTACAACCAACTATATTTTAACCAAGATGCAGAATGAAGGCGCAAGCTTTGATGATGTATTAAAGCAGGCTCAGGATTTGGGTTATGCAGAGTTACATCCGGAGGCAGATGTGGAAGGTTTTGATGCTTGTCGTAAGATTGCCATCCTGTCTTCTCTGATGGTTGGTAAGACTGTAAATTATGAAGATATTTACACCGAAGGAATCACCAAGATTACGGGAGATGATTTTGTATATGCTAAGGCAATGGGCAAGTCTATTAAATTGCTTGCCATGAGCAAGGCTTTGGAGCAGGGAACCTTGGCTATGGTTTCTCCTTGTATGATTGACGCAAACAATCCTTTGTACATGGTGCAGGATGTATTTAATGCAATTCTGGTAACCGGTAATATGCTGGGTGATGCTATGTTCTATGGCAAGGGTGCAGGTAAGCTTGCTACCGCAAGTGCAGTAGTTGCCGACGTGGTAGAATGTGCACGTAATATGGGAACCACCCTTCCTATTTTCTGGGATGCGGAGGTAGAGAAGTTAGTAGATATTGCAGAAGTGGAAAGAGCATTCTTTGTACGTGCAAAAGCAGCAGATAAGGCAGCAGTTTTAGAGGCATTTGCAGGTGCAGAAGTTGTGGAAGTGGCAGGACGTGATGATTTTGCGATTGTTACTTCTGTTATGAAAGAAAAGGATTTTGCATCGAAGTACGAAGCCTTGGGCGATAAGGTAATCACCAGAATCCGTATGGAAGCGTAGGTGCGGATGTGCAGAAACCACTGAAATAGTGGAGTGGCGGGGTTGAATCCCGCGCGAGGAGGCAGTTATGAAGTATGTAGTTGTACTGGGAGACGGTATGGCAGATGAGCCCATTGAGGCACTGGGAGGTAAAACTCCTCTGGCTTATGCCAACACTCCTGTTATGGATAAATTAAGTAAAATGTCTGAAATCGGTATGGTACACACCATTCCCGACGGTATGAAGCCCGGTTCCGATACGGCGAACCTTTCTGTTATGGGCTATGACCCGAAGAAGTATTATTCCGGTCGTTCTCCCTTGGAAGCGTTGAGTATCGGTGTGCCCATGAAGGACACGGATGTGGCGATTCGTTGTAATATTGTGACTATTTCCGAAGAAGACGTACCTTTTGAAGAGAAGACCATTATTGACCACAGTTCTTCTGAAATCAGTACGGAGGATTGTGCGGTACTTCTTAAGGAAGTGATGAAAGAGCTGGCGAATGAGACCTATCAGTTCTATGTAGGTACCAGCTATCGCCATTGTCTGATTTGGGATAAGGGTAGTGTGGTGGAATTAACACCCCCTCATGATGTATTGGGACGCGTTATCGGTGAGTATTTGCCCCAGGATGCAGCCCTTAAAGAAATGATGAAAAAAAGTTATGATATTTTGGTAAATCACCCCATAAATATAGAACGTAAGAAGCAGGGACTGAATCCTGCCAACTGTTGCTGGTTCTGGGGAGCAGGCACCAAGCCCATGCTGGATAGCTTTGAAGAAAAGACCGGCAAGAAGGGTATGATGGTATCTGCGGTAGATTTGTTAAAGGGTATCGCGGTAGGTGCCGGTATGAGTACCGTAGAAGTGGAAGGTGCCAACGGTGGCCTTCATACCAATTATGCAGGCAAGGTAGAGGCTGCAGCCAAAGCTTTATTGGAAGAGGATTTTGATTTTGTATATATCCATGTAGAAGCGCCCGATGAAATGGGTCATCAGGGCAGTGTGGAGCGTAAGGTGCAGGCTATTGAGTATCTGGATGAAAAGGTTATCGGTCCCATGTGTGAGAAGCTGGAGAGTGCCGGTGCAGACTTCCGTATGTTAGTGCTTCCGGATCATCCCACCCCTATTCGTGTGAGAACCCATACCTCTGATAATGTTCCTTATATGCTTTATGACAGCACTGCTAAGCAGGACAATGCATGGAACTATAACGAGGCAGAAGCAAAGGCAAGCGGCAATTTGGAACCGGTGGGACACAAGCTCATTGACAAGTTGTTGCAGTTGTAATATATTTGATGAAGTTAACATCTTAGGAGGAACTCATTGTTATGAGAAAAGTAGTAAAATTTGGCGGTAGCTCACTGGCAAGTGCAGCACAGTTTGAAAAAGTTGGTAATATTATTCATGCAGATGCAGAGAGAAAATTCGTGGTACCTTCTGCTCCCGGAAAAAGAGATTCCAAGGATACCAAGGTAACGGACATGCTTTACGCATGCTATGCATTGGCAGAGGCAGATAAAGATTTTAAGGCAGAGCTTAAGGCAATTGCTGCCCGTTATCAGGAAATTATTGATGGTTTGAAGCTGGATTTATCTTTGGAAGAGGAATTTGGGACCATTGAGAAAAACTTTAAGGAAAAGGCTGGTTCTGATTATGCTGCCTCCCGTGGTGAGTACTTAAATGGTATTATCATGGCAAAATACTTAGGCTTTGAGTTTGTGGACGCAGCTACTGTTATTTTCTTCAAGGATAATGGTGAGTTTGACGCAGAAAAGACCAATAAGGTATTGTCTGCAAGATTAAGCAAGTGTGAATCCGCAGTAGTGCCCGGTTTCTACGGAGCTTTGTCAGATGGTAAGGTAAAGACCTTCTCCAGAGGCGGTTCTGATATTACCGGTTCCATCGTAGCAAGAGCAATTAAGGCAGATGTATATGAGAACTGGACCGATGTATCAGGTTTCCTCTTGGCAGATCCCCGTATCATTGATAATCCGGTAGCAATCGAAACCATTACTTATAGAGAACTTCGTGAGCTTTCTTATATGGGTGCATCCGTGCTTCATGAGGATGCAATCTTCCCGGTACGTCAGGAGGGTATTCCCATTAATATCCGTAATACCAATGCACCTGAGGATAACGGTACCTGGATTGTGGGCAGCACCTGTCAGAAGTCTAAGTATGTGATTACCGGTATTGCAGGTAAGAAGGGATTCTGTTCCATTAATATTGAAAAGGATCAGATGAATAACGAAATTGGTTTCGGACGTAGAGTATTGCAGGCCTTTGAAGATAATGGTATTTCCTTTGAGCATGTACCTTCCGGTATCGATACCATGACTGTATTTGTACATCAGGATGAGTTTATGCACAAGGAACAGAAGGTGGTAGCAGGCTTGCACAGACTGGCAAATCCGGATACCATTGATATTGAATCGGATTTGGCACTTATCGCAGTGGTAGGACGCGGTATGAAGTCCACCCGTGGTGTGTCCGGCAGAATTTTCTCCGCACTTGCACATAAGAACGTAAATGTAAAGATGATTGACCAGGGTTCTTCAGAGTTAAATATTATTATTGGTGTGGCAAATGACGATTTTGAAACTGCCATCAAGGCAATTTACGACATCTTCGTATTGGCACAGTTGTAAGGCGATTAACACACCTTCTGCAGTAAAATTGCGGAAGGTGTTCTTTGCATAAAAGGGGATTTAGAAAGAAATGAATATATTTATTTCACACTCTTCCACAGATTTTAAGGTGGCGGAGGAGGTTTGTAATTTGTTGGAAGGAAAAGGGCATAAATGCTTTTTGGCACCCAGAGATATTCGTTCCGGCTATGAATATGCGGAAGAAATCATGAATGGCATAGAGAGCTCGGATGTAATGCTGATACTTATGTCCAAGGCGGCCAATCAGTCGCCTCATGTGCTTCGTGAGGTGGAGCGTGCCGTAAGTAAATATATTCCTCTTATTGTGTACAAGTTAGAAGAGGTGGAACTAAGCAAGTCCATGGAATACTTCCTGATGAGTCACCAGTGGGTGAGTGCCTATGCGGGAGCTACCCATGCTCAAGTGGTAAGATGCATCAATCAGTTTGAAAAAGAACGGGACGAGCTGAGTGTGCAGGTGGAGGATATTAAGAAAAAGGGTAATAATTTTCTTGCGGTGTTTGGGGTGGGTCTCCTTTTGGCTGTAATTTTGCTGGTTGGAGCGGTGTACCTGAAGTCTGCATTAAACAAAAAAGCTGCGCAGGAACGGGAAGAAGCGAATGTAAAGCAGGAGCAGATTGACGGGAAGGACGAGGCAGAACCTGCCCCGGAGGATATTCCGGTCGTAGAGGAAAATATCCCCGTTGTAGAAGCCGGTGATACCCTTATATTCGGAAACTACAACGGCGAGCCTATAGAGTGGAGAGTGTTAAAGGTTTCTGCTAACACCAACACTGCAGTACTTGTTTCCAAGCATATTTTGACCATGAAATCCTTTGACGTAGCGGAAAGCGGAAGCTATAATTATTATAACGGACAGGACTATTGGTTTGAGGATGTGAGCGGCGAAAGTGCAGAGGTGCTCCGTCAGATTCATGGAAACAATGATTGGGCGAGGTCTAATATTCGTACCTGGCTAAACTCCGAAGCGGAAAATGTAAAGTATGAGGACCAGAGTCCCATATTAATCAGTACTTCAGAATACAAAAATGGATATGATACGGAGCCGGGCTTTTTGAACAATTTTACGAAAGAAGAACGGGCGGCAATTTTAGAGACCGAAGTGAAAACCAATGATAAGATAACCCTGGACAAGGTGTACTTGTTGTCTACGCAGGAGCTTGTGTGGTTTGAAGAAGCGGACGTGTCCCTTGTAACTACACCTACGGCAGCTTCGCTGGAGCAGGATGCTTCCGACTGGTATGAGGTCAATGTTTCCTGCTATGGTGTGGAAGATTACTGCTGGTGGCTTAGGGACTGTGAACCGGATGGACTTGCGTGTGAGGCTTATCTGGTGGGAAGCAGTTACAGCGGATGTACAATTTATACGGAAACCGTAGGACTTGAGGGATATGGTATTCGCCCGGCAATCACCATTGATTTGTCGGCAGAATGCTTTGAGATAAAGTAGGAGGAACTGTGCATGAATTTAGCAACTTTGGATAAATATCAACAAATTGTGATACAGGTACATGATAATCCGGACGCGGATGCAGTAGGTGCCGGCTATACCATTTACCGCTATTTTCAGGATAAGGGTAAGGATGTCCGCTTGGTTTACGGCGGTCGTTATGCCATGTCCAAGAGCAATATGCTGCTTTTGGTAGAGGAATTGGAGATACCCATCGAATATGTGCAGGAGCTGGACAATCCGGAGCTTCTGCTTACGGTGGATTGTCAGTACGGCCAGGGAAATGTGCAGCATTTTGAGGCGCAGAACGTGGCAATGATTGACCATCACAGTACCGGAAGACAGTCGGATGATATGGCGGAAATCAGAAGTCATTTGGTAAGCTGCTCTACGGTTTGCTATGCTTTGTTAAAATCCGCAGGCTATGATGTGAATGCGGACAAGAAGATGGCTACTGCCTTGTATTACGGCTTGTATATGGACAGTAATCAGCTGACGGAAATTAATCATCCTTTTGACAGAGATATGGTGGATTTTTTGCAGTATGATAAGCCCTTTGTGAACCGTTTGAAATATGCGAATTTGAGTATCGTGGATTTTGAAACGGCAGGTTTGGCTATTACCCGCCACCGCTATGTGGAGAAAAACCGTTTGGCGATTATTACCACCAGAGAATGTGATCCTAATATTCTGGGATTAATCGGAGATTTGGCACTTCAGGTGGACAGTATTGATGTGTGTCTTGTGTTCTGCGAATATCCCGGCGGATATAAATTATCCGTGCGTAGCTGTGCCTTGGAAGTGGCGGCTAATGAGTTGGCAGGCTTTTTGACCACCGGCATCGGTAACGGAGGCGGTCATATCGATAAGGCGGGAGCGTTTATTTCCGAAGAGGCATACAGAAAGGTTTACGGAGACAAGACCATCGAGGCATACTTCTACGACAAGATGGACGAGTACTACGACAATTACGAAGTGGTTTATTTTGATGACGGAATGCAGGAGAAGGAGAGCTTTAAGTTATATCAGAAGAAGGCCAATATTCTGGGTTATGTGAAGACCACGGATTTGTTCCCGGAAGGAACGGAATGTAAGATTCGAACCCTGGAAGGCGATGCCATTGTTCTTTGTGATGAAGAAGTATATGTAATGGTGGGATTCCTTGGAGAAACCTATCCTATTTCCAGAAAAGCCTTTGAAACCAAGTATGATGTAATAGAGGGAGTGTTTGAAAAGGAATTTGAATATCCTCCCACCATTATCAATATGGAGACCAGTCAGGCCTTTAATATGATGCCTTATATACGTTTGTGTAAATCCCAGCCGGGTGCAAGTATATATGCGAAGCCCGTGACAAAGCATACCAAAGTATTCAGCCGTTGGAATTACGAAACTTATATGAATGGTGAGGTTGGCGACCTGATTTGCTACAGTGCCAATGATTTAAAGGACGTTTATATTGTGAAAAAGGACATTTTTGACCTTTTGTATCAAGAAATATAGAGCTAAATTGACAGAATATTCCAAAATTCGACAAAAAATACCAGACAATCGACATGTAAACATAAATTTTTAAAAATATTTAAAATTATTTTTAAAAATGTGTTGACAAATGTCGATTGTTTTATTATAATGAAATTACAATAAAGAAAGGACATAAACATAGATTTACTGAACGGCGGTCCCGTTCAAATCTAAAGAAAGCGAGGTACGGACCACCTAAATACTAAGTAAAGATTCTTAAGTGAATCAGGACAGCTTCCATAATATACCAAGGATTTAGGAACCAAGGATGAGTGTTTTGAACGCAGAAGAAAAAGTAACGAAATACAAAAGAGATTAAGAACGTTACAGTACTTTGGTACAAAAGAAAAGTGGGTGAAGCACTAAAGATAAAATGGAAGATTAACTAAATAGGGAACCGAAAATTATTCACTAACGGAGGTAGAGCCATTGGATAGTATAGTTTAGGAGAGCGTGTTGGTTTTGATTTAACTGATGCGCTCTCATTCATTTTGTAAAAAAACAGAAATACTATGGAAATTACTTATAGGCTTATGGTAAGATACTTCATGTAGCGTTATTTAACACACGTATTTTATTTGGGCAGCGTCGGAAACGATGACTGCAATATATATGGAGTATATTATGACACAGGATTATTTATCAGAAGAACGGAGAGAATATCGTAGGAAAAGAAGACAACGAAACCAGAGAATTGCTTATGGTGTAATGGCAGGCATACTTTTACTTATTATTGTGGCAGTGGTAGCACTGGTAATGGGGCTGAAAAAGCCTGAAAGTCAGGGACAAGGTGATACAGGAGTACAACAGGGCCAGGGTGGTATGGAAGATGCTTTTGCGGCAGAGGGAACCATTACACCTCCGCCGGAAGCAACTGCTACACCGGAACCCACTTTATCTCCTGAGGCTTTGTTAGAGCAAAGAATTGAAGAAACCATTGCCGGAATGACCATTATGGAGAAAGTGGCAGGTCTGTTTGTGGTGACTCCGGAGGCGATTACAGGAGTGCAGACAGCAGTACAGGCAGGGGAAGGCACCAAGGATGCGTTGGAGGAATATGCAGTAGGTGGTATCATTTACTTTGCAAAAAATATAGAGTCCAAAGAACAACTTAGCCAAATGATTGCCAACACCAAGACCTATAGCAAATATCCTCTTTTTATTGCAGTGGATGAAGAGGGGGGCAGTGTCAGCAGAGTGGCAGATGCAGGACTGGCAGCAGGGCAACTCTCAGCGTCAGAAATTGGTGCTACGGGAGATCCTAACAATGCTTATTTGGCAGGAAATGCCATTGGTAGTTATCTTTCAGAAATTGGGTTTAATGTAAACTTTGCGCCGGTGGCAGATTTAAGCAATGTGGCGGATAGTGCCATGGCGGGAAGGACCTATGGTGCTACGGTAGCAGAAACATCTCCTTATGTGAGTGCCATGGTGACCGGCTTGCAGGAGCAGGGTGTGGTAGGCTGTTTGAAACACTTCCCGGGTATCGGCAGTACTACAGCGGATACACATAACGGTCTGGCATATACCAACCGTACTGTGGAGGAGTTTAGAGCAGAAGAGTTTCAGGTATTTAAGGCCGGTATAGATGCAGGGGCCAAAATGATCATGATGGGACACGTGACGGCAGAAGGGCTGGCAACAGCTCAGGGAGAAACCGGTGCACCTTTGCCTGCTTCCATGTCAGAAGCTATTATTACAGGCTATTTAAGAGGTGAATTAGGCTATCAGGGCGTTATTATTGCGGATGCTTTGAACATGCCGGCGATTTCTGAGTACTACAGTTCAGAGCAGGCAGCGGTAATGGCACTGAAAGCAGGCTGTGATATGGTGCTTATGCCCGAGAATTTCCTGCAGGCGTATGCGGGAGTATTAAATGCAGTGGTGGACGGTACCATTTCAGAAGAGAGAATTAATGATTCTTTGAGAAGAATTTATAGAATAAAGTATGGGGAAGGCTTCATCAACTAGGCTCAAAAGGAAAAGTCGGATTTTGTGTGGGAGTATTGTTTTGTGAATAAGAAAATTTATAGGACAAAAAGACGGAACTGAGTCCGTTGCTTAAGGTATGGGACGATGCCATGCGGGAAGCGTGATTTATTATTTTAGGTGATGGCATAATAGGAGGGCACTAAGTGAGTGAATTAGTATCATGGATGAAAGAATTATATACCAAGGCTAATGCAAATAATTTTGAATGGAAACCAGTGTATCCGAATAATATGATTTGCAACGGTGTGGAAGGCTTGTATACAGATATGTTTTTTGAAAAGGACGGGAAATATAGCTATTTAAAATACACTATTGATTACAACAGTCGCTGTGATGCAGAAGGCATGAGTCATCCGGAAGAAGGTGTCAAGTACTATGTACTTCATGAATACTACAAAACGGATTTAGATGAGAAGTTTGAAATTCCGGCACCAACAGATGGTAATGATACAGACAGTGATTTGGATTGTCTGGTAAATGATTACGGCAGATTTCGTTATGTATTTGAGGATGAAGAGACTGCGAAGTGTGTTGTAGCCAATGAGTTAAAGCGGATGATTTATCCTTACACCTACATTCTTTCTGATGAAGAGACAGAAGAGTGGAATCAGTTTCTTAAAAGTTGGGCTACATGAGTATTGAACAAACTTTAGACAGGCACAGTGTAGTTTTATGATATATTTGAGTTGTTTTAAATTGAGTGAACGAAAAGTAGGTAATCCGAATATTTACCCATATAATGTTTTTAGAGGGAAGTATATTTAATCTTTTGTATTCACACCTATAACCGTTCTTTATGGAAATAATGATTTCGGCAAATCCACATTGCTAAATATTATGGCAAATGGTCTGGAATTAAAAGGTTAAGGAATATGCCACGCGAAGCAAAACTGTTTTTGGCAAAAGAAGGAGGAAAGCAGAAAGAGTATATAATGTATGCACAGGGAAAGTATTCCAATGGGGAAACGTCTCTTCAATATTTTGAAGAATTATATAATTTGGATACGCAAGAGATGATATTGTGAAGTGGAATGAACTGGAAAATGTGAAATATCTCTATGATTTTTTCAAAAAGCATGAAAGGGAATTTGAATAAATTACCATGTATTTGCCATTCTATAAGGTTTTTAGGAATGTTAATTTGCATTGCTTGCTTATAGCACGGAATATTTATAAAATGAGGCCATGAAAATAGGAGGTGGCGGATATGCTGAGTGACAATATTAAGTCATTACGAAAGAATAAGGGATATACCCAGGAGGAGCTGGCAGACCGAATCAATGTGGTGCGTCAGACCGTATCAAAATGGGAGAAGGGCCTCTCGGTGCCCGATGCGGAAGCACTGCAAAAACTGGCAGACGTGCTGGAGGTAGATATCAAGGAGCTACTGGGAGCGCCGGTAGTGGAGACGCAGAAAAGTGATGAAGTAGTGGAGCAACTGGCCCGTATCAATGAACAGCTGGTAATCAAGAACCGCCGGGCGCATCGGATTTGGAAGACCATCGGGATTATTTTGGCTGTGATTGTGATGCTTAACATTTTGCTGATGGTTTTGTTCATGGGTCTTAGGTTTATGCCGGTATCCTCAGAGACCGGGGCGATAGAACAGCATATGCTGGAGAAAGAGGAGAAATTAGAAAAAGAATACTTCGAGGAATAGAGAACTTTCAAAATGTCTTATGCATATAATGTATCATAAAAAGGAAGTATCAAAAAACGCCGGGACGGATATGTCCCGGCATTTATGATAGTTAGGGAGAAGTATATGGCAGAAGAAACAATGAGTTTACGCAGTATGTTGCAGAGAGCACCTCATGCCCATGCCCGCATATACGGAAGTGCGGCATATCCGAACATTGATGGGCAGGTTGATTTTTACCAGACGGACAAAGGCGTGATAGTGTTGGCAGAAATGGAAGGATTGCCGGTAATGGAGTCAAATTGCGGCAATTCGGTATTCGGTTTTCACATTCACGAAGGAAGTAAATGCAGGGGAAATGCGCAGGATCCTTTTATAGAAGTAGGGACGCATTATAATCCGGGGAATTGTCCTCATCCGTCACATGCCGGAGATATGCCGCCTGTTTTTAGTAATAAGGGCTATGCCATTCAAATGTTTTTAACGGATCGGTTTACGGCGGAGGAAATCATTGGACGGACGGTAATACTGCATTCAGCACCGGATGATTTTACTTCGCAACCTGCGGGGAACGCGGGAAAAAAGATTGCTTGTGGAGAAATTCGTAGGGGAACAGGTGAATTTTAAAGAAAACGGTGGACTCAAGCGGACTCAAGATGGGGAGTCAAACAAGAGACTTGCTTTGCAAGTCTCTACGGAGAAAATGCGTCGCATTTCTCCTGGATTCAATATGTGGGATCATAAGCTTAAACAAAAAAGGATATCCGTTTGGATATCCTTTTGGGCAAAAAAATAAGCGCGAGACGGGGATCGAACCCGCGACCCCCTCCTTGGCAAGGAGGTGCTCCACCGCTGAGCCACTCGCGCATGTCATATCGACAAAGATTAATATACATGATTTAAAGATATTTGTCAACAGTATAATTGTACTTCTTTTAAAGAAATTCGGCAATATTTATAATGTATTCAATGGAAAAGAGAGAATTGTCAGATATTTTCTGCGCATTGCGAATATAATATATATATGGTACAATACTTTTAGAAAAAAAGAATGGAGGGTATTGCATGAAACTGACATTTATCGGTGCGGCTCATGAGGTCACAGGCAGTTGTCATTGTCTGGAAGTGGGTGGCAAATATATTTTAGTAGATTATGGGATGGAGCAGGGGGTAAATACCTTTGAGAATGCGGACTTGCCGGTAGCAGAGTCCATGATTGATTATGTGCTTTTGACACATGCCCATGTGGATCATTCCGGTATGTTGCCGCTTTTGTACGCAAGAGGTTTTAGAGGACAGATTTTCACCACGGATGCATCGGCAGATTTGTGTGGTATCATGTTACGTGACTGTGCACATATCCAGATGATGGAAGCAGAACAGAAGAATCGAAAGCTGAAGCGTAAAGCAGGGGCGCAGTTGGTGGAGCCGCTTTTTACCATGGAGGATGCAGAAGGTTGTATTAAGAAGATTGTACCCTGCCATTATAAGGATATTATAGAGATTTGCGAAGGCGTAAAGATTCGGTTTACGGATATCGGACATTTGCTGGGTTCTGCCAGTATTGAGGTCTGGGCAACGGAGAACGGTGTAACCAAGAAAATGGTATTTTCCGGAGATATCGGGAACAAGAGTCAACCGCTGTTAAGAGATCCCAGTTTTACAGAGGAAGCGGATTATGTGATTATGGAGTCTACCTATGGTGACAGACTTCATGACAAGGAACGTCTGGATTATGTGAAGGAACTGGCTGCCATTATTCAGGAAACCTTTGACAGAGGCGGCAATTTGGTCATTCCTTCCTTCGCGGTGGGACGTACCCAGGAAATGCTGTATTTCCTGCGACAGATTAAGGTGAATAAATTGATAAAGGGACACGACAATTTCCCGGTTTATGTGGACAGTCCTATGGCGGTGGAAGCCACCAGCGTGTTTACAGAGAATCGTTACGAGTGCTTTGATGAAGAAGCCATGCAATATGTAAATGAAGGTATTAACCCGATTTCTTTCGCAGGACTGCGCCTTTCTATAACCAGCGATGAGTCCAAGGCTATTAACTTTGATGAAACGCCGAAGGTGATTCTTTCGGCTTCCGGTATGTGTGAGGCAGGCCGTATCAGACACCATTTGAAGCATAATTTGTGGAGACCGGAGTGTACGGTACTTTTTGTAGGATACCAGTCGGTTGGAACTTTGGGACGCGCCATACTAGAGGGGGCCCAGGAAGTGAAGCTTTTTGGTGAGTCCATTGAGGTAAGAGCCCATATAAAGAGTATGCGTGGTCTTAGCGGTCATGCGGATAAGGAAGGACTTATAGAGTGGCTGGAAGGCTTTAAAGAAAAGCCCAGGAAAGTATTTGTGGTGCATGGTGAGGATAGTGTGTGTGCCAATTTTGTGGAATGCTTACAGGTAGAATATGGCCAGCGTGCTTATGCCCCTTACAGTGGTACGGTATTTAATCTGCTCAGTGGTCAGTTGGAATTTGAGGCAAGTCCCATTCTTAAGGAAAAGAAGACCCAGCCGGCTACCGGGGCTTATGCGAGACTTTTGGCAGCAGGTCAGAGATTACTTGCTATTATCAAGAAGTCCGATGGCTATGCAAACAAGGATTTGGCAAAGATGGCGGACCAGGTTATTGCACTTTGTGACAAATTGGAAAAATAAAACACTGTCGAAAAAACTTCAGAGGCGGGAGTGGAGATAGGAGAATGCTAAATGAATTATGATAATTTGACAAAGTATGTGAATCCCAGACATGGCGTTGACAATGACGGAAACACTGTTATTGGTCCAACAAGACCCAACGGCTCCGTTAATCCGGGACCGGATACAGCTAACGGTGGACATTCAGGATATTTTACCGGAAATGATATACGAGGCTTTTCACAGATTCATGCCAGTGGTACAGGCTACGGCAAATATGGCGAGTTTCTCATCTCTCCGCAGATTGGTCTGGAATATAGCTTGGTAGGACATGATTCGGCACCGGCAAATGAAAATGCAACTTGCTATGAGTACAGTGTAACGCTTGCGAATTATGCTATTGATTGTGCTGTAACGCCTGCTTGGCATTCTTCTATATATAGGTTTGTATATCCTGAGTCAAATGATGCAAGTCTGTTGCTTGATATGGCACATAGTGTTCCTCTGCTTGCCGGAATTGTACACAATGCAAATGGTGTTTCGACTTCAAATGTAGTGTTCAATATTGATACAAGTGTGGAAGGACAGACAATCTTTAGCGGTTCCGGAAAGTATGAGGGTGGCTTTGGTCCTGAACATGAAATGTATTTCTATGCTGTTGTAAACAAGCAGGCAAAGTCCGTTGGGGTATATGATGCAGACGGGTTAAAGGAAGGAACAAAGGAAATTGCAAAACAGGCATTACTTTCCAAACAGGAGAGTATTGGCGGTTATATGCGTTTTGATACTGAAAAGAGCGAAGCGATTTATTTAAAAATCGGTGTATCCTTTACAAGTGTTGAAAAAGCTAAAGAGTGGTTGGATAAAGAAATTCCTCAGTGGGATTACGAGAGTGTAAAGGAAGAAACCAAGGCACTTTGGAATGAGGAACTTAAAAAAATAAAGATTAGCGGCAAGAATTTAAGTGATGAAGAGTTGATGAAGTTTTATACTGCTTTTTATCACACAATGTGCATGCCGAGAGACCGTACAAATGACATTCCGGGATATGATGAAGATGTTCCAATGATTGACGATCACTATGCAATTTGGGATACGTGGCGTACCCTGTATCCACTGTATACATTGATAAAACCGGAGATGGTAACAAAAACAGTGAATAGCTTTATTGCAAGATATAAAAAACACGGTTTTGTTCGTGATGCCTTTATCGGTGGTAATGATATGTATCCGCAGCAGGGCGGTGACAACATTGATAATGTTATTGCGGATGCATATGTAAAAGGTGTTGACGGTATTGATTGGAATAAAGCTTATGAAGTGGTGAAGAATCATGCCGACAACTACCGCATCGGTTGGTATAATTTTGGTAAGCCGGTTGCTAACCCCAATGCACCCTATTATGTATATGGTTATATTCCGGATGATTATAAGATTCCGGGCACAGACTTCGGACAGATGGCTTGTACATATACATTGGAGCACTCATATAACGATTACTGTGCGGCAACGCTTGCCAAAGGACTTGGCAAGCAGGAAGATTATGAGACCTACCTTGCGAGAAGTAACAATTGGACAAACATGTGGAATCCGGGGGTTAAATATAAGGATTTCAGAGGGTTTATAACACCCAGAAAATCAGACGGAACATGGGTTGATATTGATCCCGGTGAATATTGGGGCTCTTGGGTTAAGAATTTCTACGAGGCTACCTCGTATAATTATTCTTTCTTTGTGCCACATGATGTTAAGCAATTGATAGAAAAATGCGGAGGTCAGGATTCGTTTATTGCACGTTTGCTACATGGCATTGAATCGGGAGTTATAGATTATGGAAATGAGCCGGCATTTCTGGTTTCGTACCTTTTTGCATATACCGATAAGCCATACCTGACAACGGATGTTGTTGGAAAAGTAAGGGAGTTATTTACTGTTGATGGGCCTCCGGGTAACGACGACTCGGGTGCTATGAGCTCTTGGTATATGTTTTCTTCTATGGGCTTTTTCCCGAACGCAGGACAGAATATTTATTTTATTACAAGCCCACGATACGAAAATACAGTGATTAACCTTGCAAACGGTAAGGAAATTGTAATCAAGGCAAATAATCTGTCAGAAGAAAATAAATATATTCAGGCGGTAAAAATTAATGGGGAATATTATTATAGTACAATGTTCACTCATGATGTGATCGCGAATGGTGCAGTATTTGAATTTGAAATGGGTTCAGAGCCTGTAAATTATACTCTAAGATAAGAACTTGGAAAAGAGAAGTAAGGAGAAAACATGAGTTTAGCAGATAAAATTTTTATAGATATGTGTAAGGATATTTTGGAGAATGGTACCAGTACGGAAGGAGAGAAGGTGCGTCCTCATTGGGAGGATGGGACACCGGCTTATACTATCAAGAAATTCGGTGTGGTAAACCGTTATGATTTGTCCAAGGAATTTCCTATTATGACCTTGCGTAAAACCGCCTTAAAGAGTGCCACTGATGAAATACTGTGGATTTGGCAGCAGAAGTCCAATAATATCAATGATTTGCATAGTCACATTTGGGACGAGTGGGCAGATCCGGATGGTTCCATCGGTAAGGCTTATGGTTATCAGCTGGGCGTGAAGCATCAGTACAAGGAAGGTATGATGGATCAGGTGGATAGGGTGATTTATGATTTGAAGAACAATCCCTTCAGCCGCCGTATTATGACTAATATTTATGTGCATCAGGATTTGCATGAGATGAATTTGTATCCCTGTGCTTATAGTATGACCTTTAATGTAACCCAAAAGCCAGGGGATGACAAGCTGACCTTAAATGCAGTGCTGAATCAGCGTTCTCAGGACGTGCTGGCAGCTAACAACTGGAATGTGGTACAGTATGCTGTATTAGTACACATGCTTGCGCAGGTATGTGATATGAAGGTGGGCGAGTTGGTACACGTAATTGCAGATGCTCATATTTATGACAGACATATCCCCATCATTAAGGAATTGATTGGCAGGGAGCCTTTAGCAGCACCTAAGTTCTGGTTGAACCCTGAAATCAAGGACTTCTATCAGTTTACCAGAAATGATGTGCGCGTGGAGGGCTACGAAACCCACGAGCAGATTTTGAATATTCCTATTGCTATCTAGTGCTTTGGCAGGAAAACATGCGACTGCGAAGTACGTGGCTTTCGAGTTGTTTCTTTACGGATGCCGTGGATATGCTTTAGGGGTGGTAGCTCCCGCAGGATGCATAGAAATTCTTAGCCTTTGCAGTTCTGCGTTAATACAAAAAATCTCACTTGTTTGAATGAAGTGAGTTTGAGATTTTTTGTATTGTACTTAGCAGAAATGTGAAGGCTTAGTATTTCTTGCGTCCGAGGACCTGCACCAGCCCTAAGGCATAGCCATGGCATCTTGAGAAGTACTAGGTTGGAAATATAATAAAAATGAGGAGATAGCATATGAACATATACGTGGTGGCAGATGCCAACTGGGCCATTGGAAAGGGGAATGAGCTTCTGATACGCATTCCCAGAGAACAAAAGCTATTTATGGAAGAAACGGCCGGTAAGGTGGTAGTAATGGGCCGAAAGACCTTTCAAAATATATATCAAGGTCTGGCGATACGCGGAAGAACCAATATTATTTTGTCTGAAAATAAATCCTTACAAATAAAGGGTGCCATAGTAGTACATTCTATTGAAGAATTACTGGAGGAACTTAAAAAATTCCCTTTAGAGGATATTAATATTGTGGGTGGAGAAAGTATTTATAAGCAGATGTTACCTTATTGCAAGGTGGCACATGTAACGAAGCTGGATTATGCTTATGCAGGAGATAAGTATTTTCCGGATTTGGACAAGACTCCAGATTGGAAATTAACTGCGGATAGCGATGAACAGGTATATTTTGATGTTACGTATGAATTTTTAAGATATGAGAAAGTAGAGTAAAGAGAAATTATGGATACAAAAACAAGAAAAAAAGGTTATACCTGGTTTTCGGTGGTAGGTATTCTTGCCTTTCTGTTTACACTGGCTTGCAATGAATTGTCCAAGGAAGGCAACCTTGTCTGGGATTTGTTCTGGATCATTAAGTGGCTGGTATTTAGTGTTATAATCGGAAAATTTTTGGGAAGTGTTGTATTTTTTGTATGCACAACTGTGAAGGAAAAGCTTTGTAAACATATACCCTTGCCAGGGTGGTTGACGGCTACGTGCAGGCCGGGAAGAACCTTCTGGATATCCTTTGGGGTGCTGGTGCTTTGTTGGTTTCCGGCGTGGTTGGCCTATTATCCGGCTATCTGCAGCTATGATATTCCGGCACAGCTAGGGCAAGTGCTTACAGGAGAGTACAATACCCATCACCCTCTGGTGCATACTTTACTGCTACAGTTTTTTTATTCTGTGGGTAAAGGGATTGGAAACGTTAATCTGGGTATAAGTTTTTATGCTCTGACACAGATGCTTGTATTGGCTGCTACTATGGCAGGGATCATTGCTATAATGGCCAAGTGGAAGGCAAAACGTTGGCAGATAGCAGGGCTCACTCTTTACTGTGCGTTACTGCCGGTAAATGCGTATATGAGTATTACCACTACCAAGGATGTGCTGTTTGCGGTCTTTGTACTGTGGTTTTTTGCAGGAATTTACGCGTATTTAAACCAAGAGGAGAAGTTATCTGTAGGCTTGCGAATTCCTTATTTATTGTCCATTGTTGGCGTGGTACTGTTTCGAAATAACGGAAAGTATGCTTTGGCAGTCACTTGCGGAGTGTTGGGCATGGTGCTATTGTGGGCTTTTGTGAAAAAGCAGAGTTTGCGCAAATGGTGTATATTGTTTGTTGACACTACCATAGGTTTGTTACTTGGGTGCATGGTGGCTGGTGCTTTGGCCAAGGGCTTACAGGCCCAACCGGGAGATAAGCGTGAAATGCTGAGTATGCCCATTCAGCAGCTGGCCAGAACCATGGTGTATCATGGCGGGGCCGGAGTCATGGCTGAAGATGATAATACAGTGGAACAGCAGCATAAGGATTTGTTAAACGAGTTTTTTCTGTATGAAGGATATAAGAATTACAGACCGGAGATTTCGGATCCGGTGAAAAGGATTACCAATACTTCGGTAGTACGATATCGGACAGGAGAATTTGTAAAGACATATTTAGGATTACTTGTCAAGTACCCGGGAGATTATGTGAATGCAGCTCTGGCAGTAAATGCAGGATGGTTTTCTCTGATAGACGAAAGTCATGCTACCATTAACCAATACGAGTTTAAAGAGGGATTTGGATATATCCAGACCAATTGGAGTAGAGAGATAGAAAGAACCAATCTTTCCAGAGATTCTAAATGGCCCTGGCTTTTAGAAAAGCTGGAGAGCTTTGCTTCGGAAAATGCATACATGAAAATACCGGTGGTACGTTTTTTAGTAGCCCCCGGCATATATTTATGGTGTTACATTCTTATGGCAATATGGTTGATGCTTCATAAAAAATATAAAGATTTATTACCTTTTACCTGGATCTTGGGATATTTCGGGACCTTGATTTTAGGCCCCACCGTGCAAATGCGTTATTTGTATTCCTTGATGGTTGCATTACCCTTTTTTCTTCTTTATGTGGGAAAGCGTACCGAAAAGGGTAATCAGACCGTAGGCGGCGTAGGGCAAGAGCAGTAAGGTATAAGGGAAAATATATCGTGCATTAGCTTCCCAAAGCATATGGAACAAAAATGCGCCGAAAACGCCGATAAAACCAAGAAAAAGAGGATAGCCGGTTATCTGACCGGTTATCTTTTTTGTTAGGGTAAAAAGGGCAAATACAGCACTGCCAAGGTATAGGAGAAGCTGCATAAGGTTGCAAAAGGGAATGAAAATCCAATCATATTTACCGTTATATAAATCTGTAAATCCCTGACTGCGACCACCTAAATTGTTCAAAGTTGCCTGAAGGCAGGCATAGGTACCGTCACACCACTGAGAGCGATATTTGTTTACATAGAAGGTGAAGGCATAGGAGGGATGCTCTTTAAAGTATTGTATTCGCTTAGAAATGGCGGTACGACTGACTTCATTAGCGAGGTTTTTGTCCAGTCCGGCATTGGTATAGGTCTCGAAATTAAAACCATTGTACCAGCCATCAGCGCGACTGCTTTCCTGCATGCCCATGGCAATATAGGAAAGGGCAGTCACACCATCATTCAGCGTATTTTCTGCACGGTGCTCGTATATGCCACGCACCATAGGCAGTGTGCAGAAGGTAATCAAGGCATAGACAACCAGAGTGCCCAGTAGTGTAAGCTTACGATGGCGCAGAAGCTCGAACAAGGTCACGCCTATTACCGCAATCATCAGAATCATGGCGTTTTTGCGAAGTATCATACAGCCGATAAAGGCCAGAAAACTTAAAAGTGTATAGCCAAGAAGCTTTTTGTTACGCTTCGCCTCGGAAGGCGCGCCGGTCAATTCAAATATTTTCAATACGCAAAGATAGCCCAAAGAGAACAGCGAAATAGAGGGAATTTCTCCGTACACAAAGGAAGTGTAGAACAGCAAAGGAATATTGCAAAACATCAGGAACAGGTAAGCAATATTGACTTTTACGTTATGGAAAAGCATGCTAATTATTTTGTACTGACAGAAAATCATAAGGCAGGTCCAGAATACATTCACAACCTTAATGAAGTGGAAACCGGCTAAGCCTACCGGAACTAAATTCCATACTCGCAGGAGAGTTTCGTAATAGGCCACCAGACCAATTTGGTGGGGATAATAAGAAAGATAGGAGCCGGTAGGTGCAATGGCGATAAAATTGCCGGTTGCACATTGTTCTGCTACCTGATAAACCGCCATGGCATCTCCGCCGGGGGCAGTTCGGCAAAAAACAAGCAAGATGGCGCTTGCAAATAAGTACCAGCCCATAGTGAGTCCCAAAAGCAGTTTGCAACGAAAATCCGGCTTCTTTGCAGCCCAGTCGGTAAGAACCTTCAGTAAAAGCAGGAATACTGCGCAACCAAGTACACTAAGCAAAATATTGTCCGTGCGGGTGAGCACCTTCTGGGTGTCCATATTGTCGATATAACAAGAGAAAACAAAGGTGGACAGAAGCAATAACAGCGCAAAAATAAAGATGATATATTTCAATAGGACATATGTTTTTGCATAAACAGTATCTGCGATATTCTTCATGTGGGGACTCCTTCCCGGTAAATGTTTGTAGTAATCATAATGTATCATAAAAAGGGGGAAAACTCAATATACTTGACTTTTAGAGGGAATGGTTTATAATTATTTTTTATAGGTGAAAAGTTTCCAAAAGGAAAAGGAGATAGGCGTATGGAAAAGAAAAACATCGATTGGGGTAATTTAGGATTTGGCTATGTTCAGACAGATTACAGATATGTTTCTAATTATAAAAATGGTGCTTGGGATGAAGGCGTTATTACAACCGATGCCAACATTGTATTGAATGAGTGTGCAGGAGTACTTCAGTATGCACAGACAATTTTTGAAGGTATGAAGGCATATACTACAGAGGATGGACGTATTGTAACTTTCCGCCCTGACTTAAATGCAAAGCGTATGGCAGATTCAGCAGAGAGACTGGAGATGCCGGTATTTCCTGAGGACAAGTTTATTGAGGCAGTTGAGAAGGTGGTAGCTGCAAATGAGGCCTTTGTACCTCCTTACGGCAGTGGCGCTACTTTATATATTCGTCCTTATATGTTCGGTTCTAACCCGGTAATCGGTGTAAAACCTGCAGATGAATATCAGTTCAGAATTTTGACTACACCCGTAGGTCCTTACTTTAAGGGCGGTGTGAAGCCTTTGACCATCCGAATCAGTGATTTTGACCGTGCAGCACCGAATGGTACAGGTCATATTAAGGCCGGACTTAACTATGCAATGAGCTTACATGCTATCGTAGATGCTCACAAGAAGGGCTTTGATGAGAATATGTATTTAGATCCTGCTACCAGAACCAAGGTAGAGGAAACCGGTGGTGCAAACTTCATCTTTGTAACCAAGGACAATAAGGTTGTAACTCCTAAGTCCAACAGTATTTTACCTTCTATTACCCGTCGTTCTTTGATGGTAGTGGCAAAGGAATACTTAGGTTTGGAAGTAGAAGAGAGAGAAGTATTTGTGGACGAACTGAAGGATTTTGCCGAATGTGGCCTTTGCGGTACCGCAGCAGTTATTTCTCCGGTTGGTAAGATTGTAGATCATGGAAATGAAATCTGCCTGCCTGCAGGTATGACAGAAATGGGTCCTATCACCAAGAAATTGTATGATACTTTAACCGGTATCCAGATGGGACGTATTGAAGCTCCTGAAGGCTGGATTCACGTAATTAAATAATTATAAAATATAGACCGAAGATACGAAAAGGTGTTATAATGCAGATAATGTGTTATAGCACTTTTTGTATTTGAAAGATAATAAAACAGGGTAGATATGAAAATGAAAAGAACAAATAAAATAGTATGGATAGTGGCGGTGCTGGTAATGATTTGCAGTTTTGCTGCCTGTTCCAAAGATAGGGGCAAGGTGGTATTCACTACCGGTTTTGAAGAGGATGAGCTTTTCAGAATCGGAGAGGTGTCTTGTACCTTGCCGGAATATATGATTTATCTGACCAATATGCAGAACAAATACGAGGAGGCCTTTGGAGAAGAGGTTTGGAACATTACCTTTGAAAATGCTGCTTTGGAGGATAATGTAAAGGATATTGCATTGGCGCAGATTGCCCAGATGAAGTCCGTGTATTTGCTGGCACTGAAAGAGGAAGTGAAGCTTACGGAGGATGAGGAGGCGAAGCTTCAGAAGGCATCAAAAGAATATTTTGATTCGCTGAGTGAAACTGAAGTGAAGGCTTTGGGAGTAACAGAGAAAGATGTCAGAGACTTATATAAAGAGTACGCCTTGGCACAAAAGGTGTATGAGCAAATTGTTTCCCAAGTAAACCCGGAGATTAGTGATGATGAAGCCAGAACCGTTGTGGTGGAGCAGATATATCTTAAGACTCATGTGGTGGACAGTAGCGGAAAGAAGCTGGAGTATTCTTCAAGTATGAAAGCAGATTGCCTGGAAACCATGCAGGAGATTCACGAAGCTTTGGTGACAGAAGGTAAGGATTTTACGGAGCTTGCCGGAAAATACAGTGAGAGTGAGGAGATACGTCTTTCTTTGCAAAAGGGTGATGCACCGGCAATGATTGATAATGTGGTGTTTAATCTGCGTACTGACGAGGTTAGCGATATCATAGAAACAGAAGAGGGTTATTATATTTTGAAGTGCATCAGCACTTTGGACAGAGCGCAAACAGATGCTAACAAACTGGTGATTGTAGAGCAACGGAAGAAGGATGCATTTAATCAGGAATATGATGCTTTTGTAAATACGTTGGCACGGAAGCTTAATGAAAAGCTTTGGCAGAAGGTAGAATTGATTCATGCGCAGGGCGTGGATACCAGTGATTTTTTTGCCATATATAATAAGTATTTTCAATGAAATAACTAGTTTAGAGAAATTTTAGAAATGCGGAAAGTGCTGATTTTTCAGCACTTTCTTTGTGTTTATTAGCACTCTGCTGAATTGAGTGCTAATTTCGCCTTGACATTTATAGGGAGTAGTTTTAAACTGTGTTTTAGTGGGAAATCAAAGGGATTTCTTAAGAATAAGCAAAGTAAGAAAGGGAAGTGAAGAACATGGCAACAAGAAACGGCAGTTTGTCAATTAACAGTGAAAATATTTTTCCAATTATTAAGAAGTGGTTATATTCCGATCATGATATTTTTTACAGAGAGTTAATCTCCAATGGTTGTGATGCGGTGACCAAGCTTAAGAAGCTGGATATGATGGGTGAATATACTTTGCCGGAAGGTTACAAGGCAAAGATTGAAGTAGTGGTAGACCCTCAGGCCAAGACCTTGACCTTTACAGATAACGGTCTGGGTATGACTGCGGACGAAGTAGATGAGTATATTAACCAGATTGCTTTCTCCGGTGCTACGGATTTTATTGAGAAGTATAAAGATAAGAGCAATTCTGATCAGATTATCGGACATTTCGGTTTGGGCTTTTATTCTGCATTTATGGTAGCAAGCGAAGTGCATATTGACACCTTGTCTTACAAAGAGGGCGCAACGCCGGTTCATTGGGAATGTGACGGTGGTACTGAGTTTACCATGGAAGATGGTGACAAGGCAGAAGTGGGAACCACTATTACTCTGTTTTTGAATGAAGAAAGCCTGAAATTCTGTAACGAATACGAAGCGCGTGAAGTGATTAAGAAGTATTGTTCTTTCATGCCTACGGAGATTTATTTATCCAAGGCGGGAGAGACCGAGAAAGAGCCGGAGCTTTTAAATGAGACAAAGCCTCTTTGGACCAAACATCCCAACGAGTGCACCAAGGAGGAATACTTGGAGTTTTATCGCAAGGTATTCCAGGACTATAAGGAGCCACTGTTCTGGATTCATTTGAATATGGACTATCCTTTCAACTTAAAGGGTATTTTGTACTTCCCGAAGATTAATATGGAGTATGAGTCCATCGAGGGAACCATTAAGCTTTACAACAATCAGGTATTTATTGCAGACAATATTAAGGAAGTTATCCCGGAATTTTTACTTTTGTTAAAAGGTGTAATTGACTGTCCTGACTTGCCTTTGAATGTATCCAGAAGTGCTTTGCAGAACGATGGTTTCGTAAAGAAGATTTCCGAGTACATTACCAAGAAGGTGGCAGACAAGCTTTCCGGCATGTGCAAGACCGAGAAGGAAGAGTACGAGAAATACTGGGATGATATTAGTCCCTTCATCAAATATGGTTGTTTAAGAGACGATAAGTTCTGCGAGAAGATGACCAACTATATCTTGTTCAAGAATTTGGACGGCAAGTACTTAACACTTCCTGAATGCTTAGAGATTAAGCCTTTGGAGGAAACAGAAGAGGCTGTGGATGAAAATGGTGCAGTGGTAGAAGCAGAAGTGGTAGATGAGACAGAGTCTGAGGATACTGATGAAAAGAAGGAAAAGGTTATCTACTACGTGACCGATGAAAAGCAGCAGGGTCAGTATATAAGCATGTTTAAGGCTGCTAAGATGGATGCAGTAATTCTGACACACAATATTGACCAGCCTTTCGTATCCCAGTTAGAAGCAAAGAACGAGGGCATTAAGTTCCAGAGAATTGATGCGGATTTGACCGATGTATTTAAGGCCAAGACCTCCAAGAAGGCAGAAAAGGAAATGGAGGAGCAGGCTACTTCTTTGATGGAGATGATGAAGAAGGCTCTTAAGAACGATAAGCTGAATGTGAAGCTTCAGAAGTTGAAGAATAAGAAGATTGCTTCTGTAATTACCTTATCCGAGGAAAGCAGACGTATGCAGGATATGATGAAGATGTATGCAATGCCCGGTATGGATATGAGTGATTTCGGTGGCGACGGCGAGACCTTGGTACTTAACGCAAACCATCCTTTGGTAGAGTATGTAGTAGAAAATCAGGAAGGTGAAAACACCAAGATGATTTGTGAACAGCTCTATGATTTGGCAAAGATTCAGCATGAACCCTTAGCGCCGGAAGCAATGAGCAAATTTATCGCAAGAAGTAATGAAATTATGATGTTGTTGACGAAATAAAACAAAGGTAAGCGCCCGGGAAAAACCCGGGCGCATTTATTAATCCTTTTTATAGCGATTGACTAATGTAGCAAGCTCGAAACGGCTGTGTACGCCAAGCTTGGGATATATCTTTTTGGTGTGGTCCTTAACGGT
>JAZSPK010000017.1:0-28688 GCA_045537405.1 Acetatifactor sp.
CTTTTGATAAATGCAGAGATGGTATCATAATGATTGTCTCCGTTCTTATCATAGCGGACAGCCCGCTTTTGAATACATTCCTGGGCTACTTCCAGATTGATATGTATCTTACCGTCTGATGAACGACTGGTGGTCATTACACCCAATTCAATGGCATTTAAGGCGTGTCTTGCATCGCCTCCTGATATATCTGCCAGAAATTCCAAAGCTTCCCCATCAATTTCTGCATCATAACTTCCCATACCTCTTTCCACATCATATACCGCTTTTCTCAGAAGCTCTTTAATAGCAGATTTCGGTATTGGCTCCAGTTCAAAAATAATGGATCTGGAGATCAACGCACTATTCACTTCAAAATAAGGATTTTCCGTGGTGGCACCAATTAAAATAATGGTACCATCCTCCACAAAGGGTAGTAAGTAATCCTGCTGGCTTTTATTAAAACGGTGAATCTCGTCAATAAACAGAATCGTCCGTTTGCCGTACATACCCTGCAAATCCTTTGCTTTAGCAATCACCTCTTCCATATCCTTTTTGCCTGCAACGGTAGCATTAATTTGGGTAAACTCCGCGCTGGTGGTATTGGCGATTACCTTTGCCAAGGTGGTTTTGCCGGTTCCCGGCGGTCCGTAAAAAATAACCGAGCTGATTTTGTCCGCCTTAATAGCCCTGTATAACAATTTATCCTTGCCAATAATATGTTCCTGACCCACCACTTCGTCCAAGGTTTTGGGGCGCATTCTCGCTGCCAGCGGTGATTCCTTCTCCATCGTATTGGTTCTCATGTACTCAAATAAATCCATAAAAATCTCCGTGCCTAACACATGCAAATCCTGCACTACTGCCCAAACAGAAAGCTTATTTTCCTAAGGTTAACTTTCTGTACCACTCTAAAGTCTGAATATAAGCCTCATATAAATCATTCATACTAAGATCCAGCAAAATCATTTGACGGGATACTTCCTGCCAGCTTGCCTTCTCGTACTGAAGCATGAAATCATACAAAGGTCCAAATGCACCACTTTTACTGATAAGTGCATCGCTGATGTTTTTGGATACCTTAACAAGCTTCAACGCTTCTTCCATATCCTGATCCAAAATAACATCCAACACCGAGAATAAGCCCATCAGGAACAATTCGGAAGCCTGTCCCGCCATGCCGAAATGCTTTGCCAGATTCTCCGCAAACTTCGCTCTAATCATAGACAAACGTGTGATTTCATTGGGTCTGTCGGAACAAAGTTCACTCACTACCGCAGTGGTAATCCACTTCTTCAATTCCTTCTGTCCAAGCATTGCTGCTGCGTGACGAATAGTTGTAATGCCGGAATTAACCGTCATATTGTTTACCATCTTAAGAAGTGCAATGGTTAAAGCCGGGTCTCTACCGATTATATCGGCTGCTGCCGTCAAATCAAAATCATCCGTATTTACAGCATTTAATAATTCAATATAATTTACCTTCAAAGGAGAAACTTCCGTATTTCCCTTAGTAACCGGTAACTGATAAAAGTTTCCTTCATACAAAGGACATGCGGTTGCCTCCTTCAACTGTTCAAAGGACTCCACATCATCCACTTCTACCGCACAAATCTGAATATGAGGGAATAATTTTTCAAAATAAATTTTCGCCTTAGTTAAATCTACTTTCTTATGATTTAAGAACACAAAGTCCATCATCTTCAAAATTTCTGCATACTCCTGGAATTCCTGTACCAAAAGCTTACGCATACCAAAGCGATAGCCTTGCTCCTTTAATTCTTTAATTCTCTCTATGTACATGGGTTCCGGCTTTACAGCATGGTCCAGCAAAAGAACCAAGTGCTCTTTATCCTCGTCACACTGCAAGGCAAAGTCTGAAAACAGAGACATATTGGACACAGATACAAATACATTATTTACCCCGCAAAGAGTTTCCAAACCCATGCTCTGAATTACCTCTAAGCCTTCTATTCTGCCGGCGCCGTCCAACTGTCCCGTACCCAGCATACTGGGATTTAAAAAGAAGTTTGACTTTTGAGTGAATAAAGAATATGCACGAATTGCCATATTTTCATCAAATAACGGTATCAATGTAACCAACATATCTTGCTCTCCTTTCGTTTACCAATTCATTTTCTCTTTAATTGCTGCTGCCACCACTTCTGCGGCCATGGTATGAAACAGCGGCAACGGATGATAATCTACTACATAACCTACACTTCCGTCCTGTTCCGGTAAATGCACGGTATTAATATGTGTATCTCCGGTTTCCTTTGTGTACTTCTCTGCCGCCTCACAAACCCTGGGGTACAAACGGTCGCCCATAAGTCCAAGTACACAGAATATTTCCGCATTCGGATTGTTCTTTCGTACAGTCTTTAAAAACGCTATATACTGCGCCACATATTCTTCCTGTTTTTCTACCACGTCCTGACAAAAACTATCGTCATTGGTTCCTAAATTTATCACAATTACATCCGGCTGATACTCTGCAAAATCCCAAGGAATTTCCGCCGGAAAGCCTGCTTCTCCAAAGGTATCCCTACTAAAGCACTGGGACTCATAATAAGGCGGAATAAGTTCATCCGCCGTACGCACATTAGGGTCCGGTGTATAGCCGGAAATAATACCGTAGCCGCTGGCAGAAAACAAACTATAATCTGCGTCCAAAAGCTTGGCTGTTTTGTAAGCATACGCCTTGGTCACATCCTCTGTCCTGGTCGAAAAAGTATGCGCAAGATCCGGATCGTCCGTACCATATCCACAGGTAATGGAATCACCTATAAACTCCATAGTTCGCGCCTTTGCAGGCACAGGTGTTATAATCGCCTCATCATCACAACAAAGTGGCTCTATACCCACTGCAGACATAGGTGATTCGGACACCTTCATAATCTGAACCTGTGCTTTTTTTACGCTTTCTCCATTCAATACCTTATAAGTCTTCTTGGCACAGTCAATACAATCGTCAACCACTCTTTCTCCATTCACAAAAATTGCCACACGGGCATAATTAATGTGATTGTCCTCTATTAAAGCATTATTGCTTCCCTGAATGGTAATTTCCAAATCACTACCGGTAAACGAAAAAAACACTCCGCTGGCAGAAAGTGCTGTCCAAAGCACATCTCCCACTAAAAGATTTCTTCCGATTCTTTTCACATTGTCTTTTGTCAGTATTATTCGCTTCATATTTCCCCCGCTGAATGCATACATTCGCTGTCAAATTCTAGTATTTTCAGTATAACATAAGCCTCTGTAAAATAACAGTAGTGCTTTTGTCACTCAACATCCACTTCTTCGATTTCAATACCTAATTCATCAAATAATTCTATATCTTCCAAGGCCTCTTCCAAATCCTCTCCCAGTGACTCGGCCATAAGGAAGGTTGCAGAAGCACTGACACTGCCATCCTCCCCCTTTATAAAGGTAACTGAAATAGGTGTTCCTTTTTTATATAAATATATGTACATGCAATTACTTTCTAATTTATCACAGACAAAAGTTTTGGTAGCATTTAACACACTGGAAACCACCAATGTATCGCTTCCGGCCTGAGCATTTACCTGATTTGCCAGTGAGCCAAACATTCTGTTCCCAATCAGATTTTGCAAATCCTCCGACAACTCATCTACATCCAAGTCCATTTCCTCTAACATATTGCTTAAACCATCATGGGATATGGTAAGTGCATATACTTTTTTAGGCTCCTTATACTTACCACTTGTGATATTCTCTATCTGCTCTAAAAAATTCTCACCTCTGATACCCATTGCTTCCCAGTAAGCTTCTACCTCCGCAGCTTCCACAATAGTATCTGCCAAATCCAGTCCATGCTCATACAGGGACTTGTCGTCCTTCTTGCCGCATGCAGTCATGGCAAATAGAGAAAGAAGAAATATTAGGGCACATATGTATACTCTTTTAGTCTTTTTCATAAAACGTTCCTCCGTACAAAGCTTCACGAATATAGTTTACCACAACCTTATCCAAAAATAAATACCACTTATCCAGACAAAAATATATAATATTTCACCTGCCTACTCCAGTATCAACTCCTCCACCGTTACAAAAACATACCCTTGCGCTGTAAGTGTATCCACAATCTGCAAGGCCGCCGTCACGCTAGGTGCAAAATAATCGTGCATCAGAATAATATCATTCTCCCCCACCTTTTCCGTGACACGTCTGACAATACTGCCCACATCTTCCGAGCACCAGTCCAAAGGGTCCACCGTCCACAAAACCGGTATCATGTACAGCTCCTTTTCCAGACTTTTATCCCAAGATCCATAGGGCGGGCGTACATATAGGGTATCTTCTCCTGTTATATCCTTAATGACTTGATTGGTCAATTGTAATTCTTCTTTGAATTTCTCCAGATTATTACTACAGAATTGCAGGTGGCTGTAGGTATGATTTCCAACCAAATGCCCCTCCTCCTGCATACGTTTAATAATATCAGGGTGCAGATTTGCGTGCTCTCCCGTTACAAAGAATGTCGCTACCACGCCCCGTTCCTTCAATCCATCCAGAAGTTGCTCCGTATAAAAGGGGTGGGGGCCGTCATCAAAAGTTAGAGCTATCTTTTTGGGTTCCGGCTTCATGTATACTTCGTCACTTTTAGTTGAAAGTATCTCATCCCTTGCCTGTTGGTTAAATAACAAATAAAAAAGCAGCACTCCAATTATTACTACCCCCCAAAAAAGGACTGCTTTCCTCCTTTTCATATGCGCCTCACCTTACCTACCCGTGAAACATACTTATTTAAGTGTATGATTGGCTGGTGCGTAATAGAAGTTGTGTTTGCAACGCCCCGTTGTATTTTCGTAAATGACGAATTGTTTGTGATTTGAAAACTTCCGTGCTATAGTTTAAGTACGGTACCGAAATCAAAACAAGGAGAACACGATTATGATTTCATTGGGAAACAATATCAAATATGCAAGAAAAAAATTAGGATTAACGCAGGAAGAATTAGCAAGCCAGATAGGCGTCACTCCACAGGCAGTCAGCAAGTGGGAGAAGGGAACCGGTATGCCGGATATTTCCATGATTGTTCCTTTAGCACAGACCTTGTCAGTTTCTACGGATACTTTGTTCGGTTTGGTAGAGACCGATTTAGACGACTCAGTCTATATAAACATCACTAAAGATTTGGAGAAAATTCTTGCTGATTCCTCATCGCCTGCAGAAGCGGCTCTTGCGCAGTGTCAATATCTTTTAGAGCAGGTACAGCAAAATCCTGCAAACTTTATATATGAATGTTGCTATGTAGAGCGTGCTGCCAATTTGAGCCGTTATGCTGATTTCGACAAGTTCTGTCCGGACAAATGGCCCGAATTCAGAGATATGGCAATCAAATACGGAACACATGTCATCCGTTTTTGTACCAGTTCCGAATGGGTAGAACGTGCTCATTATGGCTTGGCATGGATTTATATTCATGAAAGAAATTTTACCGGTGCAAGAGATCATATCAGTACCCTTCCCAGCATTTCTTCCAATCGCTTACAGGAAAGTATTCTGGCACAGCTTGCATCCTTCGAAAATGGCTTGGAGGGCATGAAAGAAGTATTACGAAGTAATTTGCAAAACTTTACCCGTGCCCTTAATAAAGAAATCTTGTATGCAACAGAGGATTATGCCTGGTATGACGAGCCGCAAAATTGCGTGGAATTTGCTAATTGGGGCTTGGAAGTAATCCGTACTTTATCCAAAAATAAGGATTTAATTGCTTATACACGTGGTTTTACCAGAGATATTTACAAGTACCTGCTCCATGCAGACTTACGCATGGATGCTTACGATACCGCAGCACAGCATTGGAAAGAATTGGCAGAAGCTATGCAGTCCCATTATGATTTTTACCAGTCTCTGCTTTCCAACACTTCCGAAATGTCCAAATACAATGATCGACAGCTGCAGTACATCGAGGCCTACACACCGGAATTTATGGAACAGAAAAAGCAAAGCATCTTAGGTGCTCTTCGCAGTTGGCACGGTGAGGAAAAGGTTAACCAATTCCTTGCCTTGACAAAATAAGTTGAACCGGTTACAAAAAACAAGCCCCTCCGTCAAGGAGGGACTTACTCAAAAATTCATATTGCTCACGAATGTTTCCGCAAAACCTTCTTCCTCAGCCAGATTAATTACCCGGGTAAGTTTCTTTATTCGGGTGATTTTTTCTGCCGCATTTTCATCCAAATGGTAAGCATAACAGCCGGCCAAGGCACTGTTACCAACTGCCCCTGTCTTATCCCGAAATTCCTTTGGTATCAGACC
This sequence comes from Acetatifactor sp., assembly GCA_045537405.1. GTDB lineage: Bacteria > Bacillota > Clostridia > Lachnospirales > Lachnospiraceae > Acetatifactor. The sequence continues at coordinate 6,268 of JAZSPK010000017.1, forward strand.
GATTTTAATAGCAGCTTCCACATCCAGAAAATACCCAAATCCACCCGCCAGATAAATATTTTTCACATCCTCCGCCGAAATTCCAAACTGTTTCATCAATATTTTAATTCCGGAGGCAATGGCCGCTTTTGCGGTTTGTAGATTACGGATATGCTCCTGCGTCAGTCTTACTCCGCCGATGCTTACACCATCTGTAAAGTAGGGTTCTTTCAGAAGTCCGGTTTCATCCATGATTCCTTTCTCTAAAAGAGTAGCCACACATTTCACCACATCCGCTCCCCATACTGCCTGTCCTTCTGCCTTTAACATACCTTCAAAAGCCGGACCTGCTGCCGTAGAACACGCAAACAGTTTCTCATTATTTCCCAGTACCAATTCCCCATTGGTGCCTAAATCAATGAGTAAACTTAACTTTTCGTTCTCCTGCATATCACAAGCCAATACACCCGCCAACACATCAGCTCCTACAAAAGCGGACAGCCCCGGAAGTACATATACCTTAGTTTCACCCAGTTCGAAGTTCTCCGCTTCCAAATATTCTGCGTAAAAAGGTGCCTCTCCCAAAGGAGTGGTATCATGTCCAATTAGCAAATATAGCATAGTGGTATTTGCCGCAATATACATACAGGAAACAGTTTCTCCCAGTTCTCCCTGTAACTTCTCCAAACCTTCCTGTAACACCTTCTTCACCAGACTCTGCATCTGTTTGGCATTCATAGGATTCTGCGCCGCTGATATTCTGGAAATTACATCTGCGCCAAATATTCTCTGTGGATTGGGACGTACATATTCTGCCACTTTTATTCCCATTGCATCATATACTTCCATAGCAATGGTGGTGGTGCCGATATCTGCCAACACTAAAGGCACTCCCTTGGTGGCACCATTTATTTTCTTTAAAAAGGAGTCCGTCACAATCTGCAAAGAAGTATCTGATAAATCATTGCATTTTCCACAACCTATACATACATCACATATTCTTTTCATACTCATACAAACTGATTTCTTTCGCTATTGTAGTGATAATCTATACCGGCCAATTTAGAAACAATCGCTTCTTTGTCCACATCCAAATCGTCGCAAAGAGCCTCTAAATTCGCATAATAATCGCGTAGTTTTAAATTCACAAAACTCAAAAGCATTACCGGGTCATTAGGTATCATACACTCACTCCTCACCAGACTCATTCTATACATTTATGATGCAAGTATCGCCACCAAATAGAATGGTAATTTGTCATCTTCATGCGTCTTTATCAATTGTAAACGTATATGATGCAATTGTCTATCATCGTTTTCGAAAACTGTCTCTAAGGCAATCAAATCTCCCCAAGTTTCATCAAACTCACCATTTAAAACAGCTTTTTCCTCACCGTCCACAAACACCTGCATAGATGGTGCCGGATGCTGCATGGTACGACGATATTGGATACCCAGACAAGATGCATCTATGTCAAACTCCAAATAAGAACCCTCTTCCGTTACTTCCCAACCATTTTTAAAAATATGGGTAATGTGTTCCTGCACCGAGGTATCCGGCACAAAACCATCACTTGCTTTAATCGGCAAATTCTTATTACGAAGTCGTATACTGCTTTCATAACGATTGGCAGTCAAAACTTCTTCCTTCAAATTGGCGGGATCTTCCTCTACATCAACCTCCCCATATATCTGATCCAGGAAATATTTTACCGTTTCTGCTAAAAGGGCATGTCCCTTGTCATTGGGATGCAAATGATCGGACGTAATATCACTTTCTACAATTTCTCCCGCTATAACACGCTCTACCACTGCCTTTTTAAAACTGACAATAGGCAAATCATAATGCATTGCCACCGGTGTATGAATCTCTTCTGCACACACACCATCATGATAAAAGGCATTCTGCAAGGTAATCACCGCCGGCTTCGTCTCGTGTCCGTACACCTTTCGCAAAAGTCCTTCATAGGTCTCCTTAAAATGCTCATTGGTATCATCATTTACCGTAAATTCAACGAATACCACATCCGGCTTGTACGCTAACAAATCTTCCTCTACTCTGGCAACAGCAAACTGTGAAGTAGTAGCACCAATACCTGCATTTACAAACTCTATAGTAGCCTGGGGGAACTTTTCCTTCCACCATAAATGACTTAAATAGGCATAACATTTCTCCTGCACCGTAGCCACACTGCCCATGGTAATGGAACCACCCAAATAACCAATAACCAGTTTTTCTCCTGCTGCTCCGCGTCGCATACATGCTTTCAATCTTGCCCAATTTCCTCTATTTACAATACTATCCTTCAAATACTTATTTGACATACTCCGTCTCCTATTCCCAAAAGCCATATACATTATTCAAATTCTCTATGTATGCACTCAATTCCTGCGCCATCTTCTCCGCCTCCGGACGTCTGATATGACCGGGGGTGCCCACACTGTTATTGGAATATTTGAAATAATGCACCTGTTCATCCTGCATCTCTTCTACTACCGTTTCAATGGCTCTGTCCCAGCTGAAATCATGGCACAAAATAGTGGTTTTGCAAATAATATGTGCCTTCGGATAAATATCTCTCAGCCTCTTTACAAAAGCACCGTAACGTGCTCTCCACTGCTTCGCTTTCGCTCCTTCAAAATCCTTCATCACATCTTCCGGGTGATTATCATTCTGTCCAAAGGCCAAAATCACAACCCGGGGCGTATACTTGGAAAAATCCCAGGGCTTACTGCCGCCTTCTTCCGACTGGTACTGAATTTTATCGTAAATCCACTCCATGCCTTTAGTATTCGGCATATTATAATAGCCCGTATTATCCATAAGAGCTACACCTCCCTGGGCAATATCGTGAAGTTCTGCGCCCAGTGCACGGGCTGTCAGCCATGCATAAGAATAGTAACTGTTGGAATACTCACCATTATGTTCCGGGTCCGGCTGACCACAACAGTCAATTGCTTCCGAAACCTCCCCCGCTGACACGGAATCACCATAAACCTCTATTCTTCTGGCAGGTCTTGCCGGTGGCTCCAAAAGTTCAAAACCTTCCTCCACCACAAATCCATGGAATACTACTCGGTGACAGGCATCCATACGCTTATATAGGCACAGTTCATGTTCGCCATCCTCTAAATTTTCTGCAATGGTGAATACCGTCACACCCTCATCCTTTAACACGGCTCGGCCTTCTTTACCATCCAAAATCCAGCCCATTTCACTCTGCCAATAGCTCTTTTGATTGGTCATAACCGCCTTAATACTCTTACCCTTAAAGCGCAGTTTTACATAAGTGCAGGGATATACCCACAAAGGACCATCCTCATAGTCAAAATCAATTCGACCACAGTATTGTAATTTTTCGCAATTAGGGGCAACAACACACTCGCCAGCCCCCACATACTTCTCCAAGATACACATAACTTCTAACCTCTATTTTGTTCTCTTAATCATCTCTAAACACATGCGTCCATTGTGATAAGGACATTTCCAAGGTTCCAAAATGGGCTTGTGCATATAAGGCTTACCATTCACATCCACCTCGGAAAACCACTCACTGCCCGGTCTCTTATCAACCACCTTGTCCTGAATGAACTTCCAAATAGTCTCTGCCGCCTCCAAATAGTGAGTCTTAGAATTATCCTTCTGCCAGCCATTGTAAAAGCCTACTACTGCCTCTGCCTGTACCCACCATACTCGTTTTTCATCATCCACACCGCGCTCGCACTCGTTCTTGAAAGAATTCTCACTGTAGGCCAGCTTATAAACCTGCTGCTCCAAATCTGCAGTAATAGGAGCCATCTTTGCAATATAAGCCTCATCTCCAAGCACCTGTGCACCTCTGTCTACCAGCCATGCGGTTTCAATATCGTGACCATAGGAATGCAAATCAATCAAACTGGTGTAATTGTTGTCAAAGAATACCTCCTGACGATGCAATGCCGGATTGTAAATTTTCTCAGCCACCAAATCCATCATCCAACGAAGCTTGGTTGCAGCAATTTCATCCTTGGTTACACGATATAGCTCTGTATAAGCCTCAAAAACATGCAAAAGGGTATTCATGGTTCTATCCGCCATTACACCGTTTTCGGAAAGCTTATCATTCTCTGCCGGATTAAAATCAATATCCAAGGCCTCCTTATAGCCCACTTCATCGAAGCACTTCTCTTCCACCACATCACGTAGCTTCTGTGCCAAAGCAAGAGCTTCTTCATTGCCGGACACATCATAGTAAGAAGAAAGAGCATAAATAGCAAATGCCTGATTGTAGGTATGCTTGGTAGTATCCTCCGGCTTACCGTCATAAGTTACGGACCAATATACGCCGCCTCTTTCCTCATCATAACAATACTTCTTCATGAATTCATAAGCATGGTCCGCATACTCTTTCAGACTTTCATCCTGCAAAACTGCCCACGCATTAGAGAAAAACCACAGAATACGGCTATTTAAAATACATCCCTTTACCGCCTTCTTTTCCAAATTTAACTCTGTGTCCATAAATCCGTAATATCCACCGAATTCCTCATCCTTTAAGCCCTTCCAAAAAGGTAAAATCACTTCCTGTAAATGCTGTTTCATTTCTGCTGCTATACTCATTTTCCATTCTCCTATTCTTTATTTTCCTGCACGCTGTCCCGTTTCAAAAATGTACCTTCAATCACCTGCATGACATAAGGCTCTTCGTTTCCTTCCATACGCCTTAAAAGCATATCCATGCCAACCTGTGACATCTTTTCCATATCTACGGAATAGGTTGTAATACCGATATCACAAAGCCCGGGATATAAATAATCATCATAGCCTACTACCGAAATATCCTCCGGCACCCGATACCCTTTTTCCCTCAGTGCTCTAATCAACTTACTGGCTGCCAGATCGCTGTTACACACAAAAGCACTGGGCAGGCTCTTTGGAAGTTCCAATTTCTCATAAATCTTCACATGGGACTCTCTATCCGAAATCACCCAATCCTTACAAGGCTCCTTTCCATGCTCCATGATAGCCTTGTAATAGCCTAAATACCGATCGGTAATGCTTTCGGTAGCAAGCAAGGTTCCCACGTAACCAATTTCCACATGTCCCATCTCAAATAAATAATCCGTCAGATGATAGGTACCATAAAAACTGTTACTGATTACACTGTCCGCCTGTACCCTCCGGTCATAAAAGTCCATATAAACTCTCGGCACATTTGTGTACTTCTGCAACATCTCCAGATATTCTGTGGTTAACTGCCCCAAAATCATGAGACCATCTATTTTATTTTCCTGTATAAGCTTGGGCAGGGCAGGTTTCGCCTCACTTTCCGTTCCCAAAACCTCCAGAAATACAAAACAGTTTTCCTTTCCCGCGCTAATATTGATTTTCTGATAAAACTCCCAATAGAAAGAAGAATACTTCTCTATATAAGTTTCTCGTACCAGCACACCGATATTGTAGCTTGGGTGTCCGCCCTCCTTAGCACTTCCGCCGGACTTATAGCCCATCCGCACCGCCAGTTCTTTAATTTTCTCACGCATTTCCTCACTGACGCCCTTTTGGTCGGAAAGTGCCTTGGAAACCGTCACCGTACTGACGCCCAACTCCTTGGCAATATCTGCCATTCTTACGCTTTTCGCCATATTTACACTCCTATGCTTCCAGGTAGATTACTTTTGCTCTATAATCTCCCCACATACGTTCAAAATTCATACCGCCCTTCATAAGCAATCCGCCACTGCATGCTTTGCCGGTATCCTTCACCATGTCTGTCGCATTCTCCACATACATATCCAGCTCACTTACTTTATAAACGGCTGTTTCTTCCAGTCCCTGTAATTTCAAGATTCGAGAATGCATATTTGCTTCGTTTAATACCTGCACATAGAATACCAGACTCTGCTTCTTGTCCTTGGTTACCACCTGGAAACAATCATACAAATGATTTTCGCCGTAGGAAGCAATGCGGTAATAATCACCTTCCCGCACAATATCATTAAACTTGTGATACATGGCAGTCTGCAGCTTCACCATGGCCTTATCTTCATCGCTTAACTTGGTAATATCCAATTCATATCCAAAGGTGCCTGCCAGTGCCACATACCCTCTGGTATCAAAAGGGGTGCTTCTGCCTACGGTATGGTTGGGACAAACGCTCACATGAGCTCCCATAGCCGACAAAGGATAAATCAGGCTTGTTCCCTCCTGAATCATAAGTCTTTCAATAGCGTCCGTATCATCGGAGCACCAAATCTGAGGACTATAATACAACATACCCGGATCAAAACGTGCACCTCCGCCGGAGCAGTTTTCTAAAAGCAAATCCGGGAATTCTGCAAGAAGTCTCTCCTGCATTTCGTAAGTACCCAATACAAATCTGTGATATAATTCGCCCTGATTCTCCGCACCAAGACAAGCACTTCCCAAATCACTCAAAGGTCTGTTCATGTCCCACTTTACATACTTAATATTGGCACTGTGAAGCACATCGAACATCATGCTTAAAATGTGGTCTCGCACTTCCTTACGGCTAATATCCAAAACATACTGATTTCTTGCAAGTCCCGGTGTTCTGCCGGGGATAGCGATTGCCCAGTCGGGATGTGCCTTATACAAGTCTGACTCCGGTGAAATCATTTCCGGTTCAAACCAGATTCCAAACTCCAAACCATACGCATTCACACCATCCACAAGTTTCTTTAAGCCACCTTTTAACTTCTCCTCATTAACCTTCCAATCACCCAAAGCTCTGTTATCATCAAAACGATTGCCAAACCATCCATCGTCCATAACCAACATTTCAATACCCAGTTGGGATGCCTCTTTGGCAATGTCCAAAAGCTTCTCTTCGTTAAAATCAAAGTACGTTGCTTCCCAGTTATTAATCAAAATAGGACGTTTTTTATTCTTATACGGACTTCTGATTAAATGATTTCTGTACAAATCATGATACGCACGGCTCATACCGCCGATACCTTCTGCAGAATAGGTCAAAATCATCTCCGGTGCCGCAAAAGAAGCTCCCGGTTCCAACACCCAGCTAAATCCTTCCGGCTCAATACCGCCCAGCACACGCACGCTATTAAACTGATTTACCTCTGCCATCATGCGGAAATTGCCGGAATATACCAAATGGAAACCGTACACATCACCTTGTGTCTGGGTAGCGGTTTTCTCCAAAAGTGCCAGGAACTGATGATCCTGATGACCACCTTCTCCACGGATGCTGGATACCCCATGCTTGCCATGCCCCAGTGCCTTGCGCTCCATATGACGCTCTCTTGCCCAAGAACCATGCAGGGTTATGGTATCAAAATCTCTGTTGTCCATATCCAGACAGGCACTCATTACCTTGTTCAAAACCATGTTATCTGCTGAAGCATTAATAACCTCCACACTTCTTGCAATAGCGTCCACCTTCTCAAAGGTACTATATCTTAAAATCGCCTTCAGCCCGATTACTTTATCTTCACAGGTAATCGCCAAGGTAGTTACCTCATCTTCTGCACCAAAAGTAGCCGGAAGTCCCTCCGGCTTTTCTTTTCCTTTATAAATCTCATGGGACACGTAAGTTAACAATACCGCACTGTGTCCGTCCTTTGTCTTCACACGAATACTGCTCTCTCTGAAATCCCCTACTCCATTAGGCGAATACTCCATAGGGAAACAATCCAAAAAGGACAGTCTGTCCCTTGCATTAGTATCCGGTGTAAAAGGATTTTCATATATACGCATAAGTGCATCCGCACCATGCACATCCTCTACTTTCTCTCCATAATAGGCATGCCCCAAAAAGCCTTCCGAGCCCACAATTCCAATCACATATGTAGTCTTCGGTGTGTCCAGTTTAAATAATTTTTCCTTCTCTAAAAAAGTAATACCCATTGCAAACGCCCTCCGTTTAGCTAATAATTTAAGTAAATTTTAGCATTTATTAGGTAAATTTGCAATGGGTTATTTAAGTTAATTATTTAACGACTGCTTCCAAAGCATCGTCCTTTATTTGTATCAGAATAGTGTCGCCACCTACTACTTTGTCAGCCAAAATCAGCCTGGCAGCAAGGGTTTCCACATGTTTTTGAATATAGCGTTTTAAGGGTCTGGCACCATATACAGGGTCATAGGCTTCATCAATAATGAAGTTTTCTGCTTCTTCCGTCAATACTAACTTCAAGTCTCTGTCAGAGAGTCTTTCATTTAACTCCTGAACAATCAACTTAATAATGCCGCCAATATCCTCCTTGGTTAACGGCTTAAATAAAATCACCTCATCCAGTCGATTTAAAAACTCCGGTCTGAAATGGCCGCGTAAATCATTCATTACCAGACTTTCCGCTTCGGCTGAAATGGTTCCGTCCGCCTCAATACCGTCCAACAGGTAATGAGCACCGATATTGGAGGTCATAATCAATATCGTATTCTTAAAGTCTACAGTTCGTCCCTGGGAATCCGTAATACGTCCGTCATCCAATACTTGCAAAAGCACGTTAAACACATCCGGATGTGCCTTTTCAATTTCATCAAAAAGCACCACGCTGTAAGGTTTTCTACGGACTGCTTCCGTCAATTGACCGCCTTCTTCATAGCCAACATATCCGGGAGGTGCACCTATCAGTCTGGATACGGAATATTTCTCCATATATTCACTCATATCGATGCGCACCATATTGTTTTCATCGTCAAACAACGTAGCCGCCAGACTCTTGGCAAGCTCCGTTTTACCCACACCGGTGGGACCTAAAAACAAGAACGAGCCAATGGGCTTGGAAGGGTCTTTAATACCCGCTTTGGAACGGATAATGGCCTCCGCCACCTTGGTCACGCCCTCTTCCTGACCAATTACACGTTTATGCAATTCTTCATCCAAATGCAAGGTTTTATGGCGCTCGCTCTCTGTTAATTTGGCTACCGGAATACCGGTCCATCTGGAAACAATTCTGGAGATTTCTTCATCGGACACTTTCTCTCTTACCAAAGAAAGCTCCTCCTCGTTCACCCTATTCTCCTCGGTTTCCAATTGCTTCTTCAATTCCGGTAAAGTACCATAACTTAACTGTGCCGCCTTCTCCAAATCCCCTTCACGCTGGGCAATCTGGATTTGATTATTTACTTCATCAATCTGCTCACGCAGCTTAGAAAGATTCTCCACAGACTGCTTTTCATTGTCCCACTGAGCCTTACGAGTATTAAACTCATCTTTTAACTCTGCAAGCTCCTTCTGGAGATTTTCCAGACGCTCCTTGCTGATACGGTCGTCCTCTTTTTTCAGTGCTGCCTCCTCTATCTCCATCTGCATGCACTTACGCTGCAACTCATCCAACTCCGTAGGCATACTGTCCATCTCAGTCTTTATAAGTGCACAAGCCTCATCCACTAGGTCAATTGCCTTATCCGGAAGAAACCGATCCGAAATATATCTGTGAGACAGGGTAGCCGCACTTACCAGCGCATTGTCCATAATCTTCACACCATGGTACACTTCATAGCGCTCTTTTAAACCACGCAGGATGGAAATAGTATCCTCCACCGTAGGCTCTGCCACCAAAACCGGCTGGAAACGACGTTCCAATGCCTGATCCTTTTCAATATACTGACGATACTCATCCAAAGTAGTCGCACCAATACAATGCAATTCGCCTCTGGCAAGCATGGGCTTCAGCATATTACCTGCATCCAAAGCACCGTCCGTTTTGCCTGCACCTACAATAGTATGCAACTCATCAATAAACAGAATGATCTGACCGTCTGAGCTCTTCACATCCTCCAGCACCGCTTTCAAACGTTCTTCGAATTCTCCACGGTATTTGGCACCTGCCACCAATGCACCCATATCCAGTGCAAAAATCTTCTTATCCTTCAATCCCTGAGGCACATCACCCCTTACAATTCTCTGGGCAAGTCCTTCTACCACTGCGGTTTTACCCACACCGGGCTCTCCGATCAGTACCGGATTGTTCTTAGTCTTTCTGGACAAAATGCGGATAATATTACGAATCTCGCTATCCCTGCCGATTACAGGGTCAAGCTTCTGATTTCTGGCTTTTTCCACCAGCTCCTGTCCGTATTTCTCCAAGGTATCATAGGTAGCCTCCGGATTGTCACTGGTTACTCGCTGATTGCCTCGAACCGTGGACAATGCTTTCAAAAAGCGCTCCGTGGTAATACCATATTCCTTCCACAAGGCCCCCACTTCTCTGCTGGGATACTTAAGCATTGCCAAAAACAAATGCTCCACGGAAACATACTCGTCTCCCAAGCGTTTTGCCTCATCCTCTGCACTGACTAGCACCTTATTTAAATGCTGGCCCATATATACCTGTCCGCCCTGCACCTTGGTCCGTGCATTCAACGCCTGCTCTACCCGGTTCAGAAAATGTTCCTTATGAATGTCCATTCTCTCAATCAACTTCAGAATCAGGCTGTCCTCTATAGTCAATAAGCTATAAAGAAGGTGCTCTTGTTCAATCTCCTGATTGCCGTATTCATACGCCAGCTTCTGACAATTCTCCACCGCCTGCATGGATTTCTGTGTAAATTTAGAAATATTCATGTGCACTCCTCCTTACTTGTTTTGCTTGTTTGTTCTACAACTACTATAACACATAGAATTTATAAATCAAGAGGTCTTTTCTAAAATAATTATAAACAATAACCACAAACCTCCCGACAAATTCTCCCGTTCAGACGCGCTCTCGCTTGGTGGAATACGTAGCAGTACTAAAGAATTTTCTTCGTTCAACACTCGAAAATTCTAAGTGCTGACGTATTCCAACAGTCTTCACCGGGAGTAATTTGTCAGGCAGTTCCCACTATAAAATCCACCTAATTCAACTCATATAATTTCGCGTACTTCTCTTCAAAATACTTGAGTATTGGCTTGGCGCTGATTTCCTTGCCGCATACCTTTTCGATGACTTCCTTGGAGGTGCGAAGGGAACCATATTTATGAATCTTCTCATGTAACCACTTGGTGATGTCCTTCACTCTGCCCTCAGCCAAAATGGTATCCAAATCTCCCAGTTCTGCTTCCAAAGCTTCTAAGAACATACCGTCATAAATATTACCTAACGCATAAGTGGGGAAGTATCCAAAAGAACCTCCTGCCCAGTGAATATCCTGCAAAATACCGTCTTTATCACTTTCCGGACGTACGCCGATTAATTCCTCCATCTTATCCATCCACATCTTAGGCAATTCCTTGGCATTGACACCTTCACGGAAAATAGCCTTCTCCAACTCATATCGCAGAATAATGTGCAAGCTGTAGGTAACTTCGTCCGCCATGGTACGAATGCAGCTGGGCACCACATGATTGATTTCCTTATAAAAATCTTCCAGACTAATTTCTTTAAACTTAGGTAAATACTCCCCTAATTTTTCGTAAATAGGTTTCCAGAAATTAATATTTCTGCCCAAAATATTTTCATAGAAACGGGACTGACTTTCGTGTAAACCTAAGAATCCAATCTTCTCCACATCGGTTCCGGCATAGCACGCATCCACACCCTGCTCGAAAATACCATGTCCGCCTTCGTGAATCATACTGTACATGGCATCAATAGGTTCCTCCACCCGATAATGATTGGTTACACGTACATCCTGCGGACCAAAGCCTGTAGTAAAAGGATGCGCACTTTCACTCATAACGCCCGCGTCCATATCAAAGCCAATATATTCCAACAGGAACTTACTCCATTCTCTTTGCTTGTTTACATCATATTCTCCTTTAAACGGACTGTTGTCCGGCTCCGGCTTTTCTGCTATTTTCTTAAGCAACGAAACCAGGCCTTCCTTTAACTCCGTAAAGAGTCTATCCACAGTCTCGCTGTCCATGCCTTCCTCATACATATCCAGCATTGCATCATACACGTCCATATCCGGCTTGGTATACCCTACCAACTGCTTGCTGTAATCAATCATCTTCTGTAAGTGGGGCTCAAAGATGCTGAAATCGTCCGCTTCCTTTGCCTCTTCCCATGCTTTTTCGGAGTGAGCATTAGCACGCACCATCTCCTCATAAAAGTCCTGGGGAATGCGCTTGTCCTCCTCAAAGCTTTTCTTTCTGCGTTTTACCGTCACCTGCATACCCTCGTCTAACTGCTTAAATACCTCAGTTTCCGATAATGCATTCAACATCTGTCCATATTCTTCCGCTGTCTGCATCTTAAAAGCTTCAGTAGAAAAATGTGTCATTACCTCTATCTTTTTCTCATAACCCTTCTTAGGTGTCTGAGTCTGCAAATCCCACTGCAACTGCGTTACCACGTGGTCATAATACCCCAATTCTTCCAAATATTCTTTAAATTTCTGCAAAGTTTCTGTCATAATTCCAGCCTCCATAATTTGTATTATTTTTATCATTCTTTCCAATCTTTCCTAGTATCATACTAGCATATATGTTGGTGTTTGCGCTAGTCTTGTATTTTCACAAATCTTGCGCTTATTCCCCATTGACAAATCTTCCCAACTGGGCTATTATTTTCAAACATCGGAGGGTAAAAACATGAATCTTTTCAGCTTATTTCTCATTGCCTTAGGACTTTCCATGGACGCTTTTGCCGTAGCCATTTGCAAAGGCCTTGCCATGCAAAAAATCACAGTAAAAAAAGCCCTTATCGTAGGACTTTGGTTCGGTGGTTTTCAGGGGCTTATGCCTGCTGTCGGCTATTTACTTGGCACCCGATTCGAAAAATACATTACCAATATTGACCATTGGATCGCCTTCGTACTGCTGTTTATTATCGGTGGCAATATGATAAAGGAAGCTCTGTCCAAGGAGGAAGAAACCGCCAACGGCTCCCTTGCATTTAAAGAAATGCTGATTCTGGCCCTTGCCACCAGTATTGATGCTCTGGCTGTGGGCGTAACCTTTGCATTCTTAAAGGTGCAAATTGTCCCTGCAGTTTTGTTTATCGGTGTCATTACTTTCACTCTTTCTGCAATCGGCGTGAAAATCGGTAACTTCTTTGGTGCTCGTTTCAAATCCAAAGCAGAACTTGCAGGTGGTATCATCCTCATCCTCATGGGCTGTAAGATTTTGTTGGAGCATTTAGGATTCTTGGGATAAACATAAAGGATGACAGCTACGAACTCATCGTACTTGCCATCCTTTTATTATGCCTAAACCGTCTTTCATACAACTTAATAATATATTTTTACATCATCCGAAGACAAGTCACTGCCACTATCTGCACTCTCTTGACACACAGTATATAATTGAATAGAATATATTTAGTAAATTAATCTAAAGCAATACAGTTTAATTTGGAAAACATCAACAATATACCTAATAACTGTTGATATCAACCTTCTTAATGTGAAAAAGGGGTAATACTATGAGCCGCAAAGAATGTATAGGTGTTGTGCTAACTCAACCAACCGTCAATTATCAGCGGAATGTTCTGCAGGGAATATATAAAAAAGCCTTTGAACTGGATATGAACGTTGCTGTTTTTTATACAGCTACAAAAGAAGGATGTTTTGCGGATTCTCCTGAATGCGAAGAACAGCTTTTCCATCTTCCCAATCCTGAAAAGCTGTACGGAATTATATTCCTGCCTGACCTCATCAAATTCAATCATGTCGAAAAAATCAAGGAAAGATACAGAAATATCACTGAATGCCCTGTTATCTGCCTCGATATAGAAGAAGACGGCTTTATCTGTCTTACAAGTACGGATAATAAAGCTATCCATGACTGTATATGTCACCTGCATGAATGTCACGGTTGCACTGATATTGCTTATATGACTGGCATAAAAGGACACCCCCACGCCACATCGCGTCTTGATGCATATCGCAATACAATGTCTGAACTCGGACTCGAAGTTGATGAAGAACGAATTTATTATGGTGATTTCTGGTATGATGAAGGTGAAAATTTTGTAAAGAAACTTCTCGAAAGCCCCAAAGGGCTTCCTCAGGCTATTGCATGTGCGAGCAACAGAATGGCTCACAGTGTCTGTGAAGCTCTTGCAAAATTCAGAGTTTCTATTCCAAATGATATTATTGTAACCGGCTACTGGGAAAATGATGCCGAGCTTGATTACATAAGTTCAACCGGCAAAGACTCATCTGATGCAGGTGCTCAGGCTGTACAGATGCTCTATGAAATAAAAAACGGTATTGATTACGAAAAGAAGAATTACACCTTTGACTGCAGTTCAATTGTACATTTGTCCCAGACCTGCGGCTGTACCCCAACTGATAGCCGTGTTCTTGACAAGGTTCCAACAAGTCTTTCACTCGAGGAGGACATGGGGTATTTTTCACTATATAACAATATGAGAGATGCTCTGCAGGAAGCAGAAGATTTTTACGATTTCTTCTGGAAACTGGACTGGCACACATTTTATCTCAAGCCATTCGAGTTTCTAAGCTTTTGCTTTTCAGACGGCTGGAACACTTCTGAAGGTGTACAGACTTTTACCGACAAGATGTATATGGTTTATACAACTTCTAATAACAACAACGAAGATTATAACAAAGCTGTGAATTTTGAAACAACTTTTGATATCAGCGAAATACATCCTGCATTATGGGAGGATTACGAAAAGCCTTGTGTATTTTATATTGAACCGCTTTACACCAAAAAAAGATGTTACGGATACGCGGTTTTATCTTATGGAAGCACAGACAAAATTCCTGACGCTTGTTACCGTTTCTGGCTAAAGGATTTCAAGCTTTGTCTTGAGGCACAGCGTCGTATGAACGAAATACAGTATCTCTACACCCAGATGCAAAAAAGCGCAGTAACCAACCTTATGACCGGATTGTATAACCGTAATGGCTTTAATATGCTCTCGGAGGAAATACTGAATGAAGCCCGTGCAACCGATGGCCGAATCGCTGTAATTATGGCCGACCTTAACTGTCTTAAATATATCAATGATACATTCGGGCACGAAGCAGGCGACAATGCCATAAAAACCGCAGGCAATGCTCTGAAATCAGTAAAATGCAAAAATGCTGTCAGGGAAGAAAACTTCCGAATGGGTGGCGACGAGTTTCTCAAAGTAATTACCGGCCAATTCAGCGATAGCGATGTGAGCGATTGCATAGCTGAAATCAATGCTGTCCTTGACGAACGTAATAAGGGAAATCACCGATATCCCGTAATTGTATCAATGGGCAGAGCTATAGGTAAAGCCACTGAAATAAGTCTGATATTTGACCTCGTAGCACCTGCTGACAAGGAAATGCTTCATAATAAGGCACTTGTAAAAAAAGCGACTGGTTTTAATCATAACCGTAAATAACTTACGGGAAACATAATTATCTGCCGCAGATTTGAAAATGCTGAAGAAAAAGCAGGCACACGGAAATTAACTCCGTGTGCCTGACAGCCCTTTTTATTTCTTCTTACAAATATACAGCAAATGACTGGAAGCCCCCAGAAGCTCTCTCTTCTCGCAAGTAGCCAGATGATATTTGGCAAATGCTTCAAAATCCTCATCTGACATAACGAAATCCGTTCGTTTTCTCGCCAGCTCCAGAATCGTGTCTGCTGCCACGGTAGATATATAATCAATATCCTTTCCTGCAAACAATTCTTCAAACTCTACGATATCATATCCAGTGAACAACTGCTCCTCAAAATGCCTTATCTCATACGCATCTGTAAAGTTCTCCTCAATTCCTTCCAGCAAAGTTTCTTTCAGATAGTTATTAAAAAGTATGGCATATACTGACAGGAAAGCAAAGAAAATCACTCCATCTTTCTTGGTTACCCTGATTGCTTCATCAATAGCCTTATGTACCTGCTCCTTCTCGTACAAGTGGTACATGGGACCCAGCACCAAAGTTATATCGAAGGTTTCATCCTCCCATCTGCTTAAATCCAGCGCGTCACCTTGGAAAGCCTGTAGGTTGTTTAGTCCTTGGCCTTTTTCCTTTAGCACTGCTAAGTTGTTTTCCAAAAGTTCAATTGCCGTCACTTCATATCCTTCTTTAGCAAGGGCAATGGAATATCTGCCGGTGCCGGCTCCTACCTCCAAAATATGAGCACTTTCCGGTACCAATCGGTGAATATACTCCATAGTAGTCCTAAACTCCAATTGTCCATGTCGGCTTTTTTGCAAACGTTGCTCCTCATCCACTTCCTCATAAAAAGATTTTACTATGTTAACTCGCTCGCTCATACTTACACCTCTTCTTACATCTTCCTCACCATCATATACTCATTCAAAAGTGTACCGTCCTTCAGGCGCAGAGCATCCGGCTTGACACCGGTAATCCGAAAGCCCATTTTCTCATACAAGGCTCTGGCTCTGGAATTCCCCTCTACAAACTCAAGCTCCATCTGCAAAATATCTCCACGTTCCTCAGCCAGACGTATCATCTCCTCAAACATCTTGGTGCCGATACCTTGATTCCAAAATTCACTGACCAATGCAATCGCCACACTAGCTCTGTGCTTCGTTTTTAGATTAGTACGAAAACTGATTTCACAATTACCAACTACCCTACCATCTACTACACACATAATCATAGCTTCATCGGGAGACTCGTTCTTTCGCTCGAAAAGCTTCTTTTCGCTCTCCAAAGTATATTTCCCACATTCCTCCGGATACCGCAAAATAAAATTCGTCTCACCGGCTGAAATCTTGAGGTACTCCAAGGTACTTTCTGCATCCTCTTCTTTGGGGCTACGAAGCAATGCCTTTCGGCCGTCTTTTAAATCAAAATATATATCGTTGATAATCATAATTCTTCTCCGATCCTTTTTGCAATTTCCTCATTCACACTTTTCACATCTTCTCCATAGGTCCAACCAAATCCATCCCCCTTATATCTGGGAAAAATATGTAAATGATAATGACCCACATCATTAAACTCCCCGCCATTTTGCATAATGCTATATCCATTGGGGTTATATATTTTCTTCAAGGCGGATACAATTTTCTTCGACACAATCACCAAATGTGCAAGGATTTCATCCGGCATCTCATCCACGTCCAAGTAATGTTCTTTAGGAATCAGCAAAACATGCCCTTCATTTATAGGGTCTATATCCAAAAATGCCACCACCAGTTCATCCTCATATACTATTAAACATGCTTTTTCTCCACTTGCAATTTTACAAAAAATACAGTCCATTAGTAATCTACCTCCTTTTTCATCTGATAATGATACGGCGTTTCTCCAACCTTTCGGAAACCAAGCCTCTCGTACAATCTTCCTACCGGATTTTGCTTGAAATATTGCAGGTAGATTTCTTTGTCGGGATGCTTCTTTATGACCTCCCGCAAAATCGCAGTCCCGATTCCTCTGTTCTGATATTCCGGCACAATACAAATATTGCCAATCTCATACATGTACTCTGTTTCGCATCCATTATAAAAGCCAATATCCTCTCCCTGAAAGGTAATAATGCGTGCACCCTCTTTGAACTTCTCAATAAACACCTTGAAAAACTCCTTCTGCACCTCTTCCTTCCACTCTCCAAAGTTCATCTCCACATACTTTATATAAGCATCCTTTTTAACCTGATAGCTAAAGTCATAGTCCTGCTCTGTGATTTCTCGCAAACTGTAAATTCGGTCACTCATGTCTGAATCTCTTTCCTTTATCGTCCACAATTTTATCTTACAACACAATCCTGTAAATATCCGCCTCTTCCCCTTCAAATTCAAAGCTGCGCTCGTATGTACCGCCATTCTTAATAATGGTTTTCACAGAAGGTTCATTATTTCGTTCCACCGAAAGATGCACCTCCTTCAGTCCTGCCTGCTTCGCAACCTGCAGAACCTGTCGTAACATCTCCGTAGCATAACCTTTTCTTCTTTCCGAAGGTCTGACACTATAACCGCTGTTACCAAAGTCCTTTAAAAAGTCATTCAAGGTATGTCTCAAGTCAATGATTCCTACAATTATTCCTGCCTCATCAACAGCAAAAAAAGTGTCCGTAACAACCCAATCAGGATTTACTGTATCCGGTGAAGTATTGTCCGTTACGCTTTTTAACCACTCCTCATAGGAATCGGTCTTGTCCAAAAGCTCGCTTCCGTTAATAATCATTTCTCCATGTGCAAAATGTTCTTCTCTATAATCCAGTGCTTTTTCCTTCCACTCCAAAGTGGGTCTGATTAATGTAATATTCATCTCTATCTCCCCCTAGTAAAACTCTAGCAACTTTTGTCACCACTTTACACCCGTAGCGCTACCTCTAAACCGATATACAACTTGCCCAAGTTATGATTCGCGCCATGAAGACCTTCCACCTCGTATCCGCTTGCCTCTAACACATCTCCTGCTTCCAAGAAATCGTACAATTCCAAACCGTAGAAGTCGCACACAGCCTGCACACCCGCCAGCTCCATTTCTACAGAGATACAGCCCTCTTCTTTTCTCTTGGCTACAAGTCCCTTGGTTTCCCGCAACATAGAGTCCGTGGTCCAGTTTCTTCCCAACACATGGGGAACATCTAATTCCTCAAAAATATCCGCCAATTTATGACAATTCTTAACCTCTATGTAATCAGCGGGTGGCGCATAATAGTATGAGCACCCCTCTCCACGATAACTTTCCGTGGGAACAATAAACTTGCCGGAAGTCTTCTCTCTGTCCAGACTTCCGCAGGAGCCAAACATAATAAATTTCTTAGCACCGGTTATCCAGCTTGTCTCATAACACAGGCAGGATGCAACTGCGGAACCAATTCCTGTCAAATAGAAACCAACATCCTTCCCCTTGTAATTCATCTTGTAAATGGGAATCTTTCCATTGCATACCCCCAGTTCACCAATCTTCTCGCATTTATAAGTACTTAATAAATGTTCGTGGATTTCCCATGAATAAAGGATAAGGCATACATCAATCAAGTGCTTGGGTTCCCCGTAAAAATCACTCGCATTGATAATGGGTTCTGTTTCAATATCATAACAATCTATAATCATAAAATCGCTCCTCCCTACTTAAAACAATGCTGGAAATCACTGCTGGTGGGCACCACGATGGCTCCCTGCTCCTCGATTTCCTTCACAAAAAATTCCTTAATCACCCGCTCCTTGTCCGTCAGATACTTCTTATTCTCCGGATATCTGTCTAACAAACGCTCATACAACTCATCTGCATCGTCATAACGCATTCCGTTGTCAATGATGGTATTTTCCACCTTTGAGAAATACCGCTCCAGTATTGTTATAAAGTTCTCTAATCTTTCACGTGATTTAACTTCACTTGCCTTCATAAAGTCCGTCTTTAGCTGTAGCTTCGTAAAGATTTCCTGCCAAAAACCATGCTCCCTGCTGGCACCGGACACATTGACAGAAAACATTCCACCGGGGGTCAAAGCACCTGCCACCCGCGCCAAAAACACTTCCAACTCCTTCAAAAAACCGGTCAAATAATGGGCTACAATAAAGTCATAGGCTTCCTTCTTTTCAATGCCTTCCCAGGTTTTTGCATCTTCCACGTCCTCAAAATACAAATTAACCACTGTTCCTGCTGCCAATGTCTCTTTATTTTCCGCCAAGTACTTCTCGAAATCATCCGCCCAGCTGCCGCGCAAATCATAGCAATCAATGGTCACATTCTCCGGAATGGTATTCCAGTTATTTCTCCAAAGCTTCGCATAACCACAGCCCAAATCCAACACTCTGGCATTGGCACGAAATCCCTGATTCTTGTAAATCATTACATACCAATCTTCTGGTGAGGCATGATGCTTCAATGCATTGTAATGATATTTATCTGCGTCCTGATCAATCTGCATCATCTTCACAATATCCGCCACATTGTCCCAATCGGGCTCGCTCTCACGCACCAACACACTTTGGATACTGGCAATAGCCTTTTCTATTTCGTACTTTTTGCCTATAAGGATATCCAGCTGACGATTCAAGGTCTCCGTGATATCCACATCACTATCCGCTGCCAGATTCTGATGAATTTCCTCCAAAGAAAAACCAATCTGCTTCAAGGCAATGATTTTTTCCAACACTACCAAGGCTTCCTTGTCATACAGTCGGTAATTACCTTCCGTATAGTCCGTGGGCTTTAAAAGTCCCTTCTCATCATATAAACGTATTGCTTTCTGAGATACGCCTGTCTTCTTGGCAATTTCTCCCGATGTCATCTTCTTGTCCATGGTTTACTCCTCCTTAGATTAGCGGGTATTGCACCGCCCTTTTACGTATACCCTAAGGGGTGCCCTAGGGGAAGAGTCAAGGGGATTTTTAAAAATTTATTTAAAATACTCCGTCTCCAAAACTTCCAGCAAATTTTTCACAGCAGTAACCCCCTCCGGAACCTCCCTGCTGCCTCGATTAATCCAGATTGCATCTATTCCGACTGTGGATGCTCCTTTCACATCGCTACTTAAAGAGTCCCCAATATGTACTACTTCTTCCGCAGACAAACCGGTACTTTTCAACGCAAGCTCAAATAATTCTTTTCTCGGCTTATATGACTTGGCATCTTCACTAGTAAAGACTCCCGCAGGATTTAACCCGTGGTAATCTATTGCTTGCAGCACATCATCTCTATCAATATTTGATACCACATAAATAGGCACCGGACACTGTTCAAAGAACTGCTTGGATTCTTCAAAAATAGGAGGTTTTACCCAATATTCAAACATTTCATTACTTAAGCTTACTCCGTCTTCTGTGGAACCGAAGTGCTGAATAGTATCTATCAGAGACTGTGTTTCCAAGTCTCGCTGGGTCCGGAAGGTCTCTCCGTAAGAGTTCTCAAATAACTCTTTAAAAACCTCCCACCAATATCCATCTACCTGGGATGCACTTTCTGCTTTTCCGGTTTCATAAATCCTGTTACTAATCTTGGCTACGTTTTCGCCGTCTTCAAATACAATAGTCCCGTAAAAATCTACAAAGATTGCCTTAACCATAATCGTTCTCCTTTATTTACAATTTCATCACAACCTCATATTGCTCCACCTGTCTGCTTCCATCCAGTGTTTTTAAGGTTGTTTCTACTTCCTTTGTTATTTCAAATCCTAAAGACCTATACATGTTCTGCGCAATTATGTTGGTTCTTTTTGTCTCCGTGGTATATGTTTCAATCCCTCTTTCTTTCAACAATTCCTTTACTTTCTCAAAAATCGTTCTTGCAATTCCCCTTCTTCGATATTCCGGAATGGTACAGGTAATAATATCGTAAGCCGTTTTCTCCCTATCCTTTCGAATACTGTTCAATACAAGGCTTACACATTCTCCTGTCTCCGTATCAAAAGCACCCACGGAAATACCGGGATCATAGCCTTGTTCCCTAAGCATTTCACAAAACATATCCAGGTTGACGTCCTTTTTCAGTTGTTCACTCATGGTCTTCCGGTTTGTATCATACAATACCTCATATGATACATCTTCTAATGTAGTATACTTAATCATAACATTCCTCCTTATTACTGAACATCACTTGTTTTTCACATTCAGCGTATTTTTCATATAATTTACAGGCTTTCACATTGTCCGGTTCTGCTAATACAAAATATTTATAGTACTGCTTTTCATCCTTAATATATTTTAATGAATACTTTATAAGATCTGTTCCAATACCTTTGCTCTGATATTCCGGCAAAACATCCACAGAATGTATGTAAAACATTTTCCTTCCATCCGGCCGCAACATTCCATATCCATATAAATAGGCAATAGCATCATTACCCTGTATTCCTGCAAACAAATAATTATCTTCATTCTCTAGGAATTTCTGCAAATTATCTTTAGGGTATTCGATTATTATCTGTTCCACATCATTAGATTCCAACCTTTTGTATTCTATATCTATCATAATTTTTCTCCTCTTTAAACACAAAAGCCCATACTGGTTCTCCACATCCGGTATAGACTAAAAAATACTTGCATCTTCACTTCCTAGATAAATTGGAAGTTGACGCTCACATAAACCGGAATCTTACTCTCTTTTCTTTATCATTCTAACTATTGAAACCGGTGTGCCAAGATTCCATTGCTTTTTGCATCCATCAAATTCAAAACCATATTTGTGATAAAAACGAATAGCTCTCTCATTTTTTTCAAGCACCCACACAAATATAGTATTATATTCTTTAAGCCTGGAAATTGCTTCATTCATCAATCGATATCCTATTTTATGGCCCTAATACTCTGAAAGGACATAAATTGCTACAACTTCTCCTGCATCCGGCAAATCTTCGTCTCTCGATGATCCATATACTGCAAATCCTACAACTTTCTCTTTATCCTTAGCTATAAGAGTATTTTCCGGGAACTGCCGCGCACGTGCTATTGTAGCCGCTACAGTCATCGAATCAAGATATCTATCACATACAATACCTCTATAAGCTTCTTGCCATGAAGTACAATGCACATATCCCTTCCCGCATAACTCCTCATCAGTTTCAGCTAATTTAATGCATATTGAATCACTTTTTTCTTCCATAATAATTATTATCCTCCACTAAAATTCATTTTCTTCATCGTTTCCAATCTCTCTGCAAAATTCAAGTTCCTGTA
>JAZSPK010000008.1:0-35339 GCA_045537405.1 Acetatifactor sp.
ATTTCTTGAAGCACTCAAGTGCTCCGCAGTATTCACTACTGCTTCTTAAAAGAATTTTCAAGGTTGCATTGTTGTTTATTTGTCAAAGATCATTGTGACCTGTTCAAGTCACTTGTGCGTCGTTTTCTCAGCGACAGCTTACTTAGAATATCACAGCTGTTTTGCTTTGTCAACAACTTTTTTACAATATTTTTTGTTGTGTTTTGAGGAACATTTTTGTTCTCTGTCGCAACGTGTTTGAGTATATCATCCACCCATTTCTTTGTCAACCGATATTTTTAAATTTTTCAAACTTTTCATACAATTTGTACTTTTTGACCAATTCCCATCTCTCTAACAAATTACTCCTAGGCATTTTTGACAAACCATACAAAAAGAATTATAATACACTGGATTTATGGAGGTAATTATGAATAGGAAAATTGCTTTTTTTGATATTGACGGTACATTAACATCTGAAATAGACAGTTCTATTCCCACAAGCGCTGTAGATGCTATCCGCAAAGCACGCGAAAATGGTCACTTGATGTTTATTAATACCGGTCGTTGTTTTCAAAATGTAGAACCTCGCTTCCGCGAAATAGGGTTTGATGGATATGTATGCGGTTGCGGCACAAATATTTATTGCGATGGTAAAGATGTGTTCTATCATCCCCAAACGCATGAAACTATTATGCGCATTTTAAATATAGCACGTATAACAAATGTAGATATTCTATTCGAATCCCGCAAGGAAGTTTGTTTCGACACCAGCAGGCCCTTACAACACCCCAAAGCACTCTACCATTATAATAAATTTCTGGACAAAGGATACTTTATGCCGGATGATTTGGAAAATCCTAATTTCTTTTCAGATAAATTTGTTATCTGGTATGAAACTCCACAACAGCTGGAAACTTTTCGTAAAGTAAGCGACCCTTATTTCGAATGTATTGATCGTGGCGGTACATTTCGCGAATTCGTACCTCATGGCTATTCCAAAGCAACCGGAATACAATTTGTTTTAAACTACTACGGCCTCTCTTTAGATGATACCTATGCCTTCGGTGACAGCAACAATGACCTGGCCATGCTTCGATATGCAAAAAACAGCATTGCCATGGGTAACTCCGACCCGGTATCTCTCTTTAACGAAGTTACTTATGTCACTGCCAAATCCAGTGACCATGGTATTGCACAAGCACTACAACATTTCGGCTTCCTCTAGATTAAAAAAGGAATCTCCCGCAAGAGATTCCTTTTACTTATTTTACAATTACTTCAGATATCAATTCCTGTCTTAAAAATTCAACCCTTATGGACTCGCAGCTTTGCATAAGCGCCTCCTCCACTTCGGCAAACATTATTACTTCCTTTGATTCGTCCGGTTGCAAATTTCCTATATAAGTGGTTAAGTCATTTCCCACCATGGTAAGCATTCCGTTAATCACCTCATCATCTACAATCACTTTGTAAACAATATTATCCTGCAACATATCCACATCCTGTACAGTGTTACTACTATTCAACAAAGCAAATCGGATTATTAACAGCACCTTTCCTTCCCCAGCTTCCAATGTCTGATACCCATCCGTTTCATCCACAAAGCTGTTACGTTCCTCATATTTACTATAAACCAATGTAACGCCCTCCGGCAACATTAAAGTATCCTCTACCAAATCATATCTTTCCGGTGCTTCTGTTTCCTGCGGTTCCTCCGTTGCTTCCGGTCCTGCTATCTCTTCCGGCTTTGCAGTTTCCTCCGGTGCCGGAGTCTGCGTAAGTTCCGGAGTCTTCGTAGGTTCCGGAGTTGTCTGCACTTCCTCCTCAACAATTTCCACCAATCTGCTCGGCCTACTGGTATCATATTTTAACAACAGGTTCGCAGCATATTCACTAATTGCTTCTCTTTCTTCATCGGTCATGTCCGGAATCTGCGCACCGCAACCGCCAAAGGCAAATAAAAACAAACACAAACTTATGCAGAAAATCCATTTTTTCTTCATCTAAAACTCTTTCCGTTGCCAAAGACAACTTTTGTACTTAGCTATCACTCAATAGTAATAATAACACACTTTGTTCCTTTTAGGCAATCACAATACATACTCCTGATATTTCACAGCATCCTGAGCACGACAATTAACTTCCAGCTTTACACCATTTTCTAAATACTCACTGCTTAGTACCGTAGACTGTTCCATAAAATATGAAACCAAATCACCACGATTATAAGGAATCAAAAGTGTTACATTCTTTGTATCGGCATAAACCTGTTCTTTAATAAGCTTTATTAACTCTTCTATTCCCACAGAATTTACAGCTGACATATGAATATGCTTATCCTTCACCTTAGGAAGACTTGCCAAATCCATACATTTATCAGCCTTATTGTATACATATATCATGGGAATATCCCCGGCGCCTAATTCCTCCAGGGTTTCCCTAGTCACTTCCATTTGCTGCTTGTACTGTTCATCCGAATAATCAATTACCTGCACCAGCAAATCCGCATACTTCACTTCTTCCAAAGTAGAATGAAACGCTTTTACCAGTCCGTGAGGCAGTTTGTGAATAAAACCAACCGTATCTACTAAATAAAAAGGCTTATTGTCTCCGGTTTCAATATTCCTTACAGAAGTTTCCAAGGTAGCAAATAGCATGTCCTTCTCCAAAACCTTCTTATCTTCATTCCCTATATATTTCTGAACCATCTGATTCATCACCGTAGATTTACCGGCATTGGTATAGCCCACTAACGCAACCTGAGGTGTTCTGGAATTCATACGTTTCTTTCGCTGCACCTGACGATCCACAGCCACGGTCTCTAACTCTTTACGCAGTTCACTGATACGATGTTCAATCTTTCTTCTATCCAGCTCCAGCTTCTTTTCACCGGTACCTTTATTACTCATGCTACCGCTGGCACCGCCCTGTCTACTGAGTGCTTCGTGCATTCCCACCAATCGCGGTAACAAATACTGCAATCTCGCAGTCTCTACCTGAAGCTTCGCCTCTCTTGTCTGTGCACGAATTGCAAAAATATCCAAAATCAATGTGGTTCTGTCCAAAATGGGCATATCCAATTCTTCCTGCAAATTACGAATCTGTGACGGCGATAATGCATTATCAAAAATCACAATATCCGCTCCGCATTCTGCTGCAAATTCTTTTATTTCCACCACCTTGCCGGTTCCTACGTAGAATGCTTTATTTACGGTAACCAGCTTTTGAGTAATCAAACCTACCACCTGCATGTTGCAAGCCTCAGTCAGACTTTTCACTTCCTCCATGGAACGTTCAAAGTCCGGTTCCTCACCTGTATCCACGCCTACTAACAACGCTCTTTCTCTTTGTTCTTCCTGCATTACTATTTCCTCTTATTACTATTACTCATGAACCAATTCCAGTTCAAACCAAAACATTACACCATCGGCGAAATTTTCCACACCGTACTTTTGATTCATGGATTCCATAATCGCTTTCACTATTGAAAGACCCACACCACTTCCTCCATATTCCCTGGTACGTGCTTTATCCACCTTATAAAATTTTTCCCAAATATGTTCAACACAATCCTCCGGGATAGGTTCCCCTGTGTTGAATACACAAATGCGGGCTTTTTTGTCCTCCTGCACAATCTTAATCTCGATAATCTTTTCCCCTGCACAATGATTCAGTGCATTAGAAAAATAATTCATAAAGACTTCTTCGGTTTTAAACTCATCCGCCCAAACAAAAATCGGTTCCTTGGGTCTATATACCACTCTTACATCATTCTGTTTTGCTAAAATATCTGCAGACTGTAAATAATTGCTTATAAGGGAAGCAATATCAAAACGTTCCATGGTCACCACATCATTGCCGGACTCTAACTGATTTAAAGTAAGAAGGCGCTTTACCATGGTATTCATTTTGTTAGCCTCATCTATGATAACCTCACAGTAATACTCTCTGCTTTCTTCATCATCATTAACGGCTTCCTTAAGACCTTCTGCATATCCCTGTATCAATGCAATAGGGGTTTTCAGTTCATGAGAAACATTCGCCAAAAACTCTTTTCGCATTTCGTCAATTTCTTCTTTTTTCTCAATATCTTTTTTCAACTCATTATTGGCTGTCTTCAACTCAGAAATATTTTTCTCCAAAGACTCCGATAATTTGTTAATATTGGCTCCCAACAAGGCTATTTCATTCTTTTCTTTACCCTGATATTTAGCCTCAAAATCCAAACGTGTCATTTTTTCCGAAATCTCTGCCAACTTCAAAATCGGTTTGGTAAATCTACGTGCAATAAGCCAACAGATAATGCAACCTATAAGTACCGCCGCACACCCCACGTAAGCCAAAAAGCGATTGGCCAAGGTAACACTGTCCCTGATACTTTCTACCGTACAGGAAATAATATACCAGTTACCATTCTCCAATACACCGAACATTTCCATATATTCTGTATTGGTTCGAAGCTCATGCAGTCGAAAGACCGTATCCGGTTCAGGAATCTGATCCAAATGAAAATCCACACCACGTCCTGTAATGTAAGAAAATAATCTTCTTGTCAGTTCCGCACCATTAAAGGAAGCATCCAACACCACCTGTGCATTGGGGTTGACCACTTCAATACCTAAATTGTGCCGAAAAGCATAATCCCGCATTTCCTCTTGAAAAGAATCTGCAAAGGTTCCATCCTCTGCTCCGGCCTCATTCAGCAGTTCATACACATTCCATACCGTCCGCTCTTTATCACGTTCATAATAACCTTCCAAAAAAGTACTATTAATAAACCAGCAAAGAATCAAAGTTCCTGCCAGTATGGCAATGGTTATGGATGCCATTTGTACTTTAATAGATGTTTTCATAAACTGTTCCTACCATTCTAAACTAAATACCAAACTGCGTCTAATCACAGTTACCAACTGTTCCCTTTGCCCAAGGACTACCGATATCACAACGGCCGTGATGATACTCTTCCTTAACCGCCTCTGCATCCTCTGTCTCATCTACCATTACTTTTATACGGCTGACGCCTGCCGATGCCTTATCGTCCAGCATACGTATAATTTCTTCTATATCTTTATCTTGATACATAACTTTCCTCCGGTTTCTCCTATATATAATCTATCAGCAATTAATCGTTACTCCTCCAATTTGTACCCCATACCCCAAATGGTCTTAATCAAATCTCCCTTCTCTCCCATCTTACTCCTCAATTTCTTCACATGAGTATCAATGGTTCGAGCATCACCAAAATAGTCATAATTCCAGACGCTGTTAAGAATTCGTTCTCTGGATAAGGCGATTCCTTTATTTTCCACAAAATAACTTAAAAGCTCAAACTCTTTATAACTTAATTCCACCGGTTTGCCGTCTATGAGAACCTGATGGGCGGATTTATCCACTTCTATTCCACCGTAGGATAAAACTTCCGCTTTTGTCTTTTGACTGGTTCTTCGTAAAATAGCCTCCACTCGAGCCACCAGAATTTTGGGACTGAAGGGTTTGGAAATATACTCATCCACTCCCAACTCAAAGCCTTTTAGTTCATCCTTTTCATCGGTTCTTGCCGTCAGCATAATAATAGGGACCTTAGAATATGCACGAATATCCTCGCACACCTGCCAACCATCTAACTTCGGCATCATCACATCCAATATAATCAGTGCAATATCCTTCTCTCGAAAGAAAATCTGCTCTGCTTCTTCTCCGTCTCCAGCTTCCAATACATCGTAGTTACTTTTCACCAAGAAGTCTTTCACCAGCTTGCGCATTCTGCTTTCATCATCCACTACCAGAATTTTCAGTCTTTCCATCTTATTCCCTCGCACTTTCCAAAACTGTATATCACTATCTATGTACAATGTAACATCCAAATATGTCAAAACTGTGAAATTCGTCTTTATTCTGTTAATTGGAGTTCTTTTTCTTTCTCCCGGATAATCTGCTCTCTCTCTGTCAATTCTTCTTCCCATGTAGCATAATTATCTTCTAACACATTTTTATAATTAATGATATTGGGGACGTCGCTGGCGCAGGCCACCCAAAACATAATCAAAATACAAACCACCAGAATGAAGTTAACTATCAAAGAAATTTTATATTTGTCCGCCTTCTTGGCTTCTTCCTTTTTCTTAAGCTCCGTAGCACGCTTCTTTATGACAGTTTCCTTTTCCTGATAGGTTTTGTCGCATGGGTCATAAATAGGTATGGCATATACTCTGGTCCGGTCAATATTCGTTTTATTCAGCAAAAAATTTTGAACATACTTTAAATAAATTATTCCATTGGGGGTTTTAAAGGTCTGCTCTTCAATCAATTTGCTATAAATAGAAAGAACCTTTTCGGGATTGCTATAATCCATTCTACTTTCAATATAATCAATTTGCTTACGTTCTTTCTCTGCAAGCTTGGCATCTTCACCATTTAAAAACAGGAAACCACAAGCTTCCACACCCTGCATTTTTTTGCCATCCATAAGTTTTCCTTTCTAGGAAAGGCTGACTCCTCGAGGGATTCAGCCTTTCTTTCATCGTCTTAAATATTCAAAAAGTTCTTTACTACCTGTTGCATTTCGTTCACTTCACAAATATTGTTGTGACGAATTTCTGCACTGCGGATTTCTTCAATTGCACCCGGAACCGCTACATTGGCAAGCTTGGTAAGCTCATCCACCAATTCAAAATCACCCATGGAAGCATACTTCTCATCAATTGCCTCCATAACGCTTCTGGTAAACTTATAAGGACTTGCTGTAGAAGCAATTACTGTCTTTGCGGCATCTTTGGTCTCTGCAACATACTTTTTATACACTGCTGAAGCCACAGCCGTATGGGTATCAATTACATAACCGCAGTCTTCATACAAATCCTTAATGGTCTTTGCAGTCTCTGCTTCTGTTGCATAATTTCCGTAAAAATCAACTAACTGCGCTTTCATCTCTTCCGTAATTTCATACTTACCGTTACCGCTAAGCGCTGCCATTAAATCTGCATTCTTCTGAGCATCATTACCGGCAATACGATAAATCAATCTTTCCAGGTTGCTGGAAATCAAAATATCCATGGAAGGAGAAGTAGTAAGTACAAATTCACGGTTGCGGTCATAGGTACCGGTACTGAAGAAATCGTACAACACCTTATTATCATTGGATGCACAAATAAGCTTCTTAATGGGAAGTCCCATGTTCTTAGCATAGAATGCGGCCAGAATATTACCAAAGTTACCGGTGGGTACTACTACATTAATTTCCTCCCCATCTGCAATCTTTTCTTCTGCCAGAAGCTTCGCATACGCATATACATAATAAACAATCTGAGGCACCAGACGTCCGATATTAATAGAGTTTGCAGAGGAGAACTGGAAACCCTTCTCATCCATTTCCTTTGCTAATTCCTTATCAGAGAAAATCTTCTTCACACCGGTCTGTGCATCATCAAAATTACCGTGGATACCAACTACGAAGGTATTATCTCCCTTTTGGGTAACCATCTGCTTCTCCTGAATAGGACTTACACCATTCTTGGGATAGAATACAATAATACGTGTGCCCTCTACCTCTGCAAAGCCTGCCAATGCTGCCTTTCCGGTGTCCCCTGAGGTAGCAGTCAAAATAACGATTTCATTCTGAATATTATTCTTCTTTGCTGAAGTAATTAACAAATGCGGCAAAATGGAAAGCGCCATATCCTTAAATGCAATGGTGGAACCATGGAACAATTCCAAATAATAGGTACCCTGTGCCTCTACCAAGGGAGCAATCACATCGGTATCAAACTTAGCATCATACGCCTTATTAATACAGTTCTTCAACTCTTCCTCTGTAAAATCCGTCAGGAAAAGTTTCATTACTTCATAAGCCACTTCCTGATAACTCATCTTGGCAAGCTCAGCCAGACTCTTATCCAATGCAGGAATATGGTCAGGCACAAATAATCCTCCATCATCTGATAAACCCTTCAAAATAGCGGTTGAAGCCTTTACAGGATTACCCGCACTTCTGGTACTGTTATAGTAAACTTCCATTTGTATTTCCTCCATATGTAAACATCAAATATTATTCGCTCTGCTTTCGGCGCACATTATAACACCTCGCCTATCGGCTCGGTGAAAGCATTTGCCTTATAGAGTTTCCTGTGCAAGCACAGAACTCTGCAAGGCTCATTGTAACACATTCTTTTCTACACTGCAAGAGAACTTACTGGGTAAAAAACTCGTGTCCTCCATGTTCAAACAAAAAAATCAGACTTTCATCAAACCATCTCATGCAACTACTGTCTGCATACTTACGTGCTGCAAAATACAAAGCCCCCTGAGAATAATCCTCACCCTCTAAGGCTTTATTTACCGCCAGAATCGTTGCATCACTAACCTTCACTGTAAAAAAACGGCCATCGCCCACCGGTGAAAATTGACACACTCCGTTACTTTGCTGAAAAATAACTTCCGATACCGTATCCGGAAAGCTCTCACATTCCACACGATTTAAAATAACATTTGCTACCAAGATTTTTCCGATTTCATCTTCTCCACCAGCCTCTGCCTCTACAATACGAAGCAGATTCTCATAATCTTCAAGAGATAAGGCTATCACATCAACGTTTTCTGCTACTTCCAGTGGTGCCTTGTCCAAAACCGCATATGTAAGAACCCTTTGCTTAGAGCTCCTTACGCCACTGATTTCCACCATATATTCCTTCTCATTGGCCAGCATTACCTGATTTAGTTCTACTTCAAATACTGTCTTTTCCAGTGGTTGTTCCTCTTTATTTGTCATCAACAGTATCATACATAATACACCAAAAAATATTTCTGCCAAAACCAATGCCGCAACTGCTTTCTTATACATTTTCCGTCTCCTTTTCTCCCATCAGGTTTTGTCCCTATAATTATTCTATACAGCAAGTCCTTAAAATATATCTAAAATCTGTTATTTTCCTTTAAGTTATGGTAAAATATCAGAAGCAGGCTTTTATGCGAACAATGATTCTCGGAGATAGTATATGAAGGAAACAAAGCATTTAGAGGGTGTATATACAGCGACCAAAAAAAATGGAGAAACCTACTTTCGTTCCTCCATTACTTTTCGACGCAAACATATCAGCCTCGGTAGCTTCTCAGATGCACTTTCCGCACATGAAGCTTATAAATCCGCCTGCAATATTATTGCAAATTCCAATATTAATATTATAGATTATGATCCTTCAAGCATTCTCCCCTTCGAAAAATGGGTGATAATAATTAACTTTAGGGATAATCATATTTACTTAGGAAATCCCATTTATGTTCGCCCCAAATTTTTCTATTATTATCTTTCTCCCGACCATGTATTTAAGTTTGATTCGGATGACTTATTTTACTATTCCTCCCACAAAATCATGGCAAGAGGAAATCACTATTTTGTGGCTGATTACGGCATGCAGGTAAGCATTCTCTCCCGATACGGAATCAAGAGTTATGCCGTCCCCGGAGTAGACTATAAGTTTTTAAATGGTGATACTACGGATTTTCGGCGTGAGAACTTATCCATTCTCAACACTTACCATGGAGTAAGATGTGTTACTACAAAGGGAAAACCTAAGTATTATGTGAGAATTCACATAAATGGTTACTATCATGTAGGCACTTATCCGGATATGCTTCATGCTGCCATTGCATATAATAAAGCCGTGGATGTATTACATCAACACGGCCTTACCAAAAACTATATTCCGAATTACATCGATTCCATTACTGCAAGAGAATATGCTGAAATCTATTCACAAGTCAAAATATCTCCTAAAATTATGGAATACAAACCTACCTCTCCGAATAATCAATCAAACTGATATTTAAATTTACGCTACCGGATATTCCATCCACCACCGCATGATTGGTATATTGCCACATCCCAAACTGGTATGGATAATCCGGTTGCTTTTCATTTTGGGACAACCATACGTCATAATCGGAAAGCTTCGCTAAATCCACTTTTTTCAGCAACCACTCTTTCTTTCCGTAAAGCATGGGAGTATATCCTGAAGTCTGTACTGTTCCTAAAAAGATTTGCGCAAGCTCTGTTTTAGAGGCTTTGGAAATCTGTTCTACTCTGGCAGTATCATTTTCCACGTACTCCATTTGAAACGCCACCGGATAAGTTACATTATACTCCTTAATGCTATCCAATAATAGCATTACCTCTTCTAATACCTCTTCCTCCGTTATTGCCTGGGAATAGAAGTAAACTCCTACTTCCAATCCCGCATCAGAGGCTCGCTTCATATTGTCTGTAAAATTATCATCCAAAAATAGTTGTCCGGTACCATAGCCTCTGGCACCCACTCTAATCATGCAAAAATCAATGCCTGCCTTTTTCACCTTATTAAAGTCTACATATCCTTGTTTCTCAGAAATATCCACCCCCAGATAAGAGAGTACTTTTCCTTCCTTGTAATATTTCATCCTATCCGACTGACATGCAAAGTCCTTTAAATCATAAGTGTGTTGAATTAATCTGGTATCAATGGGAATCCATTCTTCTTCACCGCTGTCATTGATAACAAGCGTATGATTTCCATCCGTACTCGGATCCGGTTTGGAAGTTTCTTCAGGCATCGTTTCTACCGGTATGGGAGTATTATCCGGATACATTTCCCAGAAATCAAAGTCCTCCGGAGATAAACTACTTGCACCTATCTCCACCTTATCCCCTTCATTTGGTTCGGGATAAGGAGCTGTCGGTCGACTGCTTCCCGGATTACTCTCCACAAACTTATCACGATTTATGTAGAACACTAATGCAATTATGATAATAATGAAAAAGCATACTGCACCAAGTGCCGCAATAATGGTCGGGGCACTTTTGTCTTTTTCTTCCATTTCATCAGGTAATCTCATAAACTCTTCCTTTACGAATGACTAACAATTGCCTTTTTAGGACATTTTTCCATACATACACCACAACCGGTACATTTTTCATAATCGGTTATTGCATGGAAATTCTCCACCTTGATTGCGCCTGCAGGACAGTTTTTCACGCAAATACCACAGCCGATACACGCTACGGTACAGGCCTTCATAGCTACAGGTCCTTTATCCGTAGAACTGCAGGCAACCGCCTGCTTTGCACTCTTCGGTATCATAGAAATAATATTTTTCGGACAAACCGCAATACATTTTCCACAGGCTTTACATTTTTCCTTATCCACTACAGCAACACCATTCACAATATGAATGGCATCAAACGGACACTCCTTTACGCAGGTGCCATATCCCAAACAACCACTATTACAGGTCTTAGGACCACCATTAGGAACAAATGCCATCATGCGACAGTCCTCTGCTCCGGTATAATCATAATCACTCTTTGCCTTATCACAATCTCCCTGACAGTGCACATAAGCAACCATAGGCTCAGCACCGGCTGACTCTACACCCATAATCTCTGCAATCTGGTTTGCCACTTTTTCTCCACCTACCGGGCAGGCATTTACGGGAGCCTCTCCTTTTGCAATAGCAGCTGCCAATCCCGAACAACCGGCAAATCCACAACCGCCACAATTATTACCGGGGAGTTTCTCCAACACCGCTTCTTCCTTAGGATCTACCTTTACCTTAAATGCAATACCGGCGATCCCCAAAAACACTCCTATAAAAGCACCAATCGCCCCCACAAGCAAAGTTGCCACTAAAATTCCTTTAATCATCATAGCTTACGTACCCCCTATAACAATCCTGAAAATCCACAGAAAGCAATTGCCATAAGTCCTGCGGTTAACAGCACTATGGGCATTCCTTTAAAGGATTCGGGGACATCGTTGTATTCTATTTTCTCACGAATACCTGCAAGAATTACAATGGCAATGGTAAAGCCCACTGCTGTAGCAAAACCATTTACGATACCTGTAAAGATGCCATATTCCTTTTGTACATTGGTAAGTGCCACACCCAGTACCGCACAGTTAGTGGTAATCAAGGGCAGGTATACACCCAACGCTTCATAAAGGGAAGGGATTGCCTTCTTCAAGAACATTTCCACAAACTGAACCAATGCTGCAATTACCAAGATAAAACAAATGGTCTGCAAATACTCAATGTGTAAGGGTACCAAAATAAACTTATACATAAGACCTGCCACCGCACTGGCTAAAGTAATGACAAAAATAACCGCAACGCCCATACCGGCTGCTGTATTAGTCTTTTTGGACACGCCAAGGAATGGACACAGTCCTAAAAACTGGCTAAGTACTACATTGCTTACCAAGGAGGAACCAATCATAATCACAAGTAATTCTTTTACTTCATTCATTTATTTGTCCTCCTTTTCTTGCTTTTTTGCTTCCTGCTTTACAGGTGCTTTTTCTTTTTTCTTTTCTGCCGGCTTTACAGGTGCCTTTTCCGGCTTCTTTTCTACAGACTTCTCAGGCACATTTTCCTTCTTCTCCTCTGCTGACTTAGCATCTGCATCATAGAAACGCTCTGTACATCCGCTCTGACCGCAATTCATACAATCATGAGAACATCCGGAACCAACCTTGGACATATCTTTGCCCTTCTTCTCTCCGCGGATTTTAATATAATTCTGGGTTGCTGTAAGTGCAGCCAGAACAAAGAATGCACCGGGTGCCAACACAAAAATACCAATCGGGGTAAAGGAATCCGGCATAATCTGAATATCAAATACCTTTCCGGTTCCTAAAAGTTCACGTACTGCACCAATACAAGTAAGTGCAAAAGAGAAGCCCAGCCCCATACCGATACCATCAAACAAAGAAGGTAAGGGGGGATTAGAGTATGCGTAACTCTCCGCACGGCCCAAAATAATACAGTTTACAACAATAAGCGGAATATATACGCCAAGCGCCTTATTCAAATCCGGCAAATACGCCTGCAACAAAAGCTGAACTACGGTAACAAAGGATGCAATAATAACTATAAATGCAGGAATTCTCACCTTTGCAGGAATAATATTTCTAAGCAATGAAATAATCAAGTTACTTAGCGCCAATACCACAGCAGTGGTAAGTCCCATTCCCAAACCATTCATTGCAGAAGTAGTAACTGCTAAGGTAGGACACATACCTAACATCAATACAAATGTAGGGTTTTCCTTTAGCAAACCATTAATAAGGCGTTCACCTAAAACATTTTTATTTTCTTCCATCTTAGTTACCTCCCTTCAATAAATCTTCGGTAACTACGCGCACCGCACCATTCACTGCATTCACTACCGCTTTTGTGGTAACGGTAGCACCACTGATGGCATCAATTTCACTATCACTTGTTCTACCTGTTTTAGTATAAGTGAATTGTGATGTCTGTACCCCTTTAAACTGAGGTAATAATACATCTTCCGCATTCATACCAAGTCCCGGAGTTTCTGCGATTTCCAAAATAGATACGCCACTTACTGCACCCTCGGTTGTAATACCTACATACAAAACGATATTACCGCCATAACCTTCCTTGGTAGTGGATTCCACAACATATCCATTCAACACTCCATCCTGAGATACTGCTGCATAAACAGTGCCGATTTCCACACCGTTCTGCGCAAATTCTGCTTGCTTTGCAGCATCGGGCACATAGTTTTCCACAACAAAACTAAGACTCTTTCCACTGTCCTCAGCAAATACAGCCTGGCATGCTTCCTGAATGGCTTTCTCTTCCTGCAAACGAATCGGTTCTTTTGTTAACTCATACACGAACCCCAACACCAATCCTGCAATCAAGGTAATCAGGAACAAAACATTGGCATCCTTTAGCATATTTTTAATATCTCTACTTCGCTCCATGACGCATACCTCCTTTACCAAACGCAACAGGCATTGTCACTTTTTCGATGAGGGGCACTAAAAGGTTTCCTAAAATAATCGCATAAGAAACACCCTCGGCACCCGGTCCAAAAATACGGAAGATACCGGTCATAACACCTAAGAAAATACCAAATACATACTGACCCTTTATGGTAATAGGTCTGGTTACATAATCTGTTGCCATAAAGAATGCACCGAGCATCAGACCACCACCTGCCAGGTGTGCGGATAAAAACTGTAAATCAAAACCCTTTCCACCAAATAACAAGACAAAAACACTAAAGGATACTATGTAACTTCCGGGGATACGCAAATCAATAATACCCAGCATAATCAAAATACATGCACCAATCACTATGGCAATCATGGAAGTTTCACCAATAGTACCTGCCGTAGTACCAATGATCATTTCTGTAACATTCACAGTCTCTCCTGCCTTCAGCGCCGCCAAAGGAGTAGCTCCCGTAAATCCGTCATAAGAAAAATCGGTCATCAGTGCAGGGAACGAAATCAGTAAAAAGCATCTGGCCGCCAATGCCGGATTCATAAAGTTCTGTCCCAAACCTCCAAATAACATCTTTACAACCAAAATTGCAAACACACCACCCATTACGGCCATCCACCAAGGCGCACTAACGGGTAAATTCATTGCCAGCAATAAACCGGTTACTACTGCCGACAAATCGCTAATGGTCTGTTTCTTGCGATACAAGCCATACAAAGCTTCCGTACCTACCGTGGAAGCCACTGTAACCAAGATCAAAACTAACGCTTTAACACCAAACTGATAAACTCCAAAACCCGCTGCCGGCAAAAGTGCAAGCACTACTGCAGCCATAATACCGTTAGTAGTTGCCTTTGAACGAATATGAGGATTGGATGATACATTTAAACGTTCACTCATTCTTCTCTCCTCCTACTTTTTCTTTTTTGCCAGCTGCATTTTACGCATGGACTTTATTTCCTGAGTTAATGGTCTCTTAGCCGGACATATAAAACTGCAACAACCACATTCGCAACATTCCATACCATTTCCTTTTAAGAAACCTTCTTCATCAAAATGTTCTACACAATCTGCCAACTTACTGGGCACCACTCTACCCGGACATACTTCCACACAACGTCCGCAGTTGATGCAGGGACCCGGTTCACTTGCCGCCACTTCATCATGAGTTAATGCCAACAATGCCGTAGAAGTTTTCGTAGTAGGTACATCCGTGCTAATCATACTGAAGCCCATCATAGGACCGCCGCAAATAATCTTCTCCGGTTGTACCTTAAAGCCTCCCGCTGCTTCAATCAATTCATTATAATTCATACCGATTCGTATACGGTAATTCTGCGCCTTTGCAATAGCATCACCGGTCACAGTAACTATTCTCTCCATTAATGGTCTTCCTTCCGTTACTGCCCGATATACTGCCACAATGGTATCCACATTATTTACCACACAGCCTGCATCTGCCGGAAGCATGGAAGAATTGATTTTTCTACCCGTGGTAGCATAAATCAATGTTCTTTCCGCACCCTGAGGATACTTTGTTTTAACTGCCTTCACCGTAATGCGTGGTTCGTTCTTTGCATATTGTTTTAAAAGCTTAATACAATCCGGCTTATTATCTTCGACTGCTAAAATACCGTGCGCGTGCTTAAATAAACTTAAGATTATTTTCAAACCACCAATTACTTTTTCCGGTTCTTCCAGCATACGTCTATAATCAGAAGTCAAATATGGTTCACACTCTGCGCCGTTAGCAATAACATATTCAATTTTATCAGGATCCTTGGGTGAATACTTAATAAAGGTAGGGAAGCCTGCACCACCCATACCTACAATACCTGCTTCCTTCACGGTTTGAATAATATCTTCCGCCGACATCTCTTCCAACGGCTTTACAGAAAGCATTTCTTTTGCTTCTTCAAAGAGTCCGTCATTATCTACAATAATACTCATAACATTTTCGCCGGTCACAACCCTACGAGGTTCAATCGCCTTCACAGTACCGGACACAGATGCATAAATAGGTGCCGAAACAAAACCTGTTGCTTCTGCGATTTTTTGCCCTACCAACACTTTGTCCCCTTTTGCAACAATTGCCGTAGCAGGAGCCCCAATATGCTGAGACAAAGGATACACCATCTCCCCTTTAGGCAGGAGAGTTTCTATGGGCTTGTCCTTTGACAAATCTTTTCCATCATATGGATGAATTCCACCCAAAAAGGTTAATTTAGCCATTTTTCACTACCCTTTCTTCTTCGACATAATACTTGCCGAAACGATATCATAATAAATATACTATTTTTCTCAATAAAATACTACTGTATTTTCAAAAAATGTGTTAAGATTATAGTAATGTATCCTATCCATTAAACTATAAGGAGGATTTTTAAGTGAAAGAAACTAACGTACAAATTAGCAACTTTACAATCGCCTACCCCCTGGAAAACCAGATGCCCCTTGAGAAAGCCTTATTTATTGATATTGAAACCACCGGTTTTACCGCCCGTTCTTCTTATCTATACTTAATCGGTTGCGCCTTTTATAAGGATGGATGTTGGAACGTACGCCAATGGTTCGCAGAAAATTACAACGAAGAGGCAACTATTTTAGATGCGTTCTTTGATTTCGCAAAAGATTTTACTCATTTAATACATTTCAACGGCAACAATTTTGACTTGCCCTTTATCTTGCAGAAATGCAAGCAATTGGATCTCTCCTACACTTTTGAAGGTTATGAGGGAGTGGATATCTATCGACGCATTGCGCCTTATCGCCATTTCCTGAAACTGCCTAACTGTAAGCAAAAAACCTTAGAACAGTTCCTGGGTATTGATAGAGAAGATATCTATAATGGGGGCGAATTGATTAGT
Organism: Acetatifactor sp.; assembly: GCA_045537405.1. GTDB lineage: Bacteria > Bacillota > Clostridia > Lachnospirales > Lachnospiraceae > Acetatifactor. The sequence continues at coordinate 16,635 of JAZSPK010000008.1, forward strand.
TTTTATCATGAGTATGTTCGTTTTCATGATGAAGAACTTGAAAAAGCCCTGTTACTCCACAACGAAGAAGATTTAAAGGGTATGTTGGAGCTTTTGCCCATACTTGCCTACTATGATACTTTGAATTCCGGACTTCGGGCAAAAAAAGCACAGGCAAGTACTTATAAAGATTTAGCCGGCAACAAGCATCAGGAGTTAATCTTAACCGTTGCACTCCCGGTAGCACTTCCCAAAGAGATTACCGTTTCCGGCAATGGCTGCGTATTCAAGGGCTATGGACAGGAAGGTCAAATACGAGTTCCTATTTTCGAAGGAGAATTGAAATATTTCTACTCTAACCACAAGGATTACTACTACTTGCCTGCAGAAGATACAGCCTTACATAAATCTGTGGCCGGCTTTGTAGATAAAGACCATCGTGTTCAGGCAACTGCTGCAACCTGCTACACCAGAAAAATTTCCGTTTACCTGCCGCAGTGGGATACTTTAATAACCCCTTTCTTCAAACGTGACTACAACGAAAAAGAAATGTTCTTTGAATTAACAGAAGAAATTAAAAAGGATCGTCAGACCTTTTCAGATTACGCAAATCACATTTTAGATATGATTGCGGCACAGATATAAATTTGAAAACCGGTTACTTGGTTGCTTTACCAATGTAACCGGTTCTTTTTAATAATTCGTCATAAGATATACAAACATCCAGTAAGCCTCATAAGGATCTTCCTCTATAACATTAAACATAACATCAAAAACAGTATTCAAATACTCCTGTGAATATTCATCCGCCATTCTGCCGGAGGTGGTTATCCAACTACCCGCCTGTCCTGAATACCAGTTATCTAAGAGCAAAACTCCGTCTCCACCAGGCTTATCATACCCGTACTTGTTATCATCATAGAAGGCTTCTGCATACTCTTGCATAGCGTCATCCCAGTCCATATCCATTTCGCCTTCTATATCATCATCCAAAATAACAATTACAATATCCATTGCATCTTGTTCTTCACAAGACGCAATATACTCACGCAACATATCTTCCTCTTCGTCTGTCAAAATATCTGCATAGTCATATACTCTCTCTTCAGGTGATTTTGTATTTCCGCGCTCTGTGGGGAGGTCCTTGTCAGAATCTACAACGTCGTCCTCCTCTGCATCATCAGCGTACCTGTCATCATCATCATCTTCTTCATCCTCATCATCTGCAAACCATTCCTTTGCAGAATCCAGGAAGTCGTCATCCAGCACGTTTTCATTAACATAATTCCAACCATAAGCAATAAGCGCAATTGCTACTCCTACAGTAACAATACTTAATAGAACAACAAATAAAAGTGCTTTCTTATTCGTTTTCATATTCCCCTCCTTTGTATCCTTGCCCAATTCATTAAAAAGGCAACTTGAGTTTCCACCCAAGTTGCCCTTTGTTACACTTTTTGATAGAAAAACGAACTCATTCTGGCATATCCTATATCCTTATAATTCATTATTTGCTCTGTACTTCCTATAAACAGCACCCCATTGGGTTTTAAATGTTTTTGGAATTTCTGGAACACCTCGTTCTTTGCTTCCTCTGTAAAATAAATCAATACATTTCTACATACAATCAAATTACAGTCTGTGATATAAGGATCCTTTAACAAATTATGTTCGCGAAACTCTACTCTTGCTTTAATAGCATCAGATATCTTATAAGATGGTCCCACCTGAGTAAAGTATTTTTTCTTCATATCCTCCGGAACACCTGCAAGGCTCTTTTCGGAATACAAACCAACCTTTGCCTTGGCAAGAATCTGCTTGTCCAAATCCGTGGCAATAATTTTAATCTGATTTAATGGAATATGCTTGGACAACGCCATCACCAATGAATAGGGTTCATCTCCTGTTGAACACGCCGCACTCCATATTTTCAAATTTTTGCCGAATTTTTGAATCAGCTCCGGGATTACTTTCTCATCCAACAGTTTCCACTGCTCCGGATTACGATAAAATTCAGAAACATTAATTGTAATATAACTTACAAACTCTTCAAACAAATCCTTATCTGCTTTTAATGCCTGAACATATTTATCATATCCGGCTATTCCATGCTTCCTGATAAGTGTATCAATACGACGCTTCATCTGTGTTTCTTTATAGGCATTTAAATCAATGGATGTCAACACAAGAATCTGCTGTTTAAAGTACTCGTAATCATATACCATTCAGTTCACCTGATTATTCAGCGGTTTCTTCTGATGCAATCACTGCATCAATATCAACAGACACCACATCTGCATCTTCCTCAACTGCTGCTTCAGCTGCAGGTTCAGGAGCAAACATAGCCTTTACACTTAATGAAATCTTCTTATCTGCTTCGTTGAAATCTACTACCTTTGCAGTAACTTCATCGCCAACCTTAAGTACATCTGCAGGCTTCTCTACATGTTCCTTAGAAATCTGTGAAACATGAAGCAATGCATCCACACCGGGCTCCAATTCTACGAATGCACCAAAATCAGTCATTCTTGCAACAGTACCGGTTACTTCTGTACCAACCGCATACTTAGCTGCTGCATCCTTCCAAGGATTAGCATCATCAAACTTCAAAGAGAGTGCGATCTTGCTACCGTTGATTTCTTTAATCAACACGTTAACCTTGTCGCCAATCTTAAATACTTTCTTAGGATGCTCTACACGGCCCCAAGACATTTCTGAAATGTGAAGTAATCCGTCTGCACCACCCAAATCGATAAATGCACCGAAATCAGTAACATTCTTAACGGTACCTTCTACTACGTCACCTTCTTTAATCTTCTCGAATAATTCCTTCTGAAGCTCAGCCTTCTGTGCAACGATAAGCTGCTTACGATCGCCGATGTATCTTCTTCTCTTAGGATTGTACTCGCTGATAACAAACTCAATTTCAGTTCCGGCATACTTGCTCAAATCCTTTTCATAAGTATCAGAAACCAAGCTTGCAGGGATGAAGATTCTTACTTCTTCCACTACTACGCTTAAACCGCCGTCTAATACCTGCGCCACGGTTGCCTTTAATACTTCCTTGTTGTTGAAAGCTTCTTCAATCTTCTTGTTTCCTCTGTCTGCTGCAAGACGCTTGTAAGTTAAGGAAACCTGACCTTCTCCGTCATTTACCTTCAAGATTTTCACTTCCATAGTGTCGCCGACTTTTACTACAGTGGTAAGGTCAACGTTAGGCTCGTTGGTATATTCGCTTCTGGTCAAAATACCGTCTGACTTGTATCCGATATTAAGTACGATTTCATCGGTCTTAACATCAATAACAGTACCTTCTACTACCTCTCCTGCATGTATAGTCTTTAATGATTCTTCAAGCATTTGTTCAAAAGTTAATTCTGACATAATTTTGAACCTCCTCAATTAATTTATTTGGGGTTGACGCCCCTGCAGTAATACCCACCAGGCCAACAGATTTAGGTAGTTCTAAATGCAAGTCATCCAGTGTCTGTATAAAATAGGTATTCGCACACTCTTTACTGCATATTTCATACAGTTTTCTTGTATTGGAGCTGTGCTTACCTCCTATTACAATCATAACATCTGCTTCTGACGCAATCTCCTTTGCTTCAGTTTGTCTTTCCTCTGTTGCATTGCAGATAGTATTCACAACACTATCATTGTACCCTTTTTTTTGCAAAATTGCAACTATATGTTGAAATTTATTGTAATTAAATGTCGTTTGAGAAACAATACAGATTTCTGTATTCTCCGGCAGGATAAGTTCCTGTGCTTCCTTCTCTGTTTCCAGAACCGTCAAGGAGCTGCTACACCAACTCATAATTCCTTCTACTTCAGGATGTTTAGGATCTCCAACGATAACAATATGTTTCCCTGCCGCGCTCTCCGTTTTCACAATATTATGAATTCTTTTCACAAAAGGACAGGTTGCATCAATACATTCTAACCCTTTTTGTTCCAAAATATCATATATCTCTTTTGTCACCCCATGAGAACGGATGATTACGGTCCCTTCCGAAATCTTCTTCAGGGTTTCCACATCGGGAATTACCTTTACACCCTTACTTTCCAAGTCCTTCACTACCTCTTCATTATGAATGATGGGGCCGTAGGTATAAATAGTCTTCCCTGTTTCAATTTGTTCATACACTTGTTCCACGGCGCGTTTTACACCAAAGCAAAATCCCGCATGTGTTGCCAGCCTGACTTCCATTCCGTCTTTTATTCTCCATATATTTTTCTATATTATGAAACAATTTTTCTTTTTCTGCAATATTATGCCTTTTTTCTTTCAGAAATTTTAATAATTTCCTCCACCACTTCATCGATAGTCATATAAGAACTATCCACCAACACTGCATCCTCTGCCTGTTTCAGAGGCGCGGTTTCACGGTTCATATCACGATAGTCACGTTCCTCTATGTCCGCCTTAATTTTTGCCAAATCGCAAACCTCACCCTTTGCAGTCAGTTCATCATATCTTCTCTTAGCACGCACTTCACTGCTTGCGGTTAAGTAAATTTTCACATCTGCATTGGGGAGTACACAGGTTCCTATATCCCTGCCATCCATTATACAATCGCTGGTCTTCGCCAAATTCTGCTGTAATGACAATAAATGTGCACGCAAAGGAGCCAGTACGCTGGTTTTTGAGGCCGCATTACCCACCTCTTCTGTACGAAGGAATGCATTCACGTTTTCTCCGTTCAGGTATACCACCTGTACACCTTCTTCATACTTAATTGTAATATCTGCATTTACACATTCTTTTATAACCGCTTCATCATCATTAATATCAACACCGGCACGTAACAAATACAATGCCATAGCACGGTACATGGCACCTGTATCCACATAAATTAAGTTCATTTTCTTTGCCACCAATTTGGCAATGGTACTTTTGCCTGCTCCTGCAGGTCCGTCTACTGCAATATTGAAAGCCATGTTAAAATTCCTCCTACTGTTTTCTATTAACCTGTCGTTTCAGATTCATTTGTGCTAGTCCTCGGACGCAAGGATTTCTAGGCTTACAAGCTTTCGCTAAATACAGTTACAAAATCACAAAACTCGCTTCGCTCAAACAGTTGTGATTTTGTAACTAACGCAAAAGTTTGTAAGTCAAGAAATACTAAGCATCCTGCGGGAGCTTACAAATGAATCTGAAACGACAGATTGGCAAATATCCTCGAAAAATATTTATCCTGCGTTTATACCGGCCAGGTATCCTGTGGACCAGGCGATTTGCAGGTTATAGCCGCCGGTTAAAGCATCTAAGTCTAATACTTCACCGGCAAAATAGAGTCCTTTTACTTTTTTAGATTCCATGGTGGAAGGGTTTACTTCTTTTACTGATACACCACCCTTGGTAATAATTGCTTCTTTGAAATCTCTGACCCCTGAAATGGTAAAGGGTACGTTCTTTATGAGTTGTACAAAGGCTTTTCTCTCTTCCTTTGTAATTTCGTTTACTTTCTTATCGGGGTCAATACCCGAAAGGGTAATCATCACCGGAATAAGCTTTTGCGGAAACAAATGATTTAGGGAATTCTTAAACTGCTTGTTTTTGGCCTCTTCAAAGTCTCGAAGTACTCGCTTGTCCAACTGCTCCGCATCCAGCGCCGGTTTTAAATCGATAAAGCCCAGCGTTTCGCCCTTCGCCTTACTCACATAGTAACTGCTGGCACTTAATGCTAAGGGACCACTGATACCAAAATGGGTAATCAACATTTCACCAAAACCGCTATAAATCTCCTTCTTACCACAAACCAATCGAAGAGACACGTTCTTTAAAGATACCCCCATTGCTTCCCTGCACCAGTCTTCTTTTACATTAAAAGGCACTAAAGAAGGTTTACACTCTGTCACCTTATGTCCTGTTTTTTCTGCAAAAATATATCCATCTCCCGTAGAACCCGTGGAGGCATAGGAAATACCACCTGTGGCAATAATCACGCTGTCTGCCATGACCTTTTTACCATTCTCTAAAAGAACGCCTTTTACAGCAGGCTCATTCGTCTCATCCCACAGAATCTCTTTCACGCCACAATTCAGTACTATCTCTACATCTCTTTTACGCAGTTCTCTCTGAAATGCAGCTATTACATCAGAAGAATGGTCACTAACCGGAAATACCCTGTCTCCACGCTCTACTTTTAAAGGACATCCTGCTTTTTCCAAAAAATCCATAACCATTTGATTATCATAAGTATAAAAGGCACTATACAAAAACTTCTCATTGGTCATGACATTGGCAAACAAATTCTCCATATCACCGGCATTGGTAACATTACATCTGCCTTTTCCTGTAATGAACAGTTTTTTGCCCAGCTTTTCGTTTTTTTCATAAATGGTGACTTTTGCACCGCTATCTGCCGCAGCCACTGCCGCCATCATACCGGCAGCACCGCCACCGATTACAATTACTTTTTTCATGTCATTCTATTCTTCTTTCCGCAAGGAGTTGTCTAAAATAGGTTTATCATCAATGAAATTAATCTCATCATTTAAATACACCTGATAATTATCCCAAGTACTTTCTAACATTTTCAGGTTATTCTGTACTTCCTCCGGACATCTCATGCAAAGTCCTACCACCAAAGCATTAATCAGACTAAGTGGTGCCACCAACGAATCAACAATGGAGACCATATCACTTCTTGCAAACAAATTGCAAGAAGAATACAAATTCATTGGTGAATGCTGAGAATCAGTAATGGCAATCACCTTTGCGTTTCTATCATTGGCAAACTCCATGGCTTTTAAGGTTCTCATGGAATATCTAGGGAAACTGATACCAATAAAACAATCCTCTTCACTGATTCGAATCATTTGCTCAAAAGTCTCCGTAACACTGGTGGTATTTACACGAATAACATTTCCTCGGAACATATTCAAATAAAAGTGCAAAAATCCGGCCAAAGGCTCATTACTTCGAAGTCCCATAATGTAAATATTACGGGCATTCATAATAATGTCCATGGCGGTTTCAAAGGATGCCGGATCCAAATTATCTATGGTATGCTGTATCTTCTCCATATCCGCTTCCAACACGGAAACCAGCACCTCAGACTGGGAACTTCTGCCATATTTGGCTTCCATTTTTTGAACGGCGCTAAGCTTTATTTTTACACAGTCCTCCAAATCCTTTTGGAACTCCGGATATCCACCATATCCAAGTGCCATAGCAAAACGTACTACTGTGGACTCGCTAATATCCAGTCCTGCTCCCAATTTCGCCGCTGTCATAAAAACTGCCTGGTCATAGTGATTTATAATAAAGTCCGCAATTTTCTTGTGGCTTTTACTCATGGATTTATAATTTGCATTTATCACTTCAAAAAGGTTCTCTTGATTTGTCATGTCATTCTCCATTGTTAACAAAAATGCTTATTTAATTTTGTTCAGTTAACACTATTTATTATTTTAATTAGTTTAACTGTGCTTGTCAAGAAATGTGGGCGGATATGCCACGCACATCTTGCAAAACTAGCGTTTTGCAAGCCTGCGGCTGTCGAACATCTACGCCGAGCACCACTCGATTACGCTTCGCTTCATCTCGTTGTACGGCTGACGCCAAATGCATATAAAGCAAAAAAATTGAGAGAGAACATAAATGCTCTCTCTCAAATATTTTACTTTATATGCGCTCGGCTTACTGCTTAAACTGGGTAAGCACCATTCTTGCCATCAGCAACGGTCATATCAACCTTTTCCTGCTGTGCCTGACGATACTTGAAGAAGTCAGTAGCAACCTGAGGGAACAATGCATAAGACAATACGTCTTCGTCCTGCTGCTTCCACTCAGCCATTTCGCTTTCCAGCTTATCCAACTCGTTAGGAATGGTATCTGCAAAACGACAAGTAATTCTTTCTTCACCGGGGATAACCTTATCAATTACTTCCTGGCTCATAGGCTTAACGGTCTGACCATATTCACCACGAAGAACCGCCTTGGTTTCCTTAGTAGCCATCTTGTATCTTTCGCCCAAAAGAACGTTAAATACAGCCTGGGTACCAACGATCTGTGAAGAAGGGGTAACCAAAGGAGGCTCACCAAGATCCTTACGAACCTCAGGGATTTCCTTAAGTACGTCATAGTACTTATCTTCTGCGTTCTGCTCCTTCAACTGGCTAACCATGTTAGAAAGCATACCGCCGGGTACCTGATATAATAAAGTCTTAATATCAACACCCATAACCTTAGGATTAAGAAGTCCGCTTGCGAGACACTCATCTCTGTAAGGTCTGAAGTAATCAGCAATTTCAGCAAGTAAGTTCTGGTCGAATCCGGTATCGTACTCGGTTCCCTTGAAGGTTTCAACCATAACTTCAGTTGCGGGCTGAGAAGTACCAAGAGCAAAAGGACTCATAGCGGTATCGATTACGTCAACACCTGCTTCAACAGCCTTAAGGTAGGTCATACTAGCCACACCTGAGGTGTAGTGTGTATGTAACTGGATAGGAAGCTTGGTCTGGCTCTTCATAGCGGTAACCAATTCAGTTGCCTTGTAAGGAACTAACAAACCAGCCATATCCTTGATACAGATAGAGTCAGCACCCATCTCTTCAATCTTCTTAGCCATGTCTGCCCAATACTCAAGAGTATAAGCATCACCAAGGGTATAAGAAAGTGCAATCTGTGCATGACCTCTGCCTTCCTGAGCCTTGAACTTGTTAGTAGCATCAACAGTTGCCTGCAAGTTACGAAGGTCATTTAAGCAGTCGAAAATACGAATGATATCAATACCGTTAGAGATAGACTTCTGTACGAAGTATTCTACCACGTCATCTGCGTAAGGTCTGTAACCCAAAATATTCTGTCCACGGAAAAGCATCTGCAACTTAGTATTCTTGAAACCATCACGAATCTTTCTAAGTCTGTCCCATGGATCTTCCTTTAAGAAACGAAGAGATGCATCAAAGGTAGCACCACCCCAGCATTCTACTGAATGATATCCAACCTTATCCATTTTCTCAAGGATAGGAAGCATAAAATCGGTAGGCATTCTGGTAGCAATCAGAGACTGATGAGCATCACGTAAAATTGTTTCCGTAATTTTAATCGGTTTTTTAACTTGTTCTGACATTTACGATTTCCTCCAAAATAATTATTTAGAATACGCCAAAGATGGCCATGAAGGTACCTGCAGCTACTGCAGTACCGATAACACCTGCTACGTTAGGTCCCATAGCGTGCATCAAAAGGAAGTTTGTAGGGTCATACTCTGCACCAACCTTCTGTGATACACGAGCTGCCATAGGTACTGCAGATACACCTGCAGAACCGATAAGCGGGTTAACCTTACCCTTTGTTGCAATGCACATAACTTTACCAAACAGAACACCTGCCGCAGTACCGAACATAAATGCAACTAAACCAAGTGCTACAATCTTAAGTGTGTCAAAATTCAAGAATGCTTCTGCACTGGTAGTAGCACCTACGGAAGTACCCAGCAAAATAACTACGGTGTACATAAGTGCGTTAGATGCAGTATCAGTCAACTGTCTAACAACGCCTGATTCTCTGAATAAGTTACCAAGCATTAACATACCTACAAGAGGAGCTGTGGTAGGAAGAATCAAACATACTACGATAGTAACAACGATAGGGAATAAAATCTTCTCAAGTTTGGTTACAGGACGAAGCTGACCCATCTTGATTTTTCTTTCCTTCTCAGTTGTAAACAATTTCATAATAGGGGGCTGAATAATGGGTACCAATGACATATATGAATATGCTGCTACTGCGATAGGACCCATAATTGCAGTCTGGCCAAGCTTACCTGCAAGGAAGATGGATGTCGGACCATCCGCACCACCAATGATAGAAATTGCTGCTGCAGCCTTATCATTGAAGCCTAATGCAATTGCTCCAAAGTAAGCCGCGAAAATACCAAACTGTGCTGATGCACCAAGTAAAAAGCTCTTAGGGTTAGCAATCAAAGGACCGAAGTCGGTCATTGCACCTACACCCATGAAAATCAGGGAAGGTAAGATTGCCCATTCATCTAAGATATAGAAATAATACAGTAAGCCGCCTACTCCATTTGCCGCATCTTCTGCATGAAGCATGATGTCGGGGTAAATGTTTACAAGCAACATACCGAATGCAATCGGGGTTAAAAGCAGAGGCTCAAACCCTTTAGCGATTGCTAAATAAAGGAAAAAACACGCTACCGCAATCATTACGTAATTTCCCCAGGTCAGGTTAAAAAACGCTGTCTGGTGGAGTAGATTGTTGAACGTATTGGCAATATATTCCATTTGTTGACCTCCTGTTGTATTTAATCAGTTCACGAACCTTTTATTAGTTCATGGTTGCAAGTACTGCACCTGCTTCAACAGGATCACCAACAGCTACATCGATGCTTGCGATAGTACCATCCTGGGGAGCTACTACAGGGATTTCCATCTTCATAGCTTCCAAAATAACTACAGTATCACCAGCCTTAACAGCCTGACCAACACTTGCTTCAATCTTGAAAATCTTACCAGCTGCACCAGCCTCTACCTTTACAGAGCCAGCACCACCTGCAGCCTTAGGAGCTGCTGCTGCGGGAGCTGCCTTAGGAGCCGCCTTGGGAGCCGCAGGAGCCTTTGCTACAGGAGCACCTGTAGATGCGCCTTCTTCTACTACTACATCATATACGTTGCCGTTAACGGTAATGGTATAATTCTTCATTTTTTAATCCTCCATAAAATAATTAATTATCTTCTTCTGTTTACCTTGCGGATGCTTCTTACAACAAATCCATCCGTAGAGGTCTGACCTTCACTGGCAGCAATTGCTGCAGCGATAACGGCAACTAATTCCAAGTCATCCGTAACGTCTTCTTCTTTTTCAACAATCTGTGCGATTGTATTATCAATACTCTCTATCTTTGTTTCATCTTTCTTGTTTCTGTTTGCTGCCCAAGCCTGAATCTTAGGAATAAATCCGAATGCACCAATGATTAAGCTGATCAAAATCAACACAAGGAATACAGTACCCATACCAATCAAGGTATTAAGACCCGCCTTGGTCATCAAATCGCCCATGGTAGCTTCTTCGTTAAGTGCTGCTGATTCAAGAATGTAGAACATATCATTCGAAAAAATCAACTCAGCTTCCGCTTTCTCCTTAGAACCGGTTACCGGAATCTTTACAATAATAGTCTTACCATCGATTTCAGCTTCTGCTGTACCAATTCCATCTTCTGATACAGTTCCAATCGCCTCTAAGGCTGAACTAAAGGAAATAACCGCACCTCTCATAGCCTCACCATCTACATTAAGACTAATCGCTCCCATATAAGCATTTGAAACTTCTTCTGCCACAATCTGCTTGATTTCGTTTGCAGTATAAGGGTCAAAATAGTTAGCTCTGCTTTCATCCATAAATGAAATAAGATAAGGCATAGCAACATGCTGCGCAATCTGTTCGGCATTATGCATCTTAGTCTGTTCGTATTCAGTGTACTCCGCTTCACTTCCGCAAGCAGTAAATCCAAAGATAAAGGTAATCATACAAGCTAAAGCAATAATTTTCTTCATACTCTAATCACCCTTTCTTAAACTGTTCCGTGTTTTTTGTCAGGACGGTCTTCTCTCTTTGTATATAACATTTCGAAAGCACCGATAACGTATTTTCTGGTATCAGCTGCCTCTACGACCTGATCCACATATCCTCTCTTAGCAGCGCTTGCTACACTCGTCTGAAGTGCTGCATATTCAGCTGCCTTTTCATTAATAACGTCAGCCCCCTGGCCTTCGTACATAATCTTTGCTGCAAGCTTAGCATCCATTGTACCGATTTCAGCGTTAGGCCAAGCCATAACCATATCAGCACCGATTGCCTTAGAGTTCATAGCTACATAAGCAGTACCGTAAGCCTTGCCGATGATTACGTTTACCTTAGCAACAGTTGCATTTGCAAATGCGTAGGTAAGCTTAGCAGCTGCCTTAGCGATACCCTTTTCAGAGCACATGGTAGCTTCATAACCCTTTACATTGGTAAGAGTCAGTACGGGAATACCAAAAGCGTCACACAAGTTTACAAAATCTGCAGCCTTCTCACAGCCCTTCTTGGTAAGAACTGCGTCAAACTTCTCTACTACCTTACCTTCTTCATCACAAACTTCAGTACGGTTAGCCACACAGCCAACAGTAGAACCATTCAACTTAATGAAACCGGTTACCATGCTCTTTGCGTAGTCAGCCTTTACTTCAAAGAAGTTGTTGTCATCAGCAATGATAGACAAAGCAACTGAAGTATCGCCAACACAGTTAGCAAGTTCAGGATTTACTCTGTTCAAATCATCCATGCAATCTTCCATGCAGAAATCTTCATTGTTTGCAGGTAAGAAACCGATTAATGCTCTAATCTGAGCAAGTACATCTGCTTCATCTGCCACAACATCAACGATACCGGCTTCTTCAGCCTGGAACTTTGCTGCAGAAGAATCACACTTGGAAACATTATTTCCATCCAGTGCATTAGGTGCGTTTACAAATAACTTAGCGCTCTTGCCTTCCATGAAAGTAAAATCAGTCATGGTAGGGAATAAAGCCAATCCGCCACCACAGGTTCCGAAGATTGCAGTAATCTGAGGAATCACACCGGAAGCAAGGGTCTGCTTCATATAGATTTCACCAAATGCGTTTAATGCATCGGTTGCCTCCTGTAATCTAAGTCCGGCAGAATCAATTAATCCGATAACAGGTGCTCCTGTTTTCATAGCCAGATCATAGAGTTTGGTAATCTTCTTTGCGTGCATTTCACCAACGGTTCCGTTTAATACAGAAGCATCCTGGCTATACACATACACGGGATTACCATCAATCACTCCGTAGCCGGTGATAACGCCGTCAGAAGGAGTTTCGTTCTGTTTCAGATTGAAATCTGTAGCTCTTGCAGTAACAAGTGCACCAATTTCAACGAAACTGTTTGCGTCGAGTAAAGCTTCGATTCTTTGACTCGCTTTTGAAGTAGTACTCATGTTTTTCAGCCCTCCATTTATAATAAATATGTACTAACAAATTTTAACGAGGAAAATGACAACCCATTTTCCCCCATTTTCATTGTCCAAAGTAGTATAACACAAAAAAAGCAACTGGCAAAGTCCCAAATTGCTTTTTTTTGCATTTTTTTACTAACGCTTAACCGACATCTGTTTTTTTCTATTCTTTTTGTGAATTTCTACCCATATAAATATCAAAAATCTTTTCAAAACACCACTTAAAATCAATTTTTTCTACATCCGCTGTCAGGACAATATCCTTTTGCCGGTAAATATTTCCATCTACGGAATAAGTCAATTTACCTACAACCTGCCCCTGATTCACCGGAGCCTGAAGTACGGAAGGTAATTCATAATCAAAAACTATCTTTTCTCCATCTTTTAGTAATATGCTCTCCGTTTTACTCCAAATACTCCTCTCCTGTTCTACAGGAATCACTTCCACACCCACATAAGCCTGTTGCTCCAATTTTTCGGTCTGGCCGTTTGCTACCGGAATTCGTGTAGGTATCACACTCTCCATTTCTCTATTCTCGATATTTTCCTTAAAATACTCCTTTATTCCATAGTTCATCAGCTTTTTGCTGTCACTCCATTTATAACTCTTGTTATTGGGCCAGCCACAAGCAAGCAGTACCACCACAAAGGTCCTGCCATCCCGCTCCAATGCACCCACATAGCAATATCCTGCTTTGTTGGTGAAACCGGTCTTTCCGCTAATTACACCATCCATCATTGTTAAAAAAGCATTATGATTACTACAGAAATGATTCCTTCCCTTCTCAGAAGCAAAAGAATAGGAGATAGTCTGTGTAATTTTCAAAAACTCCTCTTTCTTGGGAGAATGTAAGACACAATAGGACATAATCCTTGCTAATTCTTCTGCCGTAGTAGAATGGTCTTTAGAAAAAGTGTTTCCGTCTTTTGCATAAAAGGTTTCCGTAGCATCCAACCCATTGGGAGTAATAAACCAGCTATTTACACATTCCAATACTCGAGCCTTTTCATTCATCAAATCAGCAAAAGCCGCCACTGCCTTTTTACTTTCCTCCACTGTATACTCTGCCACACTCTTTTCAACCAATTCTTTATCCAGGAATTCCTTCCCCAAGTGCTCTGCTATAGCTACAGCTACATCATTATGAGACTCTAACATTAGGGAATGTAGCAAATCCCCCAGTCGATACCTCTCCCCCTTTTTCACTCCCAGTCGTACCTTTGGCATGGTAGATGCGTAAGCAGAAATATCCACCCACTCCTCTAAATCTGCATTTTCCAGTGCCAGTATACAGGTCAGTATCTTGGTGGTACTGGCCATGGCCAGAATTTCCTGTCCGTTCTTCTCATACAATACCCTGCCGCTTTCTGCATCCATCAGCACTGCTGCCTTGGCATAAACTTCCGTCTCTGCCGGTTCTTTTGCCCACACCTGTACAGACATACCATTCATTAGCAACACTATTGCAAGGACTGCCACTATATATTTTTTCCACTTAAACATAAATATCCTCCGAAGCCAACATAGATTTAAGCTTACCGTCAAGCCGGTCCTTATTATCTATATTCACTTCGGAGGATATTTAGCACTAAAATGCCCTCTCCTGCGAAGAGGCTCTGCAAATATTTAGATATCCAACTGCAGTTGTACTTCCGCCTCTGCCTGTTGTTTAAACTCTTCCAGCTGTACAGTACTCATCTCAGGCAGCTCTTCCAGACTCTTCACGCCGAAACAACGTAAGAACTGCTCTGTAGTACCAAAAAGAATGGGACGACCGGGAGCATCCATTCTTCCCAGCTCTGTAATCAACTCATACTCTAACAGCTTATTGATGGCATGTTCACAACTAACACCTCTTACTTTTTCGATTTCCACACGGGTCACCGGCTGCTTATACGCAATAATGGAAAGGGTTTCGATAACTGTATCCGTCAGTACCATCTTGCGTGGTGCCTTGGCAATCTTAATCAGATACTCGTACATATCTGCCTTCGTACATAACTGTACTGCATCTTCAAAATACACTAAGCTGATACCCCTGGTGCTATCTTCATACTCCTGTGCCATTTCTGCCAGTATCTTCTTGGTAGTACGTAAATCCTCTTCTATTACATCTGCCAAACGGCTGATTTCCACGCTCTCGCCCATGGCAAAAAGCACCGCTTCCATCACCGCTTTTGCTTTTTCTCTTTCCATCGTTCCTCTCCTATACCATAGATTCGATGATAATATCGTCAAAAATATTCTCCTGGGATATTACAATCTTTCCACTCTTCATTAGTTCTAAAATCACCAAAAAGGTAACAATCACATTCATTTTACTCTTCTGCTTCTCCAACAGATTCTTAAAGCTGAATTTCTTATGTTCTCTGGCATAAGCCTCCACATACAGGAAACGCTCATCCATATCCACCTCATCCTTTTCTATGTTACCATAGGTACTTCGGATGGGGTCAATCTTATTCTCCTGTTTCTTAATCACCATCTTAAATACATCATTCAGCTTCTGCAGAGTCATGTCACCAATAAGCTCTTCATAATCCAGGGGTGGTCTGTAATCCGCCACCTCCTTGGGCAAATCCTTGGCACGGTAATAAAAGCGTTCCGCATCCACCTGTCGGTCACGAAGCTCCAAAGACATGTATTTGTACATCTTATGCTCCAACAGCTTCTGTACCAATTCCGCTCTTGGGTCTTCCTCCTCGCCCTCTTCATTCACTTCCTTGGGCAGAAGCATCCTGCACTTAATATCTAAAAGTGTAGCCGCCATAACCAAAAACTCACTCATGACGTTCATATCTTCCACTTCCATCTGCTTGATGTAGTCCAGATATTGCTCCGTTATCTCCACAATGGGGATATCATAAATATCCACTTTGTTTTTGTCAATCAAATGAAGCAGCAGGTCTAAAGGACCTTCAAAGGCTTCCAATTTCACCGATAGTGCCATTTTATCTTTCCTGTTCTTTCTCGAAATCTATTACAATCAACTCGCCGGGATTAAAAACTCTCACCGGAATAGTATGCATACCCAGTCCCCGGCTCAGTATCATAGTACTTTTTCCTTCTTCAAACTTTCCGCCATCATACTTGGGAAAAAAGCGTACATTGGGAGATACCACTCCCTTCCATCCGGGAATTCTCACCATACCTCCATGCACATGACCGGAAAGCACCAAATCCGCTCCCCACTGAGCATACACCGGGAAAAAGTCGGGATTATGAGCAAGTAATACGGTATACTCCTCTTTGGATGGTTTGCCCAGCGTTTCCGTCAAATACGCTGTTTCCATATGAGGTATTACAAATCGTCTATAATATTCCTTATCAATCTCTGCTCCGTAAATCGTCACATTTAAATCAGCCAGCTTTTCATGGGCATTTACCAATGGCTGTATGCCTATCTTCTTCAGCCCTTCCGCATACCTTTCAGCCATATCTCCATAAGTCTCCGGATATAGTTTGATACGATGCTCATGGTTTCCGTTAGCATAAAAAATCGGATACTTCTTGGCCAATGCCTTCAAAAACTCCAAGGCCGGTTCCAGGCTTTTTCCCGGTCTGGCAGTCAGCATATCTCCTACAATCCAGATACTGTCCGGTTTCTCCTTCTCTATGGCCTGTAATAACAACTGATTTCCTTTGCCATACTTTTTATTATGCAAATCCGCCAACACCACCGCCCGGTAACGCCCGGTAAGCTTAGGGCTTTTTATAGTATGTCTTCTTACTACAAATCGGGTTCCGTCAAACAGCATAATCCATAGCAGAATAAGCATTATACAGAAAACCGCAATCAACAATATATCCCACATAAATCTTTAAATTCCTTAACTACTTCCTGCAGCCTGTTTACACAACAATTACGGAAATTAGTATACCACAATTCCCCCATACTTTCCAGCACAATTATTACATTAAAAAATCCAGAAATATTTTGTACAGATAATCCTTATACCCAGCCTCTTCCACACTCTCTGCAAAAAGAATGTCCACGCTTCCTATGGGTGTACCATTTAAGGAATATATCACTTCCCCGGCTTTCGCACCTGCATCTACAGGGGCCTGCACCGTTTCCGGCAGCCTTACCTTCGCTTCTATCTTGGACAAATCGTTCCCTTTGGTATCCAGATAACGAAATTCTCCTGCATATTTCACATTTACAAATTCCTGCATGGCACCTTCCAGAACCACCGGCGGCAATACTTCCTTATTTTCATCTATGTAAACATCACTCACGTTAAAGCCATAGCTTAGAAGAGCCTTCGCCTCATTAAATCTTGTTTTTCCATCCGGATTTCCCAACACCACAGCGATCATATCCATATTATCTTTTCTGGCAGTAGCAGACACGCAGAATCCTGCCTTGCTGGTGGAACCGGTTTTCAGTCCGGTAGTGTACGGATATTGTTTTAACAGTTTATTGGTACTGGACAGAGTAAACAAGCTGCTTCCCTGTTTCGTCTCGTGGGTAATATTCTCCATCCAAATCATAGTGTAATCATAAATCTGCGGATACCTGGTGATTAATTCCCTACTCATAATAGCCACATCACGTGCCGATGAATAATGATTCTCGGAATCTGTCAAACCACAGCAATCCTCAAAATTAGTATTCTCCATGCCCAGCGCCTTTGCCTTCTTATTCATCAGATCCACAAAAGCATCCTCAGAGCCTGCCACATGCTCAGCCACTGCCACAGAAGCATCATTACCGGAAGAAATAACAATACATTTAATCATGGTATCTAAGCTTTGCTTTTCCCCTTCTGCCAGAAATACTTGTGAGCCCCCCATACCGCTGGCATGCTCACTTACCAGTACCTCGTCGGTCAGGCTTATCTTTCCCTCTTCTATGGCTTCAAAGGTCAGTAACAATGTCATAATCTTGGTAATACTGGCCGGACTACGTCTTGCATCAGCATCCTTTTCTAAAATCACTTCTCCCGTAGAAACTTCCATTAAAATAGCTGACGGCGAGGTTATCTCCACTTGTGCAGATATAGGCAATATACTTGTACCCCAATATATAAGCACACAAATTATTGCCATCCCTTTTCTCACTTTTTGCATATGTTTTACCATTCTATTTCTCTTGATAAATCATATGTAACTCTGCTGTAATTATGACATAATCATAGAAAAGAATCCGGAAAGCATTTTGTCCTTTCCGGATTCTTGTAACATTCTATTGTTCAGACCTTACTCCCCATAACTGATATGAAACTTATTCACCAGTGTTGCACACTCTGCTCGGGTTGCGTTGCCCTGAGGGTCTAAGCGGTCTCCCTTTCCACTCATGATGCTGCTTCCCACTATCCACTTCATGTAGTTTACTGCCCAGCCACTGATTTTTCCTGTATCTGTATAGGTATCCAGTTCTGCTGTTGTATCCACCTTGTAGCCCTTATACTGGGCATACTTGTTCAGCATGGTGGCTAACTGTTCTCTGGTTATGGAGTCGCTGACTCCGTACTTGCCGTTTCCGTATCCGTTTACGATTCCAAGTCGGAGGCCAAGCGGTCTTAGGAAGACAACAATGGGCACCAACTCCTTGGCTCACAGAACGACATGGCTACGATCCGACTTATGAGGCAGGAAGAATCCTGTTTGACCCGGAAGGAACCTTAACCAGAGCAGAGTTTGTACAGGTACTGTACAATGCGGAAGGAAAGCCTGCAGTAACCTATAAGGACCGCTTCAGTGACGTGCCCGAAAACCAGTGGTATA